>CANLGL010000001.1 GCA_947490345.1 Deltaproteobacteria bacterium
CCGACACCGACACCGACACCGACACCGACACCGACACCGACACCGACACCGACACCGACACCGACACCGACACCGACACCGACACCGACCCATCGGCGGTCTACACCGACTTCTGCACCCGAGCCCTGGACTGCGGATTCATGTCGGGGACGCTCGCCGAGTGCCTTGCGGCGGTTGACGCGCTCCTGGGCGCATGCACGGAAGAAGAGCGCACCGCCTGGGAGCTGGAGCAGGTCACCTGTCTCAGCGAGACCACGGAATGCAAGGAGTGGGAGGCGTGTGTGGCGGGTACGTCCATCTGCTGGTCCGGCGGCGGCGACACCGGCGGCTGGGACACCGGCGGCGGCTGGGACACCGGCAAGGACACGGGCGGCGGCTGGGACACGGGTTGGGACACTGGCGGCGGTTGGGACACCGGCGGTTGGGACACCGGCGGCGGCTGGCACACCGGCGATCCGGGTCCCGACACCGGCGTGTGGTGGGACAGCGGCTCCACCGGTGTGGACACCGGCACGACCTGGGACAGCGGGTCGAGCACCGATACCGCCCTTCCTCCCCCCCCGCCGGCGCGTCGGCACCGTCAGCGTCACCAGGACACCGCCTTCGAGCGCGCCTGGCGGACGGTGGCCGACTGGTTGGCGCTCTAACCAGAAACGGGGAAGGGGCGCGAGAGCCCGGACTTTCCCGGCCCCTTCCCCTACCGCGCCATTCCCTCCGGCCTCCAAGCTTCGCTTTCCGGCCTGCGGCGCCCGGCGCGTTGGATAACGCGCCGGGACGTGGCGCTCTCCCCCTCACCGCAGTCCCCCATGCCGCACGGGCGTTTCATGGCTTTGGGAGCCGCCAACGGCGGCATGGGTGACTAATCCACCACTGGCGGTCCCAAAACCGCTGCGGGATAGACGGGATCGGGCTCACAGGCGCAGGTGTCGTCGGGAGCCCAGCATGCGCGTCCGCCGCTTACCAGGACCACGGCGTCGTCCGCGCGCAGCGCGCCTGGACACACCACGCCGTCACCGCGGGCCAGCACCGCCACAAGCCCCGCGCCCTCGCCGCGCGCCGCAATCGGCTGATTCGCTCGCCCGGCGTCCAGACCTTCGCCAGCCAGCGGGCAGGCGGCGAGTACGGGGCGGATGAAGGAGACCTCCCAGGCGCTGGCTTGTAGGAAGGCGTCGGCGACCGCGTCGGCGCGGGTCAACCGGGTGTCGAGGCGCGTCCGCGCTTCGCCGATGATCAGCGGGGAGACGGTCGGCTCGGCCGCCAGGGTGCGAAGGCGCGCGGTCTGCGCGCGCAGCGCCTGGGTCGCCTCACGCCACGCCGCGCCGAAGCGTTCGAGCCGCCAGCCGAGCGACAGCCGCTCGTGATCGTCGCAGGGCGCCTTCGGTGGCGTGCCCTCGGCCCACGCGGTCTGGAGCGACAGCACCGCCGTGGCCGTGGCCTCGGCGGCGGCGGACAGCTCCTCGAAGCGAGCCTCCGAGGCGGCGAGCTCCTGGGCTCCGGGCGCCAGGTCGCCAGGGGAGGGGGCCACGAGGAGCAAGAGCGCGATCATCGGTCGGCGCCGAAGTAACGCTCCTCGAGCGCGCTGCCGCGCCGGACTTCGACGATCCGCGCGCCCTCGGCCAGCAGGGAGCGGAGCAGCTCCGAAGTCGCATCCACGAGGTCCCGCGCATCGTCGGGACCCAGGCGAAGCTGGACGATGGCGTGGCGGCCCGCGGGGAAGGGCGGCGCCAGGTGGATGCGTACCTCGCGGTCGCGACCCGTCACCGCATCCATGCGGTCGGCGCGCAGGCAGCGCCCCTTCTCCAGGATGACGACGTGATCGCAGAGTGACTCGAGCTCGGGGAGGTTGTGCGAGGAAATGAGCACCGTCGCACGACCGCGACGCAAGGCGAGCACCTCGCGAAGGTGGCGGGCTTGCGCGGGGTCCAAGCCGGAGGTTGGCTCGTCGAGCAGGATGAGCTCAGGATCGCCGACCAGCGCGCTGGCAACGGTCAGACGGCGGCGCATGCCGTGACTGAGCGTCGCGACGCGATGGTGAGCCCGGTCGCTGAGGAGCACCGCGTCGAGACACTCTCCAGCCGAGCGGCGGGCGGCGCCGGCGTCCAGCCCTTGCAAGCGCGCCCATGCATACAGCAGCTCGGCGGGGGTGCTCTCGGTCGGCAGCTCCGCGTCCTGGGGGAGGATGCCAACCCGGCCGCGGTGGGTGGCCACGTGGTAGGGACCGAGCCCCAGCACGTCCACGGTGCCGGCGTCGGGTGTCAGAAACCCGGCCAGGATCCCGAGTGTAGTGGTCTTGCCCGCTCCGTTTTCTCCCACCAGCGCGCAGATGCTTCCCTGCGGAACGGCGAAGGAAAGCCCGTCAAGCGCCAGGGTCCGACCGAAACGTCGGTCGATGCCCAAGAGCGCGAGCGCTGCGCCTTGGCTGCGCGCCACGACCGGAGCGCCGGTCACAGGTCCCGCCGATCGAAACGCCAGTATCCGAGCGCGACCCATGCCACGGTGACCACGACCATTCGTGCCGCGGTCAGGGCCAAGGCGAGTGGATCATCCTGCCAGACGTCGCCCCACCCGGTGCCGGGAAGCAACAGGCGCGTCAGGTCGGCGAGGCGGCCGACGGGCGACGCGTCGGCATAGGCAGAAAGAACCGGATTGGCGATGGTGATCGCGACCAGCACAACCAGTGCCACCACCCTGGCCACGTTGGCGCGCGCCAACCACTGCGAGACACACAGCCCCAGCCCGGCGTAGGGGAGGGCGAAAAGCATCGCCCGCGCCATGTGCTCCAGGCTGCCGGTCGCCAACGCGACGGGCGGCACCTGCACCATCAACGTGAGCCCGACAAGCTCGGTGACGACAACCCCCGCCAGTCCTGCCAGCGCGCCCATCACGAGTTGGCCGGCGAGTTTGCCCAGCACGATCGGCAGGCGTTCGGTCCGGAGCGCAAGGAAACGAATCGAGCGGGTCTCCAGCTCTACCGACACCGTGGTGGAGGTGCTGGCCATCAGGAACACGGGCAAAAGCACCATCGCCACCGCCCCGGACCACAGAGCCAGAACCGGTACGTCCAGCAAGGCGTCGAGTCTGGCGGAGTCGCCGACGAGGTCGCCCAAGAAGTGACGCAAGTCTTTGGACTTCAACACCTCGGCGATGAGCGCCCCCGGTCGCTCCGTCCGGGAGACCCCCATCGCCACCGCCACCTGGCCTTCCAGCTCCTTGAGGCCCTGGACAAATCCCCAATGTGCGGCGCCTGTGGCGGTCGCATACCCGAGCAGGAGCACGATCAGCAGCCGCTTTCGGAGGGCCTGCTGAACTTCGTACGTCGCGACTACACCGATGTCTGCCAGCACGCCACGGCTCATTCGCCGGCCGCCATTTCCAACCGCTGGAGGGCTTGGAGTGTGGAGCCGTCGATGTACGAGAAGGGGTCGAGCGTCTCGTCGTCAACACCGTTCCGGGTCTCGTCATCGATCGAGGCCGCGAACACGTCGTCGGCTTCGATGACGGCGTCGAGTGCTTCGGCGGCGAACTCCATCAGCTCACGTCGCTCGGGCTCGCGCCCCCCTTCCACAGTCTTGACGAAGGCCTCCACCTGGGCGCTCAGTCGGGTGTTCATTTTCTCGAGCGCCGCGTCGATTGCGGCCAACTCTTCCTCGCTGGGATCGGCCTGTTCGATGAGCGCGGCGCGCGCTTGCGCCGCACGGGCGTCGAGGGCGGCGCGCATCGCCTCAGGATCTTCCAGACCGGGCATGCGCTCCTCGTCATCGGCACGTTCGGGCGTGTCGACGACCGCGTCGTTGACCGGACCGTCGCCGGGATCCCGTTCCCCCATGTCGCGACGGTTGGGTGCCTCGGCCGGGTCGGGTTCAGCGGGCCGGTGGGCGCCGCGTAGAAGCTCGGTGATGCCGGCGCTGGCCGCTCCTCGTTTGCAACTCTTCGCCTCGCGCACCAACTGATCGCGCTCCGCTCGGGATTCCAACAACTCACCCCGGGGTTGCAATGCCCCGAGCACCGTGCCCACAACCAGCGCCAACACCGCGATCAGAAAGGTACGGCCCATGCGTGCGTGTATCTCGTGAAAATTCTTTTCGCGGAACTCTTGACGTGCCAAGAGCAGGGTGAGACTCTGGCCGAACCTCTCCCCTGCTGGTCTCATTTCTCCCCGCTGCTCCGGTCCCACCCATGATCCCCGACTTCCTCAAGAGCCCTCCGCTCGGTAAGCCTTGGTTGCTATACGCTTTCCTCGGTACGAGCCTCGTCCTCAACCTCACGCTCGCCTTCCAAGGCGACGACGCGTCCACGGAGATGGCTGTCGCGACAGCTGCGCCCGCGGAAGCCGTCGCTCAGGTGGCCACGATCGCCCCTGAAGCGCCGAACGTGGCCATCCCGCCCGAGCTGGTCCCGCCGCTCCCCGAGCCGCTGGGCGTCACCCGCCGCGCCGGCACGACGGTGTTCTCGGCGCCGGTGCAGGGCTCGCTGAGCGCGACCTTCCAGAACGCGCCGTCGGCCTCACCCGCTGCGCTCAGCGCCGTGTACTCGCGCCTTTTCGTTTGGGACATCGACGTCCGTCGCGACCTACACAAGGGCGACCGCGTCGACGTGCTCTTCGAAGAAAATGAAGGAGCGGAGCCGCTGGTGCTCGCCGCTCGCCTGACCTTGAACCCGGGTGCGTCGACTGAGCGCGTGGTCGACGCCTTCCGGTATCAGGCCCAGGGCGACCGGTTCGCCAGCTACTGGTCCACGGATGGAACCGAGGTTCCCCGCCGGCTCATCGACGGACCCCTCGGCGACTACGAGCAGATCACCAGCCTCCTGAAGGACCGCCCGACGCACGAGGGCATGGACTTCAAGACCCCCATCGGCTCGGATGTGCTCGCCCCCCGCGCCGCCAAGGTGCTCCGGGTCAACTGGAACCACGCCGCCAACGGCAATTGTATCGAGCTTCGGTTCACCGACGGTGCCACTGCCAAGTTCCTCCACCTCAACGAAAACGACGTGAAGGAAGGGCAGTCGGTGACCGCCGGCGAGGTGATCGCGCGCTCGGGAAATACCGGGCGTTCTACTGGCCCTCATCTCCACTACCAGATCGAGAAGGGCGGTCGTGTCGTCGACCCCGTGGACTACCATGGCACCTTGCGTCGCAAGCTGCCGGCCGAGCTCATGGCTGACTTCGGCAAGAAGAGCGCTGAGTTGGGCGCACAGCTCGAAACCGAAGTCGCGACCGCGATGTAGGCATTTCGAGCGGGGAGGCAGGTGGGCGCGCCCTCACGGAGCCGCCGGCTACTCCCGTAGCCCCGGATCGGCCCCGGCCTGGGCACCTACTCCACCGCCAACTCCCGGTCGATCGCGGCCGTGAGCGCGTCGTGGTCGAGCTCGTTGGCCACATACGCGATGTTGCCGTCGGTGCCGACGAGCCACTGCTGAGGGTAGGCGGCGGAAGGGAAGGCCTGCTCGATGGGGTACAGCGAGTGGACGGCGCCACCCTGGTCCCAGAGGACCGGCATCTCGAGCCCCAGGTACTCGACGAAGGTGCGGAGCTGGGCCCCGTCGTCGTGCTCCTGATCGGCGATCGCCCAGACGACGAGCCCGTCGTCGGCGTACACCGTGCGAATGTTGCTGTCGATGTCCGAGACCTCGGACGGGCAGACGGGTCACCAGGTGGCGAAATACACCAGCAAGACGGGATGCCCGAGCTGTTCCGACAGCCGGTGTTCGGCCCCGTCCAGATCGAGGAGGCTGAAGTCCGGGGCCGGGGTGCCCACCGGCGGCGCGCCCGCATCGGTGACGGCGAACTCGAAGACCGGCCCGTCGGGGTCGTTGGTCGAGATGCACACGGTGCTTCCGGTGCCAAGGACGCGGAGGCTCGTCGCGCCACCCGGTGGGATGAGGGTGCTGCCCGCTTCGACCGTGATGTTGTCGCCGCTGGCGCCGAAGAGCTGGAGCGTGCCGCCGCCGCGATTGGTCACCGTGGTCAGCCCCAAGGTGAGGTCCTGGCCGGGAAGGTCCAACGAACCGGCCGACGCCTCCCGATCGAGCCGCCACCCTCCCAGGAGGGCCCAGTCCCCGACCCACGCGATGTCGCCGGTGGCGGCCACCGCCAGCGCGAACTGCTCGGTCTGTTGCCGCCCGAGCGGGCGCGGATCGGCGGGATCGGCGACGTTCCAGGCGCTGAGGGCCTCGTGGTCGACGACGAAGAGGATGTCGTCGGCGACCGCGCTCATTACCGCCGCCCCCCCGGTCGAGACGCGGCCGATCTCCACCGGTGCGCCCGGTGCGGCGGCGTCGAGGATGGCCACCCCACTGCCGCCGAGGCTTGCGTAGAGGGTGTCCCCGTCGGCTTCCACGTGGAGCACGCCCCCCCCGAGCGCCAGAGGAACGCCGACCACCGGGGCCGTCGGGTCGGACACGTCGACCGGGACGACGCCGAGCTCGTTGTCGGCGGCGTACACCCACGAGCCGATCGGCGCCGAGAGCTCCCAGGCGGCGCTGAGCCCGGTCGCCTCACCGACCGATTCAGGCGAGGTCGGGTCGCTCACGTCGAACACCACAACGCCGTCGTGCGTGGTGACCACGAGGTGCCCGTCGACGAGGGCGAGCCCCTCCCAGCCCTGGTGTGCCTCGCTCCACACCTGCGTCGGCCGAGAAGGGTCGGCCAGATCGAAGACTGCGACCCCGAACTCGCGGTTGCTCACCGCGACGTAGCGGTCGTCCAGAACTTCGACGCGGTGGAAGCGGTCCTGACCCGGGCCTCGCCCCTTGCCGAGCAGGAACGGGGCGGCCGGATCAGACACGTCGTACACGAGCAGCCCCCCCTGGCCCACGCCGAGAACGAGGTCCCCGAAGCGCTCCGCGTCCACCAGCTCGATCAGGTAGCCGACCTGGTCCTGCGTGGTGCGCGCTTCGCCGGCGAGGGTGAGCGGGTCCGCCGGCAGCGGGTCCAGCGGTTCGCAGCCTTCGGGAAGGGGTTTCAGCTGCAGGTCGTCCCCGGTGTCGGCGGGGACCGGGTCGGCCGAATCGGGGTCGGCATCAGCCCCACCCGTCGTGCAGGCCGCTGCGAACATCACCAGCACGGTGCGACAGAGGTGGGGTTTCGCCAACATTGGGGCTCCGGCCGGGCGTAGTGTCCCGCATTTTGGGCCGCTCACGGAGCCGGCGGCCACCACGTGTACACCATGTTCTGGTTGAGGCTGCCCGAGATTCGGACGATGCGATCGCCCAGGGCCACGACGTTGTCGGCGTGGGACGCGTATCCGCCAGAGCCGCCGGGGTGTTCCTGCCAGGTGAGGCCGGCGTCGTCGGAGTAGAGCGCGCGGGACAGTTCCACGCCGGTGTCGGTCACGCCGTTGAACAGCCAGAGCCGGCCTTCCAGCGCCGTGAGGGCGTTGTACTGGGTGGCTAGGAATTGGGCGTGGCCGTCGGCCAGGATGGTTTCCCAAGCGGCACCGTCGAAGGCGTACACGCCGTTGAACGTCACCACGGTGGCGTCGCCGTACAGCCCGCCGCCCACGATGTAGAGCCGGCCATCCAGCTCTACGGGGCGGTACACCATGCCACGGGCGTCCCAGGGCGGCGCGGGGGCTGCTTCCCAGGTGACACCGCCGTCGGAGGAACGCCAGAGGTCGGCGATGCCCGTGCTCGGCGTGTAGATGTGGGTCTGCCCGCCCATCAGGTACAGGTCGCTGCCGAGCGTGCCCAACATGAACAGGCTGCGGTCGATGCACGGCGCGTCGGTGCCCACGAGCGTCCAGGTTGCGCCATTGTCGGAGGCCTGCCAGACCTCGCCGAGGTAGGGCGGGGTCATCGGGTCGGTGCCGATCACCACGGCGGTGCCGTTCCAGCCCGTGATGCCGAGCGTATGGCCCCGTTTGAAGCGGGCGCCGGCGCCCGTGAGCGGAGGGTCGTGGTCGTGGTCGAGCAGGAGAAACCAGGTGGCGCCGCTGTCGTCGCTGGCCCAGACCTCGTTGGTGGTGCGATCCCCCCAGGGGTCGTAGGGGCTCCACCCGCCGATCGCGAGCACGCGGCCGGTGTCGAGCGCCACCATCTGCGCGCCGTCGCGGGGGTACCATTCATCGGGCTCGGTTGGCATGCGGGTGGTGTCCTCGCGGGTCCAGGCATCGAGGGGGGCGGAGGTGGGCGTGCCCCAGCGCTGTTGCGCCCAGCGGTCGAGCCGCGCGCGGTCGGGGTCGGAGATGACGCCGGAGGTGATGATGACGGCGGCCACATCACCATCCCAGCCGTCGGCGAGCGGCCAGCCCGCCCCGATGGTGTCGTAGCTGTTGTTGCCGACGAAGGGGGCGGAGATCTCGTCGGGAGCGGTCTGGGCGTTGCCCACGTAGATGCGGGTGGCCGTGAAGGTGTCATATGCAGCGCCGATGAGGCGGGCGGTGCCGTCGTTGAGGCCCGCCCCGCCGCGCACCCGGTAGGGATTGCCGCCGTAGTGGTTGGACTCGACCTCCCCGCCGCGGGCGCCGAAGGAGCCGTAGGCGCTCACCGAGTCGCCGATGAGCGTGAGCGGTACGTTGCCGCCGTTTCCGGTGGGGTCGGTGCTGGTGGTGGCGGTCCACCGCACCACCGCAAACGCGCTGGTGCCGGCTTCGACGAGCGAGACGAGGCTCGACAGGCGCAACGCCTGGCTGGGCACGAAGCGGAGGCCCGGCATCGTGCCGAACTGGCCGTCGGCCCAGGCGGGCGCCGCGCCGCTCACCGCTTCGAAGCGGCGGGCCGATGCGCTCTGGTCTACCCAGGCCGCCACCGCGCCATCGTCGGCGAGCTCGATCCCCCGCGCCCCGTCGAGGAAGGTGCTCAGCCCGGGGAGCTGCTCTGGTGACCAATACTCGAAGGCCAGCGGCTCGCTCCACGCGCCGGCTGCTTCCACCCGGAGCTCCACCTCCCCCGCGGGGTGCGCGCGCGGCACCCCGGACACATGGGTGGCATCGAGCGCGGTGAGCTCCGCCAGCGCGACGCCGCCCAGTTGCACGCTCAGCACCGCGCTCGCGTCGCCCACCTCCACGGTGATGGCCCCGCCGCCGCCCACCGGGTCTGCCTGCGCGGGCCACACACTGCGCGCCACGGGGAGCTCGGGCGGGGCAGTGTCATCGGGGATACCGCCGGTTTCGTGGGCCGGGGTCACTTCGACGTCGGGGTCGATCCGGCAGGCGAGCAACGAGAGCAGCGCGGGGGTGAGGGACATGCCTGAGCCTACCACTTGGTGGCAGCGCCCTCACCGGGCCGTCGATCACTCGAGTGGCCCCGGATCCGGCCCGAAGCCCCCGCCCCCCGGCGTCTCCACCCGCACGCGGTCGCCGGGATTCAGGGCGGTGGGCTCGCCGTCCCAGGCCGCCTCGACGCCGCCTCGAATCAGGGTCGCCCGCCCCGGCGCGCCTCTATCGCCGCCTCCGATTCCCGGTGCCCCCGCGGGGCGCCAGGCCGCTAAAAGCGCGGCGGTGGCGTGCTCGCGGAGCTCCAGCTCCCGAACCAGGCCGTCCCCTCCGAGGTGCTCGCCACGTCCGCCGCTCCCTGGACGCAACGAAAAACGGCGAACGCGGAGCGGGAGCCTCGCCTCGAGCACCTCGGGGTCGGTAGCGCGCGTGTTGGTCATGTGCACCTGCGCGCCGCTTTGGCCCGAATGGTCCGGCGTGGCGCCCAGGCCGCCGCCAATCGTCTCGTAGAACGCCCAGTTTTCTCCGCCGACAGTGAGGTTGTTCATCGTTCCCTGCGAGGCGGCCCGCACGCCGAGCGCGGCAAAACACAGATCCACCAGCCGCTGGGACGTTTCGACGTTTCCGCCGACGACCGCGGCCGCCGCCGGCGGGTCAAGCAGGCCTCCCGGCGTGGTGACGATGCGGACCGCGCGCAAGATCCCCTCATTCAGGGGCAGCTCCACCCCGATGAGGACCCGCAGCACGTACACCACCGCCGCCCGCACCACCGCCCGCGGCGCGTTGAGGTTGCCCGAGTGGGCGCCGCCGCACCCACCGAAGTCGAAGGTGCCGCCGGCGATCCGCACCTGCAGCCTCACTCCATCGAGGTCGTCTTCGGCCACCCCTTCGAGGGTGGGCAAGACCCGGGAAGCCGCGTCGGCGACCGCGTCCACCAGCCGCTGCATCCAACGATTCAGCTCGGGGCCGGCGCCCAAGGATCGCAGCGCGTTCGCGGCGTGATCGGCGGAGGCGAGCTGCGCCTCCAGATCGGCGGCGACGGTTTCTGGGTCGCGACATCCATCCAACGCCGGGAGGGCGACGATCCCCGCCGACCGGAGGGGAAAGCGTCGAAAGACGAGCCCCTCCTCGGCCAGGGCCCGCGATCGCGGCGGCATGCTCCCCGGGGTGATGCCGCCGACGTCCACGTGGTGGGCGCGATTGCCGACGAAGAAGCGGACCCCATCGACGATCATGCAGCGCACGACGGTGAGATCGGGGAGGTGCGACCCCCCTGCCTGCGGATCGTTGGTCAGCCACGCGTCGCCATCGGCGGGGTCGGCGACGGCCGCGACGATGTCCCGAACCGTTTCGCCCATCGCGCCAAGGTGCACGGGCACGTGCGGGGCGTTCGCCACCAGCGTGCCCTCGCCGTCGAAAATTGCGCACGAAAAATCGAGGCGCTCCCGGATGTTCACCGAGCGCGCCAGGCGGCGCAGCACCTCACCCGCCTCCTCGGCCGCGGACATCAGGCGGGCCCCCCACAGCGGCAGCAGGCTGTCGTCGTCGTCGGCCGCCGGCCTCGCGGGGGCATCGACGCGTCGAATGCGGAAAAGCGCTCCCTGGCGCTCCGCCCGCCACCCGTCGGCGACCCAAACCGAAGTCCCGGGCAGGTCCAGGCGGGCGGGCCCGACGAGACGCTGCGGCGTTGACTCCGGCCAGCCGGGCTCGGGCCATGGGTCAGGCGCGGGCCCAACCGCGCGGCAGCGCGCGTTGACGACCTCGAGCGCACGGTCGCGGCGGACAAAGCCGAAGCGTCGGTGATGCTCGATCTCAAAGGCGGCGACGGCCTCGTCGAGGCTCACCGCCTCGATGGCGAGCGCCGCGTCGGTGCCGCGGACGCGGATGTCGAGGCCCCGGTGCAGCTCGCCGAAGGGGGGCAGCGCGGCGGCCATCTTTGCCCAGGCGGCCTCGACCGCGGCCCAACCGGCGCTCAGCGGAGCCCAGATGGGTGTGACTGCCTCCTCGGTCCGCCGCGCGAGGGTCTGGCCCCAGGCGCTGAGCACCGGGGCGCAGGCGTGCACCAGCACCTCGTCGATTCCAAGCTTCTCCGCCACCGCACAGGCATGTTGACCGGCGGCGCCGCCGAAGGCCACCAGGGCGCCGCGGCGCACGTCGAGCCCGCGCCGGAGGGCCAGCCGACGGATCGCATCGGCCATCGACTCCCGGGCGATCGCCAAAAAGGCCTCGGCCGGACCAGGAAGCTGAATGTGCTCTGGGCTGAGCGTGATCGGGAAATTGGCGACGTCGACCAAGCCGGACTCAATCGCCGCGTCGGTCAGCGTCGCCGGCCCGCCGCGCCCAAACGCCTGCGGTCCGGGATCCGCGCCCGCCGAGGCCGGACCGACGGTGTACCCAAGCGCGTCGCGACCGAGTATTGATCCCCCGCCGGCGGCGATGGTCTCGATCTCCAAGGCGGGACGGCCCACGCGGAGTCCCGCCACCCGCCACCCGGGCTCCCGCCGCGCCAGTCCACCGGGCTCCACCACGCACACGTCGGTGCTGGTGCCGCCCATGTCCAGGCCGACAGCCGACGACACGCCGGCGAGGACCGCCACCGCCTCGACCGCCAGCGCGCCGCCCGCCGGACCCGACAGCACCGCGTCCGGAGCGCGCAGCGTTGGCGCCGCGGTGAGCCCCCCGTCAGAGCGAATCGCCAGAGCGGTCCGTGGAATCCGGTCCGCGCGAAGCGCGCTGTGGAGGACCGGGGAGACCGCTGCGTCCAGAAGCGCCGTCTCGATGCGGGCGAGGTAGTCCACCTCCGGCGCGAGTCGGTGACCGAGCGATACATCGGTTCCGATGGGGAGCCGCGCCGCGAGGGCCAGTTCGTGCGCCGGGTTCCAGCAACTGCCGAAGCAGATGATCGCGACCGCGTCGATGTCACGGAGGTCGAGCTCCGGCGGCTCGAGCGCGTCCACCTCCCCGCCGTCGGGTCCGTGGCGGCCTCGGCACTCCACCACCCGCGCCGACAGGGGGCGCGGCCAGCGCTCGTCGGGTGCGAAGAGCCCGGGCCGCGCCATGTCCCCGATGCGGACAAGGTCCGCGAAGCCCTCGGTCACCACGAGCAACACGCGTACCACCCTCCGTTCCAACAGCGCATTGGTGGCGACTGTTGTGCCAAAGGTCAGCTGGTCGTGGGCAAGTGCGCCCACGACCGCCCGATCGGAGGGCACCTTCACCATCGTGATGACCCCGCGGTCGTCGACGCTCACGACGTCGGTGAACGTGCCGCCGCGGTCCACGCAGGTGCGCGGCGATCTCACCCCGCCGCCGCCAAGAGAATCGCGACCGATCGCGCCAGCAGCGGCTCCGACAGGGCAGCAATCGACAGCTGGCCAAGGTCATGAACCCGAATCGAGCGGCGCTGGGTCTCGGGGACGGGCGGGTCGGCCAGCATTGCGTCCGCCTCGTCTCGGGTGCGGAGCACGAACCACGGCGTCGTGCGGTCGAGCTCGGTGTCGAAGTCGTCCTGGCGCAGCTCGGCGGCGAGGTCGAAGGTGGCGTCGACGAACAGAAGCGCACGAATCCGATCACGACGGTCTGGGGCTGCCTTGAGCGCGGTCAGCAAGGCGGCACCGTGATCGCGGGTGGCCAGCACGAACCGAGTCGACGCCGCGATTCCAGGCCCGCTCATGGTTTCCAGGGTCACGGCCGCGGCGGCGAGGGTGACCACACCCGGGATGTCCAGTGGTGCTGCCCCGAACCAGATCAGCCGGACGTCGTCCAGCCGACGTGTGACCACCTCGGCTACGGCCGGCGCCCCGGCGGCCACTGCATCCCAGGTCGCACCCGCGCCCAGGCGCTCGGCTGTGGAGTAGTCGGCGCCGAGCTCATCGGGGTCGAGCGTCCAGCCGCCGCCCGGCGCGGCGGGTCCGATCGGCAGGACCGAGCCGAGGCGCGCGCGCCACGCCTCCAGATCACCCCCGGCGGCCTCCACCTCCCCACGAACCAGGGATGCGAGCGCCAGGTGGTGGAAGGTGACCGGGTCCCAGCCCGGCGGCCGCGGCCACGCAAACGTGAGGGCGGCGGCCAACAAGAGCAGGAAGGACATCCAAAGTACGAGGTCGGTCATTTGGGGCCCAGGCTCCATACAGGCAACGGATGTCCGGTCGTTTGTGCCCGCCTGGCGACGAGGTGCAGCGCGGTGTACAGGCCCAGCCACTCCCAGAAGGGTTTTTCGTAGATGTTGAACTCCACGAAGGACCAGACGAAGTAGCCGAGCATCGACGCGGGCATGGTCCAGGCGAGCGCCTCTGCTTCGGTGCCGCGGGTGTCCCGCACCGTCTGTAGCGCCATCCGGGCGATCACGACAACGAGGCCAGCCAGCAGCGCTAGTCCGATCACGCCGGTGTGGGCCAGTTCCCCCCAGAAGATGCCGTGGGGGTAGCGGTACACCGAGTTGTAGAGCCAGTCGCTGTATTTCTGCAGGTTGTCGACGTAGCCGCCTGGCCCGATGCCCACCCCGTAGGTGTCGGTGAACATTCCCCAGCAGGCCGCCCAGTTGGACCCCCGGATGTCACGTTGGAAAAGGAAGGTGAGCCCGCCCGCAATCCGGGTGAAGCCCTTCGCGAAATCGCCCAGATTCAACAGGAGCACCAGCCCCATCAGCACGCCCGCCGCTGCCGCGAAGCGAACGAACCACTTCCGAAAAAGCGGCTGCCCCAGTGCGGCGACCGCGCCTGCGATCACCACCGACCCGGCGCCGCCGCGACTGCCGCTGGTCATCATGGCCAGGAAGATGAACAAGGACGCCGCCAAGAGCCCCCATCGCAACACGGCGCGCTTCTGGACCAGCCCGAATGCGGCCGCCGCCGGCACCGCAAAAGATAGGTTCATCGCGAACCAGTTGGGCTGCTGGCCGAGGCCCGTCTCCCGCCCGCCGCTCTCCGAGGCTTGCCACTGGGTGGCATAGTTGGTCAGCCCGATCGCGTCGCCGAATATGGCGAGCACGCCGATCGCCACCGAAGCGCCGATCCACCACCACAACATTGCCCGCACGTGCTCCCACGTGCGCACAAACGCCAGGATCACGCTCGCTGTCGCGACTATCATCAACAGGCCGATGATCTCTTTGGCCCCGTCGCTGACCTTGTCGGTCCAGCCGAGCCCGACGACTCGCCACAGGATCATCGCGACAAAGACGGCCCGCCACGGCCACGAGTGCCAAAGCGGCCGCTGGTCGAAAACCGCTCGAAGTCCCAGCGCGATGAGCGCCAAAAGCAGCACCGGCTCGAACATCCCGATGGTGATCTTCCCGATGTTGAAGAAGGACATGGTGCCGGTCGACAGCAGGCGCGCCGCCAGCATCGCACCGACGGCCCAGAGCGGGTTGTCCAGCAACAGGACAGTGACCAAAAAGCCCGCGGCCAGCACCGGCGGCACCTTCCAGTCCACCAAAAAGGTCAGGAGCAGCACCGTCTGGACGACCAAAAGCGCAGCGATGCGCCAGAGGCCGATTGCCGACAGACGGCCCACGACGCGGCTCAACATGGGCTCGCGGTTAGCGCAAGCCGACACAACGTGTCAACCTTCGCAATCATGATGCTCCTTCTTCTGTTGCCTGCCACTGCGGCCACGCTCCAAGTCGGCCCGACGGCCACATACACCACGATCAATGCCGCCTTGACGGCGTCGAACGCGGGCGACACGATCTCAGTGGCGCCGGGAACCTATGCAGAGGCGATCGATCTGAGGGGCAAGACCATCTCCTTGGTGTCCCAGGAAGGACCGTACTCGACGACAATCTCGACGAGTGCGTCGATCTACGTGGACGGGGGTACGATCGAGGGGTTCACGGTGTCGCCGGCCGGAGCGACTGCGATTTCGATCAGCGGCGGCGCGCCGTTGGTGCGGGAGATGGTGATTCGTGCGCCGAGCGCGTACGGCGTCGCGATTGGCGCGGGAACGGCCACTGTGGAGGAATGCTTGGTGGTCGACGCCGGGAACTCCGGCTTCTTCGTGGCGCGGGACGCTCCCTCGATCCGGCGCTCCATCTCGATCGACGCGGTGAAATACAACTTCTACCTCAAGGGCGGCGGGGCCCTCGCCAACTCGCTGAGCATCGGTGCGCCGTATGGCATCGTCGTGCAGTCCACCGCAGCCACGGTGAAGCACAGCGTCAGCCTCGACGCAACGCTGGGTGCTCTGGTGGCGGCGGCCAACACCACATTCGAGAACGGCGTGTACGCGAACAGCCCCTTCGTGGTGGTGTGCAACGGCGGCGAGCCCACCTTCCCCAACGGGATCGGCACCGCTGTCTTCGCGGCCAAGGCGTGCGGTGCGTCGGCGCTATCGGGGCTCACCGACACCGACCCTCGGTTCGCGGCGTGGACGACCGGTGGCGGGCTCTACGACAGCGATTTCGGTCCGGGAGCCGGCTCGCCGCTCGCCGACGGGGGTACCGGGCTCGACCTCGATGGGTCGGTGGCCGATCTCGGTCTGTTCGGGGGCAACACCGGGTCGTGGCGCGATCGGGACGGCGATGGGGTTCCCGTCCTGTTCGACTGCGACGATCACACCGACACCCGCTACCCCGGCGCGCCTGAGCTCGACGACGGCCTCGACCAGGACTGCGACGGGGAGATTGACGAGGACATCATCATCGACACCGGGGACACCGGCACGGACACCGGGGACACCGGGATCGACACCGGCACGGACACGGGAACGGACACGTCGGGCTCGGTGGACATCGATCACGACGGATTCACCGCCGACGTTGACTGTGGCGATCACAACGTCGCCAGTTACCCGGGAGCCCCTGAGATCCTCGATAGCGTCGACAACGACTGCGACGGTCGCATCGACGAGGGGACTGCGGGCGGGGATGACGACGGGGACGGGTGGTCCGTGCTCGGCGGCGATTGCGACGACAACGATCCCTTCCGGAGCCCCGCGGCCGACGAGACGCCGCGAAATGGGATCGACGAAGATTGCGACGGCGCCGACAGCTCGCCGAAGCGCCAGGACAACGACGACGACGGCCACACCGACGAGACCGACTGCGACGACGCCGATCCCAACGTGCACCCGGGCGCGGCAGACCCGACAAACGGGGTGGACGACGATTGCGACGGCCAGGCCGACGACGACGCGCTCAACACCGATGCGGACGGCGACGGCGTCACACCGATGGACGGAGACTGTGCCGACAGCGACCCCACCCGTCACGCCGGCGCCACCGATGTCCCCGACGACTACATCGATCAGGACTGCACGGGGCAGGACAACTACGACGTCGATCGCGACGGGCAGGCGTCCCCGGTCAGCGGCGGCACCGACTGTGACGATCTTCGAAGCACAACCTACCTCGGCGCGACGGAAAATTGTGACGACGGCCTGGACAACGACTGCGATGGGACGGTCGACCAGGGCTGCAGTCCAGATGTGGACGACGGGGGCGATGAAACCTGCAGTTGTGGCGGCGGGGCGGCGGTGGCTTTGCTCCCGCTTCTGGGGGCAATTGCCGCAGGAATTCGTCGTCGACGCCCAGCAAGGTCTTGACAAACCACCCCATTCGGGTTCAGAGTGGCGGCGTCCTCACGCGGGGTTGTCCCGAGGTGATGGAGCAAGACTGACCCCGCAAGAGAACACGTTCTCGAGGAGACACAATGTCCTACATCAAGCCCCTTTTCGCCCTCATCTTCGCCGCCTTCGTCGGCGCCACCGTTGTCGCTTGCGACAGCGGTTCGACCGACTCTGCCGACGCCGCGGCGTAGTCAGGCGCCTTCGGGCGAATGAGCTCCCCGGGTGCTTCTGGCATCCGGGGAGCTTCATTTTTGGGGTTAGGAACCGGCCCGATGTCGTCAAAGGTCCCCCGGCTCAGTAGCGCGCTCCGAGCGGCGGCTGGGTTTCTGGCCGCGCTGGCCCTGCTGTGCGCGGGTCTGGTGGCCTGGAGCCGGCTCAGGCCGGTCCCGGTGGAGACCGCCCACGCGGTGGCCCTTGTGGAGGTGCCGGCGCTTGTGGGCCCCGTGGTGCCCGCGGCCGGGGTGCCCCATGGCACGTGGCCTGTTGCCGGAACGCCGAGTGTCGGGAGCTGCGCCGCCTGTCACGACCACGGGGAGGCGGTCCACGGCAAGCGACTGGGGGAGACCGCGGAGGAGTGGCGGCGGACGCCAGCGGCGGCCGAGGGACGCCTTTGCACCGCGTGCCATCAGACCCCGCTCGCAGCTTCCGACTGGGTGGCCGCGTTCCGCGCCGGCGTGAAGATTTCGATTTCTCCCTCGGGGGGCGCGGTCGGCCAGGTCAAGCTCACTGCCACCGACCAGCTCGGACACCGTCTACCCACCACGCTCGGTGTGGAGCTGCGGATTTCGCTGGCGCAGGTGGACCGCGAGGGCTTGGTTATCGAGGGCACTACCGTCGACGGGGTCGTCGGTCGCCGCCTCGACAGGGCCGGCAACGCCGAGGAGTTCGACACGCGCCTCCTCCCGAGCGAAGTGTACAAGCTCCGCTACGAGAAGCTCGTGGACGACGAGTGTGTGGCCATGATCGCCCGGGTCGTCGTGGTTCCCGGGGGCGGTCGGGACCCCATTCCCGTGTGGGAGCAGCGGGTAGCGCTCCTGCCCTCGTGAGCCTCCGGACTAGCGGCGCCGCACGGGGATCGGTATCGGTACCAACTCCGGTTCGGGCTGCGGAAACAGGCGATCGGTCAGCTCGTCCAGCCACTCGCGGAGGCCCTCGCGGACCGTTCGTTTGCGGCGCGGGGTCGGCGGGTTCTGTGCTTCACTCATCCGGCGCTCCTGGTCGTCATCTCTACGTTAGCACCCCATCGACCAATCGGGCACCGCTTTGAAGACCGGACCGTCACTGGGGCTGTGGGTGGCGCTCTTTCTGTACGGGGTCCTCACGTTCGGCACGGTGCGCGCCGTTGGTTTTGTGGGTGAGGTGGACATCGGGTGGGCCCTGGCTACGCCGCCCCGGGTGCTGGTTCAGTGGCGCCCGCCGGTCGAGAGCGAAGAGGGCGGCGAATGGGGCCCGCTCGAAGCGCGGCAGACGCGGCCGCTGGAGTCGCTGGTGGTCGGTTCCACCAGAATCCCCCTCGCGATCAACGCCTACACTGGGGGTGCACCGGACTGGCCGGCCCGCCTCGCCAGGGCAGTGACGGGTGCGCGCGGGGCCGGAGTGGCCGTACACGTCGTCTTTGGGGCGCTGCTCCTGGCGCTCACCCACCGATTCCTCCGCTTCCACGGAACGGCGACCGCGGCGGGCGGGGTCGCGCTCTTGCTCGCGAGTGACTGGGCGTTTGTATTCTTCAAGAAGGTGCTGGGGGGCACGGAAATCTTGCTCCAGACCGCCGGGCTGCTGGTTTTATGGTCGTTGTGGAGTCGGCGCTGGAAGGGGGGCCGACACGGGACCGTGGCGCTGGCGCTGGGGGTGGGCCTCGGCCTCGGGGCGAAGTTCACATTCGTCGCAACACTCGTTGCCTTCGGCATTGCTGCGATGCTGACGCGGTGGGATCGCCCGAACATGCGCCCGCCCGAGGGCGTGCGGCCTGGGCTGCTGGTGGCGCTGCCCTCTTTGTGCGTGGCGCCGCTGCTGGTCAGCTGGCTGCATCACCTGGCCCTCGACGGCGTTCCCGCGGTGGTCTCGCACGACACCCTGGACCTCCAACTGGAACGGCTCGCGGCCGGCGCGACGATGGGGCGCGAGTCCGCCGTGAACGTTGCGCGCTTCGTCGGCAACCCGGTCGCGTGGCTCGGCGATGCGTGGGGCACGATCGCGGTCGAGGCGGGGTCAGCGCCGCGCCTCATCACCCTCGCGCTCGCTGCTGCGGGTGCGCTGATCGAGTGGCGGAGCCGCACGCAGTCCCCCAGCGCGGCGCTCCTGCGGTTCTTGTCGCTGGCGGTCCCCCTCCAGGTGGGCTTTCTCTTCCTGCTCAATCGCGATCTCCACCACCTCGCGCAGGCGACGATCCCCTTCGCGCTTCTGGTGGCCCTCGGCGCCGACCGCGTCGCCGGAGAGGTGGCGCGCCCCCGATCCACCTGGCGCGCAATCGTCACGTTTATTTGTTTGTCCCCGGCGATCTTCGCGGGCGTGCAACAGCTCCGCGACACCGATGGCATCGTGCGCACAGCGCGCGCGCACTCGTTCACAGCCGACGGCCAGATGGCGCTCGCCGAGCTGCTTCGCGAACACGGTGTCGAGCGCGTCGTGGTCTCCAACTACGAGTTGTACGGCCTCTTGGAGCAGTTGGTCCCCGAGATCGAGGTCGTGCACGGCTGGGGTGCGGTCTCGCGAAAGGACAAGGATGTCGACGGCTTGCGCGCCCTCGGCAAGGGGGGGCACTACGTGACCGTCCGGCCGACGGCGCCGTTCATCTACGACTGGCACGCAGACGGCGTGGGCCCTCGGATCGGGGCGCTGAGCGACGGAGAACGCACCTGGGCAGAGCTGTTCCGCGTCGAATGAGCGGCGCCGGGCTACCTTGTGGCCGTGCTCGCCCTCGTCGCTCTCGCTCTGGCCTATGACCCCATCCCCGAGGCGGTGGCGGTATCCGTCTCAGCCGGCGGGCTCGACCGCCTCGGCAACGCGCTTGCGGAGGTGATGCCGGAGTCCTTCGCCATCGGGTCGATCGGGTCGGAGCTGGTGTGTGATGAGGCCGATGCCAGCGCGGTTCTGAGCCTTGAGGTCGATGCGCTCGACGTGCTCATCCACGTCGACGAGCTCAGCATCGTCCCCAGCCGCGACCGTCTTGACATCGCGGTGTACGGGGCCATCGATAGCACGCCCACCATGCTGGTCGCGAGTGGTTCCTGCCCGCCGCTGACGGACTTGGAGGAGACCTGCGCGGTCCAGCTCGGTACCACGCCGATCGAGGCCCACTTCGGCCTGTCAATGACCCTGGTGGACGGGGTGGTCGACGCTACGGTGGATGAGATCACCGTCGCGCTCGGCACGATCACCAACCCGGTGGACGGGTGCGTCGTCGCCAGCGCCATCGGCACGCTCCTCGGCCAGAACCCTCTGGCGCTCACCAATATCTTGCAGGAGCAGATCGATCCCGCCTTGGCGGACCTCGGTCCCAGCATCGAGACGGCTGTCGAGGATGGCCTCGGGGCGCTGGTGCTCGACACTTCGTTCGCGCTCGGGGTGGCCACGGTGGGGCTGTCGATCGAGCCGACTGACCTCGACATCGACGAGGACGGCCTCACCATCGTGCTTGGCGCTTCCGTCACCTCTAGCGGCACATCGGATTGTGTCCCCGCAGGGACGCCGCCGACGGGTGGCGCGCCGCTTCCCGTGCTCGACGGAAACGGCCCGGGCGGCCTCGCCTACGACGTCGGCGCCGTCGTCAACAAGGCCTTCGTCGACCAGATCCTCTACGCGGTCTACGAGTCGGGCGGGCTGTGTATCGACGCCGGGGGCATGGCCGGGCTCACGCTCGACACCGAGCTGTTGGGCGCAGCGTTCGGAGCGGATTGGCAGGCGCTCTTCCCGGAGTCCCAGCCGGTAGACCTGCTGCTGCGCCCCACGACGCCGCCGACCATTCGCTTCGAGGAGGACGGGCCCCCGGTGCGCCTCGACCTCAACGGCCTTGGCCTCACCACCTTTTCCGAGCTCGACAAGCGCAGCGCGCGCATCTTCGCCATCGCGATGAACGGGGAGGTCGGCGTCGACATCGCCTACGCCGATGGCCTGCTCACGCCGAGCCTGCTCCTCGACCCGGCCAACCTCGGCATGCACGAAGAAGACCACGAGCTGATCGGCCCAGGGTACGCACTCGGGCTCGAGGAGTTCTTGCCCACGATCCTGTCGGCGGCCCTCCCCGCCGACCTCCTTCCCGTGATCACCTTGCCGACCTGGAACGGCATCGGCGTCGAAGCGATCTGGGCGCTCCCGGCGCAGGGTGGGGATTGGCTGGGCCTGTGGGTCACGCTGGATACGGCCCACGTCACCCCCATCGAGCTGCCCGGGTGCGACGGTGGGGAGATCGGGTGCGACGGCGCGTCGGGCCCGGAGCTGGACCTCGAGTCGGCGCTGGGATGTACCAGCGAGGACGGTGGTTGTGGCGGCTGCGGCGACACGGCCGGCTGCGGCGACGCCGGTGGTTGTGGGGGCGGCTGCAGCACGGTGCCGGTGCGCCCGGTTATGTTGGGAGCGGCGGTGCTGGGCGCGCTTTGGCGGCGGCGCCGGCAGGACGGCGGGACATAGGTCCCATGCCCCAGGACGCGAGGGACCGCGCGGTCGCCTACGTGGAGCGACTGCACGGTGCGGTCGACGAGCTCGTCGCGCCGATTGGTGCGAAGCTGAGCGCGCGACTGGTGTGCCGGAAGGGCTGCTCGGGCTGCTGCGCCGATGACCTCTCGATCTTCGAGGTCGAGGCGGAGCTGATCCAGCGTCGCCACCCCGAAGCACTTTTGGCTCCGCCGGCACCACCGGGGCGGTGCGCGATGCTCACGCCCGACGGCGCCTGCCGAGTGTACTCGGCGCGCCCCTACGTCTGTCGGACGCAGGGCTACCCGCTCCGCTGGGCCGAAGATGAGGCTGAGAAGCGCGACATCTGCCCGCTGAACGACGACGGCTCCGACCTGACCGAGCTTCCCGAGGCGTTGTGCTGGACCCTGGGGCCTGTCGAGCGACGCCTGGCGTCGGCCCAGGCCCTGATTGACGGCGGGGAGGGGCGGCGGGTCGCGATACGGGACTTGTTTGTGGGGTGACGTTGGGCTCGGAGAGGTCCGGACGGCGGCCGCCCTGCGGTCGCCGCGCTTTCGCTGCGGGCGGAGCCCTTCGCTCACTCGCTGCCGCGCGCCCGCCGATACGTCTCCCGCCGATCCTTCAGCGCGGGAAAGCTGGCCCGCGCGGCGCTCACGACGGCTGGATCAATGTCCGCCACGTAGACCGCCTCCGCCTCGGCCCCCCCCGCCAGGGTCTCCCCCCATGGGCTGATGAGCGCGCTGTCGCCTGCATAGTGGAGCCCGTCGCCGTCGCCACAGCGGTTGACGCCCACGACGTACGCTTGCGTCTCGATGGCGCGCGCGCGCAGCAGGGTCTGCCAGTGAGCCCGCCGCCGCTCCGGCCAGTTGGCGATGACGACGAAGGCGTCCGTGTCATCGGCGACCAGGCGGAAGGGCTCGACGAAGCGCAGGTCGTAGCAGATCAGGGGCGTGATCCGCACGCCGCCGACGGTCCAGGTGTGGACTTCCTCGCCAGTTGCATAGTGCGCGCCCTCGCCGGCGAAGCTGAAGCCATGCAGTTTTCCGGCGCGCCGGACCTCGCCGTCTGGAGCGACCAGGACCGCGCAATTGCGAGGCAATCCCGCGTCCAGACGCAAAGGCACGCCGGCCAGGATGTGCACACCCAAGCCGCGAGCGACGTCGGCCAGGAAGCTCTCGGTGGGGCCGCCCGGGGCCTCGGCGACGCGCGCGCTCTGCATGGTGAAGCCGGTGGCGAAGAGCTCCGGCAGCACGACCAGCGCGGCCCCGGCGGCGGCGGCCTCCTGAATGCGCGCTTCCGCACGGCGGAAGTTGGCGGCAGGGTCCTCCCAGACGATGTCGAGCTGTACGGCGGCGACGCGCATCACGGCCCCGTAATCGACCATCGGGCGGGCGGAGCGAGGGCGGCGCCGACCGCGTCGACGTACAGCCGCGTCGGACCCGAGGCAAGCCGGCCAGCCAGCGCCGGCACCACCGGCAACGTGCCGGACCAGCCGCCGGGGCTGACCCGGTGCAGCACCACCGAGCCCTCCGACGTGCTCCACTCGGAGAAGGCGCCGGTGCCGACGAGAGCATCCATGCCAGCGGGATCGGGCCGAACTCCGGCGGGGAGCCCGATGGTGACCGTGGCGGTGGCCGCGGACGGGGTCGCGATCTGCACGCCGACGTTCGCGACCACGCCGACGCGAGCGTTCTCGGGCGGCACTACGGCCACTTCGGCCGCGCCCGCTTCCGCTGGCCCCCACGGGGCGTAGCTGCGCGCGTGCCAGGAGTAGACGAGGCCGGGGGAGGGGACGGTCGCGGTGACCTCGATGCGGGCGGCGCTCCCGGGCCAGCGGGCGCGCATCGTGACCGGCGCGTGTCCGGTGGCCGCCAGCCGCCCGTTGCCGACGACCGCCCCGTCAACGACGAGCTGCACGTCCGAGGCCACCGCGGCATCGCCGCCAAAAACCGCGCCGAGGGCGCGGAGCACCATCAGATTGGTGAAGCCATCGCCCCACCCGCCGCCGGGGCGGCGCGCGGCCAGGAGCCCCGTCGCGAGGGCGCTGGCGAGCGCCTTGTCGTCATGCAGCGCCAACGCCGCCGCGGCCGTGGCCTCCGCGATGCCGATGGGAACGCCGTCGGCGCGGAGATTCCCGGCGGGATCCAGGTGGGCGCCGTTCTGATCGCGGACCAGCGCCGCGGACAAGGTGGCCACCAGCGACTGCCGCAGCTCGACGTCGGCGATGGCGCCCGACGCCAGCGCCCAGGCCGCGATGGTCGGGTCGTCCAAGCGGGGTCGGTTCCGCACGAAGAATCCTTCCGCCCGCAGGCGCACGCCAGCGTCGTCGCCCGCCGCGCGCGCGCACGCTGCGGTTTGAAGGATGGCGCCGTCCACCGTGGCGGCCCCGTTGGTCCACGAACCATCGGGCGCCTGGGCGGCGCGGACCTTGTCGACCATCCGGTCGTGGAGGAGCCCCTCCGGCGTGCCCGCCGCGGCGCCGCGCAGGCCTTCGGCAAGCAGGCAGGCGTCGCCGGTGCTCGGAGCCCGCCCAGCCCGCGCCAGGGGCTGCCAGGCCCGGATGCGCAGCGAGCGGACGACCTCCGGGTCAACCTCGCCCGCATCCAGCCCGGTCGCCGCTTGGGCCAGCGCGAAATCGTAGACGGAGCCCGCGAGCGGCCACCGGGGCAGGATCGTGTCGTCGAACAGCGGGACCACGCCGCCGCCGTTGAGCTCTTCGCGGACCACCGATTCGGCGCCCGACCAGACCTGCACCACCAGCTCGCCGTCCGGGCCAGGTGCTCCGGCCGGGACCGCACTCACCCCGCCGCCCACCGCCCCGCTGCCGCGGCTGTCGACCGGGCGGCCGTAGGGGCGCACCGCGAGCGTTCGCTCCACCGAGTCGATGGCCCCGAACGAGGCCACGATGGTCGCGGTGCCAGCACGGTCGGCCACAAGTTGCACCGGCCGGGCCGACGTTCCCCCCGCCGACACCGACAGCGCCCCGCTTCCGGAGCCCCCCGCCCCAGTGATCCGTACCTCCAGCCGCTCGGAGAGGGCGCCGCCGGTGGTGTTGACCACTTGAACCGGGAGCGCGAGGACGTCCCCGGTGTAGAGCGCGTTGGGCACCACCACCTCGACGTAGGCGGGCAGCGTCGACAGCACCTCGAGCGTGGCGCCCGCCTGGGCGCCGCCCGGGCTGAAGCCAAGGCCGAGCACCCGCCAGGTGGTGAGGGAGTCGGGCACGGCCACGTCCAGGGTGGCGATTCCCGTCGGCCCGATCTCCACGGCGGGGGCCCACAAGAAGCTTTCCGGGAACCAGGAGCGGGCGGGCGCGGCGACTTCGTCGTCCTTCTCGTGCTTTTTGTCGGAGTCTTCGGTCTCTCCGGTGTTTCCGTCGCGAAAGCCGCCGCCCCCCAGTTGGAGGCCGGACACTTCGGAAATCATGTCAGGCATGGCGGGCGCGGCCGCCGGTGCATCCTCGTCGCGTCTGCGCTTGGCGCGGGCGCCGCGCTCGGTCTGCCCGACGGAGTCGGACCGGGGATCTTCTTTCTCCGTGCTCGTCGGACCGCGCGCCTCGAACGCCCTGTCCGCACACGAAAGCACCAACACCAACGGCAGGAAGCGGTTCATTGCAGCTCCGTGGCCACGTAGAGCGGCCAGTTCTCTTCGTCTTCGGGCAGGTGGCGGGCGTCGGCGACCATGATGCGAGGGTCGGTGAGCGCCAGGAGGTCCTGCGGCAGGATGCCCAAGGAGAGCGGCCGGCCAAAGGGGTCGGTGGCAGGGTGTTTTGCGAGTGTCGCCTGCCACAAACCCGCCATCGCCGCGGCGGTGAGGACCTCGCCTTCCGCCGCGTCGGCCTCCCACGCTCGCACCGCGACGCGCGCCTCCGCGTACAGGGGCCAGAACGCGGCCGCGAGGGGCGTTTCGACGTCCGGCGTCCCGTCCGCCCGAGTCGACACGGCATCCGCCCCAGGTTGGGCCGGCGGGAGTCCGGTGATGCGAAGAACGGTTGCCTGCAGCGCGTTGTCGCCCGCGATCTGCCCGGTCTGCAGGAGCTTGGCATCCAGGAATCCGAACGCAGGGCTGTCGCTCGACGCCAGAACCGTGGTGTCGGCCCAGTCGGCCGCCCCCGGCAGCGGGGCCAGCGCGCGCATCGCGACGTCCACGCCGGCCAACGTGACGACGGCGGCGGTCGGTCCTGTGCGGCCGGTGGACTTCACCGTGATCGTGCCCTTTTCGCCCGGTTTCCAGGCCGTCTCTGCGGAGAGGGCCAGGTGCAGCTCCTCGGCCGGCCGCACGTACATCACCGCGCGGGCGCCCCCCCACTCCACGCTCGCGAACCCCGACACGCCCTCCGGGACGGTGAAGTGGCCGACGCGGGCCTCGGGATCGAAGGTGATCTTTTCCAGGAGGCGGTCGCCCTGCATCAGCCGCAGCTCCTTGGGCAGGGTGCCGGTGAAGCTCTTGCCACGGACGGCGGTGAGCTCGATCTCGTCCTTGGGCGCGACCACCACCTCGGAGAAGCGAAGCCGCAGTGGCGGGACCTCGCCGATGGGCATGCGCAGGACCGTGTCGCCGACGCTCTGCACGTCCACCACGAAGGCAAAGCCGGGCCAGCTGGCCGGGCTGGTTCGGGAGGAGACGGAGCTGGCGCCGACCTGATTCGTGATCAACACCACGCCGGCCGCCTCGACGTCGGTGGCGGCCACCCGGAGCCCCGCGAGTGCCCGCTGAACACAGCTGGCAGCCCCGGCCAGTTCGTCGAAGCCATCGGCGTCCACCGCCTGAATCCGCACCGTGCTGGCCCCTGCCGCTACTTCCCAGACCCAGGCCTGGGGCAGCGCGCCGCCGACGAGCCCAGATGCGCACTCCGGGTGGTCGGCGAGCGCGTCGTCCACCGCCACCTGCACGGCCCCCGCGTCGCCGAAGAAGGCGGACACCTCCGCTTCCAGCGAGGCGGCGCCCTGATCGTCGAGCCCAAGCGTCACCGCCACGAGGCGCGGCCCGGAGCCGCGGATGCCCACGCCCGACGCCGCGCCCAGCAGGCACCGGTGCATTCCCGGGCTGAGCGCGGCTCCCCACAAGTCGCTCACGCCGCCGGCAGTCACCCGCAAGGTGAGCGCTGCAGAGGTCGAGCCTCGGCGCGCGCACGGCCGCCACGCGCGGGTAAGCCCATCCGCCAAGCCCTCCAGCGCCAGGTCGGCACCACCCGCCACGGCGTCGCTGAGCCCGGAGATCACCACCGGCTCGGGAGGCTTCGTGGGGCGGACGGGAAGCGTCGGCTCCGTCACCGTGATCGCCGCGCCGGGATCGAGCTGAAAGCGAGCCACCCCATCGGCATCGGCGACGGCCTCCACACCAGGATCACGTTTGTCCCACTCCCGCCGCAAGGTCAGCCGCGCTCCTGGAACCGTGGCGCCCGCGGGCGTCGTCACCCGCAGGTACATTCGGTTGTTGGCGTCGGCGACCAGCCCGCCGCCGAGCTCCGTCACCGCTTCGACCGCGATCGAGTCCTCGCTCAGCAGCAGACTGGCGCTCGCCCCCGCCGTCTCGCCCGCCGCCTCGGTCACCGCGGCCGACACCGCCACGGTCACGCGCCCGACCAGATCGTCCGGCACTTCGCCCAGGTCCAGCCGGAAGCGACCTTCGCGATCCGTCGTGAGCGCGACCTCGGTCGGCCAGTCGTTGGGCGGCGGCCAGTCGCCGTCGGTGCGCAGCGTCAGCCGAACCGGTCCGTCCTGCACCGGCGCGCCGGAGGTGTAGCGGGCGACCCCGTTGAGGCCCAGCCCGGAGGCCGGTCCGAACCACGCCCGGTCAGGAGTGAGCTCGACCGTGAAGCGCGGCAGCCGGAACTCCCGCACCTCGAAGCTCCGCCGGGTGTTCACGTCCCCGGACTGGAGCCCCACCGTCCAAACTCCGACGGGCGCATCGTCGGCGAGCGGGAACGTGAAGTCAGCGACCCCGGTGGCCCCGGTGTTGTCCTTTTCCTCGTACGCCAACTCCCCGCTGGGGTCGTAGACCTGCCAGCGGCCCGGTCGTTGGAGCGCGGGCGCCAACGAGCCCGCCTCCAGCAGCACAGCGCGCGCTTTCACGACCTGGCCGGGCCGGTATAGGGGCGCATCCGTCAGCAGGTGCTCCAGGGCCGGACGGAAAAGGGGCAGCGGTGCGTCGACGGTCATGCTGCCGCGGGGTCCCTCGGCCCGCGCGCGGAGGATGTAGTCGCCGTCGGGCAGCGCCTCGGGGAGCATGACCGACGCCTCCTGGACCCCGAGCTCGACCCAGTCCCAGCCACTGCCCCAGCGAGAGTGCAGCACCTCGATCGGGGTCTCGGCGCCTGCCGCATCGACGAGGGTGAGCGTGGGCGAGAAGCGCCGCAGTGGTTGGGTGTCGATGAGCTGGAGCTGGTCGCCGTAGAGCTGCGCCGATGCGCGCACGCGCACCGTGCCCTTGACTCCCCGCCCGACGCGGTCGGCTTCCACGGAGAGGCTGGCAATCGCGCCCGCGGGGCACTGGTAGACCACGATGCCGTCGCGCCACCACAAGCTCCAGCACGGACCCAAGACCCACCCACACAGCACGGCCGAGGTGACGAATACGGTCACGACACCGAGGAGCAGTTTTTTTCCAGCGGACATCATCGGAGCCGACATCTTCTACCCGGCGCGTGCCGACATCAACGGCCCATCGCGGGTTCCGGTATCACGCAACGGGGGAAGGAGGCGGGGCGCGGCCTCCCCCTACCGCGGCGTACCATCCGGCCTCCAAGCTGCGCTTTCCGGCCTGCGGTCCCGGGCGCGTTCGAATCACGCGTCGGGATCGGAAGAATCACGCCGACGTCGTCACGCAGATTCGATTCCGAGCAGCTTGCCGAGGATCACGCGATCGCCCTGCAATGCCGTCCGCTGCATGTAGAACGCGAGGCCGCGCTCGCCACCGAGCTCCTCGCCACCACCGGCCCGGCCCGGGCCGCCATGGATGCAGCCGGGCAAGACCATCCCCGGTGCGATCACCTGATCGGCCACCTTCGACGAGGTCAACATCATCCGCCCGAGCCACGGCGCGCACTCGAGCATCATCGTGCCGAGCCAGGCGCGGTCGTCGCCGTAGACCGTCGACATCAGGCTGCCCTGGCCCCTCGCGAGCGCTGCGGAGCCGGCTTCGGCGCTGCCGTCGTAGGGCACCAGCGAGACCGAGGGGCCGAAGACCTCCAGGTCATGAACCGGGCCGGCCGCGGCGCTCGCCAGGCGAATCACGGTCGGCGCCACGAAGTAGCCCTTGCCTTCCGGGGCGTGCTTCCCATCGATGCGATCGGGCCCGCCGGTCACGACGCGCCCGTGTTCGGCTATCTGGCGGATGCCGCTCAGCACGTCGCGCAACTGCGAGGCCGTACTCACCGGTCCCATGCCGACCCCGTCCACCAGCGGGTCCCCGACGGTGATGGCGCTGAGCCCCTCGACGACCGACTCCTCGAACGCGGCGATGAGCGAGTCTGGGACCATCACGCGGCGGATCGCCGTGCACTTCTGGCCCGCCTTCTGGGTCATGTCGGTCACGACGTGGCGAACGGCGGTGTTCCACAGCTCCGAGCCGACTTCGACATCGGGGCCGAGCACAGCCGCGTTGAGCGAGTCGGCCTCGACGTTGACGCGCACGCCGCGCTCGGCGAAGCCCGGGGTGTTCCGCAACATCGCGCCGGTGGCGTTGCTGCCGGTGAACGCCAGCGAGTCCTGGGCGCCGAGCCGGGACAACAGGTCGCCGGTCGAGCCGCAGATGAGCTGGAACGCGCCCTCGGGGACGAGGCCGCTCTCGACCAGCAGCTCCGTCATCCGGTGGGTGAGCTGCGCGGTGGCCGTCGCCGGTTTGGTCACGATGGGTGCCCCGGCGAGCCAGGCGACAGCGGCCTTTTCGAAGGTACCCCAGGCCGGGAAGTTGAACGCGTTGATGTGGACGGCGACGCCCTGCCGCGGCAGGAGCACATGCTGCCCGCCGAAGCGCGGCGCGCGAGTCAATTGTGCCAACTCCCCGTCGAGGAGCCACGGGCGATCGCCGATCCGCGTCGCAAGCACCTCACCGAAGGCAGCGTAGGCCCCCAGCGTCCCGATGGCGCCATCCACGTCGAACTTGGCGTCCCCTCGGGTGCTCCCGCCGTTGATCTGGGCGAGGTCCAGAAGCTCCTCGCGGTGGGCGTGGAACAGCTTCTGCACACCCTTGATCATCGCCGCGCGCGCCGACCACGGCTGTTTCCGAAGCACCGCGCCGGCTTGGCGAGCGTGGGCGAGCACGGCGCCGTGGTCGATGCCTTCCGCCGAGGTCTCGGCGATCACGGCTTCGGTGGCGGGATTCACGAGCTGTGCGGGCTTGCCCGTGCCATCGAACCAGGCACCCGCGACGTAGGACTTCAGGCGCACCATGGGAGTTTCCGAGAGGGGCGCCGGATAACCAGAAACTCACCGCCCTGTGCTCGGGCACCCGCTACGCTGCGGCCGGAAGCTCCACGGCGTAGCCGAGCTTTTTGAGCCGGCGCGGAGGCGGGCTCGCCGCGGAGGGTGTGGTCGCCGCGGAGGCAGCGTAGTCGCCTCGAAACGCAGTTTTCCGAGGCGTAGCCAGCTCGAAAAGCAGTTTGCGGCTGATCGCGCCGTGGTGAGCGCGAATTGTCGGCGTTGGTTCGTCGCCCGACCCCCGAATCAGGGCCCACCCGACCAGGGCCATCGCGTCCGGCCGCTTGCGTCGCGACCTCAAGACGCGCACACTGCCGACAGGAGGGCGCCATCTTGTTCCTTATGCTCTGTTCCATCACCTTCGCGGCGCCGAAGCGGACCCTCGACATCCCCGTGGAGCAGCATTCCAGCTCGGTTCCCATCGCCGCCCAGCAGCGGTACCTCGCTCGGGCGGTCGCCGCTGCCGTCGCCGAACTCGACTTGCACGCCCTCGAAGATCACGACGTTGCGGTCGATGTCGCCGGTGTCTTGCAGATGTCGGACGACGCACTGGGGGAGTTCATCCTGCAGGAAATCGAGTCTCACATCTCCCTGGCCGGGGCGCGCGTGGACGAAGACTCCGAAGACCGTCTCATCGTGCGAGTGGCTCAGGCTGGCCTGGATCGGGTCCTGGAGGGGCGGCGAGTGGAGGTGCCCCGGAAGAAGGGATGGCCGATCGCCCTGATGGCGGCAGGCAGTTCACTTGCGACGGTCGGTGTCGTCGTCGCCTATTCCGATCCCACGTGGAACGGGGTAGCCGTGCCCGCCGGGGTTGTGGGCACCCTGGCCGCTGGTGCGGGTGTCGGCTTGCTGTTCCTGCCCCCGAAGCGCGTCGAAGTCGAGTGTGAGGTTTTCCGAGCCAGGGTGACCATCGACACCACGTTCGTTCCGGCTCGCGGAAAGAGCAAGCGCGCGCACGGGGAGTCCGACATCCTCGTGGACGATGCCGACGCCCCCTGCGACGCCGAAGCGGCGGCGGTCCGGCAGCACCGCTGAAACCCGCCGCTCACCCCTCGCAGATGTACCGGAACGAAGACGAGCACGGCTCGTCGTTCCAGGTGGTGGCCGGGTAGTATCGACCCAGCTGCGCGCAATCCTCGTTGGACCCGGAGTTGTTCGGCTCACCTGAAGCCCAGTTGGTGTAGCTGGCGGCGTCGCCGTTGGCCCAGACCCAGGTGCCCTCCGTGGCGACGTCGTTGAAGCCCATCCACCACTTGCCGCCGTAGCGCACGAAGGCCTGCGAGTTGACCTCGGTGTTCTCTGCCGCGTCGGTGATGGCGGCGTAGTCGTAGTCGTAGCTGAGGCAGGCGGTCTCGCCGACGGTCCATGTGGCCGCGGTCGTGCAGTACATGTAGACGCTGCCGCCGTACTCCTCGACGTCGCAGGGGCAGAGGCCGTCGTTGTCGCGGCTGCCGTCGCAGTCGTTGTCGAGCGTGTCGCAGACGTCGGACTCGCCGGGGTTGATGTCGATGTCGCCGTCGTCGCAGTCGTCGTCGGTCGTGGAGTAGCCGCTCGGCGCCGAGCAGGCGACGGTGGTGACGGTGCTGTCGCCGTAGCCGTCGCCGTCGGTGTCCGCGTAGTAGGTCGCGGTGGCGAGGCCCTCGTCGATCGAGCCGTCGCAGTCGTTGTCGATGCTGTCACACACCTCGGTGGCGCCGGGGTAGGTGCTGGCCGTGGCGTCGTCGCAGTCGTCGTCGTTGCTGACGTAGCCGGAAGGGGCGGCGCAGGCGGTCGAGGTCAGCCTGGCGTCCCCGTAGCCGTCGCCGTCGGCGTCGGCGTAGAAGACCGTCGTGGCGCCGTCATCCACGGTGCCGTCACAGTCGTTGTCGAGCCCGTCGCAGAGCTCGGCGGCCCCGGGGTACACGGTGGCTTCGGTGTCGTCGCAGTCGGTGTCGTCGCTGGTGTAGCCGGAGGGCGCGGCACAGGCATCGGCGCTGGTGCCGGCGTCGCCGTAGCCGTCGGCGTCCGCGTCGGCGTAGAAGGTCGTCGTCGCGCCGTCGTCCACGGTGCCGTCGCAGTCGTTGTCGAGCCCGTCGCAGAGCTCGGCGGCGCCGGGGTAGGCGGTGGCCTCGGTGTCGTCACAGTCGGTGTCGTCGCTGACGTAGCCGGCGGGTGCGGCACAGGCATCGACGGTGGTCCCGGCGTCGCCGTAGCCGTCGGTGTCCGCATCCGCGTAGAAGGTGGTCGTCGCGCCGTCGTCGACGGTGCCGTCGCAGTCGTTGTCGAGCCCGTCGCAGAGCTCGGCGGCCCCCGGGTACACGGTCGCTTCGGTGTCGTCACAATCGTCGTCGTTGGCGACCGTGTCGGCGGGCTGCGTGCAGTCGACGATGGCGGTGGTGTCGCCATATCCATCGCCGTCGGCGTCGGCGTACCAGGTGCCCGCGTCGAGCGCGGCGTCCTCGTCGATGGCGCCGTCGCAGTTGTTGTCCACGCCGTCGCACACCTCGGTACCGGCAGGGTTGATGCTGGCGTCGGTGTCGTCGCAGTCGTCGTCGTCGGCGACGTAGCCGCCGGGGGCTGAGCAGCTGTCCAGGGTGCTGGCGGCGTCGCCGTACCCGTCGCTGTCAGCGTCCGCGTACCAGGTCAGGGTGTCGGCGGAGGTGTCTTCGTCGATGACTCCGTCGCAGTTGTCGTCGATGCCGTTGCACAGCTCGATCTCGGCAGGGTTGACGTTGCCGTCGGCGTCGTCGCAGTCCGTCGCGTCGGCCGTGTAGCCGACGGGCACGTCGCAAGCGACCGCGGTGTTGCCTGCGTCGCCATAGCCGTCGGCGTCGGTGTCGGCGTACCAGGTGGACGCGTCAGTGGCGTCGGCCTCGTCGACGGCGCCGTCGCAATCGTTGTCGGCGCCGTCGCAGACCTCCACCGCCGCGGGGTTGTTGGCCGCGTTGGCGTCGTCGCACTCCTCACAGGCAGCGTACCCGTCGCCGTCGGCATCGACGTAGCCCACGCTGCCGTCGCAGTTGTAGTCGTTCGGGTCGGTGCAGTCGGACTCGGCCGCGCCGGGGTTGTAGGCGACATCGGCGTCGTTGCAGTCGCCGCCTAGCGCGGTGGTGCCAGCAGGGGCGTCGCACGCGTAGAGCGCCAGCGCGTCGTCACCGTACCCATCGCCGTCGGCGTCGGTGTAAAAAGCGGTCCCGGTGGTGGCGTCCAGGCTGTCGTCGGCGTCGTCGATCAGCGTGTCGCAATCGTCGTCGAGGTCGTTGCACACCTCGATGGCCCCCGGGTTGATGTCGGGACGCGTGTCGTCGCAATCGGTGGCGTCCGTGACCCAGCCCGCACCGGCCTCGCAGACGAGCTGACCGGTGCCGGGATCGCCATAGCCGTCCGCGTCGAGGTCCTGGTAGACGGTGACCCCAGCGGCGGGGTCCAGGCTGTCGTCCTCGTCGTCGTACAGGGTGTCGCAGTCGTCGTCGATCCCATTGCACACTTCGAGGGCGTCGGGGTTCACCGCTGCGTTGTTGTCGTCACACTCCGCGCACGCCGCGAACCCGTCCGCATCGGTGTCGTCGTAGCCCACGCTGCCGTCGCAGTTGTAGTCGTTCGGGTCCTCACAGTCTTCTTCCGGCGCGCCGGGGTTGTACGCCGCGTCGGCGTCGTCGCAGTCGCCGCCGAGTTCGGTGGTGCCGTCGGGCTGTGTGCAATCCCAGACGACGTTGGCGTCGTCGCCGTAGCCATCCTCATCGGCGTCGACGTACCAGGCCGTGGACTCAAGACCGTTGTCCACGACTCCGTCGCAGTCGTTGTCGAGCTTGTCGCAGACGTCCAGCGCGCCTGGGTAGATGAGGTTGTTGGTGTCGTCGCAGTCGTCGCCGACGGTTGCGTAGCCCTCGGGCTGCTCGCAGAAGCCGTCGGCCACGGCCGCGTCCCCGTGACCGTCGCGGTCATTGTCGTAGTAGTACGTGGTGGCCTGCCCGATTCCGGGGTCGGCGTCGTCACAGTCCTCGTCCTCGTTGAGTCCGTCGCCGTCACGATCGGGGATGAACTTGGTCTCGCCTTCCGAGCGGCAGGCCAACGCGAACAGGGGGAGCGCGAACAGCGTGACGAGGCGCATGGGATTCCGGGGTCGGGAGAGTGTACCCGCAATGCCCGCCGGAAGGTGAATCGATCGGCTGCGGTTAGATGCCCGGCCCCGTGTTCTTGCATCGTCTTTTCTATGTTTTGCAGTTGGGCTCGATGGCCGCGTTGTTGCCCCTTTTGGGGGGGCGCTTCGAAGCTGCGGGTTTCGACGGGCTGACGATCGGCGGTTTGATGGCGACCTTTCCGCTCGGTCGCCTGCTCGCCGCGCCTTTTTGGGCGGTCCTGGCCGATCGGTACCGCGTGGCGGGCCTCGTGCTCCGATTGTCTGCGGTCCTGTCCGGTGTCGCAGGGATGGCGTTGGCGCGATCGGAGTCCATCCCAGCCTTGGCGGTGGCGATCTTCGTCTTCGCGGCGACGCGCGCGCCGATCGGCTCGGTGCTCGACGCCCTCGTGCTGGGCCGGTTGGCTGAGCTGGGCCGTCCGACGGCGGAGTACGGACGGATTCGGTTGTGGGGGTCGCTCGGGTTTCTGGCCGGCGTGCTTCTGGCCAGCAACTGGGTGGCGACGGGCTTGCCGCCGCACCTGCTCGCCGACGCAACGCTCGCGGCGGCCGCCGTGGTCAGCTTCGGCTTTCCGCTGCGAGGGGCCGGTGGGCCCGCTCCGATCATGCCGGCGCTGCGGGAGCTTGCGGCCTCCCCGTTCCTGGTGCCGCTCCTGGTGACCGGCGCGCTTCAGGCGCTCACGATGTCGGTCTACGACACCTTCTTCTCGGTCCACGTCGCTGCCCTCGGGTTGCCTGAGGGCGTCGTCGGCGCGTCGGTGGCGCTCGGGGTCGGCTGCGAGGTGCTCTTGATGAGCTTCGGGCGCCCATTCTTGCTGCGCGTGGGACCGGCGCGGGGTCTTTTGCTGGCGGCGCTCTCCGGGATCCCCCGCTGGTTGGTCACCGCCACCGTCAGCGATCCCGTCGTGTTGGTCGCCATCCAGGCGCTCCATGGTTTCGGCTTTGCCCTCTTCTGGCTGTCGGGGGTCCACCGCATGGCGCAGGCCGCGCGGCCAGAGATCGCCGCGTCATCCCAGAGCCTCTGGGCGGCGGCCACCTACGGCTTTGGCGCGTTGGTCGGGGCGGGGCTGGCCGGGTTCGCGCGTCGTGAGCTGGGCTCGGACGGGATATTCTGGATGCTCGCTTTCGTCTCGCTCCTGGCGACGGTGAGCGCGGTCTGGTTGTGGCGGGTGGATCGAGCTCACTTCGCCGGCGGGCCGGCGCGCTGAACGACCATCGCAAGTCGCTTGCCGTCGGGACTCACCGCCAGCCGCTTGATCGCCCCGCCGACGCCAGGGAGGTCCGCAAGGGTTTCCCAGGTGGCGCCGGGGCGGGCGCGCAAGAGCCGCGACCCGTGGGCCATCAAGAGCGATCCGTCGGGGAGCAGCCGAAAGTCCTCACTGCGGGCGTCGTCGCCTTCACCCGGCGCGTTCCGCGGAACCTGCGCGCGAATCAGGGTGCGGGAGCCCGGCCGCGCGCTGGAGACTGCCCAGGCGTCAGCGACGCTCTTGTCGACGAAGAGCACGTCGCCGCCGGGGTCGGTGCCGAGGGAGCGGCCGGCGTCGGGAGCCAGCGGTGTGAGGGCGCCAGTCGCCACGTCGGCGAGCACCAGGGCGTGCGGGGGCTCGGCTCCAGGACCGACGAGCACCAACGCCACATGGCTGGCGTCCACCCAAGCGTGGTAGCCGACGCGCCGCACTGCCGGAAACACCGCAGACACCGCGGTCCCGGCGTCGTCGTAGCGCCACAGCATCTGCGATTCGGTGTAGGGTTCCGCCTCGGCGTCGGGCGCGGACACGCGGATCGCTGAGAAGCCGCCGCCGGCCAGCGGGGTCGGGGAGAACTCCGCCTCGGGGGTACGCGTCACGCGGGTGCTGGCGCCCGTGGCGAAGGTGTACCGAAAGACGTCGGTAGGCCCGTTCACGTCGGCAACGTAGAGCAGGCCCGTTCCGTCGGCCAGGAACGCCGGCTGATTGTCGTAGCCGGCCCGGTTGGTGATGTTGACGGGCACCCCGACCTTTCCCGCGGCGAGGTCGAGCTCGGCCAGGAAGATGTCGGAGTCCGGCGGAGCCTCGGCGCCGAGGGCCAAGGGAACGAAGAGCCACATCCGCCCGGCGTAGCTCAGAACCACCCGGCGCGGGCCAACGAGACGCAGAGACGCGCATCCATCGTCGCCCGTCGCGTCTGGGCCAGCAGTCGTTCCGCTTCGGCGCTGCGCCCCAGCTGGCCGAAGGCCCACGCCAGGTCGAGGGTCGAGCGGAGGTCGTCGCCCGAGGTCACGTGTTCGTGATGGGGTTCGAGCGCCGATACCACCGCGAGCGCGTTGTTATTTGCCACACCCCGCCGGGCCTGGCGGATCGCTTCGGAGAGGTCGGACATGGGGACGCCTGCCGGGGAGGACGGTAGCATGGACAACGGCGCCCACGCGCGGTTTCGTGGTCGCGAGTTGTCGTCGTCAGAACTCGGCGCGCACACCCAGGAAGGGGCGGGTGGGCAGGTGGGCGAGCATCGTGTCCACGCGTTCCCCGTCCTCGACCGAGACGATCGGCAAGAAGTCGTTCTGGGCATAGGTCACGTTGAGGACCTCCATGTACACGCTCCATCGCATCTTCAGAAACGCGCGCCGCCACTCCAGGCGAAGATCGAGCTGGTGAAAGTTGGAGAGCTCTTCGTCGTTGAGCCCGGTGAGCGCCACGGTGTCCGCACCAGCAACCTCGACCGAGCTCATCGGCCGACCGGAGTGGTAGTCGTAGCGGGCGCCGAGCCGCCACTCAGGCGCCACCTGCACCTCGGCGCTGACCCCGAGCGTCAGGTCCTGAACGTGACCGGGAACAGTCGTCTTGGCGTACACTTCGTTGAGCGGATTGAACCGTTCGGCGCTGAGCCAGCCGGCGTTGAACGTTGCTTCCCACCGGTCCCATCGCGTCGCGATGATCACATCGACGCCCGCGTTGTGGCCGGTTCCACGGTTGGAATAGCCTGGCGTGGCGCTGGATGACACGTCTGGGTTCACCACGAGGTCCCACATCCAACTGTAGTAGCCCTCGACGCGGACAAAACTCCCCTGACCAAGCGGGACCCCCTGATCGAGCCCGACCACCAGATGAGCCGCTTTCTCCGAGCGGATGTCGGGATTGCCGTACGTCGGGTCGATCACCAGCGGATCCTCGACGACGTGGTGGTACAGGCCCCCGGACACCTTGGGGATGGTGGCACTCGGCAGCGGCACCGAGACGCCGGCGGAGGGGGAGAGCAGGAGCTCGTCGGCCCGCCCGACGTACGTGGCCCGCAGGCCCGTTCGCGTTCGGAGCGGTGTGGTTTCGGCGTCATCCCCGCCGTACCGATGTTCGGCGTACCCGCTGACCGTCGGGGAGAAGTCGGTCTGGGAGAGGGTGAGCTGCGGCAGGCCGAAATCGGCGAGGGGGCGGGCTGCCCACGTCGGCAAGGTGCGGGTATCGTCCACCGGGCCATCGAAGGTCGTGCGTCGGCCCATCGCGCTCGCCCCCACAAGGAGCTTGTGCCGGGACCCCAGACCGAGCGCCAGGTCGGAGCGGCCGAAGAGCTGAAGGCGGTGGGTGGTCCGGTCGGCGGTGCCGGCGAAGTCGCGGAACATGGTCGAGTCGTCTGTCGAGACCGACAGGGTCGTCTGCACGCTTCCGCGCGCGCCCACCGGCGCCAGGTGATCCACCGTGGCCAGGTACAGCACATCGTTGAGGCGGAAGCTTCCGGGGATGGTGAACGTGCTGGTGTCCTCAGAGTCGACCAGCGCGAGCGAGTCGCTGGCCCGCATCAGGGTCAGCAAGAATCGGTGGCCGGCGGGACGCCAGGCGGCGCGGGCGCTGACCTCGTCGTACTCCGGGGCGGCGATGGCGGTGTCCAGTAGGTCCAGCGCCTGCATCACCCCGAAGTAGGCCTCCAGGTAGCTGCGGCGCGCCGCGACGGCGAAGGTGAAGTTGTCGCCGATGGGGCCCATCACCAGGCCGCGGACGGTGCTCATCGACAAGTCGACCGAGCCGTCCAGGTCGCGTGCGTCGTCCTTGGGGGCGCCGTCCCAGCTCTGGATGTCCAGGACGGCGGAGGTGGTGTCGGGGTACTCCGCCGGCGCCGCACTGGCGTGGAAACGCACCTTCTTGACCATGTCCGGGTTGAAGAGGCTGTTGAAGCCGGCCAGGTGGTAGGGGTTGTCCAGCGGGACCCGGTCGAGAAGGAACACCACCTCGCCCGAGGTGAAGCCGCGGACTGAGAACGAGGACAGCACGTCGCCGTCGCTCGCGACGCCTGGGAGCTTGTGCACGGCCCGATTGACGTCCTCCAGCGCGCCCGGCGTGCTCTCGATGTCGCGACGGGTGAGCTCGTAGACACCGGTCGTCGGCTCGAGGTCGGGCTTGCGCTCCGCTCGCTTTACCTCCCGCCAGTTATGTCGCGACGCGTAGACGACGATCTCCTCCGCGGGGCCGTTGGAGACGAGCTCAACGACGAGCTCGCGGTTTTCGCCGCCGTGGACGTCCACCTCCAACCCCGCGGGCGCGAAGGCCGGGTGGGAGAGGGTGACCTTCCACCTTCCGCTAGACAAGAACGGCACCGTGGCGGTGCCGTCGGCGCCCACGTTGAGGTCGCGCACCGCCGTTCCGGGGCCGGTGAGGTGGAGCGCGACGTTCGGCACGTCCAGCCCATCGCCGTCGACCACGCGGATGCGGAGCGAAGCAGGCGCGGAGTTGCCGGTCTCGTCGGCGTGCTGGAGTCCGAAGGAGAACGCGAAGTCGACCGTGGCGGGGACCGGGGCGCCGGCGTCGTCGGTGGCGGGGGCGAAGCTCAGCAGGCGCGCCGCAGCGACGGCGGCCGCGTCTACATCCGCTCGCACCGGCTGGGTGACCGTCACCTCGGTGACCCGCCCTTCGGCGTCGACTGCGAGTCGTAAGACGACCGTGCCACCTACCTTGTCCTGCACCGCTGCCGTCGGGTAGATCGGGCTGGACGAGATCGTCAGGACTGGGAGAGACGCGCCGAGCGCCAGGGTCCAGAGCAACAGCATCATCCGCCGACCTCGAGCCAGGCGCCAGGGCCGGCGAGGCTTCCGACACCGGCGGAGACCAGAGCCGCTAACGCTGCCGCTTCCGCGCCCGCGCCCAGTCCAAATCGGTCATCCCAGGCGCGCCGCGCCGGCGTGTGGTCGCGCTCGTCCGGCCACGGCTGGCGGCGGTGCCACGCCTCCGCCGGGGCGCCACCGTCGTGCCAGCGGATGCGCACACCTTCGGTGGCCTCGCCAGTTGACGGGGCGAGCAGGAAGGCGGCCGCGCCCTCCCCCCAGGTTCCGCCGACTCCCAGCGCCGAGATCCCGTCGCGCACCTCGGGGCAAAGGTCCTCGGCGATGACGACCAGCGCTGGTTTGCCGGTGAGCAGCACGCGACACATCGCGCGCTCCATCGTGCGCCACACTGTCGCCACGCCTCCCATCAGCGTTTCCGAGTGGCCGCGCAGGCCCAACTCGATCGAGAGGTGCGCGGCGGGCGCGTTGTGCACCGAGTTCTGGAAGGCGAGGGGACTGGCGAGCGCGGCGCCACCGAGCCAGTAGCTGCGCAAAAACGCCACCGAGGAGCCGAACTCCCCGCCGTTGAGCCCGACGAAGAGCGCGATGTCGGAGCCGCGTTCGACCAGGGGTTCGGCCACCACGGCCACGAGTCGCGCTAGGCGGCTGAGGCGACGCCACCCGCTCGCGGACCACCCTTGGGGCCGCTGGGGATCGGGCGCGAGGCGGAAGTTTGTTTCCACGCTGTCATTCGCAAACAATCTCGCGTCCCCGCCGTGGCAGGACCACGATCGCACGCCGCGAACGCTCACCTCAAGAGGGGTGGCGCGCGGCGAGTCCTGGTCCGAAGGGGAGCCTTCGTCCGCCCACGCCCGTAGCGCCAACGCCGCATTGTGCCCCCCGAAGGCAAGGTTCAGGGAGAGCCCCACCCGCTGTGGATGGGGCCGCACCTCGTCTGCGACCTTGGTCCCGTCGAGCGGCTCGACCAGCCCCGCCACCGGTGGCACCACCCCCGCCGACATCGACTGCGCCAAGAAAACCGCCTCGATCACGCCCGCCGCCCCGAGGGTGTGGCCAGTGGCCGCCTTCGTCGCGGAAACCAGCGCTCCCGGACACAGGGCCGCCAGCAGCGCCGCCTCGGCCACATCGTTGTGGAGGGTTCCGGTGGCGTGGGCGTTGACATGGTCCACGCGAGCCGCCACCACCGCACCCAACGCCGCCTGAATCGCGCCGCGAAGGCCACGCCCCCCTGGATCCGGCGCGGTGAGGTGGTGAGCATCGGTTGCGACGCCGACGCCCAGCAGCTCGATCACACCCCGTTGCCAGGGCTCGACCAACACCCAGCCGGCGCCCTCCCCGATGTTCATTCCGTGGCGCCGCGCCGAGAACGGGCGGCACCGCTCGCCGTCGTAGACCCCGAGTGACCGGAAGCCGAAGAGCGTCGTTCGGCACAGGGCGTCCACCCCGACCACCAGCGCCCGCGTCGCTCGCCCCGCGCGGACCAGATCGGCGCCCACCCCGATGGCCACGGTGCCGCTGGTGCAGGCTGTCGAGACCGCGAGGACCGGACCCGTTGCGCCCACCTGCGCCGCGATCGCCTCCGCGACACCGTGCAGCCGCGCATCCCAGAAGAAAGCACGCGGGGCCGACAGCGGCTCGCCGCGCACGTACTCCTGGACGACGAGCTCGCCTTCCACCATCGCCCCGGCGGTGGTGGCGACGACGACGGCCAGCCCACGCCCGTCGAACTCGACGCCGGCCAGGGCGGCGAGGGCCAGGCCGACCCCCCTGGGGAGCGGCACGGGATCGGCCACCGGCGCTAGCGGCCCCAGCAGCGCGGCGCCATCGGCGTCCTCGAGCCAGCCGAGACCTGCGGGGGTCTCTTTCAGGCCGGTGCCACCGGCGCACAGGCGTTCGAAGCCGGCCTGCGTGGTTCCCAGCGCGGTCAGCGTGCCCCAGCCGCCCAGTTGCAGACGCATCGCGCCGGCCTATCCCGCGACGACTTCAACCCGGCTGGTGCCGAGGCCGGTGGGGACGATGTCCACCCGGGCGCCGACCCTCTCGGCAAGGCCGGGGACGTGCGAGATGATGCCGATGGTGCGACCCCGCTGCTGGAGCGACTCCAGCATCGAGAGCGCCTGGTCGAGCGCCTTGGGATCGAGGGCGCCGAAGCCTTCGTCGATGAACAGGCAGTTCACGGGTTGGCGTCGGGCAGCGACGTTGGAGAGCCCCAGTGCCATCGCCAACGAGAGCAAGAACGTTTCGCCCCCCGAGAGGGTGTTGACGCCGCGCGCTTCGTTGGCGCGTTCGCGGTCGATCACCTGCAGGTCCAGGGGGCTGCGGGCGACGCCTTCGAGTTGGTACCGGGGGGCCAGTTCATCCAGAACATGGTTGGCTTCTTCGAGCAGGCGGGCGAGCGTCAGGGCCTGGGCGAACGAGCGGAGGGTCTTCCCCCTGGCGTCGCCGATGGTGTCCCTCAGCTCGATCCAGGCTTCGACGTCCGCGCGTGCTGGCCCCAGGGCGCGATCCCGGCGTTCGTAGTCCTCCCGGCGCGCTTGATCAGCGGCGAGCGTCGCCTGGGCGGTGCCGATTTCGACGAGCAACGCCGCGTTGGCGGCCTCCGCCGCGGCAAGCTGGTCGGAGAGCGGCGCACCGTCGGCGTCCGCGCCCGCGGGCGGGGCGCTCTCCAACTCCGCCAGGCGCCGGCGCGTGTCGGCGACGGCGAGGAGGGCCCGCGTCTGTCCGGCGCCGGCTTCGTTCCAGCGGCGGTGACCCTCGGTGGCCCATGCTTCCCCCCGGGCGAGGCTGGCGGCCACTTCGTCCTGCGAGAGTCCCACCGCGGCGAGCGCGGCGCGGAGGGTCTCCATCGCCACCGCATTTGCGACGTGGAGCGCGGGCCTGGCGTTGGTGTGGGCGTCGAGGACCGCCCCCGCTTCACCGGCTGCGGCGCGGGCCGCGGTGAGCTCCCGCCCTCGCTCCTCGCTGAGGGCTCGCGCCCGTTGGACCGGGCCGGCGAGTGAGGCCTCAAAGGCGTCGGCGGAGGCCTCATTCAGCGCACCCTTCCGCTGTTCCTGGAGCGACTCCAGTGTGTCGGCTGCCGCCCGCGACTCCGCGAGGGCGCGGTCGCGGTTCGCGACGGCGCCCAGAAGCTCGCTCTTCCTGATCGCCACGGACGTGGCCGCGGCGGCCAAGCCCTTCCCGAGGTCCTGGCGGGCGAGGGTGGTGGTGGTCGCTTCCGCCACTTCGGCAGCCAGTGCGGACCTGGCTCCGGCGCTTCGGTACCGGCTGGCCCAGTCGGGAAAGACACCAAGTGCCAGGGACAGTCGTTGCGCCAAGTCGTCTGCCCGCTGGCCGATCTCGCCGGTCTTGGCGACGCGGGCCAGGTGCTCGACGGTCAGCGTGCTGGCCAGCTGCTGTGCCTGCCGGAGCGTGGCCGCGGCCTGATCGGCCGTGGCCCGAGCCGCGTCGGCCGCCGTGGCGAGACGCTGGTAGTCCAGCGCCCGTTGGCGCTGCGCGCCGATCGCGGCCTCATGGGCGAGTTCGCGTGCCGCGAGCCAGGCGCGCGAGGCCGCGAGCGCGTCGGCCGATTCGGGCGTGCCGTGCTGCGCCGTCAACGCCAAGCGCTCCGCCGTCGCAGCCCGCATGGCCGCAGCGCTGGTGCGCGCTGAAAGCTCTGCCGCCTCGATGTGCGCTGCCTCGCCGCTGATCTCACGCGTTTTGGCATCCCGATGCACGCCAAGTTGGGAGACGCGGGCCAGGGCATCGGCCACCGCCTCGTCGAAGCGGGCGTCAGCTTGGATGTGGTGCTCGGTGGCGCCGCAGAGGGGGCATTCTTGCCCGGGCTGGAGCTGGAGCGCGGCACGGTGGGCGGAGAGGTCCTGACGTGCTTCGAGGGCGCGCAGTTGCTGTTTCGCTTCGTCGTGGCGCGCGTCGATCACCACGAGCTCGGCCCCGGCGGCTTGATGCCGGGCAGACGCAGCGACTCTGGTCTGCGCGGCTGCCCCGCCGGCCGTCTCGGCGTCGAGCACCCGCCGGTCGAGCGCCGCTGTCGCCTGCTGGAGCGCCTCAGCCGCTGCCAGCCGCTGCCGGGCGGCGTGGAGGTCGCCCGCCTGTGCCGCCAGGGCGGCCGCGACCACGGCCTCCTCGGGATCGACCGTGGCGTCGCGGGCGCGGCGGGCTTCAAGCGCGAGGTCGGCCGCCGCCTGGGCCGGGGCCTCGGCGTCGCGAGCGCATGCCGCCGCGGCATCCGCGGCGACCTTGGCTTTTTCTGTGGCGCGCGCCTCGTCCACGCCCGCCGCCAGGGTGCCGGCCCAGTCAGCCAGCAGCGGACCCGTCCCCGACCAGCCGGGCGCGAGCGCGACGGCATCCGGGTGCTCCGCGAGCCAGGCGTCGAGCTGGGCCAGCCGATGCGCTTTGTCCGCGGCGAGCTTCTCGGCGCCCGCCAGTCCTTCGCGTGCCTGGATCAGCCCCCGTTCGACGGCACCGAGCTTGTCCGACGCCGCGACACCCGCCGCGGTGGCGGCCTGCACCAGCGCGTCGAGCCGCCGCGCCGCCTTCAGCGGCTCCGCACCTTCCTCTTGTGCGCGCACCGCCCCCCGCAGGGCCTCGTTGACTTCGCCGAGCTTGGCCTCGGCCGGGGCCACCGCGGCCAACGCATTGGCCCGGGCCTTCTCGAGATCAGGTGTCGCGTCATCATGGCGCTGCAAGGCCGTTGCCGCCTGGTCCGCGACGGCGAGAGGTCCCGACACCCTCCCGGCGCGGTCGGCGACGTCGAGCTGCACGCGAAGGTCCTCGAGGGCAATTACAGCTTCCGTCGCCTCGGCGGCGGTGCTCTCGAATCGGACGAGCTCAGCCGCCAAGGATGCTCTCGCGTCGTGCCAGACCTTCGCCGCCTGCAGCCGGTGCAGCAGGACCGAAGCGCCCGACAGCGCTCCGCGCCGGTCGGACAGTCGGTTTGAGAGGGCGTCGCGCTCGACGTCTGGCATGCGGACGATTCCCCGGAGCGCGGCCAGTTCTTCCCGCAGGCCCGCTTCGACCGCGGTGGCCCTGAGGTACGCGATTCGCGAAAGGTCGGAGTACAGTTCGGAGTGGGTGATCCACTCCAGTGCCTCGCCGCGCGCGTCGGCTTTGGCGTGCAGCATTCGCGCGAAATCGCCTTGAGCGAGGAGCACACTTTGGGCGAATGCTTTGAAGTCGAGCCCGAGCACCTCGACAATGCGCGCCAGGGTCTCGGTTTTGCGGCCACCTTCGGTGGTGGAGGACCCCACCCGACGCAGCGTGATCGCGGGGTTGTCGAACCCGCCCACCCGCGGCCGCCTCCGGACCGACCATTGCGCGACGTAGCGGACCTCGTCGATGCCGGTGAACTCCACCTCGGCCGAGGCCGCGTCGCAACCCCGGCGTACCAGCCGGCGCGCGTCGTGAATCCCATACGCGTCGGCACCGTCGCCGACCTCGGCGCCGCCTGGCCCATGGAGCCGCGGGGTGTCGTCGTAGAGGGCCAGGCAAAGCGCGTCGAGCACCGTGCTTTTGCCGGAGCCGGTGGGGCCCGTGATCGCGAACAGCCCGAGCTGGGCCAGCGGACCCTCGTCGAGGACGATCTCGAACGGCGCTTCGAGCGACGCCAGGTTGCGACCGGCGATGCGGTGGAGCTTCACGGCGCACCCCCGTTCCGTGCAAGGTCCAGGACCTGGCGGAATCGGCTGAGCACTGCCTCCGTTGGCGGCCCACCCCGCTCCCGCTCCCAGTAGTCGAGGAAGATCGCCTCCGGCTCGACCTCGGCCAGGCTGTCCTTCGCGAGGTGGGCTGGGAGTCGACTGGGTGGCCTGGGCGTGGCGTCCAGGAGGCGGGCGAGGTGGGCGCCGCGGCCGACCAGCGCCTCGTCGATCTGCGCGCGCAGGTTCGGGATGCGCACGGTGTCGGTGACGACGACATCAAGGAACGGGAGGTCGGACAATCCCTGATTGGGGACGCGGGGGGGCAACGCCTGCAGTTCTGCCAGCACCTCCGCGAGCGAGGCGGCGGTGCGCTCCTGGGGGATGCGCCAGAACGGAACGGTCCGCGGGATCGGGTGGGAGCGGACGATGGCCGGGCTGCCGCCCGCCAGTTCCACGGAGAGCACCTGGTGGGTGTAGGTGCGCTCGTCGAGGGCGAGCGGAATCGGCGACCCGCAGTACCGAACATGGTCGCGCCCGCCGACCCGCTGGGCCAGGTGGAGGTGCCCCAGGGCGACGTAGTCCACGTCGTCGGCGAACATCGTGGCCGGCAGTGCGGCTTCGTTCCCGAGCTGGACCTTGCGTTCGCTGCCGGAGCTGGCCTGCGCCGCCTCGAACCAGGCGTGTCCCATCGCGATGAGCGCCTGCCCCGGCTGACGCGCCGCGCGCGCGCAGGTAAGCGCCTCGTCGTACAGCGCGCGGACCGCCTGGACCACGCCGTCCGCGCTACCCAGCGCTGCCGACGGCAGGTCCTGCAACCGGATGAACGGCATCGCCACGACCCAGGCGGCAACGGCTCCGGAGGCGTCGGTCAGCGGGACGACCAGTCGGCCCACGTCGATCGCGCCGGTCGCGTCGCGTGGCACGGCGCCGACGACCCGCACGCCGAGCTCTTCAAGCAGGCTGCGCGGCGCGTCGAGCCGATGGCCGGAATCGTGGTTGCCCCCGGTCACCACGACCGCCACGGACGGAAGGGCAACCCGGAGACGCCGGAGGAAACTGTAGTACGCGGCCTGGGCGCGGGCGGACGGATTGGCGCTGTCGAAGATGTCCCCCGCGATGAGCACGGCGTCGGCGCGCTCGGCCACCGCGTGGGCGACCAGCCACTCCAAAAAGGCGTGATGTTCCTGGTCACGTTCCCGATCATGGAGGGTGTGGCCGAGATGCCAGTCCGAGGTGTGCAAGAGGCGCAAGGGCATGGGGCGTCCGAACCCCACCCCGCTATCGCCTGGGGGTGCCAGAAAATGGTTGGATCGGGGGGAGCCGGCGATTGCGAAAGCGGGCGCAGGTTCTCATCACGCCGCGCACTCGGCAGGGCGTGAGATATATCGCCAGAATGTTCTTGGTCGCGATGTCTCCCCTGGCGCTGGCCTATGAGATCGCTCCGTTCGAGTGCTGCCACGTCGAAGACGTCGAGCTTGCGCGCGCACCGCTCTCGGTCACCGTTGTCCCGGTCGCCGATCGGCGCGGTCCGCTGCTGAACCATCCTGAGGCTGCCGCCAAGTGGGCCGAGCTCGCGGGCATCGTCAGGGGTGGCTATGGCAACCCTTGGAACCTGTGGGCCGGTCGCGACATGCGCGACTACGTTACCGACGCCTTGGTGGCCCAGCTAGTGGCTGCCGGACACACGGTGGAGCTGGCGCAAGACGTTGCCCCACGTCCCGGAGCCGTGGCGCTCGGGGCGGCTGAGCTGGCCTCCGCGGGTCGAGGGGCCGAGCTCGTCGTTCACGGCACGCTCAATGAGTGGGAGGTGGACATCGGCGCCTATGGAACCCGGAAGGTGAAGGCAGACCTTGAGCTCTTCGCGGTCAACCGCGCCGGAAAGAAGAGCTGGAGCGGCCACCTGCAGCTCAACGACCACTCGGAAGGACTCCGCCTGCTCGGTTAGAACGAGTACACCGACCGGGCGCGCGAGTGGTACGGCCGGGTTGGCTTCAAGTACCTCGAAACGGCCGTCGTCGAGAGCGGCCTGATCGCGCTTTTCGTGGGACTGGAGATCGACCACGCCGGGGGGGGCCCGCCGGTTTCGCCGGCGGCGGCGCGCAGCTCCGGCGAGGGGTGTGGCAAGGATACTGACTGCAAGGGCAGTCGGATCTGCACCGACGGAAAATGCGTTTCGCCGTGAACTGCGGCAAAGGAGACGGGTCATGGTCCTCGCCCTTTCAGTATTGACGGCGGTGGCGTGGGCAGGGTGCGACAAGGACACCGACTGCAAAGGGGACCGTGTGTGCGAATCGAGCGCCTGCGTGGAGCCCGACGATGGCGCACCGGCACCCGCGCCGGCACCCTCCCGTCGGTCGACCAAGAAACCGACACCACCCAGGTACGACGCCGCGACGCTTCGGCAGGTTTCTGCGGATCGCGCGGCCGCCAGCCGCGGCCAGGCCTTTGGGTACAGCTTCGGTGGTGCGGGGGCACTTTTCGCCCTGACGGGCTCCGGCCTCGGCCTGGCGCAGGCCGGCACCGGGGTGTCCGTGGGGGTCGGCGGCGTCGGCCTGGTCAGCCTTGCAATCGGCGGGCCGCTGGCGGCCGGCGGTGGGACCGCGGCGCGGCACGGGATCCAGCTGCTCGACGGCGATCGCCCCGGGAACGGGATGCGCATTGCCGGGTGGAGCTGCTACGGCACCGGCATGTTCCTGGGGTTGGTTGCGATCGGGGTCGGAGTCAGCGGAGATTCGAGCGGGGGTGTGGTCGGCATCGGGGCGACCCTCACCGCCACGGTGGGCGACATGCTGCTCGCTGCTGACGCCGGGTCAGCCCGGAAGGCGCTTGTGGAGCGGTACGAGGAGGTTCAGACCAGTCAGGGCGGAGCGCCGCGCGACGCCGTAGCTTCGGGCCCTTCTGCTGGCGCGGTCGGGGGCGGATCGGCCGCTCGTTCGCGGGTGCTCGTGGCACCGTTTGTCTCGCCAGCTTCGTCCGGCGCGATTGTGGGGGTGTCGGGCGTTTTCTGACGGCCCGGGCCGGCCCTCGCCGCGGCGGCGGCGCGGCGACTATGCCCGACTATGCCCCCCAAAATGCGCGCCCCCGGCGAGTATGCTGGCCAAAATGCGCGTCCGGCGCCCAAACGTAGCCGGGGCTGGCGGCGCGCGACGAACGAACCTTCCTTTTCTCGCTTGGGCTTCCGTCGCATGCTTGCCGCCACGGCGGAGGCGCGCATCCTGAGGGGCATACTCCGCAGAGGCGCGCAATTCGGGGGGGATACTCGGCGCCAGCCTCACCGCCGGCCGCGAAACGGCGCCCAACCCGGCAACCGAACCAGCTCGCCAGGCGCGAGGGGCCCGAAGCGGGCGTCGCCGACGACGCGGACCGCAGCGGCCAGCGCCGGGTCCCGGATGGGCGCGCTTCTGGCCGGGGTGGCGGCCGCGATGCGGCGGACTTGCGACGGCGACAATTCCAGGATGTCGGCCAACGCCCGGGTGCCGAGCCCGCCGGGCTCCAGGCAGCGATGCGCAGCAGCGGTCTTCACCACCAGCGGCCGTACGGACCGCGTACCGACGATGGTGCGGGTCACCGCGCTCACGGCGTCGCGAATCGCGAGGAAGTCGAAAGATTGATATTGGATTTCGGGCAGAGGCGTGCCGGCCGGCTCGACGGTGGGGTCGCCTGACACGTACGCGTGAAACCGCTCCGCGTTGGCCACCTTCATCCGCCCCGGCGCGGCCGAGAGTCCTACGAAGTCCCGGTGCGTCGACAGCGGCCAGGACAGGGGATCCGCGACGAGGTGTTTCCGGCAGGGGTTCAAGTGCACGTATCGAATGTTTCGGTCCTCCTTGTCGGGCGTGACGCGCTCGGGCCGGGGCGCCCCCTCCCACACCGTGACACCGGGCGTCGCGCGCCGGAGATTTCGGTAGCGGGCGTAGCCGCTCATCACGCCGCCGAGTCGCCGTTGGCCCTCCGCGTGGGGCAAGAGCAGGTGCAGGTGATCGGGCATCACACAGCAGGCGATCATCTCCGGGAACGCGGCGCGGACCATCTCGTAGAGGCGCAGGCCCTCCTCCCAGGTGCGGAAGAGCAGGCTGTTTCGCTCGGCGCGTGCGACATAGTGAAACATGCTGGTGCGGCAGGCAAGCCGCGTGCCAACGAGCGAAGCTACGTTTCTGGCGTCAGGGGTGACGGAGGTCCGTCGCTCCCTGACGGAGGTCCGACACCAGGACCACGAGCCCCACCCCGAACTGGCTCGCGACGCCCCCCGGCCACCGGGAGGGGGAACTCACTCGTAGTACATCCACAACGGCCCCGGAAACAACCACGTTAGCCCCTCGCGAAGGCGATCGCGCCAGTTGATCCAGTTGTGGCCGTCGGGCGCCTCGGTGAAGCGTGCTTCTTCGGCCGCCCGCTGGAAAACCGGCACCAGGCTGCGATTGTAGTAAATCAACGACTCGAAGGTGCCGCAGCTCTGGAAGACGCGCGCGTCGAGGGAGGGGGGATCGGCCCGGAAGTCGTTGACGAACTTGACGATCGGGTCCCAGAGGGGGCCCCGTTCGTGCTCGCCGATGTCCGTGAACGCAAAACTTCCGCTCTCCAACAGTAGACGACCCCAGGTGCGCGGGTGGCTGACCGCGGCGAACAAGGTCGAGACGGCCCCGAAGGACGCGCCCATGAGCCCCTGAAACTCGGGGCCATCGAGCACCGGGAAGTTCTCCCGAAGCTCGGGGAGTAGCTCATTCGCCAGGAAGTCGGCCTGCTTGGGGTTGGCGGCGTACTCCCAGTTGCGCTTGGTGCCGCTGGTGAACGCGACCAGAAGCGGCGCAACCTCGTGGCGGTGGATGAGGTTGTCGAGACAGGTCTGCATCTCGGCGAAGTGGAGGAAATCGTGCCCGTCGTGGACGATGAGCAGCGGGTATTTCTTGCCGACCCGCGCGCCGTAGGGGACGTAGACCTGGTAGGTGCGATCCTCGCCGAACGCCGCCGAATGGAGTTTTCCAGCCACCATCGTGCCGGCGCGGACGAAGGGGTCCGCCCGCGTCCACTCGGGGTCCTCGTACGACGACGCCGGACAGACCGAGTTGCTGCCAAAGGGATCGTAGGCGCGGCGCGGGTTGCGGGGATCTGCCGACCACCGGCCAGCGCCCTTGCGGACGAGCTCGAATTTGTACTCGACCCGAGCGCGTTTGGGCAGGTCCAACGGCAGCCAGAAGGCGTCGGTGTGGGGAATCCGGCGCAGCTCGATACGTGACGGGAGCCCGAACACCCAGTGTTGGAGGAAGACTGCTTCCGTCGGCTCGCGATCCCAATAGAAGAACACGGCGTGGTCGTCGGTGACCAGCGGAAACACCGTGTCCTTGACGAAAGCGTCGAGCTGCTCGGTCGCCTTGACGCCTGGGCGCTGGATGCGCGCGATGAGGTCAAGCACTCGCTGCATGCTGACTCCCATCGAGGCCGAGGGTGAAGGCGGCGCCTGCCTTTCCGGTGTAGCGGCCATCCTCGTAGACCGCGCCGTTCTGGAGACAGACGGCCTTGCGTGGCGCGAGGCGGTGCGCCAGAACGGACAGGTGGATGGTGTCGGTGAGGTTCAGCCGCTCCTTGGCGTGTGGCAACAACACCGTCTCCCTGAGCAGGCCCATGCCGTGGTCAAGGAACTCGGCGGTGCCGGGGCCGTAGGCGGTGTGGTCGTGGTAGAGCAACACCCGTTCGGTCAACAGCATGGCACCGGCGCTCCACGCGTAGAGTGGGCGGTGGGTCAGCACCGGGCCCACATCCAAGAAAACACAACGGTTGCGTAGCACCCCGATGTGCCCGCCGGCGATGCAGAGCGCCGCGCAACCGTCGAGGTCGGCCCGCACCCCCTCGCGCTCGCGGCGAACCAAGGGGTGGTCGCTGGGGCGCGCCTCGGTTTCGAACTGGTCGTGGAGGGCGCGCGCCTCGGAAAGGAAGAGCTCATCGGTGTCGCGGAGCTGCTGCACCGCTTGGAGGAACCACTTGTCGGTTGGCGAACGGAACTCCCGCAAGAGCGCATAGGCGCTGTCGAGGCCGGCGGCAACGCGCATCCGGTAGCGGTCCTTGATGCGGCGAAGGACGTCTTGTTTGGCGGTGTACCGGGACATCAGCTCGGCCGCGTCACGCTCCAGGTTGCGGAAGCGGTCGTACAGGCGGAGGTTCTTGACCTCGTTGGGAATCGCGGCCCGGAGCGGCTCGTCGCGCGCTTCGTCGTAGCGCCAGCCGGCGCTGATGAGCCCAACGGGCCCGGTGACACCGTGCTTGACGAGCAGTTCGGGGAGAGCGCCGTCTGGACGTTCCGGCCCCAGGAGGGTGAGCGACATGGGCAGCGGCTGTTAACGGGCGGGGATGATCCAGGTGCGTGGGCTCACCAAGACGTACCGAGTGCCGGTGCGACCACCGGGGTTGGGCGGGGCACTTCGGTCGCTCTTCTCTCGGGAGTTCCGCGAGGTCAAGGCGGTCCGCGATCTGAGTTTTTCGATCAAGCCGGGCGAGCGTGTCGGCTTCTTGGGCCCCAACGGCGCGGGAAAGACGACCACCCTCAAGATGCTGTCGGGCCTCTTGTACCCTACCTCCGGCGAGCTCTCGGTGGCCGGCCACGTGCCGCAGGTGAGAGCCCCGGCGTTCCTCCAGCAGATCACGCTGGTCATGGGCCAGAAACAGCAGCTGTTGTGGGACCTGCCGGCGCGCGAGAGCTTCGAGCTCAGCCGCGCGATGTACGGGGTCGAACGTGCCGCGTTCCGGAGCACGCTCGACGAGCTGGTGACGATGCTGCGGGCGGAGGCGCTCCTGGACAAGCCGGTGCGCAATCTGTCGCTCGGCGAGCGGATGAAGTGTGAGCTCATCGCCGCGCTCATCCACCGGCCGCAGGTGCTGTTCCTGGACGAGCCCACGATCGGACTCGACGTCGAGATGCAGGTGCAGGTTCGGCAGTTCGTCGCCGAGCACAACCGCGAGACCGGCGCCACCGTGCTTTTGACCAGCCACTACATGCAGGACATCGCCGCGTTGACGCCTCGGCTGCTCATCATCGACCAGGGCACCCTCCGGTACGATGGTTCGCTCGATGAGCTGTCGCGACGCGTAGCGCCCGAGCGCCGCATCGTCGTGCAGACGGTGCTGCCCGAACTGGCGGCGCTGGGCTTTGTGCTGACCGAAGGGCGGATGGTCGCGACCGTCCCCGCGGTGGAGGCCAACGGCCTGATCCAGCGCCTCTTGACGCTGGCGCCGCTGGTCGAGTTCGGAGTCGAGGTGCCGCCCCTCGAAGAGGTGATCGCGCGCGTTTTCGCCGAGGGGAGGGCGTGAAGGGGGCGCAGCCGGTGCCGCTGGGGTCTGGCGTCGTCGCACGGATCCGTCACCTCGTCCGCGCCTGGCCCGCGTTGCAGCAGGTGGCCTTCTCCGGGATGGTCGCCTACCGCGCCGAGATGGCGATCTGGGTGCTCAGCGCCACGTTGCCACTGGTGATGTTGTCGTTGTGGAACTCCGCCGCCGCGGCCGGGCCCGTCGGGGACTGGGACCAGCTCGCGTTCACCCGGTACTTCACGGTGAACCTGCTGGTGAGGCAGCTCACGGGCGCCTGGATCGTGTGGGAGCTCAACTACTCCATCCGCCAGGGCGACCTGTCGCCGCGGCTGTTGCGTCCGGTGCATCCATTGGCGTTCAACCTGGCAGAAACGTTGGCCGCGCTCCCGTTCCGCTCGGTGATCATCGTGCCGCTTCTGGCGCTCATCGTGTGGTGGCGCCCGGAGCTGCTCTTCTGGCCGGAGCCGCTGGCCGCGGTGGCCTTCTTCCTGAGCGTGATCCTCGCGTTTCTGGCGTCGTGGTCGGTGCAGGCGATGTTCGGCATGCTGGCCTTCTGGTTCGAGCAGTCGATGGGCTTCTGGTCGGCGTGGTTCGCGATCTGGGCGCTGTGTGCGGGGTATTTCGTGCCGCTGGATCTCTTTCCGCCCGCTCTGGTCGGGGCGATCCGCTGGTTGCCGTTCTACTCCACGCTCGGCGCGCCCATCGACATCGTGCTCGGTCGTGTTGATCCGGTCGCGACCCTCGCGGTGCAGACGATGTGGGTCGTGATCCTAGGGAGCGGGCTCGGCTCGGTATGGCGCGCCGGCATCCGTCGGTACGGCGCGGTGGGCGCGTGATCCGCGGCGTCCGGATCGAGGTGGCGCGAGCGCTGGTCCGGGTGTCGCTCTTGACGGCGATGCAGTACCGCGCCAGCTTCGTCGCCGAGATCCTGGTGGGGGGCCTGTCCGCGTTCGGGGTCGCGGCGCCGCTCTTCCTGGTCTACGCCCGCGTGTCGGAGCTGCAGGGCTGGACGCTCGATCAGGCGCTCCTGGTGACGGGCTTCTTCCTGCTCTACAACGGATTCGTGTCCGGGTTTCTCGAGCCGAACCTCGGCGCGATCGTGGACGGCGTCCGAAGCGGCGCGCTCGACTACCTGCTCATCCGCCCCGTCGATGCTCAGTTGCTCTTGTCGGTGCGCCGCGTCGCCCCGGTGGCGATCTGGGAACTTCTGGCGGGATTCCTCGTCCTGGGCGTTTCATTGGGCCGGCTCGGCGAGCCGTCCGTGGCCTCGATGGCGCTCGCCGCGCTGCTTTTCGTTTCCGGCCTCGCCGCCACCTACGGCCTGTGGCTGATGGTCATCTGCACCAGCTTCTGGTTCGTCCGGGTCGACAACCTGCGCTTCCTGCTCGGCGCGGTCAGTGACGCCGGTCGATGGCCGGTGTCGGTGTACGGGCGGGGAATACGCATCGCGCTCACGACGGTGATCCCCGTCGCGCTGGTGTCCAGCTACCCCGCGATGGCGCTCTTGGATCGGTTGGACGTGTCGCTCGTTGCCGGGGCGCTGGGCACGGCGGCGGCGATGCTTGTCGTCTCCAGGATGGTGCTGATGCGGGCGTTGCGGAGTTATTCGAGCGCGAGTAGCTGACGATGGGGGGTGGGGTGATCGAGAACGCGTCGCTGGCCTCGGCTACGGGCGCCGTTCAGGGAGCGTAGTCGACCAGGCAGACGGAGCAATATGGTTTGGACGTATCGTAGGCGATGACGATGCGATCGGAGAACGCGGGGACATGGGGTCGATTCCCAATTGACGCGACTCTTCGCTGGAGGTGCCGATGGCGTGGGCTCGCCGCGTCCCAAACCCACGAATCGAGCGTGCCCACCTCGCCGGAGACCGGCGGCAGCGAGATCGTCCGCCAGCACCAGAAGCTGAGCGCCGGCAGCGAAGGGATCACGGCACGCATCGGCATCGCATACCCGCGGTCCACGCGGGAGCGTACAACCGCGGCCTCCGTCACTTCGAACGCTGCGTCCAGGCGGACCTGTTGTATGACGCTTGCGGCCGACGGGGCCAAGGTCGACGGGACCAACAACACGTACGGCTCTGCCGCTGTAGCCTCGTAGTAGGCCGAGCCGCCGTTCGCCATTGGGGTCCCCGCCAGCAACCCCAGCGGATCCGTCACCATCCCGACCGCAACGTCGGGGAGGGACGGGTCGGCGGCGGTTGCCTCCACCAACGTCAACTCCTCGCCCGCCCTGGCCGGGGGGAACGTCTTGAAAAAAATCACCACACCGGTGGGCGTTTCGCACATGAACAGGTCGTTCGTGGCGACGTTTGTGGCTGCGGCGACCGAGCGGTATAGGCGGGTGGGTCCGGTGACCACGGCGAGCGAGTCGTCCAGGGTGAGCAGTCCGATTCCGACCCCGTCGGCGCCGTCGGCCATGGAAAAGGCAATCCAGTGGCGCCCGTGGGCATAAATGTGCCAATGATCCGCATGCGAGGTGGGCGTGCGGAATGCGCTATCCACGGGAAACTGGGCCAGGGCGTCGGTCAAGGCGAGCACCTGCTGCCAGTCCGTCTCGGTGAGGGTGCCCACGTCGTCGATCGCGCAGCGGACGACGAAGATCCCGCCACCCTGCGTCCGCTCACCTGACCACACCGGCGCCTCCCCGCCGTCATCGACAGCGAAGAGCCAGAGTTGAACACCGGGTACCCGAACGGTGGTGAAACTCGCGAGGTCGATTGGCTCGTCCACCCACCCGGGGAGGATCGGCCCCACAGGTCCACCCGCGTCCACTCGACCGGGTACGACGATCATCGCCCGCCCCACATCTCGAAGGGGTGGAGGCTCGCGATGCCCCACCCATCGTCGCCGCAGGCTTCGGTAAACGTGGACGCCAGCAGCGACACCTCCCCGCTCGGCGGCCGCCTCGGCACGAGCCCTCGGCCCTGATATTCAGACCAGAACACAAGAGCTGCGTCCGCTCGTGAATAGGACCCGGGTTCGATGACGAACAAGTACTGAGGTTGTTTATGGGGATAGCCAGGCTCGGTAGACAATGGGGGGTCGGTTTCGATCAACTCTGGGCGAGCGTCGCCCTCGGTGTCGACTGCGGTGGCCCACAACGATTCCTCCACCGTCATGAACACGGCTGGGCCCGACGCCCCACCCTCCCACACCGTCACGCCATGAACTCCGCCACGATCTGGCGCGCTGAAGCCTGACGTCACCATGTCGGCTGTTCCATCCCCGGTCAAATCCGTCGGCGAGTCGAACAGATTCGCACCCTGAAACAGCACCCCTTCGGCCGCGTCGACGAAGAGGGCGCCGGAAACGGGGCCGTGGAACACGCTGGCCGGTTGGGCCGCGTCGGTCAAAAGGAGGTCGTCGACGCCGTCGCCGTTGACGTCGCCGGCGAAAATATAGCCCAACATCTTGACCGGTTCGTCGCCAAACCACGCGTCCGCGTCCGTCGGCGTGTACCGGCCCGGCGCCGGGCCGTGGAATAGGGCGAGGTCCGATCCTATGGGATAGCCGTCACCCCACTCCCAAGTGAGCACTGCGAAATCGGGCACGTCGTCGCCGGAAAGGTCGTTGGCACCTAAGGCGTCGACCACCTTATCTCGAGTGTCCGGGTTGGTTGTGTAGACCAACCAGGGATCCGCCTCGCCGGGCCGAACGGCACGCACTTCCTCGTCGAGGTCAATCATGTACCCATCGGTCGTAGGTGCGAGGAACGACATGCGCTCCTCGCCCGCGTCGCGGGCGAACGCGCTCAGGTTCCATTCGGCTTGCACGCCCGAGATGACATCTGACCACTCCAACAGATCGCCCGATTCGGCGGAACGCAGGACGACCGTGCCGTCGCCAGCTACGCCCCAGGTGGGGTCAGCGCCCGGTGCCCCGGGTGCCGCGCACAAAACGTCGGTCGCGTTGGCCGCGTCGAACTCGCAGTTGACCCCGGTGGTGCAGGGGCAGGAGAGCCCGTAACAGGACTCCGCGGTGTCAGCGACGACCGGCTCCGGCACCGTTGGCGCCGGGCAGCCGGTGAGGGCGGCTAGGGCCGCCGCCTCAGCACGAATAGATGTCCACATTGCCGCCCGCCGCGATGCCAAGGAGCACGTTGTCCGCCGCGTTGTTGTAGGCCAGATAGCCGAACCGGATGAGTTGCTTTCCGGTGGTCGCCGCCGAGATGTCCGTCCTCACACCCCGATGAAAGCCGTCTGCCGTCGGCGCGTTTCCGATGGCCACCGCCGGCTCGACCTCGGTTTCGGAGTTCGCCACCTGGTATGCGAAGCGCCGCTTTGCGTCGGCTTGCATCGCGGCCACCTCGTACATCGCCCGAACCCACTTGACGTCACTGGCGTCAATCCACGCCGTGCGCGGTACGAACTTCGCGTTGGCCTCATTGCGGAACAGGTGGACGGAGCCCCAAGACAGTGTCATGCGTTTCATCAGGTTTATACTCCTCATCAAACGCTAAGCCCCCCCTCCCCTCCGAGCGCCAGACGAATGGCGATGGCGGTAATCTAGATTACGTTTGATGGTTGCGGGGCACGTCGCCCCCGTCACAACCCATACCCCCCAAGCCGCTCCCGCAGGGGCGCCAAGACCTCCGCATACCGACGCCAGCGCCCCACACTTCCCGTGTGCATCTTCTCCCGCACCTGCAAGATCGACGCGGTGCGGACGACGCGCTCCACCTTCTCGGGCGCCAGCACGCGTGCGTCCCACGGAAGCCCCGCAAACGCGGCGATCTCGCGAAGCTCGGTCTCGGGCGCCGACACCAGGTCCTCGTACCGCACCACGCACAACGGCATCGGCGCCTCCTCCAGCCACCGCGCGGTGACCCGCGCCGAAGCCGCGGCCATGGCCGCGAGCCCCTCCCAGGTCGACGTCCACGCGTGCGCCGGGCCGAAGGCCTGCTGCCAGCACGACAACAGCGTGTCCATGGGGTCGCGCTGCATGATCACCGCGCGGGCGTCGGGCAACAGCTGCGCGGCCAGACCTAGGCGGAAGAGGTTGTCGGGCATCTTGTCGGTCACGACGGAGGCTGCCCCACCGCCCGCTGCCGCTCGCCACATCGCTGCACCCTGGGCGGCGCCGCGATGCACGTTCGCCGCGCACGCCGGCCACGGGGAACCGAGCGCCTCGCCGAAGCGGAGCGCCAGCCGGCGCAACTCGTCTCGCTCCCCCGCGGCGTGCACCACTGGATGAGCGGCCAGGGCCTGCTCACAGAGGCTGGTGCCCGAGCGGGGCAGGCCGACGATGAACAGCGGGCGGGGTCCGACGGCCGGCGGCGGCGCCGGAAAGCGCGCCCCCACGGGGTAGGCGATGAGAATGTCGTCGGCCAGGGCGAGGATCGCCGCCGGATCGACGCTGACGCCCCGCGCGAGGTGCATCGCCCCGAAGGCCGCCGCCGCCGCCGGCACATCGTCCATCCGATCGAGCAGCAGTGCCTGGGCATGGTGCAGGAGCGCCCGATGGGTCGGTGCGCAGGTCGTGAGCGCCCGTTCCACGAGGCCGATCGCCTCGGCGGGGCGACCGGCCGCCCCGCACGCGCGGGCTCGCGCCATCGCCAGAGCGGGCACGGGGGCGCCGGTCCAGGTGTCGAGCATCTCGATGGCCTCGCCTGCCTTTCCCGACAGCGTGCGCACCGTCGCGCGTGCGGCGAGGACCTCGGCGTCGGCGCCGCCTCCGAGTCGGGTCGCGGACTCCAACTCGACCTCGGCCTCGACGAGGCGGCCTTCGTTGAGGAGGAAGACGCCGAATGCGGCGTGGGTGCGGGCGCCGGGTCGAGCCGCCAGGGCCGCGCGGAAGGCCGTCTCGGCGGTGTCCATTCGCCCGAGGGCGGCCGCGGCGCGTGCTCGTAGTCCCTCTACGATCGCGATGGCAGCGGGCGCACGGACGAGCCCGCGCGCTTTCTGCGCTGCTTCCCACGCTTCGGCCGGGCGTCCGTCCGCCAGGAGCGACTGCCCGAGGCCCACCCAGGCGTCGGCGTCCTGGGGGACGCGCGCAGACCGTTCCGCAAAGGCGCGCGCGGCCTCGGCGTAGCGGCCGCTCGTGTAGAGCGCCGCGCCGTCAGTCACGCGGCTTCCGGCTCACTCGCCTGCGGGCTTCGGCACCTTCTCGGTGCGGATCGGTTTCTGCCCGGGGCGGCCGATCGGCGCGAGCCTGCCGGGCGGCGTCATCGTCGCCGGGGGGCCCTTGCTGGCCTCCTTGATCTCCTTGAGCTCGACGTCGAAGACCAGGTCCCCCGACGGCGCGCCGGGGCGCTTCGCGGTTTCGCCGTACGCGAGATCGGCGGGAATCCAGAAGCGGGTCTTCTCGCCGACCACCATCAATTGCAGGCCCTCCGTCCAGCCCGGGATCACCCGGCCCAGCGGGAAGCTGGCGGGCTTGCCTCGCGACACCGAGCTGTCGAACATGGTGCCGTCTTTCTGCCAGCCGGTGTAGTCGACGACCACCACCGACTCCTTGTTTGGCTTCTCCTTGCCGGTGCCCTTCTGGAGCACCTTGTAGGACAGCCCGGACTTGGTCTTTTTGGCCCCCTTGCCTGGTGCTGCCACGTCTTCAGGGGCCGGGATCGGCTTCGGCGCGGGGGTGATCGACACCAGCTCGACGTCAAAGACCAGCATGCCGGCGGGCTTCCCAGCCTTTCCCTTGTACGCGAGCGCCTCGGGAATCCAGAAGCGCGTCTTTTCCCCCACGACCATGAGCTGCAGGCCTTCCGTCCACCCGGCAACGACGCGCTCGACCGCGAACGAGGTCGGCTTTCCCCGCTTGGTGGACGAGTCGAAGGCCTTACCGTCCGTCGTCCAGCCGGTGTAGTTCACCGTCACCTTGTCCTTGAGGGCCGGGCGCTCCGTACCGGTTCCGGGCGAGAGCACCTTGTAGGCCAACCCGGACGTGGTGGTGGTGGCGTCGGCGGGGGCCGCCGCGACATCGGGCGGCGGAGGGATGTCGAGCGCCGGCTTTTCAGCTTTTCCGGCTTTTCCCTCGGTTGCGACGACGGGGGCGTCGGCCGCAGGAGCAGGGGAATCAGCGGTGGAACAGGCGAGGGCAAGGAGCGCGAGGAACAACATCGCGGCGCGCTATCACATCAAAACGCGGCGCGCGGCACTTGCGCAGCGAAGACCCGTGTAATAGCCGCGCCAACTCTTCGAGGCACCTCATGATCCGTTTCCTGCTTCCTGCCATCCTCCTCGCCGGCTGCGCGCCCAGCGGCATCTTCATGATCACGGTCCCCTACGCCGAAGGCTCGCTCGACTGCGCTGAGAGCCTCGACGAGAACTTCAGCGACGGGTACGAGCCCGACGGTGGCGGCGGCGGCAACGACCCGTGGACCTACGACAGCACCTTCGTCGGTGCTGACGCGATCATTTTCTTCCACATCTCCCCGACCGGCGATGGTGCGGTGCTCACCTGGGGCAACGCCCCCTACCCCGGCGTTGCCGAGGGCGACGGCTGGACCTTCAGTTGGACCACGCACAGCGAGTCCGAGGAGCTGTCCGAACATGAGGACGGCTACGAGTACAACGAGTACAGCGTCAGCGATTCCACCGTTGACATCCACATCGGGCAGGCGCTCTTCGCCGAGCTCGGCGGCACGGTGTCGGGCACCAGCAAGTCCGAGACAACCTGGGAAGAGAACGACGAGTGGGACATGGACGAGATCGGTTTTGGTAGCGGCCAGATTCCGTCGTCGACCTACCTGGTCTACAAGGACAGCGGCGACCTGTACCCCCAAGGCAACGACAGCGAAGAAGACGAGTGTGACGACAAGCTCTGCTTCATCACCAAGACCGAAGAGTGCACCCAGTCGGCACAGGCGTTCAACGCCACCAAGGTCGAGGGGAACGACGTCCTGATGTACAACGACAGCTACGACGACAGCCAGTAGCGTCGCCTCAGGGCGGCGCCCGCCGTCCTCCGGAGGGGACGGCGCGGTAGGGGGGAACCGCGAAGCGGTGCCCCCCCTCTCACAAGGAAGCGGTGCCCGCGGTCAAGCACCGGCGTGGAGGAGGCGGCTGGAGAAGATGTGCTTGCCCGGCAGCGCGTGGCCGCGATCCGCCGCGCCGAGGCGCGGCGGGCCGAACCGCTTCGGAGCGCCGAGGCGGTGCCGACGGCGCTGCTCGCGGCGATCCTCGCGCGCCTGGAGATGGTGCCCCCGGCCGCCGGCGGCGCGCCCGCGTGGCTCGTCGAGGCGATCGGGAACCCGCTCACCTTCTTCTATGAGGCGGCCGTTGGTGTCAAGGTGAGAGTCGTTCTTTTTCCTCGGTGTTGAGCTGGGCGCGCGGGGGCTGGGGCCCTGCGCTGGTTGCCGTTCGCCCCGGTTGCCGGTCTTTGTCGTGGGGGCCTCCACGGTCGCCGTTGGCGGTCGCCGGGTGCGGTGCTGGCAACCCGCCTTGGCGGACGCTGTTCTTCTTCGGCGCCTTCTTCGACGAGGTCGTCCCGTTGCCCACGCTGTCGACGACGCCGGACTGGTCGCGTCGCGGGACCAGTCCCAGGTAGGCCGCAGCGGTTCGGCCGTCGGGAAAGCGTGGCGGGTCCTCGATCGTCAAGACGAAGGCGAGCGCCGTGACGGGGCCGACGCCGCGCACCTGGCGCACGATACGCCCCTCCGGGAACTGGGTCTCCAGCATGGCCTCAAGTTGGGCGTCGTCCCGACTGCGAAGCACGGTGAGGCCGAGCTCGCGGGCCTCGGAGCGGTGCTCGATCGGGTGCAGAAGCGTCGCGTCTGCGCAGGCCAGCTTCGCCGGGTGACCCAGCCCGACTGCGCCCCGGCCTCCATCGCGACCTTCGCAAAGCCTTTTCCTTCAAAAGCCTCTCGGACTCCCTCGGGGGTCATCGAGAATTCGAACCAGCCCACCACCACCCCTGGCGTGTAGATGCAGGCCACGGAAGTGCGGTCCCCGAGATCGACGCCGACGGTGCAGGTGCGATGATCGTTCATGGCCGGTGACTCTGTTGAGCTTCGCTCTATTCAGGATGCACAATGTGCTCCGCGTGGAGCACCGGCCGCCTCATCCATCTTTCCTCGGGGGAGAGATGTGAGCGCGCGGGGCGGTGGCGCGGGTAAGTCGCAACTCGGCGGGCGCTTCGTTGGCAGGCGCAGGTGGCGGAGTGGTCCTTCGTCGGGATGTGCTGGCCGGGTCAGCGCCACCCCGCCACTCGCTTCTGTACCGCGCGCGCGACCGAAGCTGTCGCGAGGAAGAAAAGGTGCTTAGAGCGAGTGGCGTCCCGACACGATTGTGCTACGGTGAGCGCAGCTGGGGTTCACGCGCTTGGGTTCACCACCCAACACAGAGCGTACGATGTCCTGTACTGATTCCAAGACCCTCGGCCCCATCCCCGTCTGGTCCAACAAGACGAACAACACGTGGTTGTTCCATCCACTTTCGGCGCCGCAGCCGTCGACCGGTGTGAACTTCGCCAGACCCACCCTCGAGGTTGCCCAGTCTAGCGGCGCGATCAAAGTGCGTCCCGTGGTCCGGTACTCCAACGACATGCAGACGTGGGATGGGCCGTTCGCGATCGACGCCGCGAACATGACGCAGACCAACGACGGCGTGAAGTTCGGTACGTTCACCGACATCCAGGGTGGCGCCAAGAACTTCCTCCAGTGGGGGGTGGAGGTGACCGACAGTGCGGGCACCCCCACCGAACTCGCGATGGTCAGCCTTCGCGTCGACACCAAGGCCTGACCGGTGGTCGCCCCCAATTGGGTGTACACTGGCGCCGCGAGCGCGGGGTCGGTGGTGACGCGTCTGGGGCCTGCGGTGGCTGCCACGACTCCGTGGTCGGCCGTGGTCGCGCTGGCGGCTCGCGTCGACAAGCATGGCGACATGACCTGCAGCGAACTTGCAGACGACCATGCTAGCCATAAGAAAATGGAAGCGTTTGCCGACTCCATCAAGGAGACAGACCCAGAGCTGTCGGCCGCGATCCTCGAGCTGAGCCGGGCGGGCCGAAACGAGGTCGTAAGCCTCGCGTGCGCAAAGGGCTGCACCTGGGCGAAGGCCCTCGACCTGTGCCATGGCTCGGACCGCAACAGCTGAACGCGGGGCCGCTGGCGCGCGGCGCCCGCCCGCGCGCCAGCGTGGCGTGCGTGCGCTCCTCGGTGGCCTTCTGGTCTCCAGCGGCACGATGCTGTTCGTCGGACGGTGGCGCGAGGAGCCGCGATCACCCGCTGGCGCCCACGTCTCCGCCTCCGCTGAGCAACCGATTCGCCGCGCAGCACGTCGTGAGCCGCAGGCGGTCACCGCTCCCGACCCCTCGGCCCGCGCCCCCGAGGCGCCAGCCTCCGGCCCAGACGGCCTGAGGCTGGTGGCATGCCGGTTCGTCGGGGAGCCCGAGGCGACCGGGCAGTTCTATCGGGAGACTCCTGACGAGAGCCCGCCCGCCGCGGAAGGGGTAGCCATGCTTCACAACGGGACGCTTGGTTTCTACGCGAGTAGCGACGCGGGCGAAGGAACGGTGGACTTCCGCGACCGGCTCCGGGCCCGCGTGACCTGGGCGCCGGAGCCAGGTGAGTACGCGCGGCGGTGTACGGTGGGAGAGATCGTGCGCTACGAGGCGACGCTGCTCCTCAGCGTCCCGGGCGCGCCGGGCAGGGTACGGATACTCACCTCGGAGGGAGAGCGCGTTGTCAGGGGGAGCGGTCCCCACGAGCTTCGTTTTCCGGTGACCTCGGTCCTGGTACAGGTCGCCACGTGGTCTGAGGGCCGGGTGTGCGCCTCGCCCGAGTTGCCCGTCGAGTTGCAATGGGCGGGCGTGACCAGCCTTGAGGTCGAGCTACCCGAGGAGCCGGGTTGTCGGGCACCAAACGAAGACGAAGCGCGCTGGGATGAAGACGACGCAGCCGACCTCGAGTGGGCGTATGCGTTTTTGGACCTCAACCCGCCGGCGGAGGAGTGACGCGGGCCGGAGACTCGGTGCGGGGGCCACGGCCCCGCCTGGCGGATAGATGGGATGAGGCGGCCGGTGCTCCACGCGGAGCACATGGACGCCGCGGCAGGGGGGAACCGCGAAGCGGTGCCCCCCCTCCCACAAGGAAGCGGTGCCCCCTCTCAGAGAATCGTCTTGCCTAGTGCGCTCATCAACAGCCACACGGCAAGGCGGCCCGTGCGGTTTTCGCTGTCGATGACTGGGTTGAGCTCGACCATCTCGAGCCCGAGCACCTTCCCAGTGGCGGCCACTTTCTCGCAGATCAGGTGGGACTCGCGCAGGCTGAGCCCGCCTGGCACCGCCGTACCCACGCCCGGTGCGTGTTGGGGGTCGACGCCGTCGAGGTCGAAAGACAGGTGGATGCCGACCGTGCCGTCGGTGCAGCGGTCGATGGCCTCGCGCACGCAGAGGGCGGTGCCGCGCTCGTCCAGCTCGCTCATGGTGTAGACACGCAGCCCGACCTCGCGGACAAAAGCGCGCTCGCCGGCGTCGACGTCTCGGGCGCCGACCACACAGACGTTGCGGCCGTCGAGCGCCGGCCGGTCTCCGGCGAGCGCGACCAGCTCAGGAGGCCCGTGACCCAAGAGCACGGCAAGCGGCATGCCGTGGATGTTGCCGGTCGGGGACGAGTCGGGGGTGTTCACGTCGGTGTGCGCGTCGACCCACAACACGCCGATTCGCTTGCCGCGCTTCCGCCAGTAGCGCGCCATCCCGCTGATGGTGCCGATCGCCACCGAGTGGTCGCCCCCCAGCACCACCGGCAGGTGCCCGGCTTCGAGTGCGGCTTCCACCCGATCGGCCAGCTGGGTACACACGCGGGTGATCTCGGTGAGATAGCGCGCGTGCTCGTCGCCAGACTCGATCATCTCCTGGGTGCGCACGCCGAGCGCGAATGTCTCGGCAACCTCGATTCCAAGCGACTGTACCCCCGGCTTGAGCCCGGCCAGGTGGATGGCGGAGGGACCCATGTCGACCCCGCGTCGGCCGGCGCCGAGGTCCATGTGCACGTTGCCGATGACGATCGAGCGCATAGCCGAGCCTAACTACTCGACGTGGACGTCGGCGGCGCCTAGCTCGCCCATGGTGGAGTCCTCGTCCCACTCGATGCCGGGCACCAGGTGGGCGGCGTCGAAGGCGCGCGTCTCCACGATTCCGGCCCGGGGCGCAGTCACGACCCGCATCAGCTCGATGCCGCCCGCGATTCCCGTGCCCGCCCGGCCCTGCGGGGCCGTCGGCAAGCGGAGGCTGGCCCCGACGGTGCTGCGATTCACGTTGAGTGCGCCGGTACGCAGGCCCTCTCTCAGCTCGGCCACAGCAGCCCCATCGGGCTTTGCAAACACACTCGTAACCGGACGATACATTGCCCGGTTGTGCAAGTCGATCGCCTCGTCCGGACCGTTGACTCGGTAAACGAGCAACAGAGGGCCCGGTGGCTCCTCGTTGAGGAACGGCAGCCCGCCCCGCCAGCGCACATCGTAGATGCCCGGCGCGCAATAGTGCCCGCGCCGACCGGAGAGCTCCATCGCGTCCCCGTCGCAGAGGGCAACGTGGCCCTTGGCCGTAAGCGTCCGACAGTACTTACGAAATCGCGTACGCAGGCTGTCGCTGATGACCGGACCCATGAAGACGTCGTCGTCAAAGCCGTAGCCGACCCGCAGGCGCTGAGCGCGGCGGACCAGGTCGGGCACGATCTCGTCCCACGCGGCGGTGTGCACGAAAACGCGCGCCGTGGACGTCGCCCGTTGGCCGGCGGTCAGGAACGCGCCCACGAGCAACTCGTAGACGGTGCGCTCCCGGGGCGCGTCCTCGTGCACATAGGCGAGGCCCTTGCCGCCAGTCTGGAACAGCGTCGGTAGTTCGGGGCGTTCGGCGAGGGCGCGGCGCAGCTCGCGAGCGGTTTCGTAGCTGCCGGTGAACAACAGCGCGTCGATGCCTGGGTGGTTGACGAGGCGCTGTCCGACCGCCGCTCCGGGGCCCTGGACGAGGTTGAACACCCCGCGCGGGAGCTTCACCCGGTCCCACAACTCCGCCACCGTCTGCCCCACGACCGGGCTGTACTTCGATGGCTTGTACACCACGCCGTTGCCGCCGAGGATTGCCGCCGACGTGGTGAGCACTGCGTTGGTGAGCGTGAGCACCGAGGGGTTCACGATGGCCACGACACCGCGGGCGACGTAGTCGGTCCGCCCGGCGATGTCCTCCATCACGCGCGGCGCGACCAGGCCCACGCCGTCGTCGAGGAGCAGATCCAAGGCGCGAACGCTGGCGGCCACCTCCTGCCGAGCTTCCCACAACGGCTTCCCCGCCTCCCGTACGACGAGCATCGCCACCGGCTCTGCCAGCTCCTGGAGCTGATCTCGGAAGCGCTGCACCGCCGCGGCGCGCTCCATCAGGCCGGTACGCCGCCAGCTCCGAGCGCCCCGACCCGCGGCCTCCACGGCGTCGTCGACCGAGCGGAGCGAAAATGCAAAACGGCCGAGTACGTCGCGCCGGTCGCCGGGGTTGGTCGCGTTGACGTAGCCATCCACGATCTCAGGCTTCAGGAATGATCCCCAGACGTAGTCCCCCCGGCGGAGCACACGATCGGGGAGGCCGTTGGCGGGCGTGGGCGGCACGGCCGCTACTATAGCGCGCGCTCAGCCGGGAACGCCCAGCCGGGCGCACGCTGCGTCGTGGAGCGGGGTGGCCAGCGCGTGACTCCGGGCCGTTGCCTGCAGCCATCCATCGCGCCACCGCCACTCCTTGACCCCCGCCCGCCACGAGCCGACCGCGAGGCTGTAGGCGCATAGGCGCGCCACCGTGGCGTCGACGGCCAGTGCCGAGCCGAGGCCGGCGGCACAGACGGGTACCAGCTCTGCGACCAAGGCGCCCACGTCGTCGCGGCGGGCGACGCTCGCCAAGACCGTTTCCCGGTGGAGGTCACCGAGCACGCCGAACACCGAGAGCCACAAGAGCTTCGCGGCCACCTCGTCGGGGAAGACCTCGGGTCCCGAAAGTACCCGCGCCGGCAGTCCTGCGCGGCACAGGAGATACGCCAGACCGGGAGCGTGGCGCCCGACCAGGACCGACTCCGCGCCCGCCTGCGGGGTGGCGTCGATGCTGGGCACCGCCAGCCAGAGCTGGCCTTGCGTGCAGTCGCCCAGCCCACGCTCCCTGAGCCAGGGAAAAAGCGCGCCGTTCTGAAGGAAGACGAGGTCGTCGGGGCGGGGGCAGACATCGATGACCGCGGCGACGTCGTCGGCGCGGGTGCACACCACGATGGGCCCGGCGCCGTCCTCGATCGGCTCGCCGCGACCCAGTAGCCGGGCGTCGACGTCCTGATCGGCCGCCAGGCGCGCCAGGGCGCGACCAATCCGACCGGGTCCGACGATGGTCAGCATCCGTCCGCCCTATCCCCGTCGGTTCACCCCAGCTTGCCGCCCAACGCCTGCCAAGCGGCCACGCCGCCCTCGAGGCTCGTGGCGTTGAACAGGCCCTTGGAACGCAAGAGCCTCGCCGCGGTCACACTCCGCATGCCGTGTGCGCAATAGCAAACGATTTCATTGCATTTTTCCACCTCGCGCCACCGGGCCTCCAGCTGGCCGAGAGGGATCACGCGCGCGCCGGCGATGATGCCGTGGGTGGTCTCGTGGGGTTCACGAACGTCGAGCAGCACCACAGGCTCGCCGGCCTCGACCCGCTCCTTGATCTCCTGGGCGCCCGCTTCGAGGTTGGCAAGGGCATCCGCGTCCGCAACGGGCCCTTCCTCACCGGCGGTGACCGCTACCGGACCGCGACCGGCAGGGGCGGGGGGGCGAGGAGGTGTCGGGGTTGAGGCGGGCGAGACGGCGGCCGGTGGGGCGCCGCCGATCCTGGACACCACGCTCTTGGCGAACGATCGCAGCAGTCCCATCGGGCCTCCTCCTCGCCGCGGCATGCGGCAAGGAGGGCTATCATGCAACAGGGGAAGGGGCCTGCGGCACCTTCCCCTACCGCCGTCTACCCTCCGGCCTCCAAGCTGCGCTTTCCGGCCCACGGCAGCGGGCGGGTTGAATAACCCGCCCGCCGGGCGACTCTCCCCATCCCGCCCAGCCGCAGAGCGGCCTACAGGGCCTGCCGTGTGCCGCTCGCCAGTTTCATGGGGCTGGCGTCGCGAGACGGCGCGCCCCCGCGGGCGGAACTGCGATAGGCGCTTCCGCCGTGAAGCTCTCTCAGCTCCTCACCCTGGCCAGCGCCCTGTCCGCGCTCCGGCTCGTGCTCGCAGGAGTCCTGCCGCTGTTTCCGCCTGAGTTTTGGGTAGCGGTGTACGCCGTCGCGATCCTGACTGACGTCCTGGACGGGCCGGTCGCCCGGCGGACCGGGGTCGCCTGTCCGGCGGGAGCTACCCTGGACGCCTGGGCCGACAAGGCGCTGCACGTCAACACCGCGTGGGCGCTGGTGCTCGGCGACGTGGTCCCGTCGTGGTGGCTGCTCCTTTGGTTCATCCGGGAGATCATCCAACTGCCGATGGTCTTCATCTTCGCCCACCGGTGGCGGACCGGCGTCGGCATGCCGGCAACCCGACCGCTCGGTCAGGCCACATCGATCTCGCTGGCGGCGACGATCGCGCTCGCCCTCGTCGGGATTCCGTCATTGTGGGCCACTGTGCTCGTCGGTGCGCTCGGCCTTGCTGCGGGAATGGATTACGCGCGGCTACACTTCTCCACACTCCGCCTGGTCGAGGTCCCATGAAACTCCTTCCCCTTGTGCTGCTGCTCGGTTGCACCGGCGCCGCCGTCGTGGACGACACCACCGACCACTTCCCGGACGACGAGGACGCCGACGGGTACACTGCCGAAGAGGGGGATTGCGACGACAACGATCGTGCGGTGAACCCCGGCGCCGCGGAGGTCTGGTACGACGGCTTCGATCAGAACTGTGACGGCGCCGACGACGATGACCAGGATGGCGATGGCAGCAAGCTAAGTCGCGACTGTGATGACACGGAGCCGGAAGTGCGTCCTGGCGCCGACGAACTGTGTGACGGCATCGACAACGATTGCGATGACCAGATCGATGACAACCCGGTTGACGGCGTGCCGGCCTATGGCGATAGCGACCTCGATGGCTGGGCGGCAGACAATGCCAACGAGATCCAGGTCTGCGACGCGGCGGCGCCGGGCCTGGCGACCCAGACCGGCGACTGCGATGATCGTGACGCCGACGTCGCTCCGGACGCTCTCGAGCTGTGCAACGGTGAAGACGACGACTGCGACGACGCCATCGACGAGGACGCCGTGGATCCCGACCAGTGGTGGATCGACGCCGATGGCGATGGGTTTGGTGTCGGGACCGAGTGGGTAGTCGGCTGTACCCAGCCGTTGGGCTACGCATCCTCGTCCGAGGATTGTGACGACGCCCGCGCGGATGCCAACCCCGACGCAATCGAGCTGTGCGACCTCGTCGACAACAACTGCGATGGCACCGTGGACAACGACGCTTTCGATGCCACCACCGTCTACACCGACGCCGACCTGGACGGCTTCGGCGTCGATGGCACCGAGGCGACGGCGTGCGCGTTCAGCGGCGCAGCGGTGGGCGGGGACTGTGACGACGCCAACGCCTCGACGTACCCCGCCGCGGCCGAGCTCTGTGACGAGCTCGACAATGACTGCGACACCGAGGTCGACGAGGATGCCTTTCCGGTCGATTATTACGTCGATGGCGATGGGGACGGCTTCGGCGCGGGCTCCTTGGTGGGGACCGATTGCATCATCCCCGCCGGTCACGCCACCAACGATGCCGACTGCGACGACGGGGACGCCGCCGTCTCGCCCGTGGCGATCGAGATGTGCGACGGCATCGACAATGACTGTGTCGGTGACCCCGACGACGGCGCCGTGGACGCATCCACCTGGTACCTCGACGAAGATGCGGACGGCTTCGGACTCGACGATGACAGCGTCAGCGGCTGTGCCGCGGCGGGCGACCACAGCGCGATCGTGGGGGGTGACTGTGACGACTCGGACGACGCGGCTTACCCGGGAGCGGCGGAGCTCGACGATCTCCTCGACCAGGACTGCGATGACCTGGCGGACGAGGACTTCGTGGTTGCCGGCGACCTGGTCATCAGCGAGATCGCTCGGCAGACCTGGATGGGCGGTGCCTCGACCGACACCGGCGGGCAGTGGTTTGAGGTCTACAATGCCTCGGCTCGCGACGTGGTACTCTCGAACTGGGTGATCGCGCGAACCAGCGCGGTCGGCACCGACAGCTTCCTCGTCGAGGACACGGCGCCGACGCTGGCCGCAGGCGAACTTTTCGTCTTCTGCGCCAGCGACGTCTTCACCATCGACAACGACGCCAACAGCCTGTTGGCTTGCGACTACGTCTGGACGGATTCCGGGTACCCCGACACCTACGAGGGCACCTACCGGGACAACACCTTCCACCTCCAGCGCGACGCCGATGGGCTCTCCCTCGCCCTCGACGGGCGCACGGTCGACGATGTGACCTGGGACGCGACCTGGCCCGCGGGCGCCACCCAGTCCATGACCCTGGACGGGGCGGCCCTGGACGCCACCAGCAACGACGACTCCCTCAACTGGGACATGGAGTTCGACTACGACTGGTGGAACGACGGCGCGAGCAGCCCTGAATACGGGACGCCCGGCACGTTCTGATCAGTTCCCCATGCCGCCCGCAGGTCGGCTCCCGGAGCCATGAAACGCCGAGGCGGCGTGGGGGACTGCGGTGAGGGGGAGAGCGCCACGCGCGGCGCGTTATCCAACGCGTCGGGCGCCGGAGGCCGGAAAGCGAAGCTTGAAGGCCGGAGGGTATGGCGCGGTAGGGGGAGAGGCCGGCGAGGCCTTTCCCCCGAAAAATGATCGAGCTACTCGAAGTAGTAGCGGACCCCGACATCGGCGCGCGGCTGCAGGTAGCAGAAGAGCTGTACCGAGGTCGCGCAGTAGTCCAGTGGATAGCCGCCGAGGCCCACGTCGACGAAGGCGTCCAGCGGCGCGTCGTGAAATTTCAGATCGACGCCGAGACCGGCGCCAAAACCAACCTTCCCACTCGCGAAGCCGGGAAAAAGCCACACGCCGGCGTCCACGCCCGCCAACCAGTACATGTCGAAGCGGCCGAAGTCGGTGTCCCGAACCGTGAACAGGTCCATCTCGAAGTTGGCGCGGAACTGCTGGAGCAGACCCCCGTTGCCGAGGTAGGCCGACACGCCTAGATTGGGCTTGAACCAGAACTTACCCGCCGCCCCGATGAAACCGTTCCCGGAGGAGGCGCCGAGACCCAACTTCCGGACGGTTCCGACCTCGGTCGTAGCGTGGGCGCTGTCGACGAAAAGGGTGAGCGCGAGCGTGATCAGCATGAGGACTCCGGCGCGCCCCTGATAGCCGGTTGGGCGGGCGGCGACACTTGCGTGGGTGTCAACGCCGGTTAGATGGCCGGGCCTTTCCCAATCACGAGGATCCAATGAAGAAATTCGCACTCATCGCCGCCGCGCTTCTCGCTGCCGGTTGTTCCTACAAGAACCACAGCGCTCCCGGCTTTGGCGCCCAGTTCGCCAGTGTCGACTACACCGTCCTGGGCGAAACCAGCGCGGAAGCGTGCGGCACCTACGTGTTCGGCATCGACTTCGGCCACCTGTTCTCGGACAAGTCGGGCGGTACCAAGGGCGGTGGCGGCGGCGACCCCATCAGCATGATTCTGGCGATGTTGGGCGGCAACCCGGAAGAAAGCCGGGCGCTCTACGAAGCGCTCGACAAGATGCCCGAGGCCACCAACCTCGCGGCCCATCGCACGCACATGACCTACGACGGGCTCACCATGGGCAAGTCCACCACCGTGCTGTTCGGTCGCAGCTGCGCAACTGTGGTCGCACACGGCGTGAAGATGGGCAAGGGCCCGGTCCCGAACGCGCACTGATCCTGAGAGGGGGAAGGGGCGGCGCCCCTTCCCCTAGCGCGCCATACCCTCCGGCCTCCAAGCTTCGCTTTCCGGCCTCCGGCGCGCCGCGCGTTCATAACGCGCGACGACGCGGCGCTCACCCCATCCCGCCCAGCCGCAGAGCGGAGCGCAGCTGCGGTTTCCGGCCTCCGGCGCCCGCTAGAGCAGCTCCTGCAAGAGCGAGGTGGCGTAAATGCCCGGGCCGAGCGTCACATCGAGCCAGTAGCCTTCTGGAACGGGGCGGATCGCGGCGTCGATCGCGTGGGCCACCAGTGCCCGCCGCTGTCCCGGCACGATGTGGGCAACCCGATCGAGGTGATCGAGAGAGATTCCCGACTCGGCCAGCACCCCTTCCTCCAAGGCCAGGGCGGCCCCGCGGGGCCATCTCATCCGCGCTCCAAATAGCGGCCCGGTCGCGACACCATGCTCCATCAGGTCTCCCCCGAGGCTGCGCCCGCCGCGCGCGTCGAGCACCCGGTTGAAACCGGCCGCCTGCCAGGCGATGAGGGCGAAGCGCCGGCGTTGGGGGTCCAAGCGCTCGGATTGGCCGAGGAGAACCTCGTGACCCAATTCCGGAAGGCCGTTGGCCACCCGTTGGGGTCCGAAACGATTGGGGAAGCGTGCGAGCTCGACGATGCGACGTGCCGCGATCGTGGCGTCTCCATCGCGCACGAGAATCGAGAAGCGGTTCCCGTCAAGGTCGCCCGGACGCAGCGGCGCGCGGGTCTCTCCTTGGGCGACCAGCTCCAACCCGGGCGGCATCGAGCGGATGCCGCGAGGTCCGGCGAGCGTGAAGCGCTGCTCGGTGGTCGCGTCGCGGTCCTTCAGGCCCGCGTAGCCGACGTCTTCGGTTTCGACGCCGGCAGCGCGAGCCAGGGCGCGCGCGACCTCCGGGGTGTCGCGCCCTGAGCGACGCACACGATACCACCGGACGCCGCGGCCCTTCGGGCACCCGAATGGCAGCTCGCTCACGCGGAAGTCGTCGTTGGAAACTTTGTAGCGGCCGCCGGTGCCCGGCGGTTGGTCAGTGGGCATCGCGAAGGTCCTGTCGCACGACGACCTTGCCGAAAACCTCACGCTGCTCGAGTAGCGCGTGGGCTTCACCGAGCCGGGTCATCGGCAGAATGGTATGTACGATGGGCTTGATCTCTCCGGCGGCGACGGTTCGCCATGCGGCGATCATTTCCGCGGAGCTCCCCATTGTCGACCCAAGGATTTCGATCTGCTTGAAGAAGAGCGCGCGTAGGTTCAGCGGCACTTCGGCGCCGGAGGTTGCGCCGCAGACCACGAGGCGCCCTCCCCACCGCAAGGCACGCAAGGAGGCGGCCCACGTGTCGCGACCCACGGTATCCACGACCACGTCTGCGTCGCGGACCTTGACGGCATCGTAGGGCCACGCGGTGGCGCCCATGGCTTCCAAGCGGGTGCGCTTCTCGCGGGTGCTTGCGGTCGCATGGACGTCGCAACCCAGGCGCAGCGCCAATTGGACAGCCAGCACGCCCACGCCGCTCCCCCCTGCCTGGACCAGGACGCGCTCGCCGGACTGCAGTTGCGCTCGGGTGACCAACATGTGCCATGCCGTCAAGAGCGCCAGAGGAAGTGAGGCGGCCGCCGCTGCATCCATGCCCGACGGGATCGACAGGACCTGCCAGGCGGGCACAACCACTCGCTCGGTGCACCCACCGTCTGCGCTTTCCCCGCGGATGGAAAATTGTCGGCAGTGATTCTGGCGGCCGGCGAGGCACCTTTCGCAGGTCCCGCAGCCCCAGCTCGGATGAAGGACGACCGCTTGGCCATCGACAGTGCCGGCGACGTCGCTGCCCGGGACGCGCGGGAGATGAAAGTCGTGTCCCGGAACCCCTCGCCGCACCCACACGTCGAGGTGGTTGAGTCCAACGTGGGTGACGTTCACGCTGAGCTCTCCGTGCCCTGCTTCGGGCTCGGCTACGTCGGCGATACGGAGGACCTCCGGTCCCCCGTGCTCTGCGATCACCACCGCTTTCACGCGCGCTCCCGGGCCGTTCTTATCGCGCGCCGAGGGGCGGAGCGCTACCTTCGTCCGATGGCTCCCCCGGCCCGACTCGGCCCCCTACGCCTGGTCCGGCGATACTTCGAGGCCCGGCGGGGCGATCCCCGGGCCAAGGAAGACCTGTACCACCTGCGTGGCGTGCTCCGCTTCGTGGCGCTTTTCGCGGCAACGATCGGCCTTCCTGCACTGCTTCTGTCCTACTACGGCATCGCGGGTATCCGCGCCCAGCAGAGCGCGGTCAAAGCACAAGTGGCCCAGGATGCCGAGCTTGCCGCAGACCTGATGGGCGCTCAGATCGAGGCGGAGTTCAAATCGTTCGAGGACCTTGCCCTCGGCCGGCTGGCGACGGGCAAGTCGGTCCACAGTCGGCTCAGTGAGCTGTCGCCGACGTTGAGGGTCGTGTTCCGCTTCGACGAAGAGGGCGGGCTGGCCGCGCCGTTTGTCCGCGGTTCCTCGGGCGGGGTGCTCGACGCACCGTGGCGGCTCAGCGCAGCGTGGCGCGAGGCGGTCGCGGACGAGCGGCAGGGCGACTATTCCGCCGCGGCGCTGGCGTACGGACGGTTCTCGAGGCGCGCGGGTGACCCCACCGCGCGGGCGGATGCCGCCTTCGCTCGGGCCCGCAGCTTGCTACGCGGTGGCGACTCGCGCGGCGCGGAAGCGGCGTTCGCCGACATCGAACGCGACAGCCCCGCGGTCCGTGCGGTGGAGGGCTTCCGCCTCGGGGACCTTGCGCGCTTCAAGCAGGCAGAGATTCTGCTCGCCCGCGACTCGGACGCGGGGGTGATCGCGTTCCAGCGGCTCATCGCCGCGCTCCTTGCGGAAGACTGGACCATGGGGGAGGGGGGCGAGGCCGCTGTCGTCCAGCGAGCGCTCGACAACCTGGAGGCGATGGGCTCGTTCCGCGAGCAGATACGTCGTGACCGCGACACCGTCGACGATCGACAGGCTCAACTGTACTGGGCCACCATCCTGCAGTCCGAGCTCGATTCGCTGGGTGCCAAGGGCTCACTCTTACGGCAAGAGACCGGGCGGTTCTACTACCTCTCGACCGAGAGCGCGCTTTGGGCTCGCACCTGGACCGCCGATGAACAGGTGTTGTTTGCCCTCGAACCCGACGCGCTCTTGAAGCGGCTGAGGGAGCTTGGCGAAGGCGCGATGGGCGTCAACGCGGACGTGGTCGTGACCGTGCTTGAGGCCCACGACAAGACGCCGCGTGACGTGCGTGTTCGGCGCCCGCTTGCGCGCGTGCCCCAGTGGTCCATCGTCGCCTACCCGCGCGACCCGGAGGCGCTGTCGGTTCGCCAGAGCGAGGACACCCGCCGCGGCGTCGGCATCGTGCTCCTGAGCGTCGTGATGATCGTGCTCGGCGCGATTCTGAGCGCGGGACTGGTGCGCCGCGAGCTGGACGCCGCCCGCCTCAAGAGCGAGTTCGCCGCCAATGTGAGCCACGAACTGCGCTCGCCGATCACCCAAATCCGCCTGAAGGCAGAGGCTCTACAACTGGGCCTCGCCGAGACCCCCGAGGCTCAGGCGCGGCACTACGAAGTCATCGTGAGAGAGGCCGAGCGTCTGTCCCGGATGGTGGACAACATGCTCGACTTCGCCGCCATCGAGCGTGGTCAGAAGAAGTACAATCTGCGTCCTGGGGACCTCGCGGGCACCGTGCAGAACGTCGTGGACTCGGCACGCGTCGCCATGGAGATGCGGCCGATGAAGATCGAGGAATCATACCCGGAGGACCTTCCGCCGGTCTGGCACGACCCCGATGCGGTGGCGCAGGTTATCGTGAATCTCTTGTCCAACGCTGCTAAGTACGGCCTCGACGCGGGGTACATCGGAGTCACCATCCGCGCCGCGCCGGGCGAGGTTCTTGTCGAGGTCTCGGATCGCGGCATCGGAATCGACCCATCCGAACAACAGGCGATCTTCGAGCAATATTATCGCAGCAACGATCCAAATGCTCGCCGCCGAAAGGGGACGGGTATCGGGCTGACCATCGTAAAGTACATCATGGAGGCACACGGCGGCAGCGTGACCCTCCACTCCACCTTGGGCGTCGGTACCACCTTCGCCCTCCATTTCCCGATACAACCTCCGCAGAGCCCGGAACGGCAAGGAGCCTGAACCATGGCACGCATTCTGTTCGTCGAAGATGAAGAGGACCTCCTCAGCTCGTTGGTGGCGTTCTTCACCCGCGAGGGCTTCGAGGTCTTTCATGCCCGCGGCGGCGAGGCCGCCATCCAACTCAGCTCGCGGATGCGGCCGGACATCGCGGTTCTGGACGTCATGCTGCACGAGGGGCCAGAAGGTCCGGCGGGCAAGGACGGCTTCGAGGTGCTGCGGGCGCTTCGTGACCGGGGATTCACTGGCCCAGTCATCTTCCTGACCGCGCGCACGCTCGAACACGACAAGCTCCTGGCCTTTGACCTTGGCGCGGACGACTACATCACCAAGCCGTTTTCGCTTCTGGAGCTTCGAGCTCGGGTTCGCGCGGCATTGAAGCGCGCGGGTGGCGGCAAGTCGGTCTACCGCTACGGGTCCGTCGAGGTGGATCTGGACAACTACGTCATCCGTCACGGCGACGAGCTCGAACGATTGTCAAACCGTGAGCAGGAGCTGCTCAAGTACCTCATCGAGCACCGCGGCAAGGTGCTCCAGCGTGACGAGCTGCTTACCAGCATCTGGAAGTACAGCGCTGGGGTTACGACGCGAACGGTGGATACCCACATCCTCAACGTGCGGAAAAAACTGCGAGACGACGCCAGCGAGCCGGCGTTCATCGAGACGCTCCACGGCATCGGCTACAAGTACATCGCGCAGGAATTCTGATGCTGCTGTGGGCGGCGGCGGCGCTCGCGGACCCGACTGCGGACTGGCGCGCGCTCTACGAAGCGCGTTTTGTCGAGATCGCAGACGGCACGCCCGGAAACGCGGTACTGATCTACCAGGCGACGCTCTTGGACCGGGACCCCGGTGCGCCGCTGTTCAGCACCACGGCTTTCTGGTTGGGGCGCGCCCAACTGGCCATGGTGCTGATTCCGGAGGCCCAAGCGAGCTTGCGTGCGGCGGCGGCGGAGCCAGAGACTCGCGGCGATCGGAGGGCGATATTTCAACTCGACGCCGGGATTCGCGATTCCGCGGCTGCGCTCTTGGAGGAGATGGCACTGGACGCGGCGCAGGTTTCGGCGCTGCCGGCCGCATGGGACTTCTCAGCCGGCGCGCTCCCTGCGGTGGGTGGGTGGCGTGGGGACGGAGACGATCGGGTGGGAATCGAACCGGTCGACGGCCAGCCGGCCTTGCGATGGACCGCCAGCCTGGACCGAGCCGAGCCCCCGCGGCTCACCGTGCGTTTTGGCGGGGGTACCAACGTTCGGGAGTTCGGGTTCCGCGCGCGCGCTGGCGACCGAGCCCTGGCATTGCGCGTGGTGATGGTGGACGAGTGGGGCGATCGTTGGAGCTCGCCGGGCATCCCGGTGGGGGAGGGTGCGTGGACGGCCGTGACCATCGACGTACGGGACCTCGAGCCCGCGGGTGTGGCCATCGGTCCGCGTCAGCTTGGCCGTGTCGTCGACGTCCGCCTCGAAGCGACGCAGCCCGGGGCGGGCGACGAGCCGGGCCCCGGCACACTGTTCCTGGACGATGTGACGGCGAGCTGATGCTGTTGGTCCAGAAGTACGGCGGCTCCTCGGTCGCCGACGTCGCGAAGATTCGGCAGGTTGCATCCCGAGTTGCGAGGTCCGTCGCGGCTGGGCATCAGGTGGTGGTGGTCGTCTCTGCGATGGGGAACACCACCAACGAGCTCTTGGCGTTGGCCCGCGACGTCGCCAAAACGCCGGGCCGTCGTGAGCTTGATATGCTGATATCGGTCGGTGAGCGCGTGACCATGGCACTTTTGGCGATGGCGCTGCACGATTCGGGTGTCCCAGCTCGCAGCTTCACCGGGAGCCAGTCGGGCATCATCACGGACGACGCGCACGCCAGTGCTCGGGTCGTCGAGGTTCGCCCCGATCGCATCAAGGCCAGCCTCGCGGCGGGCGAAGTCCCCATCGTGGCGGGCTTCCAGGGGGTGAGCCGTTCGCGGGAGGTCACCACGCTGGGGCGGGGAGGCAGTGACACCACGGCCGTGGTGCTCGCCGCGGCATTGGGAGCGGACGAGTGTGAGCTGTGCTCCGACGTGGACGGCATCTGGTCCGCCGATCCCCGCGGCGTGCCGGGTGCAGTCAGGCTCGGCGAGCTCAGTCTGGACGAAGCGCTGGCCATGGCGCGCAATGGCGCGCGAATCCTGTCGGAGGACGCCGTGGCCTGGGCCCATCGTGAGGGCATCACGCTTCGTGCCAGCGCAACCGGGAAGAGTGATGGCGGCACGGTCATTCGGGCGATGGTGCCTGAGGCGAGGTTCGTGGCCGTGGTGGCCGACGTCCAGCTCGCTCTGGTCTCCGCTGCCGAGATGGGCTTGGTTGAGACCCCTTGCATCCGGGCTGCCGGTCCGTGGGGCGCGATCGTTGATTGCCGCAACCTGCATGGCACTGAGCCCGGCGTGGGCGTCGCAACAGTCGCGGTGGTCGGGGCTCGCTGTGGTGCCGATCCTGCTCGTCTTAAGGAGGTGATGTGCCTCGCCAGCGCCTGTCTCGGCGAGGCTCCGGAGCTGTGGTGGGCCTCGACTGATGCGGTGGTGTTGGTTGTAAAAAGTTCTGATGCGACACGTTTGGAGCGCCACATGCACTTTTCAATTCTCGGCCGCTCCGGTATTTCCGCGCCCCCATGATTCGCCAGTTCCTCAACCCTCCCAACTGGTTCAGCGCCGCGAGCTTGTTCTGCGGGCTGTACGCGGTGCTGCTGTCCGGGGGCGCCAAAGGGGACCCGACCGTGTTCTATCAGGCGGGATTGTTCGTCTTTTACGCCGGTCTCTTCGACGGACTCGACGGACGTGTCGCCCGACTCACCGGAACCGGGAGCGCGTTTGGGGTGCAGTTGGACTCGCTGATTGACATCATCAGCTTCGGGCTGACGCCCTCGGCGCTGGTGTATTTCTGGAGCCTGCACGAACTCGGCCCGCTTGGGGTGTTCGGGGCGTTCTTCTTCATGTTGTGCGGGGCATTCCGGCTCGCACGCTTCAACGTACAGGTCGATGGGAAGTCCCACACCTTCGGTCCCGGCTCGACCATCACCATCACCGGCGGCACGCTCGCGGCGCTCGTGATGTGGCAAGCCGGAGGCGGCGACGGCCTCGAGTTGGACGCGACCCACTTCTTCGCCGCCACGGTGGGGATGGGTCTGTTGATGGTCTCCAACATCCCGTATCGGACGATGAAGTCGCTGCGTCGCAACGCCCGCACCTTCGCAGGGATCGTACTGGTGGCCGGGCTCTTCATTTACCTCGGCGTACGCTACGACATCTCCACCGTGCTCGTCAGCTTCGGCTCACTCGCCGTCCTGTCCGGACCTTTGGAACTGGTCTTCGGCTATCCATCGCGACGACGCGGTCGGCTGCGGGACGGGGCCGCTGGCATCGAGCGCACCGACCACGGGGACCAGGCCTAGCCCGGCCTGGCCCAGGCCCCGCTGCTCGCCAAAACCTGACCGCTTCCGCCAGCCAGCTATTCGTCTTCGGCGGGCTCCTCGGCCTCTTCCTCGTCGTCCTCGATCTCGTCGTCCTCGGCCTCGGCCTCACCTTCTTCGCCCACCTCTTCCTCCTCCGCCAATTCGTCCTCGGGGCGGGTACGTACCGCGCCTTTGCCGCGGTATTTAGCCAGGATGGCGTCGCGCGGATCGGGGTTGGGGTCGGTCCGCTGATCGACACCGCACTTGGGGCAAAGGGGGTCGGGGCGGTTCAGGTCGTAGAACTTCAGACTGCACTCGAAGCACGTGTAGCGCTTGCCGAGTTTGCTCTTGTCCTGCATGGTACTCTCGCGGGGCGCCCTCTTTACCGGATCGCGGCCTTAGCGCAAGCGCTGACGAGCGTGGCGCGGCGAGTTAGACGCGCTCTCCTTGAGCCGGGGGGACCCGTTGATCACCGTACTTTTAGGGTTCTTCGCCTGTACCCCCGACGCTGTCGATGAGGGCACCCGCGATGTGCGGGTGGACCACGCGAGCAAGGATGTTGAGTCATTGGCGCCTCGTAGCTGCGTGAACGACAGCGGGAAAATTTTCGTGGTTTGGACCGACGAACGGGAAGACGTTGACGCTGTTTGGCTCAACATGTCCGCCGACGGTGGCGGCACCTTCCTTGCCCAGGACACCCTCCTCAGTCACGGGAAGGTTGCCGCTGCCAATCCCGCGATCGCGTGTGTCGGCGACCGGGTCTACGTGGCCTGGGAGGACAAGCGTGACGGCGAACTCGAGTACGAAAACATCTACGTTCAGTGGTCCGACGACGCAGGCCGCCACTGGCAGAAAGAGGACCTTGCGATCGACGTCGATCCCGACGGGCTCGCCGTGAGCATCGCGCCTTCGGTCTTCGCGGTGGGTGATCGGGCGTGGGTGGTCTGGTCCGATCAGCTCAACGGGGCCTACGATATTTTCGTTTCGACCACCGAAGATGGTGGCGAAAGCTGGTCGGCAGCGCCCGTCCGCGTGGACACCGACGAAGCTGGGTCGGCCTTTTCATCCCATCCAAGTCTGGTGGCGGACGACAGCGGGAACGTCGTGGTGGCGTGGGAGGATCGTCGCAGCGGCGCCTCGGACATCTACGTCAACAATTCGACGGACGGCGGCCAGAGCTTCGGTAGCGCGGATCGGCGCCTGGACGGCGGCGACGAGGCTGGCGCAAGCGACAGCTTCGAACCGCTCCTGGCCCTCGCCGACAGCAACGTCTATGTGGTCTGGCAGGACGAACGTTTCGGAGAGAACTCCGACATTCTGATGAACTACAGTCACTCATCGGGTGACAACTGGCGCGACGAGGCGCTCCGGGTCGAAAGCGACGCGGAGGGGATCGCCGACTCGCGGTATCCGGACCTCGCCGCTCAGGGCGATCAAGTCCTCGTCGCGTTCCAGGACAACCGGGCCGGCGGCTATGACGTCTACCTTCGTTGGTCGGACAACGCGGGTAGCGACTGGGCCACCGACGAGGAGATTCGGATGGAAACCGATGATCCCGGCCAGGCGCAGAGCTACAACCCGCGGATTGCGCTGTCGGGGGACAGTTGGGCGGTCCAGTGGCAGGACTACCGGGATGACCTCGCGGGCGTGTTCTTCAACGACCTGTACTACAACTACTCGGTCGACGGCGGGACCACCTGGCAGAGCGCGGACGTGCGCATCAACAGCACCGACTACGCGACATCTTACGCCGTTGAATCGAGCTTATACCTTAGGAATGACGTAGTCGTCAGCATCTGGGGGGATGGCCGCTTTGGGTCTGCGGATATCTTCTGCGCCGGCCGCCCGTTGGGCGAGCCCAGCCTGTGGATTGAGCCCGAGGGCGACGCGGCCGCTGCGGAGTAAGAACATCGATGGCGCGTGGCCTGCTGCCCTTGGTTCTTGCGCTCGCGGGTTGTACGCCGGGCCCGCCGGATCCACGCCCGGGAATCATCGCCGGGATCCCCGAGGCCCGGTCGGTTCGCCTCGACGTCGCCGGTGCCGTGCGCGCGGGGCGCCACTTCGAGGCGTGCGCGGGCCTGAAACAGAGGCTTCGCACCACGGGGGCCGAGGCCGACTGGCAAGCGCTTCTGCTGGTCGCCGCGCGCGATCCGGCCTGCCTCGAGGTCGAGCAAGGTCGCCGCTTGGCGGGGTTCTTTCGCGGTCGCGCGGGCTGGGTCGATGCGGTCGGCGAGTGGGACGCAGCGCAAGGGGCGGCAGTGGATGTCGCGACGCTTTCGGCGTCGTCTCGGCTGCGGGTCCTCCTCCGTGGGGAGGACCAGCGCGCCGTCGTCATGGCCGCGGAGGCGGTACTTCGGGTCCAGGCGGACGACCCGTTTGCCTGCGCGGTGGTCATTCAGGATGCGACGGCGCGCGGAGAGCTTCGGGAGGCCGTCGAGAGCTGCCCCGAAGCGCAATCGCCGTCGCTCCTGCACGCGCGCGCCGCAGCGCTTGACGAGGCCGGGCGCTTCGAGGAGGCGGTGACCGCGTATGACGCCGCGGGCTACATCCTGCATGCGGCGGCCATCCTCTACCAAGAGCGCTCCGACCGCGACCTGGACGCGGTCGCGCGGATGGATGAAGCCGTGCCCCCAGCCGCCATTCACCGCGCCTGGCTGGCGATCTTGCGAGGCCGTCCGGCCGAGCTCGGCGGGCTCGACGACAGCCCGGAAGCCACGCTCATCAGGGCCCTTTCCGGGGTATCCGCGGCGCGGGACGCTCTGGTTGGGTTGGGGACCATTGAGGCCCGCGTGTTGCACGCCCGATTGGTGGGCGACCCGACCGAGCTCGACGCCGACCTTGCCGCCGACCCTCACCATGAGTTGCTCCTTCGCGCCGACCTCGGGATCCGGGTTGACCGGGGACTCGACACCGAAAGAGCCCTGAGTCGCCTGCTGGCGCTCGACCCGGACCACATCGTGCTCGCCGCGCGCTTCGGTCGGCGTGAGGCGCCCTGGCGGGCCCTCGTACCGTGGACGTGGCGTGAGCTGGCAACGCGCGTACCCGGCCTTTCTTTTGCGGGACGAGATGAGGTGGGTGACCGTTGGCGCGCCGCTCTTGCGCTACCGCAGGGTGCCCGCGAGGCCGAACTGGACGCCCTTCAAGTGGACTACCCTGAGTTTCGGGGGCTGGCCCGGGCCCGCGCGGGCGGACTCCTGCTTGACGGACTGGGCGCGTTCAGATAGTCGCGCCGGGCTTCGGGGGCCCGCCCTCCGACATCGGGAAGTTTCATGCACGCACATCACACCTGGACCACCCATTCCACCTCCGCGCAGGAGGCGACGCACGATTGGTACGTCGTCGACGCTGCCGGCCAGACGCTTGGTCGCTTGGCGACGCGTCTGTCTCAGGTGCTTCAGGGCAAGCACAAGGCCGCGTACACCCCGCACACCGACACCGGTGACTTCGTGGTGGTCGTCAACGCCGAGAAGATCGTGCTCACCGGCAAGAAGCTGGACCAGAAGCAGTACCACCGCTATTCGGGCTACAAGGGCGGGCTCACTTCGGTGACTGCGCGTAAGCAGCTCCAGGACCACCCCGAGCGCGTGCTTGAGGCTGCCGTGCAGGGCATGGTCCCTCGCAATCGCCTCGGCCGCCAGATGCTGACCAAGCTCAAGGTCTACGCCGGCGCGACCCATCCCCACGTGGCGCAAGACCCCAAGCCCTTTCCCGAGTACGTCTGATGGCCTCCAAGCAGCTTGTCCAGTTCTGCGCTACCGGCCGCCGCAAGACGGCCACCGCGCGCGTCTTCCTTCGTCCCGGTTCGGGCAAGGTCACCGTCAACGCTCGTGAGGCGGGGGTCTACCTCCACCGCGCCGTGCTTGAAATGGTGGTGCGCCAGCCTATGGTGGTGACTGGCCAGCCCGATTGGGATGTGATGGTCAACGTCCACGGGGGCGGCAAGTCGGGCCAAGCCGAGGCTATCCGCATGGGCATCGCCCGGGCGCTGGTCATGGCTCACCCGGGCCTCCGGTCCGAGCTGCGCAAGGCGGGCTTCCTGACCCGTGACGGCCGGAAGGTCGAACGTAAGAAGTACGGCCGCGCCGGTGCCCGTCGCCGCTTCCAGTTCAGCAAGCGCTAGTCCGCGGGGCCTCATGGTGCAGCCGGGTCGATCCGATCCGGTCGGGAGGAAGACCCCCCGATGCGCCCACTCCGAACTTCGCGCCAGCAGCCGCTCACCGCTGATGTGCCCGGCCTGACCCGTCTCATCGAAGAGATGGCGCAAGCGGGGGCAACCGATCTGCACATCAAAGTGCCGGGACGGCCTCAGGTTCGTGTCGAGGGGGCTCTCGTCCCCATGCCGCACGAGCGAGTCAACCCGGCCGATACGTTCGGCTTCGCCCAGGCAGTGATGGCACTCGCCGGGGAGCCTGAGCCCTTCGCTTCGGTGCGCGACGCCCGCGTCGCCTTTGCCATCGACGGTGTCGGCCGCTTCCGCGGTCAGGTCGCGCGGCAGCGGGGCTCGTTCGAGATCGTGATCCATCGGGTGCAGTTGGAGGCGCCGCGGGTGGAGGAGTTCCCCGGGCTTTCCGTGGTCGACGAGGCCTTCTCTGGTCCGCGAGGGCTCTTCCTCGTCGGCGGTGGCCGTCAGCGTCGCGGAGCGTTGGCCGCCATCATCCGGAGCTTCAACGAGCAACATTGGGGCCGCCTGGTAAGCATCGAGGACCCGATCGACTGGCTCCACCGCGATGCGCGGGCGAGCATCAGCCAACGTGAGGTGGGCACTGACGTGGCCACCTTCCACGAAGGGCTCGCCGGTGCGCTACGCCAAGATGCTGATGCCATCGTGGTGACAGACGTCCCCACCGTCGAGGACGCGGAGGTCGTCCTCCGTGCGGCAGAGGATGGTCTCTTCGTGTTCGCTGGCATGCCGATGGCGGGCGCGGACGACGCGATGATGAGTTTTGCGGGGCGGTTCCCGGTGAGCCGGGAGCGCGAGATCGTCTCACGGGTCGCGAGCGTGCTTCGGGGAATCGTGCTGGTCGATGCGGATGGCTCGGTCACATGGCGGGCGATCGATGCCGCCCGCCGTGCTGCCATGCGCGCTGGCGGCCTGACTCTGGTCGGCTAGCTCGTTAGCGCCAGCCCGTGTCCCACGACGAATCAGGGGCGGGGAGCACGTGGGCGCTGGGGTCTCCATCGAGGCGCAGCCCCTGCGCGATGTACTGCGTGCGCTCGGAGTCCTCTCCCTCGCAGGAGGACGTGGTTTGCTTCTCGACGTAGCGTCCTTCGAAAACGCCGTAGCTCAGGGTGCCCTCCAGCGTCACCGAGTTGGTCCAGTGGTAGTTGCACTCCCGGTCGCTGACGGCGTAGCTGGATTCGAAGGCGAAGCTGGCCGCTTCGTCTTGCACCGACCCCGTCAGCGTGAAGCGGTCGCTCTGGGCAAGAACGCGGCCGTCTTCGAGGGTGGTGAGCGAGGTCATCTCATCGCTCCGTGTGCCCGAACGCTCCTGCTCCTCCTCGTCGAGGACCAGAGAAAAAAGCCAGGTGCCGTCCCAGGAGGCTCCGCATCCGACCAACAGCAAAGGGAGGATCATTGCGCCTCCAGATAGTCGTTGCGGCTCGAGGTGACGCGCGACCCGGCATAGTCCCACGCGCTGGTGCAGGAGTAGTCACTGCCGCCGTCGGTCTCCTCCCACGACTCCACCGTATAGGTGCCGCTCAGCGTTGGGCGGTCCCAGGTCCCGACGAAGACCGCGCTGTTGGTGGCGGTGTAGCCGTCGTAGTGGAGCGATTCGACCCAGGCGAGCTCGATCTGGGTCTCGTTGGCGGTTCCGGTCATCGGGCGGTCGATGGTCGCCAGCCAGTGCCCATTCTCCAGGTGGTAGACATCCATCAATGTCGCTTGGTTGGAGCTTGCCTCTTCCCCGGATTCGTCGTCGGCGCAATCGCCGGTGACCTCGGGGATGAGGTCGAACACCAAGGCCCAGGTTCCCTCGAACGGGCTGCAGGACGTCAGGAGCAACAAGCTGATCATGGGGCGCGAATCCTCGCCGACTACGCGGCCGGCACATGGTAGATTGCCCCGGCATGGCTCAGAACGCAAACCGCGTCCGCCCGCCCGGATGATCAGGTCCGGGCGCAGCTATCGGGTCACGGCGCTCCTGGGACAAGGCGCGTTCGGCGCGGTTTATCTCGCGGACACCCTCGGCACGGGCCTACAGCGGCGCGTCGCCGTGAAGCTGTTGCGCGCCGAAAAGGCCAGCACGCCCGGGCTTGTTGGGCGCTTGCGGGACGAAGCAAGGATGTTGGCAGCGATTCGACATCGGGCCATCGTCCGGGTCGACGACCTGGTGGAGCTCGATGGCACCTGGGCCATCGTCATGGAATATGTCGAGGGTTGCGACATCGGCGAGCTTCTGAAGCTCGGCGCCATCCCGCCCGTTGCGGCGCTCGCCATCATCGAAGAGGTGGCCAGCGCGCTGCATGCGGCGTACCACCAGAACAACGCCGAGGGTCTACCGCTGCACCTGATTCACCGGGACATCAAGCCGTCGAACCTGCGGGTCACGGCGCAGGGTGAGGTGAAGATCCTGGATTTCGGCGTCGCGCGCGCCGAGATGACGGACCGGGAGGAGCATACCCAGGACGCCGCGTTCGGCACCGTACCGTACATGGCGCCGGAGCGCTTCTACGGGGAGGACAGCCACGCTGGCGACGTCTACGCGCTGGGCGTGACCGCTTTCGAGATGCTGACGGCGGTAAAGCCTGGCAAGTCCGCGATGGACGCTGACCGAGCGCCCCCGGGAGACAAGCTGCGCGCTCAGTGGGCGTGGCTCGCTGAGATCTCGGAACCGCTCCACGATCTGATCGCTCAGATGCTCAGTCCGAACGCGTCGGATCGGCCCACCGCACGGGAGACGGCTCGCCTGGCTGCGGCCATTCGTGCGGGCTTGCCGGGGGACCCGCTGGACGAGTGGGCGGAGGGCCTCGTTCCGGGCGCGCTCTTCCTGCAGCAGGAGCGGCGTGAGCAGCAGACTGGCGATCGCTCCGGCACGGTGCTCATCGAGCGATCGGGGGTGATGCCGGTTCAGGCGCGCCTTCGCGGGGGAAATGTGGCGGCGCTCGTCGCGGCGCCGGTGGCGCTCATTGTCGCCGGCGTGGTGGCGGCGCTCATCATTCTTCCAGTGCTTTGGTTCGGGCTCGGCGGGAACAGGCCATCGCCGGCTGCGGCGCCTGCGGGCACGGCCTTGGCGGCTTCCCAAGCGCCGCCGGCGACCGTCGGTCGCGAGGGTGGTGGCAGCGTGCCCGCCACTGCGCCGGCCGCCGGGTCCGCAACCGCGGTCAAGTCGCCGCAAGCGGTGGAACGTCCGGCCAAGGGCCCCAGCGGGCCCCCGGATCGGCCCACCTTGTCAGAGGTCGTCACTGCGCCGCCCATTGCCCCTGAGCTTGCCCCAGCGGCTCCGGTCCCGTCTGGACCGGGCCGGGTGGTGCTAAGCGGGGACGCCCAGGGCGTCAGCTTGAGCGGCGAGGTTGGCCGATTCGGTGCAGGGGAGGTGCCCGCAGGTACCTACAGCGCCGAGGTGCGCTTTGCGGACGGCACCACCGTCACCCAACGAACGGTGGTGGTCGAAAGCGGCAAGGTCACGACGCTGAAGTGCTCGGCCGCCTTCCAGAACTGTCGTGTGGTCCGGGAGTAGGGTGCAGCGTAAGTTGGCGACGTTTGCTCTGGCCGCGACGGTCTTTTTGATCGGCTGGGCCGCGACGCGGGGGTACGTCGCCGGGGCGAAGGCACCCTTGGGAACAAGCTGCGAGGACCGCTGTTTTTCGCGCGATTCGGAATGCGCACCCTTGGCCGCGACGCAAGGCGGCTTCCCGGACGCCAGCTTGCCAGAGGCAGATCGCCGCGCGGCGTGCAACGGCCTCTGCTATGTGCTTCGCCTGCAGGCTCCGGGGCGTGACGACGCCTGCCTGGACCTGTAGCTGCGTCAGTCGGTATTACGGCCCGCCGCCGCGGCGACGTCGCGCGCGTTTCGCCGCTGCGGCTGTCTCGGCCTCGGCGCGGATCACCGCCGGATCTCGCAGGCCTGCGGCGGCGGCGAGGTCTGGCCGCCACGCAAACGTGCGAGCGTCGGCCTGCTGCAGGCGCCATGCGGCGACGCGGCCATGGTCGCCGCTGCACAGCACCTCGGGCACGCCGTGCCCCTCCCAGTCCCGCGGGCGGGTGTAGTGGGGGTACTCCAGCCGGCCGTTGGCGAAGCTCTCGTCCTCGGTGCTGTGCGCGTTCCCGAGGGCGCCGGGGAGCAGCCGAACGATGGCGTCGATGATGACGCAGGCGGCCAGTTCGCCGCCGGTCAGGACGAAGTCGCCGATGGACAGCGCCTCGTCGGTGAGGTGGTCACGGACGCGTGCGTCCACGCCCTCGTAGTGACCGCAGATGAACACCAGGCGCGGCAGGCTGGCGAGCCGAGTGGCCACCGAATGATCGAAGCGTGTGCCGCTCGCTTCCAGCAGGATGACGTGCGGAGCTGCGTCGGTGACGGGCAGGGCCCGCAGAGCGGCGGCCACGACGTCCACGCGCATGACCATGCCGCTGCCGCCGCCGAAGGGCGAATCGTCGACGCTCCGGTGCCGTCCGAGCCCGTGTTCCCGAATGTCGTGCGTGGCCAGTGACCAGACCTTGGCGGTCTGCGCGCGTCCCAAGATCGACCCTGTCAGGATCGGATTGATCAACTCGGGAAAGAGCGTGAGCACGTCGACGTGCACGACGTCTACTCCCCGGCCGCGAGCGCCCCGCGCGCGACCACGATCACCCCGCCTTCGGCATCGACGCGGAGCACCGTCTCGGCTCCAGGAAGCACGAACGCGTCCTCGCCCTCCGTGGCGATGACCCACACGTCCCGGTCGCCGCTGATCACCTCGGAGAGGGTGCCGAGGGACGTGCCGTCTTCGTCCTCCACCGACATGCCCACGAGGTCGGCGACGTAGAATTCACCGTCCGGGAGCGGCGGCAGTTGGTCGCGGTCGATGAGCACACGAAAGCCCATCAGCGCGCCAGCTTCTTCCGGTGTGCGAATGCCATCGACCAAGCCGATGATGCGCTTCCCCGCCCCGGGCCGAATAGAAACAGTCGCGACCCGCTCCTCGCCGTCCGGGGAGGCCAGAATGACCCGCCGAGGCGCGGTAAGCACGCTGTCCTCGCGGTTGTGGAGGTGCAGGCGCACTTCGCCGCGAACGCCGAACACGCCGACCACGGAGCCGAGCTCGATGCGGTCGGCCACGGGGCTATTCGTCGACGGCGGTGGTTCCGGGCTCGATGAGCTCGAGCACGGCGCGACGGTCGCCGCTCGAAGCGCTCAGGACGGTCCGCAGGGCACGCAAGGTCTCGCCGTCGGGACCTTTGACGCTGTCCAGATCGGTGGGGTCGACCGTCAGCTCGAGCAGCACGCTGGCTTCGCCGCCGACTTCGTTGATCGACACGCCATCGGGCTTCTTCACGATGCCGCTGAGCAGGTGCTGGAGGAGTGCCTGCATGGGCTAGGCCTCGGCCGGGGCGGCCGCTGCGGCCTTACGAGCGAGGGCCAGCAGGTCGGCCACGGTCTCGGTGGGCTGTGCGCCCTGACCGATCCAGAAGTCGGCGCGGGCGAGATCGACGTGGATCACCGGGGGCTCGACCATGGGGTTGTAGTGCCCGATGTACTCGATGCAGCGCCCGTCGCGGGGCGAGCGCTTGTCGGCGATGACGAAGCGGTAGGAGGGCTTCTTCTTAGCGCCGGTGCGGGTGAGACGAATACGGACCATGGTGTACCCTCGAACGAGCGGCGGCGTCTAACGAGCCCACTGCCAGTCGGCAAGGGGCGCCTATAGGGGGATGTTGCCGTGCTTTCGGGGCGGGTTGTGGTCTCGCTTGTTGTCGAGGCTGTCAAACGCGTCGACGAGGCGCGCGCGGGTGAAGCGCGGCCGCAGCACCTCGTCGACGAATCCCAGCTCGGCGGCGCGCCATGGGTTGGCGAACCGCGCGCGATAATCGGCTACCAACGCCGCGCGGCGGGCAACCGGGTCGTCGGCGGCAGCCAGCTCGTTGCGGAAGATCACGTTGACCGCGCCGTCCGCGCCCATCACGGCAATCTCTGCCGTGGGCCAGGCGAAGTTCAGGTCAGCGCGCAGATGTTTGCTGTTCATCACACAGTAGGCGCCCCCGTAGGCCTTGCGCGTGATCAGCGTCACCTTGGGAACGGTCGCCTCCGCAAACGCGTACAGGAGCTTGGCTCCGTGGCGGATGATCCCGCCGTGCTCCTGGGCGGTGCCTGGTAGGAAGCCCGGCACGTCCTCGACCACCCACAGCGGGATGTTGAAGGCGTCGCAGAAACGCACGAAGCGGGCGGCCTTTACCGACGCGTTGACGTCCAGAACTCCGGCCAACACTGCCGGCTGGTTCGCCACCACCCCGACGCTGCGTCCGCCGAGGTGGCAGAAGCCGATAACGATATTCGCCGCGTAGTCCGCCTGAACCTCCAGGAACGTCCCATCGTCGGCGACGGCGGTGATCACGTCTTTGATGTCGTAGGGTTTGTTCGGATTGGCGGGCACGATCTCATCGAGCTCGGGGATCTCCCGGTCGGTCGGATCCGCGCTGGCCCGGCGGGGCGCCTCCTCCATGTTGTTCTGCGGTAGGTACGCCAACAAGGCCCGCAGCAGCGCGATCGCGGAGGGTTCGTCGTCAGCGGCAAAGTGCGCGACCCCCGAGATCTGGGTGTGCGCGGTGGCCCCGCCGAGGGCCTCCTGGGTGACTTCCTCGTGGGTGACGGTTTTGATCACGTCGGGACCGGTGACGAACATGAACGAGGTGTCTCTCGCCATGATCAAAAAGTCGGTGATCGCCGGCGAGTACACCGCGCCCCCAGCGCAGGGCCCGAGGATGGCACTGAGTTGGGGCACCACGCCGCTTGCGAGGGTGTTGCGCAGGAAGATGTCGGCATATCCACCAAGGCTCTCGACGCCTTCCTGGATGCGTGCCCCCCCGGAATCGTTCATTCCGATGACCGGCGCCCCGTTCTTCATCGCCAGGTCCATCACCTTGCACACTTTCTTGGCGTACGCGCCCGAGAGGGTGCCGCCGAAGACAGTGAAATCCTGGGCGAACAGGTAGACCAGACGCCCGTCCACTCGCGCGTAGCCGGTGACCACACCGTCCCCCGGAACCCGGCGTTTGTCCATGCCGAAGTCGATGCAACGATGGACGACGTGGCGATCGAGTTCCCGGAATGTCCCGGGGTCGATCAGGGCGTCGATGCGTTCCCGGGCCGTGAGTTTTCCCCGGGCGTGCTGCCGGGCGATGGCGTCGGCGCCCCCGGCGGCCAGGGCCAAGGCGTCAGTTTTCCCCAGTTCGTCGATGAGCGCCTGATGGTCGGGGTGCATTCGGGGACCTCTGGAGCGCCGGGGCTAACGCTCCTGCTTGTGGAAATCCCGCGCGGACGCTACCGTGGGGCGCTGATGGAGTCCCCGATGCGTGTGCTGCCCCTTCCGTCCTTGCTGCTTTTTCTGGCCGGATGCCTCACCGGTGGCGAAACGGACAAAGACAGCGCCGATCCCGGCACCGACAGCGGCGACACGGACATCGACTGGGGTCCGCCGGGTTGCATCAACCTCAACGCCGTGGAAGGCGACTTTGCCACGATCGGCGAGGCGGCGAACGCGGCCCTGGTCGGGGACGTCATCAACGTTTGTGCCGGCTCTTATAGTGAGAAGGTGACCGTTCCCGAAGGCGTCAGCGTCGCCGGTGCGGCGAGCGGAAGCACGCTTATCGACGCTCCGGTCAACGAAGCGGCGTTCGACATCACCGGTGCGGGGAGCGGGGTCTCCGGCTTCACGATCACCAGCACTCGGTCGGGCATCACGCTGGACGGCGCCGTCCGGGCCACCATCAGCGACATTGTCTTCGACGCGCCTGCCAACTACGGCATCGAATCGGTCAACTCCACAGAGGTCGTGATCAACACGTGCACGTTCGTGCTCCCGGCGTTCGGCGGCATCTACATTTCGGGGGGCTCGGCCACCGTTGACGCGTCGGTGTTTTCCGAACCGTCGAGCTTCGGGGTGTGGGCCGCCAGCGGCGCCGTGGTGACCGTCTCGAACAACCTCTTCGGCCTGGTGCACCAGACGACCACTGACGGCTCCGATGGCATCGCGGTGTTTTCGGACGAAGCGAACATCGCGATGAGCAACAACGTCATCACCGCCAGCGACTTCGCGGGTGTGCTGGCGAACAAGGGCTCCTTGTCGATCGCTGGCGACGTCATCACGGATACGCCCTACGGCATCATCGCGGACGGTGGAGACTTCAGCGCAGACGGGATCGAGGTGTATGGCGCCACCCAGGTCGGCGTGTTGGTCAACACCAAGGCGGACGTGGTGATCTCCAATGCGACCATCCTGCTCAACGGCGGCGACACCACCGGCCTGACCTCCTGTTCGGAGGACTACGCCGACTTCACCGGCAACTGCGGCGGCGGTCTGTTTCTCCAAGCGGACGCGGCGACGGTGACCGGGGTCACGGTCGCAGACTACGAGAACTACGGCGTTTTCTTGGCGTCGGCGCGTAACAATGGTACCGTCACCGGCAGTCTCCAGGACGTCACGATCGACAACACTGGCCGCTGGGGTTTGTACGCCAGCGCGTTCGAGGGCACCGTAGACGGGCTGACGGTGACCAATCATCGTGAGCCGGACCTGACCAACACCTCGATCTGCTACAGCGTCGACCGTGCTGGCGCCGCGGTCTTCTACGAGTCGGCCGTGACGCTGACCAATTCCGCTTTCAACGCCTCGGAGGGGTGGGGTGTCGCGATCGTGTTCGGCACGGTCGACATCAGCACCACCGACTTCCAGAACGCAGAGTGCGCCGGGATCGTCAACTTCCAGGCCGTCTCGACCATGAGCGGAAACAACTTCGGCCCCAATGGCCAGCACGGTGGCATCTTTTCCTACGAGGCCGCCAGCATCGTGGACGGCAACACCTTCGTCGATACCGCACACGATACGGAGTACCTCTACGACGACGGTGCCGGCGGGTTCACCAAGTACGTCTACTCGGGGTACGGCAAGGACGCCCTTTTCTACAGCAATACCGCCTGTCTGGTGGCCAACAACACCTTCACCGGTGGCGACACCAGCCTCGACTTCGAGCTGACGGGTTGCACGGTCACCGGCAACACCTGGACCAACTACAACGGCACCGTCATCAGCGTCTACGAGGGCGATCCCAGCGACCCCGTCATCATCTCTGGCAACACCGCCGATCAGATCGGCGGCACCGTGGTCGACAGCGTGTATGGTCACGCCGAGGTCGAGGACCTGCAGGTTGGCACGACGCTGGCGTACAGCTACGCGTACGCCTACTACGCGGTCGCTGCGGACGGCACCGAGACCGAAATCTACAGCTACAGCTCCAGCTACGGCCAGCCGGTTTTCCGCGCTTATGGCTACTACAGCGCCTATTGGAGCGATGCTGACGGGGATGGGGTCAACGACACGTTCACCGAGTACGGCTACCCGTCCGGGATGACCATCAACAATGTTCAGGTCGAGGAGGCCTACGACACGCTGCTGGAGGGGAGCGAGGCGGCGCTTGAGGTCACCGACCTGACCGCCGGGAACGTCGCTGGCTACGGCATCTACGCGACGTGGAGCCACTACGCGCCCGAGGTCGAGCTTGATGGTGTGGATATCGCCAGTGTGCTGTACTCGGGTATCCACCTGGCGGGGAACACCCAAGAGGCTGGCTATGCCACGGTGAGCGATGTCAGCCTGGACCAGGTCGGCAGCGGCGCGGGGGTCTGGATCACTGGCTTTGCCGAGTGGACGCTTGAAGATGTCACCATCCTCGACTCCGGCGGGTACGGCGTGTACGCCACAGGCGACTACTCCTACTACGACTACGAGACGTCCACGAGCGTGTCAGGCACGATCGAGCCGGCCAGTGAGTTGTTCGGCGTTGTCGTCGGGGCCGCGACCCTGGACGGTATCAGCATCCAGAACGGCACCCCGATCATCGACCGGAGCGAGGCCTCCGGTGGGGTGGCGTCGGGGCTCGTACTCACCGGCACCACCGCCGAGGTCGTGGACAGTGTGTTCACCGTCAACGGCGAGTACGGGATGGAGTGTGTGACGACGATTCTGGCGAGCTGCTCCGGAAACGTGCTCGACAGCAACCTCTTCGGGCCCCACCTGGACTGCACTGACGACTGCACGCTCTAATGCTGAGGGGGAAGGGGCGGCGCCCCTTCCCCTACCGCGACCTTCCCTCCGGCCTCCAAGCTGCGCTTTCCGGCCTGCTGCGCCCGACGCGTTGATAACGCGCCGTGCGGGTCGCTCTCCCCATCCCGCCCAGCCGCAGAAACGCCGCCCAGCCGCAGAGCGCCTCCCCCCGCCCATGTCTCTCGATAGTCTCCCCCGTCCTCGCGTCGTGGCCATCGTGCCGGCGCGTCGCGCCAGCACCCGGCTCCCCGACAAGATGCTTGCCGACCTCGACGGCGAGCCCCTCATCGTCCGAACGTGGCGTCGGGTGCTGTCAGCGAGTCTCGATGCGGTGCTCGTCGCGACCGACGACGACGAGATTGCCGCCGTCGTGAAGGGTGCGGGCGGAGTTGTCGTGCGCACGGGACCGGCGGACAATGGCACCCATCGCGTCGCGGAGGCTGCCCGGGACCTCGCCGCCGATGTGGTCGTCAACGTGCAGGGGGATGAGCCCCTGGTGTCGACCGACACCATCGACCGCATCGTGCGGGGCCTCTGCGATGCCGATGGCGTCGGCTTTTCGGTGAGCACCGGCGCCGCCCCGCTGGCGGCGGCCGAAGCGCACAACCCGGCGCGGGTCAAGGTGGTGACCGATCGCGACGGCCGCGCGGTGGCGTTCTCGCGCCGGGCGATTCCCGTTGCGGGCCCATGGTCGGTCCACGTCGGGGTCTACGCCTTTCGGGCCCAGTTGCTTCGCGAGCTCGTCGTGCTGCCCGCGACGGCGAACGAAGTGGCCGAGCGCCTTGAACAGCTCCGCTGGCTTGATCACGGCGTTGCCATTCGCGTCGTCGCGGTCGAGACTCCCGGCCTGTCCATCGACACTGCTGAGGATCTGGCGTGTGTTCGCGCGATCTTCGCACGTGCCCGCGGCGCGTCGCCCGGCGTCGGTTAGGCACGGCTCAGGCGGGAGCGCGGCGATGAAGACCAAGTTCGTGTTCGTCACCGGGGGCGTGCTCAGCTCGCTCGGCAAGGGCCTCAGCGCCGCCGCGATCGGCGCGATCATGGAGGCACGCGGCTTGCGCGTGGTGAACATCAAGGCCGACCCCTACCTAAACGTCGATCCCGGCACGATGTCGCCCTACCAGCACGGCGAGGTCTTCGTCACCGAGGATGGCGCTGAGACCGACCTCGATCTCGGCCACTACGAGCGCTTCGTCTCCACCACGATGAACCAGCGCAATTCCTTCACGACCGGTCGCGTTTACCGCAACGTCTTGGACCGCGAGCGGCGGGGCGAGTACCTCGGACGCACCGTGCAGGTCATCCCGCACGTCACCGACGAAATCAAACGGTTGATCCAGGAAGGTGTGGACGATGCCGACATGTGCATCGTCGAGGTCGGGGGGACCGTCGGCGACATCGAGGGCCTCCCGTTCCTCGAAGCGATCCGCCAGGCGCGCGCGGACTTCGGCCACGAAAACGTCTGTTACATCCACGTCACTCCGGTCTTCTACATCAAGGCCGCCGGCGAGATGAAGACCAAACCCACGCAGCACTCGGTCAAGGAGATCCTGTCCACCGGGATCCAGCCCGACATTCTGATCTGTCGCTGTGAAATTCCGATTCCGCGCGACCTGCGCCAGAAGATCGCCAGCTTCTGCAACGTCGGCGTCGACGACGTCATCAGCGCCCACGACGTGAACAACATCTACGATCTGCCGGTGGTCTTCCACGAGCAGGGGCTCGACGATCGTATCCTGCGCCGCTTCTCGTTCTTTGCGGCCCGCCCGCACATGACCCGCTGGGAGGAGTACGTACACCGCGCCCGCAACCCCAAGCATCACGTCCGCATCGCGATTGTCGGCAAGTATGTGCACCTTGTGGACACCTACAAGTCGCTCAACGAAGCCCTGGCCCATGGCGGCGCCTTCAACGAGGCCAAGGTCGAACTTCGCTATGTTGACAGCGAGGAGTTGGACATTACCAATGCCGCAACGCTGTTGGGTGGTTGCGATGCGGTGCTCATTCCCGGCGGCTTCGGCAGCCGAGGGACGGAGGGCAAGATCGCCGCGATCCGGTTCGCCCGCGAAAACGCCGTGCCCTTCTTCGGCATCTGCCTCGGCATGCAGTTGGCCGTCGTCGAATTCCTACGTTCGGTGGCAGGGATTGCCGCACACTCCAGCGAATTCGAGCCGACTGCGGCGCACCCCACGATCCACCTGATGGATGCGCAGCGAAAGGTCACCGACCTTGGCGGCACCATGCGCCTGGGCGCCTTCCCCTGCGAGCTTGCGCCCCAGAGCCGAGCCCGGGCGATCTACGGGACGGATTCCATCAGCGAACGCCATCGTCATCGCTACGAGGTCAACCCCGCCTACCATGAGCTTTTGCGGACGCACGGGATGACGATCAGCGGGTTGTCGCCGGACGGCTTGTTGGTCGAGATGATCGAGCTGCCCTCGCATCCGTACTTCGTGGCCTGCCAGTTTCATCCTGAGTTCAAGTCGCGCCCGCTTTCGCCGCATCCCTTGTTTTCGGCGTTCGTCAAGGCGGCGGTCGATCGTCAGGTCCGGCTTGGCGGCGGCGCGCGTGCGGACGCGGCTCTTTCGGCGATCGAGGCGAAGTGATCGGGGCGGCCCGGCGCGCATGGCGCGCCGTCGCGCTGCTTCCGGGCTCGGCCTTCGGCCTCGGTCGTGACCGACCGGCCGGGGCGGCCGCCCTCCGCATCCCTGCCGCGGCGTCCGCCGCAGGCTTGCTACTCTGCTGTGAGCCAGCTCCCATCGAGCCGCTTCCGGCCACCGCCGTCGCAACCGGCGTGACCATCGAGGCCAAGGGCGCCGACGGTGCGACCTACCGCGCGTCGTTGGCGGGGGCTTCGGTCGACCCGGCGGGCGTCCTGCCGATCGACGCGACCACCACCCAGGTGGCGCGCACTGGCGGTGGCCCGGACCTCCAGATCGACGCCCCGCGGTCATCGTGGGACCTGAAAAAGCACATCGCCCGCTTCGAGGGCGGCGTTGTCGTCACCCGTGGGGCGGTGGTGCTCCGCTGTGATCGGCTCGATGTCACCTATGCGGATGGGGATACCCTCGATACCGTGGTCGCGACTGGAAGTGTGAAGGTCGAGCATGGGCCGCGCCGCGCCGAGTCCGATCGGGCCGAGCTGCTCGCCAAGACCGGCCGCATCACGCTGACCGGAAATCCGCGCCTCGCGGAGGACGCCAGCACGCTCTGGGGCGCCCGCATCGTCCTGTGGCTCGACGATGAGAAGGCCGACTGCGAGGGGGCGGAAGGCGCGCCGTGTCGATTGGTGGTCGCGGGGACGGCGCTGGGGGGGTGATGCCAACAGAAACGCTCGTTCCGCTCACCGCCGCCGATCGCGCTCTGCTCCGTCGTCGTGCCGTGTTCGTGGTGCCCCTGGGGGTGCTCCTGGGTCTCGCGGTCATCGGGATGCTCGGCGGGGGCGTCGTCGAGCTGGGCACGAGGATCCGCGTGCTCTTCGGCGTGTTCTTCGGTGCCGTGCTGCTGTTCATCGTCGGGGTCCACGCCGGATCGGCCTTCGAGCGGGAGAAGCGGGTTCGGGTGGGCGTGGTGACCGGGAAGCGCGTCGGGATCATCGGCGCGGTGCTCAACTCGAACACCCGCAACTCCCCCAGGTACTACCTCAGTCTCGACGGGGCAGACGAGCAGGTCGAGTCGTGGGTGTACGAGCGCGTTCGCACCGGTCAGACGGTGGAGCTTCATACGACCGCTCGGCTCCGAAACCTCTTCGACGTCGTGGTGCTGGCAGATCCGGCCGAGCCCGCCGCCCTCGCTGCGCCCGAGTCGCTCGATCTCGCCGGGATCGCCCACGACGAGCCGCTTTCGGGCGCAGACCGCGAGGGGCTCCGCAGCCACGCGGGGTGTGCGCTCGTGCGTCGAACAGGCGGCGGCGTGGTGCTCGGCGCCTTCGCTTGGGCGGCGCTCGTCGTGATCTGGGCCGTGGCCCGCGAGCCGGGCAATTCCCAATTGGACCTGTTCATCCTCGGACCGGGCGGAGGGTTCGTGGCGCTGAGCGTGCTCTTTGTGCTCAACCTGCATACGCTGAGCCTGCTCCACGACCATCGAACCGGCCGCAAGCGCGTCGTGACCGAGCTCGTGCGCGACGTCGTGCGAAGCAACACGCCGCTCCTCTCGCCGACGGCGGTGCTCAGCGGCATGGGGCTCGACGGCAACTACGCCTGGGTCCAGACGCGCAAGCGCTGGGTGGGGGTGTCCCCCGCGCTTGCCGACACGCTCATGGCCGGCTCACGCGTGCGCGTCGCGACGGGCCCTCGGTCCGGCGTGGTGTTGGCGGTAGACGGGGAAGCTGTCGTGCCTCCGCGGCTGTTCTGGCTCGACTACGTGTGCGTCGCCATCGTGGTGGCGGCGCTCGGGTGCCTGTTCGGGCCGGCTCCCGAGCCGCCCAACGTATGGCCAGACGCGATGTAGCCGAACATCCCTGGTTAACGCACACTCCACACCTGAGGCCTCGACATGCGCATCCTCATCGGCTCCGATCACGGCGGACTCTCTCTCAAGCACACCCTCTCCGAGCGGCTGCGGTCGCAGGGGCACGAGGTGGTGGACATGGGCACGGACTCGACCGCCAGCTGCGATTACCCCGACTACGCCGTGCTCGTGGCGCGGGCTGTCGCCGCGGGAGAGGGGGACTTCGGCCTCTTGGTGTGTGGCACCGGGCAGGGAATGGCGATGAGCGCCAACCGGGTCCCGGGGGTTCGGGCCGCGGTGGTCTCCGACGTGTTCAGCGCGAAGGCGACCCGTCAGCACAATGACGCCAACGTGCTGTGCCTGGGTGAGCGGGTCATCGGGGGCGGGCTGGCCGGGGAGATCGTCGATGCCTTCCTCGGCGCCAGCTTCGACGGGGGCCGGCACGTCGGGCGCCTGGAGAAGATGGCGCGCTTGGAGTCGAGGTAGGCGCGTCCGCGGTCACGCGGCAAGGACAGAGCGGAGGCCTTGGCCGCAGCGATGGCCGGGCGACCGCGCGTGCGCGGGCGGCCGCTACGGTCGCGCCCCTCCGGACGCCGACACCCGTGAGGCCTACACCTACGAGTCGACCTGTTGACGCCGACTACCTCGACGACTTCGTCAGCCGCAACCTAGAACACAGAGCGCGCCGCCGGCCTGACGCGGTGGAGGCTTGGCCGGAGCGACCTCAACGAGGCTGCAGACACCCGATCGATTGCGGTGTACACCGACCTGGTGAGGGGCGGCGCGCTCACCCCCACCGATGCAAGTTGGCTCGCGACGGGGTCGTGGGAGGGGGAGCGCATTGCGAATCCCGGCGCGGACATGCTGCCGTAGCGGGCCGCCGCGGCGTAACCCCCCGGCGAACACCGTCTGTGCTCGAAGCCGTTGGCGGGTGACGTGGCGGTCGCCGATCGCCGGCAGCGCGACCGAAGTCGGCGCCACTGCGACCGAAGTCGCGCCACTGCGACCGAAGTCGCCCGATGGCGGCTCACCCTGCGACTTCGGTCGCACCCTGCCCCCAGCCCCACCACAGCCGCCGAGATGTTCACGGCGTTCACCCGTAAGGCAGCGCCTCCGCAGGTTCCGCCAGCGCGCCACACTCACCGGTACTGCGACCAAAGTCGGCGCCAGTGCGACCGAAGTCGCCCGATGGTGGCTCACCCTGCGACTTCGGTCGGTGGCTCGGGAAGCATGGGTTCGCGGGGGCGGCCGAGGACAACGTGGAGGACGACGACGCGCAGGGGATTCTGGAATTCACTGGGTGAAGGAGGCGCGGGCGGATGCGGGCAGAGGTCCTCCCGGTGTGGCGACCAGCACCGAGCGCGAGGAGCTGTCGCGACTTCGCAAGGAACTGCGGCAAGCGGATGACGCTGGCGGCACGATCCGGACCTCCCTCCTCACGGCGACCCCTTCGGACTCTACGCCCTGCGCCGCCGATGTGGCGTGTGCGTCCCGAACGCGCCCGCTTCGCGCAGAGGCTCTCCCCTTTCTCCGCGGGCGGCCGCACTCGTCCGGGGTTAGCTCCCGGGCCCGTTCGAGGTGCCCATGACGCTCCGCTCCCAGGATCCCGAGATCTTCGATCTCATCATGCGCGAACGTGCCCGTCAGCGCGATGATCTCGAGCTGATTGCGTCGGAGAACTACGTGTCGCAGGCGGTGATGGAGGCCACCGGGACCGTGCTCACCAACAAGTACGCCGAAGGATTGCCGGGCAAGCGGTACTACGGTGGCTGCGAAGTCGTCGATGTCGTGGAGGACCTTGCGCGCACTCGTGCGTTACGACTGTTCCCCGGCAGCGAGGGCGTCAACGTCCAGCCACATTCGGGCGCGCAGGCCAATGCCGCGGTCTACCTGGCGGCGCTGAAGGCCGGGGATACACTTTTAGGCCTCGACCTGTCCAATGGTGGGCATCTCACCCATGGATCTTCCGCCAACAGCTCCGGGAAGCTGTACCGGGCGGTTCATTACCGGGTGAACGAGCGCGGGATCATCGATCTGGACCACGTGCGCGACATCGCCCGGGCGGAAAAGCCGAGGATCATCGTCACCGGTGCCAGTGCCTACCCGAGGCTTTGGGACTTCGCCGCGTTCCGGACGATTGCCGACGAGGTCGGGGCGCTCCTGCTGGCCGACATGGCGCATTTCGCTGGGTTGGTCGCGGCTGATTTGCACCCGACCCCCTTCGGTCATTGTGACTACGTCACGACGACCACCCACAAGACGCTTCGCGGTCCGCGCGGCGGCATGGCGTTCGCACGCGAGGCGCACATGAAGGGCCTGAACAGCGCGGTGTTTCCTGGTCTGCAGGGGGGGCCGCTCATGCATGTCATCGCGGCCAAGGCCGTGGCGTTCGGTGAGGCGCTCGACCCTTCGTTCCGTGGATACGCCCGCAGCGTCATCGACAACGCCCAGGCGATGGCCACGACGCTGGTCGAGCGTGGGGTCACGCTGGTTTCGGGCGGCACGGACAATCACCTGATGCTCCTGGACTTCTCGGACAAGAGCTACAGCGGCCGCGACGCCGAGCAGGCCCTCGGCCGGGCGGGGATCACGGTGAACAAGAACACGGTGCCCAACGAAAAACGTAGTCCCTTCGTGACTTCGGGCGTACGCATCGGGACCCCCGCCATGACCACCCGCGGGTTGGGGCTTGGCGAGGCAGTCCTGGTTGCCGGGTGGATCGCGGACGTGTTGGACAACTGGCAGGATGAAGGGTCGCTATTACGCATCCGCGGCCAGGTTCACGAGCTGACGGGGCGCTTCCCCGTGCCGGGCATCGGTTAGCGGCTGCGCCACATGGACTGTCCAGGCTGCCAGCACCCCGACACGCGCGTCGTGGACAGTCGTGAGGCGGTCGACAGCATCCGCCGGCGTCGGGAGTGTCAGGCGTGCTTCCACCGCTTCACCACGTTTGAACGGGTGGAGTTCCGCCTTCCCGACGTGCTCAAGCGCGACGGCCGCCGGCAGACCTTCAACCGCGACAAGCTCCTGTCGGGCATGCGCCTGGCCTGTAGAAAGCGCCCGGTCAGCGAAGAGCAGCTCGATGCCGCGTGCGCCTGCTTGGAGCAGGAGTTGTCCCGCCGCTCCGGTGAGGTCACCACGTCCGAGGTCGGCGAAATGGCGCTACGCGAGCTGGCGCGGCTCGACGACGTCGCCTACCTACGTTTCGCGTCGGTGTACCACGAGATCACCTCGCCGGCGGACTTTCTACAGGTGCTTCGCCCTCTCTTGGAGCGGGGCCAGCCGACATGAGGGCGGACGCGCGCTTCATGGGCCTTGCGCTGGATCTGGCGCGCCGCGCCCTGGGTAGGACCGCGCCGAACCCGCCGGTGGGCGCGCTCGTGGTGCAGGATGGGGTCGTGGTCGGCGAGGGCTGGACCCAGCCGCCCGGGCAACCCCACGCGGAGTCCGAGGCGATCGCCTCCGCGCTTCGTGGCGGTGGCTCGTCGCGAGGTGGGACCATGTACATCACGCTGGAACCCTGCTGTCATCATGGTCGTACCCCTCCGTGCACCGACGCGATCCTCGCCGCTGGGGTGGCTCGCGTCGTGGTCGGGACCGTGGATCCGTTCCCGCTGGTGGCGGGCAAGGGAATCGCGCAGCTCCGTGCCGCCGGACTCGAGGTGGATGTCGGGGTGCGTGAAGCGGAGTGCAGGCGCTTGATGCTGGGGTTCATTCGGGCGCACACCGAAGGACTCCCCGAGGTCACCCTGAAGGCGGCCATCACCTTGGACGGGCGCATCGCCAGCGCCAGCGGCGAGTCCCGGTGGATCACCGGTCCGGCCGCCCGCGAGATGAGCCACCGGCTCCGCGATCAGCACGACGTCATCGTCGTGGGGGTGGGCACCGTGCTGGCCGATGATCCGGCGCTCACGACCAGGATCGCCGGCGGTCGCGATGCCATTCCGGTGGTTTTGGACAGCATGTTGAGGACGCCGGACACCGCGGTGGTGCTGCAGCGCGGAACCGCACTGGTCTACTGTGCGGAGGACGCGCCGGAGCGATCCTTGCCCGCCACGGTGATTCGGCTTCCGCGTGGCGGCGCCGGGGTCGATGTCCGTGCGGTCGCCCGGGACCTGACCAGGCGGGGTCTACATCGCGTGCTGGTCGACGGTGGCGCCCAGGTGCACCGCAGCTTCCTGGACGCCGGCCTGTGCGACCGCATCGAGCTTTTCATCAACGCGCGCGTGCTGGCGGGTGGCCCGGGTTTCGTCGCCGGTGAGGGCTACCGGCTGGCGCAGGCTCCCGCATTCCACATCGATCATGTCGAGCGGGTTGGGGATGATCTGCGGCTGGGGTTGGAGCGGGGGTAGGCGCCAGGCCTTCGAGGGCGCGAAGGCAGCGGGTCTTGGTCACCCATGGCGCCGCGACGCCGCGATGTCCGGCCGGAGGGGGGAGAGGGGCGCCCGGGGCGCGTTACCCAACGCGCCTTCGGGCCGCAGGCCGGCGGCTTGCCGACGGCCGGAGGGTACGCCCCGGTAGGGGGGAACCGCGAAGGGGTTCCCCCCCTTACATGTTAACCGCGCCGCGATGTTCACCGGTCTGGTCCAGGCGCTCGGAACTCTACGGTCGACCGCACCGCACGGCACGGGGAAGCGCTTCTGGATTGAAGCGCCCTTCTCCGATCTTTCGATCGGGGAGTCCGTGTCGTGCGATGGGGTCTGTTTGACCGTGGAAAAAACGGAGCGCGGGGCGTTCCAGGTGACGGCGGGGGAGGAGACCCTTCGGCGTACGACCTGTGACGATTTCACACCTGGGATTCGCATTCACCTGGAACGCGCCCTGCTCCCAATAGATCGGCTCGGGGGCCACTTCGTAACAGGGCACGTCGACGGAATTGCTACGCTGTTGCGCGTAGACCGCCGCCCTGGTTTCGTGGAGATCGAGGTTGGAGCGCCGGCCTCGCTGCTTCCGATGTTCGTCGAAAAGGGCAGCGTCACGGTCGATGGGGTCAGCTTGACCGTCAACGCCGTGAGCGACTGCGGATTTTCGGTAGGGATCATCCCCCATACCGCCGAATTCACCAAGTTTGGGGCCGCTGCCGTCGGGCAACGCGTGAACCTGGAAGTGGATGTGATCGCCCGCTACGTCCAGCGCATGCTCGGACCGTTTTTGAAGGAGAACTCGTGAGCTTCGAAGTCATGTCTGAGAGTCCGGATCGGCGCGTGGAGTTGGCCATCGCCGACATCGCCGCAGGGCGCATGGTCATCCTCGTCGACGACGAGGACCGCGAAAACGAGGGGGACCTTGTGGTGGCGACCGAACGGATCACCGCCGAAACCATCAACTTCATGGCCACCCACGCGCGGGGCCTCATCTGCCTGACCCTCACCGAAGCCCGCGTGGACGAGCTGGGCTTGCCGATGATGGCGTCGAACAACCGGTCGCCGTTTTCGACCGCGTTCACCGTCTCCATCGAGGCCCGCGAGGGCGTCACCACCGGTATTTCGGCGGCGGACCGTGCGCATACCTGTCGCGTCGCAATTGACCCCAACAAGGGTCCGTCAGACCTTGTGGTCCCCGGTCACGTCTTCCCGCTGCGGGCGCGCGATGGTGGGGTGCTGGTGCGCACGGGTCAGACCGAGGGGAGCGTCGATCTCGCCCGCCTCGCCGGGCTCACGCCAAGTGGCGTCATCTGCGAGATCATGAATCCCGATGGGACGATGGCCCGCCTGCCCGAGCTCAGGAGCTTCGGCGCGACCCACGGCATCCGCATCGTGGCGGTCGCCGACCTGATTCGGTGGCGCCTGATGCACGAGCGGCTGGTCCGCTGCGAGATCGACACCGAAGTTGCGACACCTGATCACGGCACCTTCCGGGCGAGGGTGTATCGGGGGACGGGCGGCGGCCTGCATCTTGCGCTGACCCGCGGCGATCTCTCTGGCGGGCCTGTCCTGACGCGCGTGCAGACCGCAGCGGGACCGACGGACGTCTTCCGCGTGCTCCAGAGCGACAGCGCGGCACAGATCGACGCCGCCCTGGGAGCAATCGCCAAGGAAGGTCGGGGCGTGCTGCTGTACCTTCACCTCGACGGCGGCGGGGAGGGGGCGCTGTTGGAGCGTCTGCGGGAGCACCTGACTCCGGAGTCAACCGCCCCGCGCGCGCCCGACGCGCTCCGTGAACTCGGCACTGGCGCGCAGATTCTCGTGGACCTGGGCGTCCGTGAGCTCCGGCTGCTGACCAACAACCCCCGCAAGATTGTGGGCTTGGAGGGCTTCGGCATCCATGTCCGCGAGCGGGTCCCCCTGGCGATCCCGGCGCACCCGGATAGGCGGCGCTTTCTCGAATCTCGACGCGTCCAGCTCGGGCATCTGCCCGCACCGGTTGAAAAGGAGTAGGCATGCCGAGAATTCTCGAAGGCGGGCTGGTCGACAAGGGCGGTCGCTACGCCATCGTTGCGGGGCGTTTCAACGAGTTCATCGTCGAAAAGTTGGTCGCGGGTGCCGTCGGCGCCCTCCATCGGCACGGCGCGGAAGACGCCAACATCGATCTGGTGCGGGTGCCGGGCGCGTTCGAGCTGGGCGTCACGTGCAAGAAGCTCGCCGACAGCGGCGACTACGACGCGATCATCGCGTTGGGATGTGTGATCCGCGGCGGGACCGCGCATTTCGACTACGTGGCGGGCGAGGCCGCCAAGGGCGTCGCCGCCGCCGGCATGGCCAGCGGGATTCCAGTCATCTTCGGTGTGCTTACCACCGAAAACCTGGAGCAGGCCATCGATCGGGCCGGCGGCAAGATGGGCAATAAAGGCGCTGAAGCCGCGGTGAGTGCCGTCGAGATGGTCGACCTTTTCCGGAAGCTCCAGTAGTCATGAAGGCTGGCCGCCGCCGCTCGCGCGAGTTCGCCATCCAGGCGCTCTACGCTGCCGATCTGTCCGGGGTGTCCGGCGGGGTCGCCCTCAGCGGGTTGTGGGCCGCCCAGTTGGACGAACTGTCCGAGCCCTTGGAAGAGCCGGTGAGCCCAGAGGAAGCGGAGTTTGCCGCCGAGCTGGTGCGCGGGGTCATGGACGCGCGCGACGACATCGACGCGCGCATCGAAGCCGCCAGCGAGCACTGGCGTCTGCCGCGCATGCCTGTTGTCGATCGCAACATTCTCCGGCTCGGAACCTGGGAGCTCTTGCAGCGCCCCGACATCCCGACGAGCGTCACCATCAACGAGGCCATCGAGCTCGCCAAGCGCCTCGGCGGGGCTGAATCGCGATCGTTCGTCAACGGGCTGCTGGATCGGATCGCCGGCGAGCTGGGTCGCGGCGGCCGGCGGACCCGCGGATAGTCAGAAACAAGGGGAAGGGGTCCCCCCTGCCGCTCGACGGTTTCATGGCCTTGGGAGCCGCGGAACGCGGCATGGGGGACTAATCAGGCGATAGCGGCCTCGCGGAGCACCCCGGCCATGAGCTGGAGGCCGAACTCGGTCGCGACACTCTCCGGGTGGAACTGCACCCCGAAGATGGGGCGGGTGCGGTGGCGTAGCGCCATGATCTCGCCGTCGGAGGTGCGCGCCAGCACCTCCAGGCTCGCCGGAAGCCCGGCCGTCGCCAGCGAATGGTAGCGGGTGGCGCGGAAGGGAGAGGGGAGCCCGGCCAGGAAGCAATCGCCTCGGTGGTGGATCCGGCTGGTCCGCCCGTGCACAATGGTCTTTGCCGGCACGACCGAGCCGCCGAAGTGCTGGGCGATCGCCTGCATTCCGAGACAGACGCCAAAAATGGGGACGTGCAACACGCGCAGGACTGCCATCGTCGCTGGATGGTCCTCGGGGCGCCCCGGCCCCGGCGAGAGGAGCACCAACCCCGCCTCGTGGGCATCGGCGGGAAGTTCCTCCCTCACCACGCGGACGTCGCTACCCAGGACCTGCAGTTGCTGAACCAGCGACCAGGTGAAGCTGTCCAGGTTGTCGACGACGAGCACCCGCACGGTGAGCTTGCTAACGCTTTTCCGCCGAGATCGTGATTACACTGGGACCCTGGAGTGCACATGGAATCCGGAAACGTTTGGACGACCCCCGAGACCGTCGCTGACGGGCCTGCCGTCAGGCTCACCGAAGGCGCCGTGGGCCACATCCTCCGCATGCTCGCCGAAAACAAGATGGACGGCTTCGGCCTCCGCTTCGGTATTCAGGGCGGGGGCTGCTCGGGGTACAGCTACCAGTTGGAGTTCGAGGAGGCGCCTCAGCCCGAAGACGAGGTCTTCACATTCGGCGGCGTCCGTGTCTTCCTCAACCCGCTGCACCGCCAATACCTGCAGGGGTCCGCGGTGGATTACCGGGACGAGCTGATCGGCGCGGGCTTCCACATCGAGAACCCCAACGTCAAGCGCTCCTGCGGCTGCGGAACCTCGTTTGACGTGTAGGGCTCCGGCGCATAGAGGGCGGCCTTGTGGGCCGGGTAGCTCAGTTGGTAGAGCAGGGGACTGAAAATCCCCGTGTCGGGGGTTCAACTCCCTCCCCGGCCACCACACTAGTGTGGGTGGCGTTGGTCTTGGCAGGGTGCACCAGTGACACCTGCTACCAGCTCTGCGCCACGACCGCGCAGGCCATCGAGCCGTGCCTCACCGATTGGGGCGCCAGTTGGGACGACTTTGACGCCGGCAGCCGCGTGGCCTGGGGGGACACTTGCCGCGCCGAGTGGGACGAGGAGCGCCTAAGCCTGGAGCTTCGGCAGGTTTCGGTTGCCAATGATGCGTGCACGGCGGCCTCCGACGACCTCGGGAAGATGAGCTGCGACGAGCTGAGGGCGCTTTATTTCAACCCGTAGCTGTGCCCTTAGCTGAACTTGACGTCCTGCAAGGTGATTCCCAGCCGCCCGATTCGGTAGTTCAGGTTGCTTCGGCTGATCCCGAGTCGTCGGGCCGCCCGAGCCTGCACGCCCCCCTCCGCCTCGAGCGCCGCGACAACCAGCCGGCGCTCCCAGGTGTCCAGGAGCCCTGGGAGGCCGCCCGCATCGAGCTCATCGAGCCCATCGCCCGCGAGTGTCATCTGGTCGCCGGACGAGTCGTCGCTCGGCACCGGTGCCGCGTCCTCGGGCACTGCGAACGCGCGGATCTCTCCGCCGCCACCCGACAACAGGAGGGTGCGCTCCATCAGGTGCTCGAGCTCACGGACGTTTCCTGGCCAACGCCAGCTTCGTAGCTGTGCGACGGCCTCCGGGGTCAGTAAAGGGGGCGGGCGCCCGTGGCGTTCGGCGTACCGGGCGAGGAAGTGCTCCGCCAACAGGGGAATATCGTCGGCGCGCTCCCTCAGCGGGGGCAGCCGAATCGGAAAGACGTTGAGCCGGTAGTAGAGGTCGGCCCGGAAAGCGCCGGACTTCACCTCAGCGCGCAGGTCGCGGTTGGTGGCGACGACCACGCGGACATCGACCTTCACGGGGCGCTCGCCACCCACGCGGGTGAAGCTGCCGCCCTCGAGGACCCGGAGCAGACGCACCTGCACCGACGGCGGGATTTCGCCGATCTCGTCGAGGAACAAGGTGCCGCCGTCGGCTTGCTCGAACTTTCCCTGATGCGTCCGCAACGCCCCGGTGAACGCGCCTTTCTCGTGACCAAAAAGCTCCGACTCGAGCAGGTTCTCGGGGAGCGCCCCGCAGTTGACCGCGACCAGCGGCGCTTGGGCGCGGCTGGATCGGTAGTGGATCGCGTGGGCGATGAGCTCCTTGCCGGTGCCGGTCTCGCCTTGGATGAGCACCAGCGCTCCGGACTCCGCTACGGCCTGCACCTGATCGTAGACCTCGTGCATGATGGAGGTTGCGCCTACAAGGTTCGCGAAGCCGTACTTCGCGTCGACCTCGCGTCGCAGTCGACGCACCTCGCGAACCAACGCGCGGCTCTCCAGCGCTCTCTCAAGGAGCATCAGCAGCTCGTCGCGCTCGATCGGCTTGATCAGGTAATCGGACGCACCCGCCTTCATGGCGTTGACCGCGTCGGCGACCGAACCGAATCCGGTCATGATCACGACGCGGGTGTCCGGCCAGTGCCGACGCGCCTCGGCGAGCAGGTCCAGGCCTGACCGTCCGGGCATCTTCACGTCGGTCAGGATCAGGTCGGCTGGATCGCCGGCCATCCGTTCGAGCGCCTCTTCGGCCGAGTCGCAGAGGGTGACGCGGTAGCCGGCCTTGGTCAGGTTGACGTTGAGCGCGCTCCGCACCGCACGGTCGTCGTCGCAGACCAGGATTCGGGGGACCGGGCGGGCTTCCGTCACTGGATCCGCAGCGAGTACGGCAGCATGGCGAACACGCGCTCGTGGCGGAGCACCGCGAACCGCCAGAACTCCTTCATCTCCGCCGGGAGCTGAACCTGGGGTACGAGCGCCGACTCCACCATCCGCCCGAGCTGGACGAGCTGCCCGGGAAGGGTGAGCGCGCCGGAGTAGGGGTCGAGAATGACCAAGTTGTAGGGAGCGGTCGGGTTCATGCCGGCGCGGAGCCGCGCGTCGGCGAGGGCATCGAAGAAGCCCCCGTGGCTGTCGACCAACCCCTTTTCCTTGGCGCGCGCACCGGACCAGACTCGCCCGCGCGCGACGAGCTCCACCTGCTCGGGAGCGAGGTTTCGCCCCGTCGCGACCCGCTCCTTGAACTGGTCGTAGGTCTCCCCGATGAGGCGGTCCAGCGCGGCGTACTCGATATCATCCATCGGCCGCGACATCGAGAACATCGACGCGTTGCGACCACGGGCGGTGGTCTCCGTGTTGATGCCGAGCTTGCCGAAGAGACCCTCAAGGTTCATTTTGCCGCCGTAGACACCGATGCTTCCGGTGACGGTGCTCGGCTCGGCCCAGATCGAGTCGGCGCCAGCGGCGACGTAGTAGCCCCCGCTGGCGGCGTAGCCCCCCATCGAGACCACCACCGGCTTGCCGGCCAGCTTGACTCGCTCGACGCCGCGCCAGATCTCGTCTGAGGCGAAGGCGCTCCCGCCGGGGCTGTCTACCCGCAGCACCACCGCCTTGATCGACCTGGTCTCCGCGGCCGCTTCCAACGCTTCCACGACGGTTCGCGATCCGGTCGCGGCTCCGCTCAACAACCCGCCGGGAGAGGACTCGCCGTCGGCAATGGTGCCGTCTACGACCACGACCGCCACGGCCCGTTGGGGCTCCCACCCGCTGTGGTCGACGGTCTGCCCGTAGTTGCGCACCAGGTGGTACTCGCCGGGGAAGACGTCATCAAGCTCCGAGCGCAGCTCGTCCGGGAAGTAGAGCCCGTCGACGAGGCCTTTCGCGAGGGCCTCCCGTGCGCTGTAGGGGCCGCCGTCCACGAGGGTCCGTACCTCGTCTTGCGAGCGCCCCAACCCCTCTGCGATGCCGCTCACCAGCGTGCCGTAGAGGTCGTCGACCAGGGCCTCGGTCTGCTCCCGGGAGGGGTCGGAGGAGCCCGTTCGCGTCATCGGCTCTGGACCCGACTTGTAGTCGGAGCGCTGCGCGTACTGTGCGCTGACCCCGACCAGTTCGAGGGCGCCCTTGAAGTACTGGACCTCGGCGGAGATGCCCAATAGTTCAAGGCCTCCGGCGGGGTGGAGGTACACTTTGTCGCAGGCTCGTGCCAGCAGGTAGTCGCCGTTGGAGCCGCCCGCACCGATCCACGCCGCGACCGCCTTCCCTTGGCGCCGAGCGGCCTTGATCAGCCCGCGCAGCTCCTCGACCTGCGCCATCGAGAAGCGGGAGCCGTCGATGCGCAACAGGATGCCCTTGACCCGGGGGTCCCGGCCCGCCGCATCGAGACGTCGCAACAGCGAGAAGTAACTCTCCTCGGCGGGCGCGAGCAGGCCGGCCTGCGGCTGGTAAGGGAAAATAGAGTCAAGGTTGATCTCGGCGATTCGTCGGCCAGGGAGGAAGAGTTGGTCGTCGCCCTCCAGGCTGGTGACGTAGCCGGCCACCGTCGGATTCCCACCCTGGTCCGTCCCCGCGCTGCCCACTCCGACCGAAAGGTCGCCGAAGTGCAGCTCCAATGAGCCGCCGAATCCGGTCGCGGCGTTGTCGCGCAGCCCGCGGCTTCCCCAGCCGCGCACCCAAATCCCACGCGCGGCGCGGACGCGCAACGACGCCTCCAACGAGTGCTGGACGGCGGCATCCACCGGCGTGTCCGCGAGGTAGTCGATGCCCAGGGTGACGGTGTCTCCAAAGGGGCGCAGCGCGAGGCCCGCGTCGTAACGGCTGACCACGCCGAGCTCGGGCGCGGGGGAGCCCAGGTTCAAGGCGCTGGCGCCGAGTCCGAGCCACGGCGCGGGACGCCATGCCAGTCCCAGGTCCCAGCTCACGAAGTTGTTGGCGCCGCCTTCGGGGAGCTGCCAGTGCAGCGCGCTTCCCAGGGTCAGCGTGTCCTCCAGACGAACGGAAACGCCACTGGACAGTGTCCACCACGCGGTCTCCGCGGTGACTTCGCGGTAGCTGACGCCGAGCCCGGCCCCTCCGCCAGCGGTCAGAAAGGAGAACGAATTCCCCGATCCGGTCAGCGGGTCCTGGAGTCCGTAGTACAGCCCGAATACGGGATCGCGATCGAAATTGAGGAGGGCGGGATTGAGGTAGAGCGTGTGTGCGCCGTCCTCCCCTGCTGCGCCATGAAAGGTGAGCGACGGACGCTCGACGGGGTCCGCGAGCGCGTGGGCGACCAAGAGGAGCAGCATGGACGGAAGCTAACGGCATCTCGGGCACGCGCGAACTCTTGACAGTGCAACGATGAGACTCGATTCAAGTCCAATGATTGATAGATATCTATCTTTTTTTATTGCAACTATTGCTCTACCGGCTGCGCTGCGTGAGAATGAGGGGAGCGTCTGCCCCTTCCCCGGTGTCCCAACCGGGACCCTCCTGCTACGGTGCCCCATGCGAACCCTCATCGCTGCCCTCGTTTCGGTGTCCCTGCTCTCCCCGGCGTGGGCGCAGGAGCCGACGGTCCTGGAGCCCGCGCCGTCGTCGCCCCGTGCCGCCGGCTCGAGCGACCTGCTGACTCCCGGTGCCGTGTTGGCCAGCACCCCGGCGAGCGAGCTGCTCGCGTCGTTGTCCCAGCTGCCCACCATGCCGGTGTTCGCGCGCTCCACGATCGCCTTGGAGGTCGTCAATGCGGCCTCAGGGGAGCGTCTGTATTCCTGGGGCGACGACCGCCTGATGCTCCCGGCAAGCACGCAAAAGCTGGTGACCAGCGCCGTGGCGCTGCGGACGCTCGGGCCGGCCTACCGTTTCCCGACCTGGATCAAGGTGGACGCGCCGCCAGCCGCGGACGGGATTCTCGAGGGGAACCTCTACGTGGTGGGCCAAGGCGACCCGACCATGAGTGTCGAGCGAATCTGGAGGATAGTGGCGGATATTCGGCACAAGGGCATCGTCGAAATCAAAGGCGACGTGGTCTACGACGACACCTACACCGCGGGTCCGGGGGTGTGGATTCCGGGCTGGGACAAGGCCGAGGACCTTGAATCAGGCGAAACCTACTACTCCGCGCTCGGTGCGCTCTCGGTCAACGAGAACATTGCGGCGATCCACGTGCGTCCGGGCGCCTCGGTGGGCGCTGCCGGGGTGGCGAGCTTCGACGCACCGAGCGACGCCGTCGTGCTCGACAATCAGCTCACCACCGGCCGCGCGAAGTCGAAGTACTGGGTGAAGATTGAGCGGACGCTGGACGAGAAGACCTCGCGAATCGCGACCTACAAGCTGACCGGGAACGTGCCAATCGATCTTGATATCACGACGCGACCCCTGTACCGGACGCTCGCCGACCCCACGGGAAACTATGTCTCGATCTTCAGGGACATGCTCAAAGCACAAGGCGTCAAGGTCAAGGGGAAGCATCGCCTGGCGATCGCGCCGGCGGAGTCCACGCTCTTGGTGAAAGCGGAGTCTGAGCGGCTCTCGGACATCCTCACCGACATGAACAAGCGGTCGAACAATTTCATCGCCGAACAGGTGCTCCGCGCCGTCGCGGCGGAGAAGTTGGGCTTGCCGGGGACCACGGAAAACGGCGTCAAGGTGATGAGCGAGTACATGGCTTCGTTGGGTGTGCCGGCCGACCGCTACAAGTTCGTGAACGGGTCAGGACTCGCGCGCGGCTCCGCTTTGGCCCCCAGCGCGCTCGACGCGATGCTGGTCGATATGTACGGCAACGTCGGCGTGGGCCCCGAGTACCTCACCACGCTGTCGGTCGGCGGCCGCGACGGCACCCTGGCCGGTCGGTTCCGTGACGATGGCATGGAGGGCCGCGTTCGCGCGAAGACAGGCTCCTTGGCGGGGGTATTCTGCCTCGCTGGGTACGTGACCGCGCTCGATGGGACCAACTACGCGTTCACCTTTTTGGTCAACGATCTCGAGGGCTCGACGGCGCGTGCACGGGCTGCCCACGATCGGCTCGTTCGGTCGCTCGCGGGGGTAACCGGCAATCTCGCTGAAGCGGGCGATGGCGGAGCGGACTAGCGCCGCGTTACTGGGTCGCGCAGCCCCTCTGGAGAGACCGTATGATCCCACCCCGCTGGCCCGTGTTTGTCGCCGCGATCGGCCTTATGGCAACGCTGAGCGCTCCCAACGGGGCGCGCGCGCAAGAGGCCGCCACCAAGGAAGAGCCGGTCGGGGGCGCGGACGCCGCCGCCGAGTTCGACCGTGAGCTGTTGACCATCGAACAGCAGGTGGACGTCCTCAAAGAACGGGTATTTCGTAGCAAAGCCACGTTGCAACTGCTCAAGGAGATTGTGATCCAGGGCAGCTCCACCGGCGCCCGCGCGACGGTGTGGCACGTCAACAAGCTGTCTGCCGGATTTCGTCTGGAGTCGGTGCAGTACCTCCTGGACGGGCAGTCGAAGTTCAGCAAGGCCGATCCGGCTGGAAGCCTGGATCAGAGCAGGGAATTCAAGATCCATGACGGCGCGGTGCCCCCCGGCAACCACAACCTTTCGGTGGACCTGAAGATCCGTCCCACCGGCGGCGGCATCTTCACCTATGCCCGCGACTACGAAATCAATGTGCGCAGCAACTACGCCTTCGCCGCCGAGATGGGAAAGACGTGCACGGTGCGGGCCGTCGTCAGCGACCGTGGTGGAGCCGTGAACTCCTTCGAGGAACGCGCCAAGGTTGATTTCGAGCTCAAGTGTGAGCGGATCACGGATGCCAAGTAGGGCCATCCTTGCGGGGCTGTTTCTCGTTCCTTCGCTGGCCCTCGCGGCCGACAAGGCGACGACGGACCGGCTGCGCGACCTTGAGGACGAGCTGGGCAGCGTCAGCCGCGAGGTGGATGACACGCGTCTGAACTTCTCCGAACGCTCAGGTCTCATCGGCGTTTCGGAGGCACGGCGCCGCTACGAGGACGCGGTCTACGCGTTCCTTGTCGGCGATTACGAAGGGGCGGCGACCAGCTTCTACATCCTGGTTCAGTCCCGGGCGCTCGGGAACGCCGACCTCGCTCGCGACTCGGAATGGTACCTGGCCGAGTGCCTGTTCGAACTGGAGAACTACAGGACCTCAGAAGAGGCCTACCGGTCGATCGTCGACAAGGGCGGCACCCACCCCTACTTCGCGGATGCCGTTCGTCGGAACCTCGAGGTGTACGCCTTGCTTGGCGACGACGTCGGGTTCACCAACTATTACAACACGTGGATCGTTTCAGGCAAGGTCCCCACGACCGATATCGTAAACTACACCCTGGCGAAGTCCTTCGCGCGGCGTGGTGAGCTGGCCCGGGCGAAATCGATGTTCGACAACATCGGACCGACCAGCCCCTGGTACACCCGGGCCCGGTACCAGCTCGGCGTTCTGATGATCAGCGAGGGCAATCTGAAGCAGGCGGTGGCTGAGTTTCAGAAGGTCGAGGCGGCGGTCGTCAGCGACGCGGACCAGAAGCGCGTGCAAGAGTTGTCGCTCCTCGCGCTGGGCCGGCTGTACTACGAGCTCGGCGACTTTGCACAGGCCTCGAGCTACTACGGAAAAATCGGTTCCGAATCGGCTGAGTTCGCCGACAAGCTCTACGAGGCGGTGTGGAGCTACGTCAAGCAGGGCGGTGCAGCCGAGGCGGCACTGGCGGCGGCAGCCCCCGACTCGCGGGAGGCCGAGCTGGCCGCGGTGGACGCGGATGCACGCTGGCGGGACGCGCTGGGACAGGTGGACAACTTCCTGATGGCCTACCCCGAGCACCGGCACACCGCGCAGTTGCACGTGCTGCAGGGCCATCTGCACATGAAGCTCACGGAGTACGACGCTGCGCGCACCGCGTATGAAGAGGTGGTGGCCTCCTACACGCCGGTGGCCGCGCGCTTGGAGGAGCTTGGCCAGGGCACCACGGAGGCACGCCGTTTCGTGGAACGGATGGGAGACACCGGGGGGACGTCGGGCCTGCCAGCCTACGCGGTGCAGAAGCTGCTGGGCGGGGACAGGGTCAGTCGCGCCATCGCGGCCTACCTGGAAACCAATCGCCAGGAGCAGGAGCTGCAACGTGCGGAACGGGACGTGGCCGACCTGCAGACGGCCCTGTCATCAGAAAAGGACTCGCTCGGCATGTTCGTCGCCGCGCGAAATCAGCTCACGACCATGCGCGGTTCGGCCCTCGCGATGCGTTCGCGTCTGATCAGCGCGGAATTGCAGTACCTCCGCGGTCGCAGCTCGGGACCGGTGCGGGCAGAGCTGGTTTCGCTCTCAGGGGAACTCGACAAGTTGGTCGAATCTGGCAGCGCGGCCGACTCCAACGTTTCCACCACTACCGACCGTCTTCAGGTCTACGAGGCCCAGATTCGCGAGGTGCAGCAGCGGGCCTTTCGCGTCCAGCAGGTCGCGGAAGAGGCGGTTGCCAGTGGCCGCAGCCTCGCCGAGGTACTCAGTGATGGAAGCTCCAAGCTTCCGCGTGCCGAGCAAGAACGGCTGCGAGCCGAGCTTGAGGTTGCGCGCGGCGAACTCGCGAAAGCGGCGAGCGAACTCGACTCCCTGCAGAGCGATGTCACCCGCAAGAAGGTGATGCGCTCGGTCGAGACGGGGTCCGTGCAGGAAGACCAGGTGGGCCGGGCCGGGGCCTTGGTCGCGTTCGCGAAGCTGCGTGACCGGGTCGGCGAGTATCGGCGAACGGCCCAGGACACCGACAGCGCCGCAATCTTTGCCCAAATCGATCGGGTGTGGACGACGTTGGATGTGCTCGAGAAGAATTCCGCGGAAGCGGCGCGGGTGGTGGCCTCCGGGGAGGCGCGCGAGGGCCAGGCCGTGCGCCAGCGGCTCGCGGCGACCGCGCAGAAGGTGGCCGAGCTCCGCCGCGACATTGACGGCAGCGCCGGTGCAGCGGAGCTGATGGCGACGCGGGCGGTTCTGGTCGGGCTGCGTGACCTGCAGCTCGAATTCGAAGCTGACGTGATCGATGCCGAGAAGGGCATCGTCGATGTGTATTGGCTCAGGCGGATGGAGAACGCCGACGAGCGCGACATGCTCGTCGACGAGCGCTCCGAACTCTTGCAGGATCTGGACGATCGCTTTCGGGTGGTCCGGGAGAATTTGGAGTGATGCGCACGTCGTCCCGAACCCTGAGCGTCTTGGTGCCGAGCGCGGTCGTGCTCTTCGCCCTCTCGATGCCATCCACCGCGCGGGCCGAGCCCGATGCGGAAGAGGTGCGCCAGTTTCGCGAGACCGCGGAACGGTATGTGCAACGCATGCAGGAGTTTCGCGGCGACGTGAAACAACTGGTGGACTTGTCTGAGCAGGAGGAGCGCGAGCGCATCGAGTCCAGTTTCGGGGCGGCCGTCAGCCGCAACCAGGAGGACGGGAACACCTTGCGTCGCGTCGCCGTCGCCAAGATCGAGTCGTTCCTGCAGAAATACCCGGAAAGCAAGCACGGCGCCGACATGAAGTTCCGGCTGGCCGACCTTTACTACGACGAGTCCGAGCTCGACTTCATGGCGCGCAACGACGAGTATGCCGTGCTGGTCGAAAATGGAACCGCCAATCCCGACTTCGTCCCAAAGAAGGATTATCGCCGATCAATCGGCCTCTATCGGGACATTCTCGCCAACGCACCCAAGTTCACTTTCCGCGCCGATGTGCTCTACATGCTTGGATGGTGTCTGGGCTCGGCAAACGCCGAACAGTACGATGAGACGGGCGCTCGGGACGCCTACCAGGCCATCGTCTCCCAGTACCCCCGCTCGGCGTTCACCAACGACGCCAACATGCGTCTCGGCGAATACTACTTCGAGCTCCCCGCCCCGCGCCCAGACACGCTCGCCAACGTGCGAATCGCGGTCACCTACTACGACGCGGTGATGGCGGAGGGCCTGCAGGGTCGCAACTATGACCGAGCCATCTACAAGCTCGGCTGGTCGCACTTCAAGCTCGACGATTTTGATCGATCGCTGGCCTACCTGGTCCAGTTGCTCGACTACTCTGATGGCCTGTACGATCGCACCGGCAAGCTGGCGGACACCCGCAAAGAAGCGGTGGAGTACCTGGCGATCTCCTACGCCGACATGGCCGACCGGCAGAGCAAGAAGCCGATTGACGTCGCCCGGGCCCATATGGCCAAGATCGGCGACAAGCGCTGGCAGCACGATGTTGCGGAACGATTGGCGTTGATCCTGGAAAAGCAGACCAAGTGGGACGACGCAGTCGACACCTACCGGTTCTTGCAGACCAAGTGGCCCACGCACCCGCAAAACCCGATCTACCAGCAGACGATCGCCGCGATCTACGGCTCCAGAATGCCGGTTCGCAACGAGGCCGCCGCGGCGGTTGCACTGACGGAGTTGGGAACCAACTACAACGACCAGAGTGCGTGGTACGCGGCCAACAAGAACAATCCCGACGCCATCGCGGCGGCGCGCATCTTCATCGAACGCTCGCTGGCCACGGTCGCGATCGAAAAACTGCTGCGCGCCAAGGAGACCCAGAATCCGGCCGACTACCGAGACGCCGCCGACACCTTCCAGAGCTTCCTGCAGAAGTTCCCGTTCACCCCCGATTACGACGAGTATGAGTGGTACCAGGCGCTGTCGCTTTACGAAGGGAAGCTCTTCCCCGAAGCCGCGCGTGCGTACGGCCAGATTCTCAAGAACCCTCGCAGCAAATACAAGGACGGCGCGCGGTTCCAGTTGATGAAGTCCCGAGAGGAGCTCGCGCTCTCCAAGTACGGGAAGCTGGAAGATGTGCCCCAGGGCGCGTTGGTGGCCAACACCCTGCAAAGCAAGGCTGGCAAGCAGATCGTGCAGTACATGGTCTCCGACGAACAGAAGGCCTTCGTCGTGGCGGCCGACGACCTTGCCGATCGCGAGTTCACCGACCCAGACTGGATAGCGGTACTCGAAAAATCGAGGCCGGCGCTGGCCTATCTTGGGGGCGTGGTCTCGTTCAACCACGGTTACTATGACGATGCGCGGAAGCGGCTGTGGGCGGTTGTCAACCGCTACCCGGGTGCGCCGGAAGCGGCATTCGCCGCCAAGCTCGTTTTGCAAAGCTACGTGAACGAAGGCGACCTCGAGACGGTCAAGGCCGTAGCGCTCAAGTTCGGCGACCTCGAAATCGCCGGGCAAGCCGGGCTGGAGCTGTGCTTGGAGCTTGGCAAGGCTGACAAGCACCTGGAGTCCGCCACCTGCTACGGGCAGTTCCTCATCGACTTTCCCAAGTCTGAGTACATCAACGTGGCCCTGTACAATCAGGCCAACCAACTCGACCTCGGCGGCCGGACGGCGCCCGCCAATGTGCTCTTCGAGAAGTACATCAACGACTACCCGGACGACGAACGTTCCAAGTCGCTCTACTTCCGCATCGCGGCCGGCTACAGCTCCATCCTCGAGCTCGACAAGGCCATTCGCTACTTCGACGCCCTGGTCAAGAAGGCCCCCGACCACACCGATGCGCCGGCGGCCCTGTTCAACTCAGCGTTCCTGCGCACCGGCATCGGCGACCACCTCGGCGCCGCCAAGGCGTACGAGCGCTACGCCAATCTTCCAAACGTGCCGGACGCCGAGGCGATCTACTGGAAGGCCGGCGAGCAGTGGGAGCTGGTCAGCGCGCCGCAGGCCATCGAATTCTATGAGAAGTACCTCCGTACTTTCCCTGCCAGCGAGCCGAGCCACGCGATCATCGCGCAGCACAAGCTCTCCGAGCTGTACCTGGAGCGGGGAGACAAGCGAAAGGCAGCGCAGAAGCTGTCTGATCTCGATGTCACCTTCCGCGACAACGTCGCGCGCGGCGTCAGCAGCGACGCCCGTGAACTAGCCGCGAAGGCACCCACGGTAAAGCTGCTCGCCGATCTCGAATCGTACAAGGTCCTCAAGTGGACCAAAGACGAGAAGAAAAACGCCGAGTTGCTGTTGGTGACCAAGCGGGAGGACCTCAAGCTGCTCGTCGACGCGTCGCTGGCGCTCATCCAGACCTACCAGGACTACGATGCGGCGGCCGCGGCGCTCTACGTGCAGGGCGCGGCCTACTTCGCTTACGCGGACTTCGTGTACGGGTTTCCGCTTCCGGTGGGTCTCAACGAAGAGGAGAAAGGCATCTTCCAGGTCGAGCTCGACGCGCGGTTCACGCCCATCCGCCTCGCCGCGGAGGACACGGCCAAGGCGCGCCTTCAGGGCGCGCTTGAAAAGGCGCGGGTGGACCAGCGATGGAGCGAGTGGAACGGAAAGGCGATGCAACTGCTGCACGACCGGTACCCGATCGAGTACCCGTCCGAACGGCAGGAGAGTCGTGGGGCTGTCGACTTCACCTCGATCCCCTTCGAGGCGCCCGAGTCCGCCCGCACGGGAGGTGCTCAGTGAGCTTCCTGCTTCTCGCCGCCCTGGCGTGCATTCCCAAGACCCCCGCGCCGATCGCGGCCCCCGTCCCCGAGCCCGTTCCCGCTGCGGCGCCAGTGGCAGCGGCGCCTGCCCCGCCGCCCGAACCGGTCACGGTTCCTTCCGTGGAGGTTCCTTCGGCGTGGGATCCGGCGGCAACCGCCTCGACCACTCCGGCCTCGGCTCCGGAAGCCGGCGTGGATCGGACGATCAGCGATGCGGCGGCGATGCTCACAACCCAAGACGCCGGGCGCGCTCGCGCGGCCTTGGACATGCTCAAGCCCCTGACCGGACAGTACCCCGATCGGGTCGAGATTCCCTACAACATCGGCTTGGCCCACCACATCCTCGGTGACGACACCGAGGCGCGGCGCTCGTGGCTGCGCGCCACTGAAGTTGAGCCCGGCTTCGCGAAGCCGTGGCTGAATCTAGGCGCGCTCTCGGCCCGCCGCGGCCAGATGGAGGCGGCGCTGTCCAGCTTCCAGGCCGGGATCAGGCAGGCGCCCAAGGACGTGAGCCTTCGGGTGGCGGCCATCGACGCCCACCGTGTGCTCAAGCGCTACAAGGACGCGGAAGCTGAGGCGAAAGCCGCGCTTCTCATCGACAGCCGCGCCATCGAGATCTACAACGCCCTGACCGCGGTGTACCTCGAGTCCGGTCAACTCGCCCTGGCGCGGTTCATGTCGCTCAAGGCAGAGGAGGTCGTGGCGGGCGCGGAGCGGAACGCGGAGTTGCAGGCCAACCTCGGCCAGATCCACCTGCGTGGCGGCTTCCCCGGCTCCGCGATCGAGTCGTTCAAAAAGGCCTTGGAACTCGACCCGAACCAGGTCAGCGCCATCGCGTTCTTGAGCGGCTACTACCTGGATAACCGAAACTACCGCGACGCCATTCCGCTCCTGGAGCGGATGATGGGGCTGTTCCCCGAACGGGCCGGGCCGCGAATCAATGTTGCGATCGCCTATCGTGGCGAAAAACGCTACGAAGATGCGATTCGGATGTACAACGACGCGTTGCGGATGGAGCCGTCGAATCCCGAGCCTCATCGCAACCTGGCGGTGCTCTATGGCGATTACATGAAGTCGTGGGACACCGCGATCGAGGAGATTGAGGCGTACCGGCGCGCTGGCGGCGGGCCGGCCACTGAGCTGGACCTGTGGATAGCGCAGCTCATCAAGGACAAGGAAAAGGCGTTGAAGCGGCAGCGGAAGGACGAGGAAGAGCGCAAGCGTCGAGAGGCAGAAGACGCTGCGAAAGAGGCGCCGCCTCCCCCGCCGGAGCCGGCGCCGCTTCCGGCTCCTGAGCCGACTCCGGTCCCCGCTCCGGCCCCCGCCCCCGAACCCGCTCCGGCCCCCGCTCCCGAGGGATGGACACCGGCGCCCGAGCCTACGCCAGCACCGACACCCGAGCCCGCCCCTTGGGGCGCACCAACTGAACCGGTTCCACAACCGACTCCGGAAGCTCCGCCGCCCGCGGGGGGTTCTGAGCCGTCACCTTGGGGAGGATAGCCATGTTTCTCACCGTTCTGCTCTTGATCCAGTCGGCGTTTGCGGGAACCAAAGGTTCCGATGTCTTGGTGGTGACCATCCAGCGCCCCGAAGTCGCGATCATCATGAACAAGCAGCACCTGACCCCCAAGTACGATCTCGAACTGCAGCAGACCTTCCTGCCCAAGGTGGTCGCAAGCGTCAAGGGAAAGCCCTTCTAGGCAACGGATGAGCTTTTTCCTTGATGGCTTCGAGAAGGGCGGCATCTTCATGTGGCCGATCCTGCTGTGCGCGCTCTCCGCGCTGACGATCAGCGCCGAGCGCTTCCTGTTCATCGTGTTCAGGGCGGGCATCCATGGTCCCAATTTCATGGGGCAGATCCAGCGCCATCTGCTTGATGCCGACACCGACGCAGCGATGCGCCTCTGCAACGCGGAGCCGGCGGCTGCGCTCCCCCGGCTGGTCAAGGCGGCGCTTTTGCGGGCCGATCGCCCGGATGCCGAGGTTCGCGACGCCATCGACGAAGCCACTCTAGAAGTGACCCCCCAGGTCAATCGGTGGCTCGCCTTCTTGCCGATGATCGCCAACGTTTCGACGCTCATCGGGCTCTTGGGCACGATTCACGGGCTGATCGTCGCGTTCGAGGGCGTTGGTCAGGCGGATGCAGTCGCTCGCTCACAGATGCTTTCGACCGGCATTGCCGTGGCGATGTACGCCACGTTCTTCGGGCTCCTGGTCTCGATCCCCACGCTCGTCGTTCATGCGGTGCTGGCGGCGCGGGCCAACGCGATCCTGGACGAGCTTGATCACTACGGGTTGCGGATGTTGAACCTGCTCAACGCGCTACGGGCCGCCGACCAATCCGCATCGGTCCTGCCGTTTCCGGGGAGGTAACCTCGGTGCGTCGTCGTGAGAGAAATCCGGTGGGCGCCAACATCGACCTCACGCCGGTCTTGTCCACCATCGTGCACATCATCCCCATCGTCCTCATCGCTGTGCGCTTTGTGACGATCGTGCAGCAGCCGATCGACGCCCGTCCTCTCCAAGCCAGCGAGGCGCCGAGCCGTGAGGTCCTCGACGAGCAGGAGCGGGAGCGAGTGGTGATCCGGGTGCTGGAGTCCGGCTTCCGCGTCCGCGGCGTGGGTGAAGGAGAGACGCAGCTGCCTTGTCGCGCGCCGTGTGCGCCCGCCGACTACGATTATGTCGCGCTCTCCGACGCGATGGTGAGCGCGCGCGCCCAGCATCCGGCCGAGACCCAGGTTGTGGTTGCGCCCGATGCGGACGTTCCGTATGAGACGCTCATGGGGGTCTTCGATGCGGTGACGCTCCGTCGTGACGGTACGACAGTACGCCCTCTCTTCGCCCAACCGATGCTCGTCAACGGAGCGGACGAAAAGCCGGTGCCGGGATGAGGCGGCGGCATCGGCGGGACCGGCGCAACACCATGGAGAGCACGCTGATCATCACCTCGATGGTCGACATGTTCACGCTCGTGCTGCTGTTTCTGTTGGTCTTCTACGACCCCGCGTTTCAGAGCGACACCGGTCTGGAGTTGCCCGAGTCCGCCACCGACATGGCTGTCGAAAAAGGGCCGACGGTCCGCGTGCTTCCGTCCGGTGTCGAGGTTGGCGGCCGGGTGGTCTTGGTGCTGGATTCCGGGAGAATCCCCGGCCACACGGTGATGCGCGGCAAGGCGTTCGCCGACGTCATCGATGCCCTGGCCCCGCTCCGGAGCCCGGACGCCCCGCCCGAAGGGCCGTCGCTTGTCGTGGAGTGTGATCGGCGCGTGCCCTGGACCGTGCTCGGCTCGGTCCTGGAAAGCGCGGCCGAGGCGGGGTTTGCTCGGTATCGGTTCGCGGCGCACGGGACCGACTGAGTGGGGCCGCTCCGAACAAATTTGAACTTCCTTCACGTCCCGATGTCACTCAGCGCAGTAGATTTCTCCGACAGGTGACCATGTCCGCAGCAGCGCAGCCCCAGGCCGCCCCAAAGTCCGTTCCGAAGGTGCTCCGCATCGGCGTTGTCCAGGAGGGCAAGATCGCCCAGGAGCGCTTGATCAAAGCGGGCGAGGCCGTCACGGTGGGGGACGGGGCGAAGGTGACCTTCAGCTTCCAGGGCTTGGGCCTCGGCCAGTCGCATGCCCTCTTCGTGGCCTCGGGAGGAAACTACGCGCTTGTGGTGCCCGAGCGGGTTGAGGGAAAGATTTCTTGGAAGGACGGAATCCGGGACCTCAGCGATCTCCGCGCCCGTGGCGAGATGCAGAAGCGCGGGGAGTTCTGGGCGCTGCCGTTGACCGAAACGGTCCGAGGCAAAGTGTCGCTCGGCAACGTCACCCTGCTGTTCCAGTTCGTGAACGCGCCCCCCGAGCCCGTCCGAGCGGTGACGGCCGCGGACTTCAGGGCGACGGTCTTCAGCGAGGACGACCCGCTTTTCCTTGGGTTGTTGGGGGTATTCAACCTCATCGCGGTGCTGTTCTTCGTCGTCACCGTGCTTCACCCGCCGATCGAGGAAAACGCCCTCGACCACATGGACCGGGCGTTGGACTTGGTCGTCGACAAGGTTGAGCTGCCCCCGGTCGACGCGCAGGTGATCGAGGACAAGGGTCCTGACGAGGTGAAGGAGGAGAAAGTGAAGCCGAAGGACAAGGCCGAGGCCGAGGAGGCCAAGCCCGCTCCCACGGCGGAGTCCGTGGCCAAGAAGTCCCTGATCCTGCAGATGCTCGGGACGACCGGCGAGGGCAGCGACCAGATCGCCAACGACATCATCGGCGACCAACAGGCGATGGCCGGCAAGCTCGACGCCGCCCTCCAGGGCGTCACTGGCACCGAACTGGCCAATGGCGACAACAGCGGCCTCAAGGGCGGCGGTGCCGGCGGCAACGGTGATGCCGCGGTCGGCATCACCAAGGCGGACGCCGGCAAGGCCGGTGTTGGCGACGCGGCGATTGTTGTGAGAAAGCCCAAGGTCGACGTGGGTGAGGGCGACGTGGATGCCGAAGAGGGCGATCCGGCGGACATCGGCCGCGTCGTGCGCGCCAGCAAGGGTCGCATCGAGACGTGCGTGCAGGCCGCTCTACGCAAAGACCCGAATACCAATGGGCGAATTGGCGTAGGCTGGACGATTCAGAAGGGTCGTGTCACCGAAGCACACACCACCAAGAACACCACGGGTAGTGACGAGCTCGCGACCTGTGTCGCCAAGACCGTCCGCAGCCTTCGCTTCGACGAGAGCGTGGTTGGCGTGGTCGATGAATGGGCGTGGGTCGTCTCCGGGCAGTAGTGGCGAAAGTTCGGGCCGTTCCGGCGGAAGTACGGTAAGCTGCTCAAGTACCCCCGCACGCCCGGAGCCCCGACATGACCCTGCTCCCACTCCTCCTGCTTGTCACGAGCCAGCCAGCGCGGGCCGAGTCGCCAGGAATTTCCACGACGGTAGAGCAGGCTTCAACCGCCACTCCAAAGGAGATGGCGACCGGCGCTGCCGAGATGGTCAAAGAGATCAACGCGGCCGTCGCGACTGTCTCTGAACTGCTCAAAGCCGCGGAGAACGAGAAGAAGAAGAACGAGGAGCTGTTGAAGTGCCTCAAGGACAAGTTGCCCCCTCTGGAGACGATCAAGGAGATCGCTGGAGAAAAGGACAACCAGCTCAAGATTGCACTGGCGTCCTCCAACCACGCCGACACGGTCTACCGCGAGCTCGTGGTCGTCCACGGCCGCGCCAAGGTCTTGCTCGTTGAGGCGCAGCAGTGCGCCAAGAGCGCAGCGGGCGACCCGGGAAAGACGGTCTCCACCGTCACCGGCGGCACCGACGGACTGTTGGACGACAAAGAGCGGGAAGTGGAGATCATTGATTGGGGAACCCCGGCCTGAAGTGCTCGTTGGCGGTGTCAGAATCGTCGGCAATCTCCACCTGGCGGGTTAGCAGCCCGTCACCGAAGCAGGGCAGGACGGGGCAGATGCAGAGCGCGCGGATGAAGCTGGGTTTTGTTGCAGTGCTGGCGCTCGCCGTGTCGGCGCCCGCGGCTGCCGCGCCTGGCGACCACATCCGTTTGGGCGACGCGGTGGTGACGCCCGCGGTCATGACGGGCATCGAGGCGCACTCCAACTTGTACTTGGCCGATGGCGGGCCACAGACCCCCGAGGTCACGGCGATGGCCTGGGTGCTCAAACCCCACCTGGGCTTGGAACTCGATGGCCGGCAGGTGAAATTCGAACTGGGAGCCGGGTACGGGCTCAAGAAGTTCATCGACTTCTATCCCGAAGACGAGTTCTTCCCGGAGAATGCCGACCGATTCTCAGACTTCGACGTAGACCTTTCGCTCGCGGTGCTTCCGCAGTCGCGGGTAGGCTTCCGGTTGGAAGATCACCTGGACAATGAGGCGTACGCGGCGGAACTGCCAACCTTGGAGGGCAGCACCAGCGCCAATGTGACCCACACCGGCAACGATCTGTTGGCTGGGGTGCAGCTCCGCCCGGGCTCGGCGCTTCAGTTCGAGGTGCTCGGCCAGCTCGGCATCGACCTTTACTACGTCCCCGACTCGCTTTTGACCCTCCCGGGGACAACCGCCTACAATGGGCGTCAGCAGTACGGGCCGGTGGTCACCGGAACCTGGAAGTTCCTGCCGAAGACGTCACTGGTGGGGAACTTCTCCTACAACTTCCTCCGTTGGGACAACAACCTGATCGAGGCCATCGGCCCCGACATCGAGGGCTCGTCGATCGGCAGCTACATCGGAAAGCCCGATGCCGACGCATGGCGTGTCAACGCCGGCGTGACGGGGCAGTTCACCCAGAAGCTCGCAGCCTCGGCGCAGATCGGCTTCGGCGCGATGACCTACGACGAGCAGTCCGTGCTGGACGATCCCGGTGTGGCCACCATTGTCAGTGCGGTAGATGAGTTGAACGTCACCGGTGCCGAGACCTTCGCCACCGACACGTCGATTACGGACGGCATCCTGGTGAACCTTCAGGTGGCCTACGCGCCGGTGCGCGGTCACTCGATGACCGTCGGGTACCGGCGCGATTTCCAGGACGCCGTGTTCACCAATTACGTTGCATTCAATAACGTATTTCTGCGGTACGAAGGCTCGATCCAGAACCGGCTCGGACTTGGCGCCGAGCTCAGCTACCGAATCGACGCGTTCCACGGCGAGGTCGTGCGGTCTGATCAGAACCTGACTGCGAAGATCAGTAGTTCCTACAAGATCACGCAGTGGGCGTCGGCCGGGGCGTCAGGAAGTTGGTTGCGACGGGCCTGCGCGGCCGCGGATTGCGACGAGATCTTCTACAGCACCCAGTACGACGACTTTTCGGGCACGCTCGGCTTCACGTTCGCGTACTAGCGCGCGCGTCCACGGGCATCTCCTGGGCGGCAAGGACCAGAACGATCGCCGCGGCGGTGCTATGGTGTCCACGAAGGTGGGATGGGCTCGTCGCTGATTTGGCTGTGGTTGGTGCTCGTGACGCTCTTTGGAGGAGCGCTCGCGGCGGAGCCGTTGTCGATCGACGTCACCTTTGAGCTCGGCGTAGGCGACACCGTTCGTCTGGAGGTGCTCGGGCAGTTGGAGATGAGCGGCTCTTTTCCAGTCGGTACCGACGGCGCGATCGACGTGCCGTATGCAGGCCGCGTGGTCGTCAGCGGCTTCACCCTGGCTGGCGCGAAAGAACAGCTTGAGGCGCGGCTCCGCGATGGGTACGTGCTCAATCCCCAGGTGGTCCTGACGGTCGAGCAGATCACCTCGAAGCTGGTCAAGGTCACCGGCGGGGTGGTTGGACCGGGGGAGTTTCCGCTCACCAAGAAACACACCCGTGTGAGCGATCTCCTGGTCCGTGCTGGCGGACTGATCGATCCGAGCGCCCCTAGCGCGGAGCTTTTTCGCGCTGGCGCCGACGGGGCGCGGGTCGTGGTCCCGGTCGATCTCTACCTCATTTCCAAAGGGGACCTGACGGCCGACGTGGAGGTGCTCGCCAACGACACGCTCGCGGTGCCCCCCGCCCTGGAAATCTTCGTGGATGGGCACGTGCAGAAGCCCGGGTCGCTCCCGTTTCACGACGGGATGACGGTCGCAACGGCCGTCGCAGCCGCTGGCGGGCTCAGCACGACTGCCCTGCCCGCCAAGGTCAAGCTCCTCCGGGGCGAAACGCAGGTCCTGATCAACCTGAAGCGGGTGCTGCAGGGGAAGGACCCCGACGTGGGACTCAAGCCGGGCGACCACATCAACGTTCCTGAGTCGCCGTTCTGAACTCAAGCTGATGTGCTTTCGCGCGAGCCTCTCGACGCGTCAAGAGTAAAGCGGTACGATGGCGGGTGACGAGGAGTCACTGTGGCGCGCTCGCGACCCGATCTCAGCGATGACACCAGTTCCGATGGTCCGGCCGCGACGTCGTTGTCGCGAGGTCCGGCTCGCGACGACGTGATGGAGGCACCCCGCCGCAGGACGTCGACGCGACCCAAGGGCTCCGCCAAGCGATTGGCCCCGATGGCTGTGGACTCCACCAGCCGGCGCCAGCTCTCCCAGATTCTCCTGCTGGTCGGGCTTGCCAGCAGCGCATTTGTGAGCCTCAGCCTCGCGTCCTGGTCGCCGTCCGACCCGTCCCTGTCCGTGGTGAGCGCCGTCGACGCGACCGTGAATTGGTGCGGCCCGGTGGGCGCGTACCTCGCTGACGCGCTGTACCAGGCCTTTGGTTGGGCCAGTTGGTCGGTGCTGGTGATTGCCGGCTGGCTGGTCCTCAGACTTGCGGGACGGGTGACCCGCTCGTGGTGGAACGTGCTTTTGGCCGGGGGGGCGCTTTGGATGGCATCGGCCGCGCTGCACCTCGGTTTGGGACACGGGGCGGAACGTGCCTTCCCCCCAGGCGGAATCATCGGTGTTTTGACTGGTGAATTGCTCGTTGCCTACGTCGGGCAGGTCGGTGGGGCGCTCGCCGTCGGCACGGGACTTCTCGGCGCACTCACCGGGTTGTTCGGGATCAACTGGCAACCAGTCGCCGCGGCGACGGTGGAGCGCGTTCAGACGGGCACCCCCGCTGTCGGGCGCCTGCTTGGCGCAGCGACGGTGGCGGCGGGGCGGGGAGCGGTTTCGCTCGGCACGCGCGCCCACGACGCGTTGCGTGGTCGTCTGGAGGCAGACGTCGAGGAGGACGACGAGATCGACGCGGAGGAGCAGGTCGCCGCGCCCGCGCCCGCTTCGAGTCTCCAACAACTGACGCTGTCGCGTCGGAGCCCTCCCGCGGACGAGGTGGTTGACCCGGTGGCCGATCTCCCCTCGGTGCATGGAAGTGTCTGGTCTGCGGCCCCGGCGCCACCCTCTCGGCGCTTGTACGAGTCGCCTGCGGCGGTCGAGCGGCCGACTCAGCCGAGCGCCCGCACGCTGGTCGAGGTTCAACTGGACGACGACACCGACGCCTCGCCGGCGTCGGGCACACGGCGCGCGCCGATTTTGGCCACGGAGGTCTACGATGTGCCCTCCGCACGCGCGCTCCCTTCCGCTCGGACTGCACCAGCGTTCGACGATGAAGAACTAGAAGTCATCGACGCGCCGATAGGCGCCGTCGCCGCGTTCGAGGCGCCGGCAAACGCCTTTGGCTTCAGCTTGGACGTGGACCCGCCGACACGGCCCGCCCTCGTAAAGCCCGAACCCCCGCCTGCGCACCTCGCCGCTGCAGCCACAGGCGAACTCCCCGTTTTCGTGCCGCTCGCTGGCCTCGATGAGCCGGAGCTTCCGCGCACTCCCCGGGCGCGAAAGGGCGTCGCGGTTGTACCCGGAAATCTATCGTCCGGCGGCCGCACCGACGACGGCCAAGCCGTGCGTGAGACTAACGCGCCCTTCCAACTTCCCCCCCTGAGCCTGCTTGACGAGCACCCGGCGATCGTGGGGGCGGCGGATGAGGGGCGACTTCGTGACCTCGCGACGCGGCTCGCCGCCAAGCTACGCGACTTCGGGGTCGAAGGGCGGGTGAGCGCCATCCGGCCTGGTCCAGTCATCACGATGTTCGAGTACGAGCCGGCGCCGGGCATCAAGCTGAGCAAGATCGCTGCCCTTGCGGACGACGTCGCCATGGCGCTGAAGGCCCACGCCGTCCGGATCGTGGCACCGCTCCCTGGCCGTGGCGTAGTGGGTGTCGAGGTGCCGAACGACGTGCGGCAGACCGTCTGGGCGCGGGACGTGTTCGCCTCCACCGAGTTCCGTGATCAGCGTCACACCTTGCCGATCATGCTCGGGAAGGACACGGAGGGGCGTCCGTACGTGGCCGACCTGGCCAAGACGCCGCATTTGCTCGTCGGCGGCACCACGGGCTCCGGAAAGAGCGTTGGCATCAATGCGATGCTCGTCTCACTGCTCATGACTCGCACGCCGGAGGAGCTGCGCCTCATCCTCGTTGATCCGAAGATGTTGGAGTTCGAGCTCTACAAGGAGATTCCACACCTGCTGCATCCCGTCGTGACCAACTCCACGCTAGCCAGTAAGGTCCTGGCCTGGGCCTGCGAGGAGATGGACCGGCGCTACCGAATGCTCGGCGATTGGAAGGTCCGCAACATCGAGAACTTCAATCAGAAGGTCGAGGCCGAGTCCCTCGACTGGACGACCGAAAAGGCCAGGTACTACTTTCCGGACTGGCCGGCCGGTGAACTGCGCCCCACTCCGAAGAAGCTGCCCTACATCGTGGTGGTGATCGACGAGCTGGCAGACTTGATGATGGTCGCCGGCAAAGATGTCGAGATGAGCATCGCCCGCATCGCGCAGAAGGCCCGCGCGAGCGGCATACACCTTATTGTCGCGACGCAGCGTCCGTCTGCAGACGTGATCACTGGCCTCATTCGAAGCAATATGCCGTCGCGTCTCGCCTACCAGGTCCGCACTGCCAGCGAGAGTCGGATCATCCTTGATGCGATGGGCGCCAACGCGCTCCTCGGCAAGGGAGACTCGCTCTTCGTGCCACCGGGCGTCAGCGCGCTGTCGCGTATGCACGGTCCATTCCTCAGTGACGACGAGGTCAAGCGCGTCGCCGACTTCTGCCGCAGCCAAGCCAAGCCGAACTACGCGCCGGCCATCAGGCTCGAGGACGCGGACGAGGTGCTCGATGAGCTTGACGAGCTCAATGAGGAGATGTCGGGCTACTACGACGACATCGTGGAGTTGGCGCTCGAGAAGGGGCAGATGAGCACCTCGATGATCCAGCGGCATCTCAAGCTGGGCTACAACCGGGCGTGTTTGTTGATGGAGCAGCTCGAGAAGCAGGGGATCGTCGGTCCGGCAGATGGGGCGAAGCCCAGAAAGGTGCTTGCCCAACACTAATCAGCGATGGGGGAAGGGGCACTCGCCCCTTCCCCTACCGCGCCATTCCCTCCGGCCGCCGGCAAGCCGTCGGCCTCCGGCTCCCGGCGGGTAAATAACCCGCCGGGAAGTGGCGCTCTCCCCATCCCCGCAGCCGAGAACTGGAGGGCGGTTCATGGCTCCGGGAGCCGGCGTCGCGACGGCATGGGTGACCAAAGAGGAGGCCTGCCACCACGGCGGAGACCAGCCGCAAAGGCCCTGCGTCGTCAGCGCTTGTCACGAGGGTGAATCGCGGCCGGCGGCCGGCGTCTGCGTTTGCACAGGACGGAGCCTTGCTACCCATGGATCACCGGCATAAACACGCGTCCGTTTCGGAGTCCCTTCTGCGCCCCGTCCGTTGGATCGCTACTTTCATCCTGGGTGTCAGCCTGTTGGTGCCTCGCACGGCGCAGCCGGCCGAGCCCACCACCGCCAAGGACGTGGTGGCGTCGGTGCAGGCAACCTACGCGAAGGTCACTGCGGTCCGCGCCGATTTCACGCAGGTCACCACGAACATGCTGACCGGCGTGGAGGAAAAGAAGCGGGGACGCATCCAGTTGGAGCGGCCGCGGAAGATGCGCCTTGAGCTCGGGCTACCCTTGGAATTCGCCCTCGTCTCGGACGGGGTGACGCAGTGGGTGTACTCCGCACCGCAGAAGCAGCTCCTGGTGCAGAAGGTGCTGGGGACGTCCAGCAGTGGCAGCATCGATCGGCTCATCGACGATCTGGGCCAGCTCAGCGACCTGTTTGAGGTCGCGCTGCTGCCGCCGACGGTGCCGCCCAAGCCCATCCACGTGCTCATCCTGAAGCCGAAGACGCCCAACGGCGTGAAGCGGCTCGAGCTGGTCGTAAAGAAGCAGAGCTATCTCCTTCAGGACCTGATCCTCACGGACGCCAATGACGGGGTGACCAAGATGGGATTCACGGGTGTTGTTCTCGGCGGGGACGTTCCCGATGCTCTGTTCGCGTTCAAGGCTCCGCCCGGCGTCACGGTCGTGAATCAGTAGATGGAACGCGTCCACCTCATCTCGCTTGGCTGTCCCAAGAACCGGGTCGACTCCGAGGTGATGGTCGGGAAGCTCCAGCAGGGCGCGTTCCAACTCGTCGATTCGCCCGAAGAGGCCGACGTCATCGTGGTCAACACCTGCTCGTTCATACGGCCGGCCACCGAAGAGTCGGTGGACACGATTTTGGAGATGGCGCAGCTCAAAAAGACGGGCAGCGCCAAGAAGCTGGTGGTCACCGGCTGCATGGTGCAGCGCTACGGGCAGACCCTCGAGCTCGAACTGCCCGAGGTTGACCACTTCTTGGGCACGGGTGAATACCATCGTATCGCCGATGTGCTCTCATCCCGCGAAGGCGAGGCGGCGAGAAGCTACATCGACACGCCGCTCTACATTCACGACGAGCTCGCGCCGCGGATCAACAGCTGGGCGCCCCACTCCGCCTATCTGAAGTTGTCGGAGGGCTGCGACCATCGTTGTGCCTTCTGCATCATCCCCCAACTGCGCGGGAAGATGCGCAGCCGAACGGTGGCGTCGCTGGTGGCCGAGGCGCGTCGCTTGGGTGCGGAGGGCGTCGTCGAACTCAACCTCGTCGCGCAGGACTCCACCGCGTACGGCCGCGACCTGGGTGATGGCACGGACCTCGGGGCTCTGCTCCGCGCTCTCGGTCGGATCGAAAGCCTCCAGTGGATCCGGCTTCACTACGTGTACCCGCTCGGTGTGCCGGAGTCCGCCTTGCGTGCGCTGGCTGAGGAGCCACGGCTGCTCAAGTACGTCGACATGCCTCTGCAACACGCATCAGGGCGTATGCTCAAGGCGATGAAGCGCGGCGTCAGTCGCGACGGACAAGAAAAGGTCCTGCGCCGTGTGCGCGACGCCATTCCGAACGTGACCTTGCGTACGACCTTCATCGTCGGCTTTCCGGGTGAAACGGACGCCGACTTCGACGAGCTCTGCGACTTCGTCGAGACGGAGCGCTTCGACCGCGTCGGGGTCTTCACCTACTTCCCCGAGGATGGGACCCCCGCGGCCACGCTCCCCGGGCAGGTCGATGACGGCGTAAAGCTCGCCAGGCAGAAAGAGCTCATGAAGCGGCAGGCCGCGATCAGCAGGTCGAAGCACCGAAAACTCGTCGGGACCGAGGAAGTCGTGCTCGTCGACGGGCCCAGCAAGGAGAGCCCTTTGGTGCTCATCGGCCGGCTTCGGTCCCAGGCCCCCGACGTGGACGGGCACGTCTGGCTGACCGAAACCGACGAGTCGGTGCGCGCGGGTCAGCTTCGCAAGGTCCGAATCGTCAAGGCCACGGCCCATGATCTCGTCGGCGAGGTCATCGGCTGAGCTTGCCGGGCCGGCCGCGGGCCGATAGCGGCCCGGCTCCCACCGGAAGCTCCCCTCATGCTCGGTCCGTTCGGATACTGGTCCTACCTCCCCGCCGTCGCGGGGGTGGTCAGCCTCTTCATCGCCGCGTTCTTCTACTTCCGCGTGCGTGCGCTGCCCGAGGGCAATGAGACGATGTCACGCATCGCCGGGTACATCCGGGTAGGCGCGATGGCGTTCCTCACCCGCGAGTACAAGGTGCTCGCGGTCTACGCGGTGGTGGTTTTCGCCGCGCTCGGGTTGTCGATCAGTTGGCTGGCGGGGGCCTGGTTCCTGGCCGGAGCTTCCCTCTCGCTCGGCGCGGGCTTCGTCGGGATGAAAGCGGCCACCTATGGCAACGTGCGCACGGCGCAGGCCGCGGCCACCGGCTCCAAGGCCAATGCCTTGCTGACCGCCCTGGACGGCGGGGCGGTCATGGGCTTGTGTGTCGGCGGGCTCGGGCTGCTCGGCCTCTTCGCCGTCTACATGCTGCACCCGATGGGCGATGCTGCGGCGAATACGGTGCTGGCTTCCAGCCTCCACGCCTTCGCGGTCGGCGCGTCCTCAATCGCACTTTTCGCCAGGATCGGCGGGGGTATCTACACCAAGGCGGCCGACGTCGGTGCTGATATCGCCGGGAAGGTCATCGAGAACATTCCCGAGGACGACCCACGGAACCCGGGCGTCATCGCGGACAACGTCGGGGACAACGTAGGTGACGTCGCCGGAATGGGCGCCGACATCTATGAGTCGCTGGTCGCCGCCATCGTGGCGACCATGGCCATCGCGCTCACCGCGCCGGCGGCGGACATCGCGCAGCTGGTTGTCAGTGGGAATGCGGACGCCAGGCAGGTTGCGGTAGGCCTGCCGTTGGTCCTTTCCGGGCTGGGTCTGGCGGTCAGCATCGTGGGCATCTTCCTCGCTCGCGCCATGCGGAACAGCTCACCCAGCACGGTATTGCGGGCGGCGATGGTGCTTCCGCCGTTGGCCATGGTCGCGCTGACGGCGGTGCTCTTGCCGACGTTCGGCATCTCTCAAAACGTGACCGTCGCGCTTGCGGCGGGCGCAATTGGCGGGGCGGCGATCGGGCTCATTACGGAGTACTACACCGGCAGCTACGGCCCGGTGAAGGCGGTGGCGGAAAGCAGCAAGACCGGCGCCGGCACGAATCTGATCCGCGGAATGGCGGTCGGTATGGAGAGCGTAGGCGTGTGCCTCCTCCTTGTCGCCGGCGTCGCGGTCGTCGCCAACGCGTACATGGGTGACCTGGGCCTCTATGGAATCGCGCTCGCCGCGGTCGGGATGCTTGGCGGCACCGCGATCGTGATGACGGTCGACGCGTACGGACCGATCTCCGACAACGCAGGTGGCATCGCCGAGATGGCGGGCCTCCCCCCCGCCGTTCGGGAGATCACCGACGAGTTGGACGCGGTCGGCAACACCACCGCGGCGATCGGCAAGGGCTTTGCGATTGGCTCGGCGACCCTCACCGTGGTCGCCCTGTTCTCGGCGTACAGCCTGGAGGTGGGCCACGCACGTGAGGCCGCCAAGCTGGAGCCGATGAACCTCGCGCTGGACAACCCCGAGATTCTGATCGGACTCCTCGTTGGCGCCGTTCTGCCCTTCGTGGTCGCGGCCTCGACGATGTTGGCCGTTGGGAAGGCGGCCGGCGCGATTGTTTTGGAGATCAAGCGGCAGTTCGACACCATCCCCGGCCTGCGGGAGGGGACCGCCGAGCCACAGCCTGGCGCGATCGTGGACATCGCGACCGCCGCGGCCCTCAGCGAGATGATCCTCCCTGGGTTGGTCGCTGTTTTGGGTCCGGTCGTCGTGGGCTTCGTGATGGGCCCGGCGGCACTCGCGGGCACGCTCGCGGGCGCGCTCGCGGTCGGGGCGTCGATGTCGTTGTTCATGGCCAACGCCGGTGGGGCGTGGGACAACGCCAAGAAGTACATCGAAAAGGGTGGTCTGCCCGGGCACCCCAAGCGCAGCGAGACCCACAAGGCAGCAGTCATCGGCGACACGGTTGGCGACCCGTTCAAGGATACGTCGGGACCCGGCGTGGCCATCCTGATCAAGGTCATGAGCGTCGTCAGTCTTCTCATTGCCCCGCTGGTTGCGACCGCCGGCGGCTGATCAGGGGCCGCTCACGAGTCCTTTACCGGCGCGATTCAGCGCCTGATTCCTGAGAATTTCGATGGTAGCGGCCGAGATTGGAAACTCTCTTGATCGCATGGGCGGCGCGAGGGCATGACCGTGGTAGATTGCCTCACGGCAGCCTCCCTTACCGGTGGCGGCCGATAGCAGGACGTGAAACGACAGGATTCCCCCAAGGGAGTCCAATCCCCCGATCTCCGGCGGAGAGTGCATGGAAGGCGTGATCGGTTTCTTCAAAGACGGTGGACCATTTATGGTCATCAACCTCTTTTTCCTCGCGTTCGGCCTAGCGGTGATCGTCGAGCGCATGTACTCGCTGTTCATGAGCTACGGCATCAACGAGAAGCCGTTCGTGGCGGCTGTTGATCGTTACCTGCAGGCGGGCAACATCGAGGCTGCTGCCAAGGTGTGCGCGTCCAGTCCTACTCCGGCCCTGTCGCGCGCGACACGGAACCTTCTCAAGCTGATGCGCAACGGGTTCGAAAGCCCGATGCTGGCGGTCGAGGAGTCGCTGATGGAGGTGCGGCCGCTGGTCCAGTCCCGGGTCGGCTGGTTGTGGTCCATCGCCAACATTGCGACGTTGGTCGGGTTGATCGGAACCGTACTCGGGTTGATCGAGGCGTTCAAGGCCGTCGGCGCTCTCTCCGCAGACCAGAAGGCCGCGGCTCTCGCCAAGGGCATCTCGGAAGCGATGAACAACACCGCGTTCGGCCTCGGCATCGCGGTGGTCTGCATCTTCTTCCACCTCATCCTGAACACCCAGGTGGTCAAGATCGTGGAGAAGACGGAGCACGCCCTTTTCCACTTCGTCAACGTGCACGCCCAATGGCGCAAGGGCTATCGCCCCGCCGAGGGCGAAGGGAAGAAGGGCTAGCTCATGGCAGGCGGTGGAGGCGGCACCGAGGAGTTGAACCTCGTCCCGTACCTGGACATCATGGTCAACCTGATCATGTTCATGGTCGTGGTGACCGCGTACCTCGTGCAGCTCAAAGAAGCGCCGATCTTGGCGCCTACCTACGGCGGCGCGTCCGCGGGCTCGGGGGAGCAAAAGCCCTTTCTGACCGTAGCGATTTCGTCGACGCAGATCAAGGTGATCGGCGGCGGCGCTATCCAGGGCTCTGAGCAGTCGCTCAAGCCCGACGACTTCCGCGGTCTCGCCGTGCAACTGCGTGCGCTCAAGACGACGATTCCCAACATGGCGGAAAATCTGGTGGTCACGGCAGACAAAGAGGTGCCATACAGCAAGGTGGTCAGGGCTATGGATGCGGCGCGTGACGACGCGAAGGGTCCGCTGTTCCCGAACATCACGCTGAGCGTGGCGCTGCCATGACCCCATCGGCAACCTACAGCAGTGAAGTCAACGACAGCGTGCCGAGCTCGGAGTCTGACGACGAGCTGATGCTTCGCCGTCGGCGCCATCGTAAGTCCAGCGAGGCAATCGAGGGCCTCAATCTGACCGCGATGATGGATATCATGACCATCATCCTCGTCTTCTTGATCAAGCAATACGAGGCGTCGCCGCAGAACATCACGCTCACTGATGATCTCTCGCCGCCGAAGACGACGTCTGAGGCCGAGATGGTGCCGGCCGTCGCGCTCACCATCTCCAAGACCGCGATCCTGGTGGACAACAAGCTTGTCGTCAAGGTCGTGCCGGGCACCGCCCTGACCTCGGAAGACTGGGCCAAGGTCAGCAAGGCCTTGGGCGTCCGTCGTGATCAGATCAAATACGTGGCTGAGCGCGGCGGTGCGAAGTTCGACGGCAACATCATGGTCATCGCGGACGACGACACCCCCTATGAGATCATCAGTAATGCGCTGCTCGGCGCGGGACGTGAGCAGTACACGACCTACCGGCTCGTCTTGCAGGCAGGCGGTAGGAAGTAGAGCGGCTGGCGGTTGTGCCACGCTACATTGGGAGTCAGATGACCAGTTTGCTTTTCGCGCTTGGTTGCACGGGGAATGCCCTGGTGCCCGGTCAGGACGTCCTGGGCGGGGACTCGGCCTCCGACGAGACGGACGTGACCGCACCGGAGATCGTGTTCGAGCCGTTTTCGGAAAACGTTCCCGGTGGCACGGACGTCCAATTTTCCGCGGCGATCACCGACGAAGAGGGCGGCACTGGAGTGTTCCTCGCCAAGCTCTACTTTCGTAGCGAAACCGCCAGCAGCAAGGACTGGAAGAGCATCGGTTTTATCCGGCCGACGTCGGGCGATGAGTGGACGGCCACCATCAGTGGAGACGAGCAGCGTTCGGCGGGGATGTGGTACTACCTGCTAGCAATCGACGGCTCGCAGAACGAGGCGGTCGACCCTGCGCAGGGCGAGGACGCGCCCTACCACTTCAGCTACGCGGACTGATTCGCCGCCGGTCTCAGATGCGGCGCAGCTTCATCTGGACGTCGCCGACCCAGTGGGCGTCGAACCCGCGGACGCAAGTGTCGAGGTAACGCTCGTAGTCATCGAACAGGGCGTTCCCCCACGTTTCGCGGATTTGGGCTTCGTGCAGGCGCATGCGGCGCAGCCACTCGGCGGTGGTGCGGCCGTAGTGCTCGCGCCGCATTTGGAGCTCTTGGATTTCCCACTTAGGATTGACGGCAGCCACGAGCTCTTCGACACGGGGGTTGCGGCCGCCGGGGAAGATGATGTCGGCCGTGAACTGTAGGTCCAGGAGTGCCTGCCGGGTGCGCGGCACACGGTTGGTCAGGATCGCTTGGAACCCGAAGTGCGCGCCCGGCTCGACCCACTCTGCCAGCTTGGTGAAGTACTCGCGGTAGATATCGACCGCCTTTCCTTCCCGCGCCTGGGCCGGGGAGCACAAGTGGTCGATCATCTCGATGGAGACCAGACCGCCGTACTTCTCGGCCGGCTTCCAGTCCCGGTAGTCGCAGATGTGGATCTGGGTTCGCTCCAGCTTTCGTGCGTAGCACCACTCGGCCTGCGCCGTCGAGAGCGTCACGCCTTCAGCGCGCTTGACGCCTCGGCGGATGCAGTAGTCCAGCATCGAGCCCCAGCCGCAGCCGATGTCGAGCACCGTCTTGTCCGCATTGAGCTCAGCGAAGTCATAGAGGACCTTCGCCTTGTTTTCCTGCGCGTCCTCAAGCGACTGGTCGGCCGATTGGTACACCGCGCAGGTGTAGTGCATGTTCGTGTCCAACCAGAGGTTGAAGAACTCGTTGGACACGCTGTAGCTGACGTCGATCTCGGCCTGAGTGGAGGTCACGGTTCGCCTGGAAGTGGGCCCCGGCTAACGCAATTCCCGACGGGCCGCCCGTGCACCGCCTACGCGGGGGGCGGGAGCAGGGGCCAAAGCTCGGGGGGCCATTCGCCGAACACCTGCACCTCCGGAACCAAGGCGACGCCGGTCTGTTGGAGCACCCGGCCGAAAGCCGTGCGGATGCAGCTCATGACGTCGAGGGAGGCCGCGCCGCCGTGGTTGACGATGAAATTTGCGTGCCGTTCGCTGATCTCGGCGGCGCCTGATCGCCAGCCCTTCAGCCCCACGCTCTCGATGAGCCTCCCGGCGTGGTGGCCTGCTGGATTCTTGAACACGCTGCCGCAGCTGGGGAGATCCAGCGGCTGGGTTGCCTTTCGCCGCGCCAGGTGATCCGCGATGCGCATCCGCTCTACGTCCAGGCCGACTCGCGAGGCCCTGAGCTCCGCGGCCGCGACGATGAACCCGTCCGGGAGCCCCCCGTGTCGGTAGTGCATCGGGAGCATGCCCCGTTCGATGCGTTGCCCGTCGACGCCGGCGACCGCCACGAGGCAGTCCGCCAGTTCGCCCAGCGCCGTCCCCGCGTTCATCGCGACCGCGCCCCCGATGGTGCCAGGGACCCCCGCGAGACAGCCCAGCCCTCCCAAGCCCAAGCGATCCAGCCGGGCGAGGAGCACGGCGTTGAGCAGGCCAGCTCCGGCGCGCAGGACCACGTCGCCGGGGCCGTCGCGGAGGACCTCCAGGCCGCGGAACTCGCCCCCAAAGCGCACGGTTGTTCCCGTCAGTCCGGCGTCGGGAATGAGCAGGTTGGAGCCGTTGCCGAGCACGAGGCGCACATCGACGAGCGCCGCGAGCTCGGCAGCCGTCTCGACGACGACCAGCCGCTCCAAGGGGCCGCCCACGCGCCAATACCCGTGACGGAAAAGCGGCTCGTTCAGGAGTTCGCGCATGTCCGCAGCTACTCGTCCTCGTCCTCGTCCTCGTCCTCGTCCTCGTCGCCGGAATCGGGCTCCTCCTCGATCAGCTCCGGCTCGGGGTCGCTGGCGGGAGCGACCTTTGCCTTTGGCTTTGCCTTTGCCTTGGCCTTACCCGCCGCCGGCGCGGCCGGCTTCGGTGGCGTCGGCTTGGCCTTTCGCGCCGGGAGCACGACCGCAGCCAACGCGGCTTCGTCCACGGCGACCTTCGAGGCCTTCTCGATCTTCGCCATCCGCGCCTGCTTGGCGCCTTCCATTTTAGTGGCCTTCCACCGCTTCTTTACTTCGGCATGGGCGTGCTCGAAGGTCTTGGGCGTAGGGGCCCGACGCGCGGCGACGTACACGATGTTGGCGCCTTCGCGCGTCATGAACACCTTGCTGACGGTGCCCGTTTTGGTGGCAAGCAGCGTTTTGAGCACGGTCTTGTCGAGTTTTTTGTCGGCGCGGGTGACAAAGCCCATGTCGCCGCCCTGGTCCTGGTGCTCGTCACCCGAGGACTTCTTGGCGGTGGCCGCGAACGTCCGCTTCGGGTCTTTCGCCACCACCGTGTAGAGCCTGTCGGCGCTGGCCTTGGCAGCGGCTGCGGTGACCTTGGGACCGACCCGGACCAGAATTCGGCTGGCCCGAACGGTCTCGGCGGTGGCGTACAGGGCGGGATTCTGGTCATAGAATTTCTGCAAAACCGCGTCGCTCGGTTCCCGGATTTCCTCGTAGACCTCCTCTTCCAAGTACGCTCGCACCAGCGCCTTGCGAACCAAAGGGTTGTTCAAGGTCTCCTGGCTCTTTTGGGCCTCCAAGGCAAGCAGTCGCTCATCTACGAGCGTGTCGAGCACGGCCTTGCGCTCGTCGGCCGAAAGCGCGATGCCGTCGGCGGGCTTCGCCTTCTTCGCCGCGGCGGCGAACTCGCTGGCATGGATTTCGCTGCCTTGAAGCCGCGCGACCACCGGATCACTGTCGGCCGCAGCCGCAGGCGGCACGCTGCAGAGAACCAGGCACAGGGCAAGAAACATCATTCGCTCCGGTCGGTGCGCTGTAGCCCGCCTGACAGGCAAGGCCAGCGCCCCGGCGCTATGGTCTGGCACCATGCGCGTACTCCTCGTTCAGGCCTTCACTGCCCTCGACATGGAGCTCGTCTATCCGCTCGGTCTCGCGTACCTCGCGGCGCACATCCGTGATCGGCACGCCGTCGAGATCTTCGACGTAAACCTGCATCGCGACGACCCCTACGCGGCCTTGGAGGCGTGCGTCCTGGCGTTTGCCCCGGATGTCGTTGGCTTCTCGCTCCGGAACATGAAGGTCGGGATGCCGCACCTGCACACCGACGACTTCGAGCCGCAGCAGCGAGCAATACAGTTGGTCAAACGGGTCGCACCGCGCGCCAAAATCGTCGCTGGCGGTACCGCATTCTCGCTGTACAGCGAGGTGATGATGCGACGCCTGCCCGAGGTGGACATCGGCGTCTGGGGCGAAGCCGAGCTCCGGTTCGCCGCGTTGCTCGACGACATTGACCACCCGGAGCGGCTGCGCGGCGTCTACTTCCGCCGTGGCATCGAGCTGGTCTACACTGGGCAGTCTCCGGGGGTTGAGTGGGCGGAAAATCGCCCTCCGTCACGGGATCTGGTCCCCCACGAACCGTACTTGCGCTCCTCGTTTGTCTCGGTCGGCGTTCAGGCCAAGCGCGGGTGTTCGTTGCACTGCGTGCACTGTTCGGACACTTTTCTGCTCGGTCATCGGGTGCGGCAGCGTGACCCCGTCGAGGTTGTGGACGAGATGGAGCTTTTGGTGCGCGAGCACGGCGTGCGTCAGATGTTCATCTGCGACCAGATATTCAACATCCCGGTCGGCCATGCCATCGCGATCTGCGAGGAGATTACGAGGCGGAAGCTCGACGTGAAGTGGTCGGCCTGGTTCAACGAACACCGAAACACCTTGCCCGACGAGCTCATGGTTGCGCTGAAGCGGGCGGGTTGTGGGCTCTTGTCCTTCTCGCCCGATCATGTCGACGATCGCATGCTGCGCAACCTCGACAAGAACTTCCGCCACGAGGACATGCTGTACACCGTGCAGGTCGCGAAGAAGCACGGCATGGACGTGGAGTACAGCTTTTTCCTGAATAGTCCTGGCGAGGACTGGCGCTCGCTGTCCGCCATCGTGCGCTTCCTCGCCCACGCGCGTTGGGAGCTGGGTCCTCGGCTTCGCCTGTTCACCCTCTTGATGATGCAGCCGATTCGCGTCTACCCGCACACCCGCCTGCACGAGCTCGCGAAGGAGACGGGCCTCATCGACAAGGACCACGAGCTGGTGGAGGGACAGTTCTGGAATCCGGGGAGCCTGCAGTACGCGGTCGCAGGAATCCAATCTGCGGCGCACACCGTCTACGATCTGCGCCAGAGCTGGCGAAAGATGAGTGGTCGCACCTTCGACTCCGTCACTCGGCCGTAACCGGCCGCTTTCCGCAGATCTCTCCGTTTGCCTGCCGTTCGGCTTCGAGGAAACTGCGAATGGTCGAGGCGGGAACTGGCTCGTCGCCAAAGCCACGTGCCCACATCATCGCGCACTCTTCGCAAACGGGTTCGCCATCTCGGGCGGCTTCCCCGCAGCGGCATCCTCCGGCGCGCATGGAGCAGAGCTTGCAGGGCGTCTTGACGCAGCAGTCGTACCTCCCCGCCGCTTCGAGTTCCCCGACCAGCTCGCGCACCTCGGCGCTCAGGGCTTTGCGGCGAATTTCCAGGGCATCCGGGGCCTGGGGCGCCACCGAAGTTGCCGGCGGTTCATCGGCCCCACGCTGAGGCTGGTCCGTGCCGCACGCGAGCATCGCCGTCAACAGAATCCACCGCATGAGACGGCGCTATCGGCGCTCGTTGGTTAGCGCACCTTTCATGCGCAACGTTCTCGCCACGCTCGTGCTCGTCAGCTGCTCTGACTACGATCTCGCTGCCGAGAACGACGTCACCAAGATTCCTCCCGGCAAGCAGGGCGACCACGATCCCGGCGCCGACACGTCCGACGATACCGACAGCGCGTCGACCGACACAGGCGGCGGCGAAATCCCCGATACGGACGTTCCTGAAGGCAAAATCGACGTGGTGTTGATCATCGATGGGGCCTATTGGTACGACTGCTACCACGCCGACCTTGCGCTCAACACCGCGGCGCTCATTGACGCGCTCTTCGACAGCGGGGCAGATGTTGGCATCGCAATCGCAAGCTTTGACGACTATTATGTCGACGGTGAGTGGTACACGGCCTGGGACGGGCACCCCTACACGCTCCACACCCAACTCACGACCGATCGGTCACGCCTGCATTCGGCTGCAGCCGGACTGTCGTTGGAGTGGGGAGGGGACGGCCCGGGGGACGGGTACGAGGCGCTTCTGCAAGCGGCGGCGGGCCAGGGGTACGACCAGGACTGCGACCAGAAAAACGACGCGGCTACGGACATCGCGCCCTTCCGCAAGTCAGGCGGGGACGCCTTTTCAGGCAACGTCGGCGGGATGTACGACAGCTCGGTTTCAGGGACCGGAGACGAGGGTGGCATCGGTCTGCGCGCCAACAGCAAGCGCATCTTCGCGCTCATCACCGAAAATGGCCTGCGCGAGTCGAAGTACGGCGATCCGATGCCCAAGAATCCGTGCCCGGATGGTGCCGACAAGAGCGATGCGGTCGGCGCTCTCCAAGCCGTCGATGCACGATTCTTGGGGGTCAACGCCTACGAGTTCTGGGATGAGGACGACAAGCCACAAGAGCAACTTGAGGCGCTGGCCACGACATTGGGCAGCAAGATCGACAAGGACGGGGACGGCAAGAAGGACGATCTGGCGGTGTTTGGCCAGGACTGGAACTGGCCGGCCACGGCGGTTTTGGTCGACGCCATCTGGCAGCTCGCGGAGAAGTAGTGCTCCGGCGAGTCTTGTGGCTGGTACCCCTCGCGCTGGCCTGCCCCCGCCCGGGCTCGCCGCCGCTGACGCTGCCACCGCCACCCGAGGTGCGTGCTCCCCCGCCGCCGCCCTCGGCCGAAGAAACGGCGCTCTTCGATGCAATCACCACCGACTACATGCGCGGGGACACCTCCGGCGCGCTTGAAGAAATTCGTGCCTTTGAGGCCAAGTTTCCGCACTCCGTGGCGAAGCCTATGCTCGCCGACTGGGGCGTGTCCCTGGCTCTGGTCGGGCGGCCCGCGCCTCCGCTGTCCGGCGTCCGCTGGTTCGCGACGGCGGGGGACTACGCTGACCAGGCGGTGACACTCGTCGCTTTCTTCGAGCCGTGGTGCCCCCATTGCCAGGTTGAACTGCCTCAGTTGGAGCTCGCCCGCCGCGACTTCGAAGGACGTGGCTTCGGCATCATCGGGCTCACCCAGTTGTCACGCGGTAGCACCGACGCTGACCTGGCCGCCTTTGTCGAAGCCGGCTTCCTCCACTTCCCGATTGCGGTTGAGGACGGGACGGTGACCGAGGCCTTCGGCGTCACTGGCGTTCCCTTCCTTGTCCTGGTCCAGAACGGGCGAGTGGTCTGGGCGGGCCACCCAGAGCTCATTACCCTCGACCTCATCGAAGGACTTGTCGGCGGCGCGCCGCTGCCGTTGCCGCGCGAAGGCCTCCCGACCACCCCACCGTAGCAGAACGGTCGCTTGCGGTGGCCGCGAGCCGGAGCTAACGTCCGGCCATCGTCGGGTGCCTCATGAAGAGTCTTCTCATCATCCTCTTCAGTGCCGGGTGCATTCCAGCTTCGACGGTCGAGACCGACGAGTCGGATGCCCCCGTGGATGTCGATGGGGATGGCCATGTCGCGGACGACGACTGCAACGAGGCCGATGGCGTGGTGTACGTGGGGGCGCCCGAGCTGTGCGACGGCATCGACAACGACTGCGACGGCGAGATCGATGACGGCGCCACCGACGCGACGGTGTTCTATGCGGATGTCGATGACGACGGCTATGGCGACCCAGGCTCGCTGGTTACCGCCTGCGCGGCACCCCCCGGCTACGTGGCCCTGGCGGGCGATTGTGATGACGGGGATGTGGCCTGGAATCCCGGCGCCATCGAAGCCGACTGCGCCGACCCGAACGACTATAATTGCGATGGGTCGGTCGCCTACGCCGACGACGACGGCGACGGCAGCGCTGCGTGTGAAGACTGCGATGACGACGACCCGGACGTCTTCCCCGGGGCCGTGGAGGTCTGCAATGAGACCGACGACGACTGTGACGGCACCACCGACCAGGACGCAACCGACGCGACGGCCTGGTTCCTCGACGGGGATGCCGACGGCTACGGGACGGATACCACGCTTTCTTCGTGCCTCCAGCCCGAGGGGTATGCGCAGTACGCTGGCGACTGCGACGATGGCAACAACGACTACCATCCCAACGCCACCGAGACCGACTGCGCCGATCCCAACGACTACAATTGTGATGGGTCGGTCGGCTATGCCGACGCGGACGGGGATGGCTTTGCAGCCTGCGAGGAGTGCGACGACAGCGAGGCCGGCCACAACCCCGACGCTACCGAGGTCTGCGACGGCTTCGACGACGACTGCGACGGAACGGTCGATGAGCCCGACGCGGCCGATGCCTCCACCTGGTACGCCGACGCCGACGGCGACGGCTTCGGGGACCTCGAGACGCCGCAGATCGCGTGCGATCAGCCGCTGGACTACGTCGTGGACGCCGCGGACTGTGACGACTCGGACGACACCGAGAATCCTGACGCGGACGAGGTGTGCGACGGTGACGACGACGACTGCGACGGCGAGGTCGACGAAGCCTCGGCGATAGACGCCTCGACCTGGTACGCAGACGCCGATACCGACGGATATGGCGATGTCGCGACAGTGGAAGTCGCTTGCACGCAGCCCTCGGGGTACACGGCCGACAACACCGACTGCGACGACACCGACGAGGCGGAGCACCCCGGCGCGGACGAACGCTGTGATGGTGACGACGACGACTGTGATGGTGAGGTGGACGAGCCGAGCGCCATCGATGCGGCAGCGTGGTACGCCGATTCCGACGGGGACGGGTACGGCGACGCCACCAATTCGCAGGTCGCGTGTGAGGCCCCGGCCGATCACGTCGCGGATGCGACGGATTGCGACGACTTCGACGACGACGTGTTCCCCACCGCGCTCGAAGCATGCAATGGGATCGACGACAACTGCGATGGCGACGTGGACGAGGCTACTTCCGCCGACGCGCTGACCTGGTACGCGGATGGGGACGGCGACGCCTATGGTGACGCTGCCGTCGTTCAAGTCGCTTGTGAGGCGCCCCTCGGGTATTCCGCGCTCGACACCGACTGCGACGACAGCGATGCCGACGAGTATCCAGGCGCTGACGAGTATTGTGACGGTGACGACGACGACTGCGACGGCGAGGTCGACGAGGACGCTGCCGTAGACGTGGTCACCTGGTACCGGGACGCCGACGTGGACGGCTACGGCGACTTGGCGACCACCGACGTGGATTGCGAGCGCCCGGCCGGATTTGTCGCGGATGCGACCGATTGCGACGACGGCGCGGAGGGGGTGAACCCGGGCGAGATCGAGGTCTGTGATGCGGCGAGCGTCGACGAGGACTGTTCGGGGGCCGCCGATGATTCCGACAGTGGCGCGGATGGCGAAACGGCTTGGTATGCGGATGCCGATGCCGACGGCTACGGTGACGCCGCCACGAGTGTGAGCCGCTGCGATCAGCCCACGGACTACGTCGCGGACGCGACCGATTGCGACGATAGCGACGGCGACGATCACCCGGGCGCCACCGAGACCACCGGCAACGGCGACGACGAGGATTGCGACGGCGGCGAGGCCTGTTGGACCGACGCCGACAGCGACGGCTACAGGCTCATCGGGACGGCGACCGTCGTCTCGACCGACACGGACTGCGCCGACGCGGGCGAGGGGAGCGATGCCGAGCCTGCGACGGACTGTGATGACAGCGATGGCGCCGAGTTCCCTGGGGCCTCCGAGTATTGTGATGGTGACGATGATGACTGCGACGGCGTGATCGACGAGGACGGCGCGGTCGACGTGCTGACCTGGTACGCCGACGTTGACTCCGACGGCTACGGCGACATCGCCGCGACGGACGCCGATTGCGACCAACCCAGCGACTACGTCGCCGACGACACCGACTGCGACGACAGCGATGATGCGGTCCACCCCGGCGCCACCGAGATCTGCGACGGCGCTGACACCGACGAAGACTGCAATGGCGACGCCGACGACGACGACAGCGGCGCCACAGGGCACACCGCCTGGTATGCTGACGTCGACAGCGACGGCTACGGCGACGAGTTCGCGATGAACATGGCTTGCGATGCACCTGCCGACTACGTTGCCGACGACTCCGACTGCGACGACACCGACGCCGCCATCAACCCGGCCGCCACCGAGGTCTGCGACGCCGCGAGCGTGGATGAAGACTGCAACGGTGACGCCGACGACGACGACGCCGGCGCTTCCGGCCAGACCTCGTGGTGGGAGGATGCCGACACGGACAGCTACGGTAGCGAGTTCCTCGGCCTCTCCGCTTGCGACGAGCCTTCCGGCTACCTCGTCGACAACACCGACTGCGACGACACCGATGACACCGTCCACCCGGGCGCCACCGAGGTCCTCGCCAACGGCGTCGACAACGACTGTGACGGGGGCGAGACCTGCTACGACGACGACGATGACGACGGGATGCTCGACACCTCGGCCGACACGCGGGCCTCAGTGGATGCCGACTGCGACGACGCCTTCGAAGCACTGTCCACCGCGTCGACGGACGACTGTGACGACACCGACGACACCGTCTACCTGGGCGCGACGGAGCTGTGCGACAGCCTCGACAACGACTGCGACGGCACGATCGACGAGGGCGCGACCACCGCCTGGTACGCCGACGTTGACGGGGACACCTACGGCGACGCCGCGGTCACCACCTCCGCGTGCGCCGCGCCCAGCGGATACGTCGCCGACGACACCGACTGCGACGACACCGATGACACTGTGTTTCCGGGAGCAGCGGCGGTCTGCGAGGACTTCGTGGTCAACGACTGCGAGGCTACCTCGGACGACTGCGCGCTCAGCGGCGTTGCCCTGGTCACCGATCATGACCAGGCCTATTGGTACGGCGTGAATCTGGTCCCCGCCACGTCGGGGGACAACGTCGGCATCACCGTCGATGGGGTCGGTGATCTCGACGGGGACGGGAACGCAGACATCGGTTTTGGCGGGAGCCTCTACGACCCGGCCACCACCAGTCCGAATGCGGGGCGCGCCTGGATCTACGCTGGCGGCGCCACGTCCGGCGGGGTCGAGTTGACCGCCGCTGAGGCTGGGCTCGCCACGATCAGCGGGACGTCGGGCGCCACCAACCCGGACTACGTCGGCTTCCAAATCTCCGCGGGGGGGAACTTCACCGGGGCCAGCTCGGTGGATTTCGTTGTTGGTGCGCCCAACACCCGGTACTCGTCAATGTCGCCTGGCGATGCCACGGTTTTCTCCAGCCCGTCCGGCTCGCTGACGCGCGCCAGCGCCACGCTGATCATCCAGGGAATCCGCGGCGCGGACAACGTGGGATACGACGTCTCCGGTGGCGTGGACGTGGATGGGGACGGTCGAGCGGACGTCCTTGCCGGCGCGTATGGCTATGACATCGCGACGACCAGCAGCGCGGAGGGTGCCGCCGCCTATTTCCCGGGGGGCACGACGGGGACGCACGCGATGGCCTCGGCCAGCGGCGAGCTCTTCTACGGTTCGGCCGCGAGCGATCAGGCCGGGCAGGTCGTCGCCTTGGTCCCCGACATGACCGGGGACGGCATCGGCGAGATCGTGATCGGCGCCTACAAGGCAGAGGCGAGCGCCACCTACACCGGGCAGGGCGAGGTCTACGTCATCTACGGAGAAACCACGATCGTGGGCGGCAGCCTCGCGACGGTGCCCGATGTCACGCTGGTCGGGCCGTCCGTGACCGACGCCCAGTTCGGGCGGAGCATGGATGGGGCCGGTGATGTTGACGGGGACGGCACGCACGACCTCATCGTCGGCGCCGACTTCGACACCGTTGGCGCGTACACCACGGCGGGCTCCGCCAGCGTGTTCCTATCGAGCGCCAGCGGCCTCGCGACGACCTCCAGCATCGAGGTGGAGGGCACCTTCACCGGCGACGTCGTCGGGCGCTCTGTCGCCGGTGGCGGCGACTTCAACGGCGACGGCAACACCGACATCGCCGTGGGCGGCACCTCCTACGACACCGCCACCTTCTCCGGCGCTGGTGCCGTGGGCCTCTGGTACGGCCCCGTCGCCTCGGGAAGCTATTCCGTCACCGCCGCCGACTTCCTGGTCACCGGGACCAGCGCCAGCGAGGCGCTCGGCGCATCGGTCGCCTTCCTGGGCGACACCGACGGCGACGGCTTTGACGATCTCGGCATCGGCGCCACGAATTGGGACTCGTCCACCGCCAATGTGGGCGCCGTCTTCCTTCTCCTCGGCACGGGCGACTGACGACATTCGGTGGTAGGCTTGGTCCGGGAGGCCTGATGTTTCTGGCCCTGGTGTTGGCGTGCGACCCGACCTCGTCCAAAGGTGACACGGCTGGTGACGCGTGGCCGGAGTGGAAGGAAGAAGCTGAGGAAGATACCGAGCCCACCCCGCCGGGCCAGGACCCGGATGGCGAAGAGGGCGAGGCCGACGTCGATCCGGGCGAGTGCGAGCCGGACGCATGCATCGAACTGGCCGAGGCCGTGGACCGCGGGTTCGCGACGGTGGCCTATGGCAGCGATGGGCTCACGATCGACAATATCGGTCCCTACGCAGTGTGTTTCGAGCGCTGGTACACCTTCATCAGCACGGAATCGCAAGATGCCGTTGGCGGCACCACCGACACCTCCCTGGAAATTGAGCCGGGCTCGAAGCTGACCCTGCCCTACGCCGTGTGGAGCAGCTCCTCGGATACTGAAGCCTGGTGGTGCGTGGAGCACAACCAGTACACCGCCTCGGGAGCCGACTACACCTTCAACGGCTCTCGCGCGCCGACCCGCATCGCCGGCTGGACCAACGACTCGTCGGACGAGGACCGCGATGGCAGCGAGGACCACCACGATTGGTCATCGGTGGACGGCCTCGCCGAGACGCAGCACAGCGTGTGGGACTACATCGACGACGAGCCGGTGTTCATCGTCGGCCGCAGCATGAACTGGTTCGAGCTGGGGATCGGACAGTCGACCCGGGTGGTGGTCGAAGTGACCAACCTCGGCCGCCACTCCGGCAAGGCCAGCATCAGTGAGAAGGTTCCGCGGGATTGGGCGGTCTCGGAAATCTCGCCGTCCCCCTCGTCGACCATCATCGACAGCGACGGTGCCACCATCCTTACCTGGCAAGTCGAGCTGGGCGCGGCGGTGGAGCCCGGCGACACCTACGCGCCCACCCGGTACCAGGAGACCGAACTGGAGTATCGGCTCACGTACAACGGCAGCTGCGCCGGGCGGGAGGTTGGCTTCGCGCCGAATTCGCTCTGGAGCTCGGGCGGGGACGGTTTTGTATCGGAGGGCGCACCGCTCATCGTGCAGTGCTGCGGGGGCGAGGACGGTGGGCTCGGCGGCGGACCGGGGGGCGGCGTCCCCTGATCTATTTGAGGAGCGTGCGTTCGAACCCGAGTCGGCCATCGGCGTCGTAGAAGGCCACCGTCATCTTGGCGCTGTCCGCTTCGATCCAAACGAAGCCCTCGTCGGCGTCCTCGTACCAGGTGTCGTGGCCCGGGTACAGGCTGGTCGTGCGGGCGCCGGCGCCGCTGACGATGAGCTCGGTGCCGCCGCAAGTCTCGGTGATCCACTGCAGGCTGTGGTCGTGACCGCACAAGTACATGTCCACCACGCCGCAGACGGCCTGGTCCATGAATTCCTTCACGTAGGTGCCGTTGCCGATCGGTGAGGCGGGACCGCCGTCGTAGTCCCCTGCGTCGCCGTGGGGACCATTGCTTCGATAGGGGTGGTGCCCATACGCGAAGGTCCATGCCGCCGTGGAAAGCGGTGCCCGTTCCTTCATCCACGCCAGCTGCTCGTCGAAGAAGCCCCACACCATCGCGTTGGTGTCGAGCGCGAAGAGCTCGGCGACGCCTGCATCGATCCGGTAGTATTGGGCCGGAAACACCCACTTGTCGGACCGGTCGCTGTACTCGACGTAGATCGGCGCGCGCCAGAATTCGTAGCCCGAGCCGCCGGCCCCGTAGTCGTGATTGCCGAGCGCCGGGTAGAACGGAAAAGCCAGGTTGGCGTAGGGGAGCTCGAACTTGGACTCGAACTGGATGTCGAAGCGATCATCGACGCCGGAGTCGTAGAAATTGTCGCCCAGATAGATGGCGAAGTCGCAGCCGCGCACCGCGCAGACCGTCTCCATGCCATCCGCGACGTCGTACTGCAAGGACGTGCCCATGCCGGCATCGCCGAGGGCCACAAAACGCACCGTGTCTGCGGCGGGACGGGTCACCACGGTGTCGACGACGACTCCGTCCGAGTCCGGCGGCGGCGCCGCGGTCTTGCCTGGCTTGGTCCAGATCGGCGTGGCGGGAGAGCCTTCCGTCACTGGAGTGGGTGGCGGCTCGCCGCAGGCGAAGAAGAGGACCAGCAGCGGCATGGTGATGGAAGTATATACTAGCCCCGATGGCCGTGCTGCCGTTGGACTTAGCCGAATTCCGCCTGCTCCAGGCGCTCCGGGCCTCCCCAGCGGGACCAGCGTTCACGCAGCTTTGGAACGCCCAGGCTGGCGCTGGTTGGTCGGTGTTTCGAGCGCTGGTCGACCGTGACGAAGATGCGATCGGCTGGATGGCGTCGTTTCGGTTGGAGTTGGGGGAGCGAGCGCCGAGCTTCCGCGTCGATGAGGGGGTGGCGCCCCAGGTGGGCCGGGCGCTCTACGAGCACGCCCTGCCCGCGTTCCCGGGGCCGGGAGTCCTCCCGACCGACGCGCTGACTCCCGACGAGTCCGGAGTCCGCGAGCTCCCCGCATCGGCACGGCTCGCGTACCTCGTCGATCTGTTCTTCGACTGGACCCCGCCCAATCCGGCGGTCCGCGACGCCTACCGGCTTTTGGAGCCGGCCGGCGACACCAACGCTCGTCTGCTGGTGCACAGCGCGCTGTTGCGCAATCCACCCGCCGAGGCGCTCATTCTTCCGCCCGGGGTCGCGCCTTCCGTCTACCGCCCTCCGACCGGATTCCGCGCGCTCTGGCCATGGTTGCTCGGCGCGCTCCTCGCCGCGCTTCTGTCGAGCCTGTCGGCATTCTGGTAGGGCGTTGCTGGGTGGAGAATCGGACGATCATCGGGCCGCGGCGCGCACCGGAGGGGCGAGTGCGGTAGGATCCGCGCGCTGAGGGATACCGTATGGCTGACGAACGTAAGTCGACTCCGACCGCCACTGCCTCCAACGCCCGATTGGGCGAGCTTCTTGTTCGCGAAAACCTGATTTCGCCGCTGCAGCTTCAAAAAGCGATGGAGGGCCAGCGCGCCGCCGGCGGCCGGTTGGGGCACCAGCTCACCAAGCTCGGCTACATCGAAGAGAACGAGCTCACCGCCTTTTTGAGCAAGCAGTACAGCGTTCCGTCGATCAATCTCCGCGACTTCGAGATCGACTCCGAGGTGCTCAAGCTGATTCCGAAGGAGGTTGTGGTTCGCCACCAGGTGATCCCGATCAACAAGTCGGGCAACACGCTGATCATCGCGATGGCCGACCCGTCCAACATCTATGCGGTCGATGACATCAAGTTCATCACCAACTTCAACATCGACATTGTGGTCGCCTCTGAGGGCCAGATCGCGGAGTCGATCGAGAAATACTACACCAGCAACGTCACCTTCGAAGACGTGATGGTGGACTTCTCCGGCGGGGAGGACGACGTCGAACTGGCGGGCGAGGTCGACGAAGACATCAACGTTCTCGATCTCGAAAAGAGCGCCGGCGACGCGCCGGTCGTCAAGCTGGTCAACCTCGTGCTGCTCGACGCGATCCGGAAGGGCGCGTCCGACATCCACATCGAGCCCTATGAGAAGCAGCTTCGCATCCGGTATCGCATCGACGGCATGCTCTACGAGGTCATGAAGCCGCCGCTTCGCCTGAAAAACGCGATCACCAGCCGCTTGAAGATCATGTCCAACCTTGACATTGCCGAGCGGCGCCTTCCACAGGATGGTCGCATCAAGCTCAAGATGGGCAAGGGCAAGGAGATGGACTTTCGCGTCAGCATCTGCCCGGTGCTCTGGGGAGAAAAGACGGTCATGCGGCTCCTGGACAAGTCCAACCTCCAGTTGGACATGACCAAGCTCGGCTTCGAAGAGTCCATTCTCCGCAGCTTCAAAGAGGCCATCGCCAAGCCGTACGGGATGATCCTCATCACTGGCCCGACCGGCTCCGGAAAGACGACCACGCTGTACTCCACGCTTTCCGAGCTCAACAAGAGCACCGAGAACATCAGCACGGCCGAAGACCCGATCGAGTACAACCTCTACGGCATCAACCAGGTCCAGATGCACGACGAGATTGGCCTGAACTTCGCCGCGGCGTTGCGATGTTTCTTGCGCCAGGACCCGGACATCATCATGGTCGGCGAGATTCGAGACTTCGAAACGGCGGAGATCGCCGTCAAGGCGGCGCTCACCGGTCACCTTGTGCTCTCGACCCTGCACACCAACGACGCGCCGAGCACGGTCAGCCGTCTGCTCAATATGGGCATCGAGCCCTTCCTCGTCGCGAGCTCCGTCAACCTCATCGGCGCCCAGCGTCTGGTCCGGAAGTTGTGCTCCGACTGCAAGGGCCCGGTCGAGGTCACGCGGCAGCAGCTCATCGACGTGGGGATTCCCCCCGAAGAGATTGACCAGGTCAAGCCGATGCGCGGCCAGGGTTGCAAAACCTGCAACAACACGGGCTACAAGGGCCGCATCGCGGTCTACGAGATCATGGTGACCAACGATGAGGTCAAAGAGTTCATCCTCAACGGCGCGTCGACCCTGGAGCTCAAGCGCGAGGCGATTCGGCAGGGCATGAAAACCCTGCGGATGAGCGCGCTCACCAAGTTCCGGGAGGGCATGACCTCGCTCGAAGAGGTCGTGCGCGTGACTGCCCCGGACTAGGCGGTGCTTTTTCTGGCGCTGTTGACCCTGGGCTGCTCTTGCGCGGAGCGGGAGTCGTCCCGGTCGCCGTCGGCACGGCGCACGGCGAAGGGCGGGGAGGCCCTGCTGGTCGACTGGCCGGTGCTGCCTGAAACGCTGATCCTGTCGGACCAGAAGGCGCTATCGGCGGCGCTCGATAGCGCGACAGCGTCGCGACAGCATCGCCCGGTCAGTACGGGTGGCGACGTGCTCGTGGTGGTCCTCGACACGGTGCGTGCCGACCACCTGGGGATGTACGGGTACCCGGAGGAAACCTCGCCGCGACTGGACCGCTGGGCCGCCGGCGCCCGGGTGTGGGACAACGCGTGGACCGACGCCCCGTGGACCCTGCCGGCGCACGCGTCGATGTTCACCGGGAAGAGCCAGCGCGAACACGGCGCCCGCAGCGTCGGCCGCGACGATCCTCGAAAGGGGGCCCCGCTCGCCGATGGCCAGGACACCGTCGCCGAGCGCCTACGGGACGCCGGTTGGCGGACTGTCGGCATCGCTGGAAATCTTGCTTTCCTCCATCCTAGCTACGGCCTGGACCAGGGCTTCGACGTGTGGATGAACGATGGCCTGGACCGCGACCCGCGCGGGGTTCCATACCTTGCCGCCGATCGGGTGATCGCGATGGCGGATCAGGCACTCAAAGAGGAGGACCCTCGCCCGCTCTTACTATTTTTGAATTTGATGGATGCTCACCGGCCCTACAAGGCGCGGCGAGGCTACGTCAAGCGCCCGGAGCGGCTGCGAAAGGGCCTTCCAGGGACGCGCGGCTATCAGAAGGTGGTCAAGTCCCTGCTCAAGGGCGGAACGCTCGACGCCGCCGTCCGCGACTCCTGGATCGAGGCCTACGACAGCGAACTGCGTTTCGTCGACGATCATCTCGGGCAGTTTTTGGATCGTGCGGGTCGGTTCGAACACGTGTTCATCCTGGCGGACCACGGTGAGTATCTGGGTGAACACGGCCTGGTGGAGCACGCGAAGGACGTCTACGAGCCAGTGCTGCATGTGCCGTTTCTGGCGAAAGGGTCCGGCTTCGAGGCCGGACGTGACCCCGCGCCGATCCAGACCCACGACCTCGGCGCGATGATCCTGACCGCGGCTGGGCTCAGCGCCAAGGGCTTCCAGCGCACCGAAACGGTGCAGGTGGCGGACCTCTACTACACGCTCAAGAAGGACCTGATGGCGCCGTACGGCGCGCGCTTCGACCGCATCAGGCGCGCCTTCAGGGTCGGCCCGCACAAGCTCATCACGGGTGATGACGGCAGCCGCGAAATCTACGACCTCGGGGCCGATCCCGGCGAGTTGGCCCCGCTCGCGGAGCTGCCTGCCTCGCTTCAGGGCATCGACGCCACCTGGCTGGCGGCCCATCCCGAAGTGGAGCTCGTTCCGGTCGGCGAAGGCGAGCTGGGCCCTGACGAGGCGCTGCTCAAGGCTCTCGGATACGCGGAGTGATAGCCCCCGCGGCATGGTTCCACTCCCTACCCTGACGGACGACCTCGCCGCCTTCCGCGCCGCCCTCACCAGCCGCCCGCTGCAGGAGCGGGTCAACTACATGCACGGCCTGCCCAAGCGGGAGATGCGCCGGCTCTGGAACGAGGGCCTGCCGCTCTCCCTCGCGGAGCTGGTCGCGGGGGAAGGGGAGATTGTCCGCCACGAAGGACAGAACGACCTGCCACCGTTCTTCGACCGCTTCGAAAAGCACGTGGTGCTGAGGGCAGGTCAGGTACAGGGGATCAATGTGCAGAAGTTCGCCTTCGCTACCGGGCCAGGTCACTTTTCCGTCCGGCAGGACGGGGACGAGGTCTGGTTCGACTACACCTCCCTTCCGACATCTGTCCCCGAGGGGTGGCCGGGAGTGGTCGGCAACGAAGGCGGTATTTCCGGACTTGTATACGGTCACATGATCGACCGAGTCCGCAAGGTGATCGACGGCATGGTGGTCGGGAAGGTGTGGAAGCGCGGCAAGCCCGAAGAACACTACTTCATGCTCGCCCGGCGCGAGCCGTGAACTCGGGGGAGGACGCTCGCCGCGCCTCCCCCTACCGGGCCATTCCCTTCGGCCTGCAACCTTCGGTTTCCGGCCTTCGGCGCCGGGAAGTCCGGGTCCCGCCGCGTTCATAACGCGCCGGAGCGTGGCCCTCTCCCCCACCCGGCAGTCACCCACGGCCCACCGGCGCTTGATCGCTTGGGAGGCGCGGGGCGCGCCCTGGGTGACTCAGCCCCTCCCGAACGCACAACTGGGCCATCCGAAGCGCGAAGAGCGCGCTTTTTCTGGGACTCTGGTGTTGCGACGAGCCGCCAAGGCGCGGACGCATCGCCACGGGAACCTCGCGCACGCGCCAGCCGGCCCTCAGCGCGCGTACCAGGACGTTGCCATCGGCTACATCCGTCGGGTAGGCGGAGGCAAAGTCGGCGACCACACCCGGCCGCATGGCGCGGAGTCCGCTGGTGACATCCGTCAGCGCCTGGCCGCCAAACAAGCTTGCCCAAGCCGACAGGGCGCCGATGGCGAGGCGGCGTCGGGCCGGAACGGGGTACCCCGCTCCCTGCAAGAAGCGGCTGCCAACCACGAGGTCGGCGTCGTCCAGCCCCAGGAGCAGGCTGGCGAGGGCCTCGGGAGGATGCTGCCCGTCCCCGTCGACGGTGACCACCCACGGCGCTCCGGACGCGTGGGCGTGCGCAAATCCGACGCGAAGGGCGCGTGCGTAGCCGACTTGCGAGTGCAGCACGGTGGCGCCGGCCTCCCGCGCGCGCTCTGCCGTGTCATCGCTCGAGCCGTTCTCGATGACGACGACCTCCACCCCCGGAAGTACGGCCACGACGCCTCGCACGACCGCGGCGATCCGCGGGCCTTCGTCACGGGCGGGCACGATCACCATGGGACGAGTGTATCAGGGACCTGCGAGCGCCTTCTGCAGCTCGCCGTTCTGGTACATCTCCATCATGATGTCCGAGCCACCGACGAACTCGCCGCGGATGAAGAGCTGCGGGATGGTGGGCCATTGGCTGAAGGCCTTCACGCCCTCGCGAATCTCGCCGTCCTCGAGCACGTTGACGTGCGCGAACTTGACGCCGCATTCCTTGAGGATGGCCGTGGCCTTGTTCGAGAATCCACACTGCGGGAACATCGGGTTGCCCTTCATGAAGAGCACCACGTCATTGGCCTTGAGGATGCTGTCGATCTTGTCGTGGACGCTCATGAACGATCCTTGCCGGCTTTCTGCCAGGCCTCGGGGGTGTAGGTCTTCAGGGCGAGGGCGTGAATTTCGCGGCCCATGCGCGGGCCGAGCGCCGCATAGACGGCCTGATGCTGCTTCACCAGGTTCATCCCAACGAAGCTGGGCGACATCACCTCCCCCTGGAAGTGCTCGCCGTCGTTGGCGTCATCGATGATGATCGCCACCGCACCGGGGATGGCCGATTCCACGAGGCGCTTGATTTCGGAGGCCTGGAACATGGGCCTGCCTAACCGGATTCCCGGGACGCCGTGGCCGCGGTCGTGCGGTGCGGGCTACAAGCCGGAGGGATACAGTTGGCGCCCATGTTCGGCGCCTTCTGGGCCATCTTCGGTCTGTTCGAGATCATCCTCTGGGGTGCGCTGGTCACCCCGTTGATCCTGCCGTTTGCGGTAATTCCGCGGGGCCGGCGCGAACGCTACTCCATCTTCGGCGGTCGGGTTTTCGGCTGGTTGTGCACCTACGTCACGTGCATGGGTCGCACCACGATCCTCGGTCGCGAGAACCTGCCCACGAAGCGGGGCTACCTGGTCATCTCCAATCACCGGAGCTGGGAGGATGTGGGCATGCTCATGTACGTCACCTCCAGCCAGGGGATCAGTAAGAAGGAGGTGGCCTACATCCCGTTCTTTGGGCTCACCGGCTACGTGAGTGGCGTCATCTACTTCGACCGCTCCAGCAAGGAGTCGCGGCAGAAGGTCGTCACCGATGCGATCGCGATGATGAAGCTCGGCGCGAACCTGCACGTGTTCCCGGAGGGCACCCGCACCCGCACCGGTCGCCTCAATGAGAAGGTGTTTCTACGGCTGGTGCAGGCGTGCTGGGAGCACGGTGTGGACGTGGTTCCAGCGGCGGTCTGGGGTACAGACCGGGCGGTCCGAGCGGCGGGAGTGCACGCGCTCCCCTTTCAGCGCTTCGGCATGCAGTTGGCGCCTGCCGTAGATCGGGGGGCGCACGCCTCCGCCGAAGCCTACGCCGAGGCCTGCTGGGGTACCGTCGTCCGGATGGCGCGGGCGCATGGCTCCGACCAGCCCTTCTCAGTCGTCGACGAGATCGATCACCACGCCGCGGCTCGCATCGCTCTGAGTCAGGATCCACGATCCGGGGGTCTGGTCGCTCAGGGATAGGTAGCGGATTCGCCGTGCTGGAGGCAGGTTGACGTCGCGATCGATAGTGGCCGGCGCGCGGAGCGCGACGCTGCCGTCCACCCCGACCTCCGCCCCCACAACGGACCACGCGCCAAAGGTGGAGGGCCCCTCGGGGCCGTCGACGCGGAGCATGGGCGAAGGGATCAGCGGGGAAAGAGCCCAGCCGTCGAGGCCGGTCCCGGCGACGAGCACATAGTCGGCATCCGCGATGGCCGGCGGCTCGCCGGGAAGGACCAGCGGATAGCGGACATCGCCGCCAGCGAGTCGCAGGCTGCCCAGGGGCGTGTTCGTTGTCAGGGTCAGGAGCTCGTCGCCGCGCAGCCGATAGAGCCCGTCGGCGGCCGGCGCGGGCCATGCGTCGAGCTGAAGCGGGGCGGTGCCAGCCAGGACCACGACGTCGGCCAGCGACCAACGCTCGTCGGTCGGGGAGAACTTGCTGCGGGCGCAGGGCGCGTCGACGGCAAAGCGACCTTCCGAATCGGTCACGCTGGACACCCGCACGCACCCACTCTCGGCCGCCTCGGCACGCACGGTGGCACCGACGATCGGCACGCCTCGAAGCGCATCGTGGAGCACGCCGGCCACCCGATCTGGCGGGGAGCAGGCCAGGGCCACGAGGAGGGTCATCCGCGCGCCAGCTCCGCCCGCGTTTCCAAGACCCGCGTCCGGATCCACGCGGCCGGGTCGTCGTCGTAAGCATCATCCGGGGCGGCGGGGAACGTTGCCCCGCGGGAGCTGTTGATCAGCGCGCCGAGGCCGTTGTCGTGCACGAGCGCGCGCGCATCCGCGGCGGAGCCCCCCTGCGCCCCGAAGCCCGGCACCAACAGCCAGGTTCGCGGCATCCGGCGGCGCAACTCGCTGCCCTCCCGATGGGTGGCGCCGACGACTGCCCCAACCGCACCGTAGGGATCGCCGTCGGCGTTCTGCGCCTCGATCCACGCGGCCAGGTCATCGATCACCGGAGCCTGCCAGCGGGCGCTTCCCGGGTTGGAGGTCCGTAGGAGCACGAAGAGCCCGCGTGCTTGGGCGCGTGCCACACGGAGGAAGGGCTCGAGCGTGTCGGGGCCGAGGAAGGGCGAGACGGTGAGCGCGTCGCAGGGGAAGGGGGCATCGGGAGCGAGCGTGGCCTCGGCGTAGGCCGAAGCGGTGGACCCGATGTCGCCGCGCTTGGCGTCCCCGACGACGAGGAGTCCCGCCTGGCGCGCCGCCCGACAGACTTCGGCAAGCGCGGACATCCCGGCGGGCCCGAGCGCCTCGAAGAACGCGAACTGTGGCTTGACCGCGGGGACGAGGTCTGCGCATGCCGTCACGACCGCCAGTCCGAAGCGGAGCGACAGCGCTGCGAGCGCGCTACGATCGGCCTCGCGGAGGGCACGACGGCCCGGAAGGCGGTCCGCCCACGGATCGATCCCCACGCACAACGGAGTGCCCGTTCGCGCGACGGCCGCGGAGAGTCGGACCGAAAAGCTCATGGGTCCTGGTCGCCGGCCGGAGGGGCTTTCCAGCCGTAGGCGTCGTTGGTGACCCGTGTCACCTGGAAGATCGCACCAAATACGCGATCATCGAGGGTCTTCTTCCAGCGGGCCGGCAGCCGGGCGACGACGATGCGGGCGGCGCCGACCACCGCGGCAGCGACGCGTTGCACAGCGCTGACAGGAAGCCTCATGAGCGGCACCTTAGCCCGTCGGATACGATGACCGCATGATCCGACTCGTGCTCGTCGCGCTCCTGGTAGCCTGTGAATCGACCAAAGAAGCAGCGCCCGGCTTCCAGGGCGGCGACTTCGAGGTGACGGTCAACAGCGCCACCGACATGTGCCTCGGTGGCGCGTTCGAAGACGCGCTGCTCCCCGATGATGGCCTTGAAACCTTCGACGTACCCATGGAGTTGCCCGGCATCGTCGATCTGCCGTGGACGACCACCATCGACATGCTGGACCCCCTTGGCGAAACCCAGGTCACCTTCGAGGAGGGTGAGCAGGGCGGCGACTTCATGCAAGCGCTGTCGGGCGTCCTCCCGACGGTCGAGTACGATCCGGTCGTTGCATCCGGGTGCTTCGTCGATGTGACGGTCGATCTCTACCTGAAGATCGTCGACGAGAACGCGGCGTCGGGCTCAGCCGTTCTGCACCTGGAGAGTTTCGATGAGGCCTCCTGCCCTGAGCCGGGGGCAGAGATCTGCGACGCGCGCCTCGACCTGAGGTGGGATCGGCTTTGATTGCCGCGCCGCCGCTCTCCGCCCGCTCGCTGCGAAAAGTGTACGCCGGCCGGGCGGTGGTGGACGACATCTCCTTCGACGTCGCTGCTGGCGAGATCGTAGGGCTGCTCGGTCCGAACGGCGCGGGGAAAAGCACGGTGTTTCGCATCCTTGCTGGGGTGGAGCGCGCCGACGGGGGGACGGTCAGCCTCGCGGGCGCGTCGGTGGATGGGCTCCCGCTCGATGCGCGCGCGCGCCGCGGCCTGGGCTACCTGCCCCAGGAAGATTCGCTGTTTCGCGATCTGAGCGTGGCCGACAACGTGGTGCTCGCGCTCCAGGTCAGCGGGCGCGAAGGCCTGCCGGCGGAATTTCTGGAGCGGGTGGGCATCGGCGGGCTCGCCCGACGCGCCGTGTCCGGACTCTCGGGGGGTGAGCGGCGTCGGCTCCAGATCGCCCGGCTTTTGGCAATTCAGCCATCGGTGATGCTGCTCGATGAGCCATTCGCCGGTCTCGACCCGGTCGCAATTCAGGATTTACAGGCTATTTTTCGGGAGTTGGCCTCGGGTGGCGTCGGGGTGCTCCTGACCGACCACGCCGTCCGCGAGACTCTGGGTACGGTCGACCGCGCCATCCTCGTCGATGCGGGCCTCATTCAGGCGCAGGGGACGCCGGCGGAGGTCGCCGCCGACCCGCACGCACGCGCCCGCTACTTTGGGACCGCCTTCCGTTTGGACTCCTAGTCCCAAACGGGGGAAGGGGCACGCGCCCCTTCCCCTACCGCGCCATGACCTCCGGCCTCCAAGCTTCGCTTTCCGGCCTCCGGCGCCCAGCGCGTTGGGTAACGCGCTGGGACGTGGCGCTCTCCCCATCCCCGCAGGCGCCCGGTTTCATGGCTCGGTGAGCCGACACGCGCGGCGGACTGGGTGACCAACTAAGCGCGCCTGCCCCTTGCACGCTCTGGGCCGAATGCGATACTCTGTGGGTACAAGACAAGCGAGCGGGTTCGGGAAGCGAACCTCCAATCTTGCTTTTGCCGGGAGCCTCTCGCCGGATGGCTATGGATTTCAAGCAGAGCCTGCGTCTTCAACAAAAGCTCACGCAGACACTCGCGATCACGCCTCAGCTTCAGCAGGCGCTCAAGCTCTTGCAGCTCAACCATATGGAGCTGGTCGAGCAGCTACAGACGGAGCTGATGGAGAACCCGACCCTCGAGGAGGTGCCCGGTAGCGTGCAGGTAGAAGGCGCCGGTCAGGCCACCGCCGCGCAGACGGCTGAGGTCAACGACTCCGCCGAGCAGCAGAATGGCAGCGGGGAGGGGGAGACCGATTGGAGCCGGGTCTTGGAAAACATGACCGATCGGGGCCCGAGCGGGGAACGGGGCTCCAGCGGCATGGACGAGCTGCCGCCGATCGAGACCAATCTCACCGAGGTTGAGGGGCTCCCGGCGCACCTCGCTTGGCAGCTCCAGATGCAGAGCTGCACCGACAAAGAGCGCGCTGCGGCGATGCTCATCATCAACAATCTCGACGAACGCGGGTGGCTCCCGGTGTCGCTCCAGGAGATCGTGGATGAGCACAACGCCGACACTGAAACCGACGACGAGCGCATCGATCTGGAGGACGCGGAGGGTGGGCTCCTGGTCATCCAGGCCTTGGACCCCTTCGGCTGTGGCGCCAGCGACCTCATCGACTGCCTTTTGACCCAGGCGCGCATGTTGTTCCCCGAGGACCCATTCCTCCCTGACATCATCCGGTACCATCTCGGCGACGTCGAAAAGCGCAACTACGCTGGAATCGCCCGGGCGCTGGCCTTGGTCGAGGAGGACGTGGTCGAGTATCACCGTATGCTCAAGCAGTTGGAGCCCTGGCCGGGTCGCAACTTCACCGGGAGCGAACCGCAATATATCTCTCCCGACGTGTACGTCTTCAAGGTCGGGGACGAGTGGCAGGTAGTACAGAACGAGGATGGGCTGCCGAAGCTGCGCGTGTCCAAGTACTACAAGAGTGTCCTCGAAGGAAAAGACAGCACCCGCGTGGAGCGTGACTACATCAAGGAGCGACTGTCGAGCGCCGACTTCTTACTGAAGTCGATCTGGCGGCGGCAGGACACCATCGGCAAGGTGATGAAGTCGATTCTCCGGCGTCAGTACCAGTTCTTCGACCGCGGACCGGACTTTCTGCGGCCGATGGTGCTCAAGGATGTGGCGGACGAGGTGGGCGTTCACGAGTCGACCGTGTCCCGGGTGACGAGCAACAAGTACGTCCAGTGCCCGCAAGGGCTCTACGAGCTCAAGTTCTTCTTCAACAACGGCGTCAACGCCGTGCACGGCGAGCAGGTCGCCGCCGAGTCGGTGAAGCGTCGCATCAAGAAGTTGATCGCGACCGAGGACCCGAACGCACCCTTTTCGGACGATCAGGTCGTCGTGCTCTTGCAGCGCGAGAACATCGACATCGCCCGCCGCACCGTGGCCAAGTATCGCGAGGCGATGGGAATCCTCCCCTCGTCCAAGCGTCGCAACCTCTGCTAGGAGTCAACGTGGAGCTGGAATTCACTTTCCGTAATGTCGAGAGCACCGAGGCGATCAAGGGCTGGGCCGTGAAGCGTTTCAGCAAGGTGGCCAAACATGTTCGCGGGCCGTCGTTCGCACACCTCACGATCATCGTCGACAAGCACCGGCATCGCGCGGAATGCTCGCTACGCACCGGGGGCGAGCTGCTCCACGCGTCGAGCGAGACCGCCGACATGTACTCCAGCATCGACGGCGTCGCTTCGACCATCGAGCACTCGGCGCGCCGATTGCACGAGCGCCGGACGAGCAATCGCGAGCTGTAATGCACGCGGAGCTCTACGAGACGCTCGGCATCCGGCCGGGCGCGACCGAAGCCGAGATCAAGAAGGCCTTCCGCGCGCTCGCTGCCAAGTTGCACCCGGACAAGAACCCGGACAACCCGGCTGCCGAGACGCGCTTCAAGAAGATCACCGCCGCCTACGATGTGTTGTCCGACAAAGACCGACGCGCCAACTACGACGAATTCGGTCCGGACTCGTTGGCGTCGGGTTTTGACGCGGCCCGCGCACGGGCGTACAAAGCGGGTGGTGGTCGGCGCGGCGGGGGCTTTCAAGCCGGCTTCGGTGGGCAGCCGGTGGACTTCGACCTCAACGACTTCCTCGGCGGCTTCAGCCGCGGCGGTGGTGGGCGCGGCGGGCCTCGACAGGCGTCGGCGCGGGAGGCGTCGCTGGAAGTGGACCTCGGTGAGGCGCTGCGCGGGATCGAGGTCGAGGTGGGCGGTCAGCGGGTGCGCATCCCCCCCGGGGCGGAGGACGGCGCGTCGGTAAAGATCACCACGCCCCAGGGCCCGCTCCGCATCCGCATCCACGTTCGGGAGCATGAGCATTTCCGGCGCGACGGCCTGGACCTGACCTTGCGGCTGCCGGTGACGCTCGCCGAACTCGCAGCCGGCGGCAGCGTCGACGTTCCCACTCCCGATGGCCCCGTGGCGATGAAGATTCCGCCGCGGACCGCGCCGGGCGCGAGCCTACGCCTGCGGGGGAAGGGGGTGGCGCGCAAAGAACAGCGGGGTGACCTGTACGTGGAGTTGATCGCCCAGCTCCCCACCCGCTGGGACGACGCCTTCGCCGAGGCCTGCGAAAAGATCGAGGGGCTGTACGACAAGCCGGTGCGGGCGGGGGTGGGGATCTAGCTTGTAAGAGGGAAGGGCCTCGCCGCCCCTTCCCCTATCGCGCCATTCCCTCCGGCCTCCAACCTGCGGTTTCCGGCCTCCGGCGCGCGTCGCGTTGGCTAACGCGACGCGCGTGGCGCTCTCCCCATCCCGCCCAGCCGCAGAGCGGCCGGCTGATGCGCATCTACCCCCGCACGACCAACAGCCTCTCCTCCGTGAAATCGCGAATCGCCCAACGCGGCCCTTCCCGCCCCACACCCGAGTCCTTGACCCCGCCGTACGGCATGCCGTCCACGCGGAAGGTCGGGTAGTCGTCGTGGATCACCCCGCCCACCTCCAGGCGGTCGAACGCTCGCCAAAGCGTGCGCACGTCGCGAGTAAAGATACCGCACTGCAGGCCGAAGCGGCTTCGGTTCACGACGTCGAACGCCTCGTCGAGGGTGGAGAACGGCCGGAGTACCATGACCGGTCCGAAGGCCTCGTCACGGGCCAGCGGGCTGTCCTCGGGCACCTCCTCCAGCAGCGTCGGCGCGATGACATTGCCGTCGCGGCCACCCCCGTGGGCGCGCGCACCGCGCCCGACGGCCTGGCCCACCCAGGCGGTGATCCGGTCGAGCTGGCGTTGATCGATCATCGGCCCGCACACCGTGGCCGGGTCGCTGGGATCGCCGCGAGGCACCTTTGCCGACTCTACGATCAGCCGATCCCGGGCCTCGCGGAGCCGGCTCTGGTGGACAAGCACCTGCTGGACGGAGATGCAAGTCTGGCCCGCGTGGGCGTAGCCGCCCAGCGTGATGCGCGGCAGTGCCAGGTCGAGGTCGGCCTCGGCGTCGAGGATCGCCGCGGCGTTGCCGCCGAGTTCGAGCAGTACCTGCTTACGCGGCACCCGGGCGCGGAGCTGCCAGCCGACGGCGTCGCTGCCGGTGAAGCTGAGCACCGGGAGGCGCGGATCGTCTACGAGCGTGCTGGCGACGCTGCGATCGCAGGGCAGGACGCTGATCGCTTCCGCGGGCCAGCCCGCCTGTACGCACAGCTCGCCGAGCACGATGGCCGCTGAGGGGGTTTGCTCTGCGGGCTTGACGATGACGGGGCAGCCGGCGGCGATTGCCGGAGCCACCTTGTGCGCCACGAGGTTGAGCGGGAAGTTGAACGGCGCGATCGCCAGCACCGGTCCGCGGGGAAAGCGGCGCACGATCGCGGTTCTGCCGACGCCGCCGGCGGTTCCGTCCAACCCGAAGACCTCACCATCGATCCGGGTGGCCTCGTCGGCCGCAAGGGCGAAGGTGTCGACCGCGCGAGAGACCTCGCCCCTCGCCAGCGCGATTGGTTTGCCGCCTTCGTCCCGGATGAGCGCGGCCAGTTCCTCTCCGTGCTCGACCAGCAGCACGGCGACCCGACGGAGGATTTCGGCGCGTCGATGTGCTGGCATTGCGCGGGTGACGGCGAACGAGCGCGCTGCCGCGGCCGCGGCCGCCTCCATCTCCGCGGGTCCGGCCTGCGCGACCTCCTCGAGCTTACGCCCGTCCCACGGGGCAAAGAGCGCCACCGCAGTGGCGGTGGGGGTGGGGACGCCGGCGAGGAGGAGGGGCCGCATGCCGCAGTCTATTCTTCGGGAGGCGCGACCCGGTACACACAAAGAGACGCGTACGCCCCCGGGACGATTTCGTCACCGACAAGGAGCATCTTTCCTTCCACGAGGATCTTGATCCAGTCGGTGGGCGCCACCGCCCCACCGACGCTGGCGGCGAACGGCGCCGCGCCGGTGACGGCATCGGGATCGAAGGAGCCTTCAACGCGGACGGTCGGGTTCACCATCCCGGCCGGCAGAAAGACGCCCGAGACCGACACGTTCGCGAACGGCGACGCGTGATCGAGGCCGGCCATGCCGCCAAGCGCGAGGGTCACGACCTCGGCGGGATACGCTTCGGCCCCGAGGACCGCGGCGTAGCGCTGATCGGCGGGGTAGACAGCGACGCCGGACCAGACGCCGTAGCTGTCGCCTTCCGCGGTGATGTTGGCCTCGACGATGGGCATCTCCCAGTCCAGGTCGAGGCCACCGCCGAGCGCGATGGTGGGACCGCCGTCGCCCGTGGTCCAGGCGAACTCAGCGCCGGCCATGCGAGCGGGCGTGAAGGCGTAGTACTGCCCGTGGGTAGGCAGGTACAGCGCCCAGTCGTCCCAGTCCTCCAGGCCGAAGGCGGGGTTGACGATGCCCCCCCGTGCCGCCCAGGATTCGCCCGTGACCTCCACCATGGCCCACTCAGGGCGCACGATGTTGATGACCGGGACGTCTGGGAGCACCGGCACGTAGTCGAGCGTCGGCATCACCGAGCCCTGGAAGTCGAGCTCGAGTCGACCGCCGACCATCCCCGACTTGAAGCTGAGGTCGGCTTCCGCCTCACCGCCCAGGAAGAAGGTGTTCGCGGTGTAGGCGGGGCGAATCGCGAGACCGCCGCCTACGAAGAAGAAGTCGTCGTCACCAGCGAGAGCGGGAGCACAGAACAGAGCCAGCAGCATGAAGCCTCCAGGGGGAGATGGTACACCACGGTGGATCGCCAGCATATAGGCAGGCCGCCATGCCCTCGACGCGCCCGTTTCTCATCGATGCCGCTGATCTGCACCCAGGAGAGGGGGTTGCCCGCTTTCAGCACGCTGCGGAGCGCTTCGTAGGCGCAGAAGTCGTCGATCCGGACAGCCCTGCGTTCGAGGAGGCCTACGGGGCGCTCGACGCCTACTTCGGGCATCGCAACGAGATCGAGCCGCGCGCGGCGCTGGCGCGCTGGTTGCGCGAACCTATCGAGGACGGCGCCATCCGCTGTCGTTACCACCTGCTGACCTGGCACGATCGTGATGGGACGCTCGCGGCGGTGCGCGACGGGTTCGTTGCAACTGACGTGGTCGCGGGTCGCTGCGTGGTGCTGCTGAGCCATAGTTTTGTCACTGAGCCCTACCGCCGTGCGGGCATCGCGGGAGTGCTGCGAACCGCTCCGGCGACCCTCGCGCGTCGGGACTTGCGGGAGCGTGGCTTCGACCCCGCGATGACGCCCACGCTGCTTGTCGCCGAAATGGAGCCGGTGGAGCCGGCTCGACCGGACACCTTGGTCCGGCTCTTTGCGTACGGCAAGGCCGGGTACCGGGCGCTGGATCCAGGCGTTGTGCCCTACTTCCAGCCAGACTTCCGGGACCTGGCCACGCTCGGCGTACCTCCTCGGCATGTGCCGATGGTGCTCATGGTGCGGCGACTGGACCCGGGGTCCAACACCTTCCTCCCACGAGAGCTCGCCGGGGCGATCGTGCAGCACCTGCGCCGGATCCACGCGCGCGCGGTGAGAGAGTGTGACCTTGCTTCCGCAGCGGACTGGCCGTTGGCCGTGCTGGCGCGCGGGGACGGCGACGTGCCGCTCTTGCCGCTCCCGACACGAGGCGCACACGCCGCACGGCTGGACCCATGCTTGCGCGTGAACATGCTCCCGGGGTACCCGCCCCATTACCAAGAAGTCCTTCCCCCCCTTGGGGTGGTACGGGCTGAACTCGAGGCGGCGGGTATCGCCATGGAGGGACCGATGAAGTTCGTCGAGATTGCGGGTGAACCAGCGGCCGCCAACGTCGTGACCCCGATCCCCGGTCCCCGCTCACAGGCGCTTCGTGTCCGCCACGGGGCGATCCAAGACGCGCGGACCATCCATTTCTACCAGGACGCCAAGGGCAGCGTGGGCAACTACCTCCGCGACGTAGATGGGAACACACTTCTGGATGTGTACGGTCACATCGCGGCGGTGCCGCTGGGGTACAACCACCCCGACTTGCTCCACGCTTGGCGCAGCGGCCGCTTCGACTGGTGCGCGGGCTGGCGGCCGTCGTTGGGCGTCGCGGTCCCGCCGGAGTGGGTGGACGTCGCTGAGGCGTTGATGCGTGTCGCACCGGCGGGGATGTCGCATGTGTTCACCGTCACCACCGGCGCCGAGGCGGTGGAGAATGCGCTGAAGGCGGCGTTTGTCGCCTTCGCCAGCCGACGCCGCGGTGGCGCGCCCGCCAGCCCCTCGGAGCTCGAATCCTGCATGCACAACGCCCAGGAGGGGGCCAACCGACTCAAGGTGATCTCCTTCGCGGGTGGCTTTCACGGGCGCAGCCTGGGGGCGCTCTCGGCTACCCGCTCCAAGGCGATCCACAAGCTGGACTTTCCGGCGTTCGACTGGCCGATGGTGGACTTTCCTGCCAACCAGTTCCCCCTCGTCGACCACGCCGACGCCAACCGCGAGGCGGAGCTACGCGCCCTTGCCGAGGTCGAGGCACAGTTCCGCCGTCACCCGGAAGACGTCGCGGCGTTGATCGTCGAGCCGATTCAGGGTGAGGGTGGGGATCGGCACGCCAGCGCCGCGTTCTTCGTCGGACTTCGGCGCCTGTGCACCCGGTACGGCGCCGCGTTCATCGCGGACGAGGTGCAGACGGGCGTGGGCAGCACCGGCCGGATGTGGGCGCACGAGGCGTGGGGCCCGGATGGCGCGCCGGACCTGGTCACCTTCAGCAAGAAGATGCAGCTTGGCGGCTACTACGGCCGTCCGGAGTTCGTGGCGGCCGAGCCGCTGCGGCTGTTCAATACCTGGTTGGGGGATCCGCTCCGCGGCGCGCAGGCCGAGGTGATCCTCGACGTCATCGAACGAGACCGGCTGGTGGAGGCCACCGCAGCGGTCGGCGATCGCCTGGTGGCTGGGCTGGCCGGACTATGCGACCAGCATCCAGGCGTGTTCTCCCAGGCGCGGGGGCAGGGGACCTTCGCGGCGGTCGATGCCGTGGACACCGCCACCCGCGACCGCATCATCCGGGCGGCGCTGGCGCTTGGCGTGGAGATGGGCGGCTCGGGAACTCGCAGTCTACGATTCCGCCCGGCATTGGTGTTCGCGCCCCGTCATGTGGACGAGCTGCTCGGCCGCCTCGAGACTGCGATCAGGGGCTGATCGTCAGGCTCGCCGAGGCGGCGGCGGTGGAGTCGGTTCCGTCGGAAGCGGTCACGATGCACGCCCAGGTGTCCCCCGCGACGAGGTCCGCCGTGGCGATGGTGTCGTCCGTGTACGCGGTGCTGCTGGTCGCGCCGGTCCACGCCACGCCGTTGTGCTCCCAGCTCAGCACGCGGGTCAGCGGCTCACCGTCCTCGTCAGCAGCCGAGGCGGTGCACTGCAGGGTGTCGATTCCGGCGCGGGCGGGATTGGGGCTCAACGAGGCGGACGCGGTGGGCGGCGTGTTGGACACGATCAGCGAGGCAGTGGCGCCCGTGCCGGTGCCCGAGCCGTCCGCGGGCAGGGCCGTGACCTCGACCACGTCCCCGTGGACCACCGAGCCGCTCAGCGCGGTCCCCGCGCCGGCGCCGGAACCGTTGAGCGTCCACGACAACGACACCGTCACCCCGTCCCCATCGGCGTCGCTGGCGCTGACGCTGGCGCTGATCGAGTCCCCTGCGACCGCAGGATCAGGGCCGATGGCCAGGCTGTCGATCGTGGGCAGGTGGTTCTCGATCAACAAGCTGCCGGACAGGTCGCGACTGTCCTCGTCGCCGTCGTTCGCGCTGACCTCGCACACGAGCAGGGTGCCACGAGCATAGCTCTCCGAGAGGGTCGCTTCGCTGCCGGCCGAGCTGCCGTTCGCGGTCCAGTCGTAGGTGAACGCCAGGGTGTCCCCGTCGTAGTCAGACGCGGTCACCACACACTCGAACGGTCCGCCGCCGGTGATGCTGACACTGTCGATCTCGGGCCGCGAATTGATGACCGTCGCGACCGCGATGTCGTCCCAACCCACCAGCCGCCCGTCGTCAGCGGTGACCGATACCACCCACTCCTCCCCCTTGAAGATGACGCCCTCGGGCACGGTGGGGCCGGTGCCCCACTCCACGCCGTCGACGGTCCAAGTGTAGGCGTAGGTGAGCGGGTCGTCGTCGGCATCGGTCGCCGAAGCGGTCGCGACGAGCGCGTCGAAGGAGTGGGGTGAGACCTCGTTGACCCGGACGGTGGGCGTTCCCGGGAGCTGATTCACGTAGAGTTCGATGGTGTCCGACGAGGTGGCACCGTACCGGTCCGTGACGGTGAGCGTGACGGTGTGCGGGCCGCCGCTGAGCGTGAACGAGTGCTCCGAGGTGCCGACGGATGGCTGGGTGAGCTGCTCCAGCAGTCCGTCCTTGTCGCTGCTCCACGTGACCAAAAGTGGCGCCATGCCCGCGATGGTCGCCCGGAAGTCTGCGGCAATGCCCTCGTCCAGGGTGTCGGCGTCGGCGGGCGCGAGAATGGCCCCGAGCGCGGCGAATTGGGTCTCCGCGTAGAAGGTGGCGGTATCCGTGGTCACGCCGCCCGCGCCATCGGTCGCGGTTGCGACCAGCACGTGGGTGCCAACGGAGGGTGTCAACGCGCAGCTCGTAGAGCCGTCGGCGCCGGCAAGGTCGGTGCAGATCTCGGCGCCATCGAGGGTCCACACCACGGTCACTTCGGCCGTGGACAGATCGTCGACCACCGCACCGGTCGCGATGGTGCGGGCATCGTACTCCACCGACCCGCCGTCAGCGGGGGAGACGATCGTGATGGTCGGTGGAACGTCTGCGGCGGCGGTGTCGTACTTGGGCGGGTCCGCGATGCACGCGCTGAGTCCGAGGACGGGGAGGAACATGCGCATGCGAAGTAGTTTACCTCACCTCGGGCACGTTAGGCGGAACGGGCGATGTTGTTCGTCTTGCTCAGCGCGTGCACCTTTGTGACCGACGAGGAGTGGGCGGCGCGCTCGACGAGCTGTGTGCTCGAAGGCTTCTACCTCGACCTCGACGGCGACGGCTTCGGCGGCCAGCCGGTTCGCGACTGCGCGGAGCTCGATGGCGCCTTGCTCAGGGCGGGGGACTGCAACGACGCGGACGCCGCGATCAATCCCGGCGTGGACGAAGTCTACTACGACGAACTCGATGCCAATTGCGACGGACTCGACGACAACGACGCTGACTTGGACGGGTATCCTTCGGCTCGTGTCGGCGGCACCGACTGCTACGACGATGCGGCGCTGGACGAGGTTCCCGCCGCGGCCTCCGATTGTGAGCTGCCCAGCGACGACATCACCGCGGACCGCATCCATCCCGGCGCCACGGATGTGCTGTACGACGGCGTGGACGCGGACTGCTCGGGCGGCACAGATTTCGACGGGGATGGCGACGGCTTCCGGTCCTGCGACGAGTGCGCTGACACCGATGCGACCGTGAATCCGGGGGTCCCGGAGGTGTGGTACGACGGTGTCGATCAAAACTGCGACGAAAACGACGGCGATCAGGACGAGGACGGGTACTACGACGCTGCCTACGGCGGCACCATCCCCGAGCCCTGGCTGGCCGGGGACTGCGACGACCTGGACGCCGAGGTGTCGCCAGGGGCCGTCGAGCAGTTCTACGACGGGGTCGACAGCGACTGCTCGGCGAGCGACGACTGGGATCGGGACGGCGATGGCCATCGCAGCGACAGCGAGGACGACGATCTCGGCCAGCGCGGCGACGACTGCGACGATGACGACGCGACGCGCAGCCCCTCGGCGCCGGAGGACTGCGGCAGCTCGCGCGACGACGATTGCGACGGCGACAACAACGACGCCAACGCCGTCGGCTGCACGACGTGGCACGAGGACGCCGACCTCGACACCCTCGGCAGCGTGGTTTCCAGCCAGTGCACTTGCACCGCGGTCGGCGATTTCAATACCACGGACAGTCGCGACTGCGATGACGCCGACGCGTCGATAGGGGAGCTCACCTGGTACCAGGACGACGATGCCGACGGCTTCGGCGTGGCGGCATCGGTCTCGTCGTGCACCGAGCCTGCCGGGTATGCGGCGGCGGGCGACGATTGTGACGACAGCGACGCCAGCGCCTACCCCGGGGCCAGCGAGGCTTGCGACGCCGTGGATTCGGACTGCGACGGCGAGGTCAACGACGCGGAGGTGATCGGGCTCTGCTCGACCACATGGTACGCAGACGACGACGCCGACGGGTACGGCGACGAGGGAATGTGCCTGTGCGCGGCGGAGGCGCCGTACACCGCCACTGTTGATGGGGACTGTGACGACGCCGATGGCAGCGTGTCGCCCGCGGCCTCCGAGGTGTGCAACGACGGCGTGGACAGCGACTGTGACGATGCGCCGGGCGCCTGCACGTTCGGGGGCGCGCGGCTTAGCGCCGACGCCGAGTTGTCGTGGTTCGGCGACTCCGCCGACGATCGGGCGGGTGTCGTCATCGTGGCCGGCGGCGACCTCGATGGGGATGGTCTGGACGAGCTCGTGGTCGGCGCCTCGGAGTACGACGCCGGTGCTGGTTCGGCGTGGGGAATGGTGAGCGTCCTGCGGCCCGGGGTTGATGTGGCGATGGACGCCGGCGCGTTCCAGGTGGTCAACGACGACCCTACGGCCGAGCTGGGGGGGGCCTTCGCAGCTCCTGGCGACCTCGACGGCGATGGTGTCGACGACCTGCTCCTCGGCTTTCCCAACGCCGTCGACAACACCAACAGCGCCGTGCTGCTGTTTCGCGGAGTGGGCGCCGGGTATGCGTCGGTTTCCTCGGCCGACCTCGTGTTGCTGTCCGGAAATGCCAGCCGCCCAATCGGTGGCGCGGTCGCGAGCCCCGGAGATCTCGATGGGGACGGCGTCGCGGAGCTCCTGGTCGGGGTGCCGTATGATCCCAGCTACGGGGACGGGTCAGTCATGGTGATGGACGGGTCCCTCACCGGGACCTGGTTCGTGGACAGTGTCGTCGAGCGGGCGTTGTACGGCAGCGGGGACAGCCTCTTCGGCACCACCCTCGCCACCGGCGATGTCAACGGTGACGGGGTGAGTGACACCTTCGTCGGCGCGCCTGCGATGGATCGCAGCGCCACGGGGGACGGCGCGATCCTCGGCTACTACGGTCAGTTCGGCAGCGTCGGCGTCGGCAGCGCCGACTTCCTGGTCGGGGGTTCCGCCGCCGACTGCGCGTTCGGCGCCTTGCAGCCGGTCGTCGCCGACCTCGATGCGGACGGCTACGGCGAGGTCGCGGCGGCGTGCAGCGCGGGCGACGTGTACGTGATCCCGGGCAGCTCCAGCTACGGTACCCTGGCGCAGGACGTCGCCTACGCCTCACTCAGCGCCAGCGGCGTACGCTTTGGCGAAGCGATGGCCGCCGGCGATCTCGATGACGACGGCTGGGTGGAGTTGGTGATCGGTGCTCCGGGCGCGGATTCGGCGTACGTCTTCGCGGGTCCGCTGGCCGCAGGGGTGATGGGTACCGGGTCGGCCTCCGCGAGCCTCACCGCTTCCACCACCGGAATCGACTTCGGCGCGGCGGTCGCGATGCTCCGCGATGCGGATGGCGACAGCATCGGGGACCTCACGGTGGGTGCCCCGCTTGACGATGCCGCGGGCGTCGACGCGGGTGCGGTCTACTTCTTCGCTGGCGGCGGGTATTGATGGGGAGCGGCCGCAAGTGGCTGTTCGGGTGCCTTGGAGTCAGCGCGGGCAGCGCGCTCCTGTGTTGTTGTGGCGCGGGGATCGGTACCTGGTACCTCCCGGAGATCGTCGTTGCGCTGGCAACATCCGACGCTCCGCTCGACATCGAGGCGACCCCGTACGATCCGGCACGTCAAGAGGCGCTCAAGGAAGAGCTCCGCGCGACGCTGGACCGCGAGGGCACCGTGCGCCTCGACGCGCCCACGCTCAACATCTTGCTGGCTCCCGAGGCCGACGGGCGCATCCGGGTAGCGATGGCGGGGGGAACCGGGACCTTCGACGCGTCCATCCCGACGGACGGCTCGGCTTGGCTCAACGTGCACGTCCAGGGCACCTTCGTGATGGAGCATGGCTGGGTCCAGAGCGCCACCATCGACGAGCTCACGCTCTCCGACATGGACTTCGGCGGGTTCATGGCGGGCCAGAACGTCGCGCCCCAGTTCAACAAGAGCCTGAGCGACCAACGAATCCAGAACCCCGACCTGGCCGCCATGCTGGACTCCACCGACCGGGTCGCGATTGAGGATGGCGTGCTGGTGGTCACCCTCGATCGGGAACACATGCCGGCGCCGTCCGTGCCATAGTCGTGCTTCGCTCACCCAGGGTTCCCATGCACCGCCTCTTCGCCGCCTCCCTCCCGATCTCGCTGCTCGCGGCCACCGGGTGCGGGCCCATCGCCCTGGGGGACACTGAGGAGGAGCCCGTGGTGACGGATGCCGACGGCGATGGGTTCGATGTCGGGGACGATTGTGACGACGGCGACGAGGCAATCAACCCCGACGCCACCGAGGTCTGCGACGAGGTCGACAACGACTGCAACGACCTCATCGATGAGGCCGGGGGCACCACCGGCTACCAGGACCAGGACAGCGACGGCTACGGCACCAGAGCCTTCGTCGACTACTCGTGCACGATGAAGGACGGCTATGTCGACAACTATGACGATTGTGACGATGCCAATCCGGAGGCCTGGCCCGAGAACATCGAGGTCTGCGACGGGGCGGACAACAACTGCGACGGAGGCATCGATGAGATGGTGGGCGACACCTGGTACAGCGACCAGGACGGGGACGGGTACGGGGACGAGCTCAGCTACGCGATTGTGTGCAACGACCCCGGGGTAGGGTTCACGCTGGCGCCCGGCGACTGCAACGACAACGAGCCGCTGGCGTGGACCGACGCGCCGGAAGTGTGCGATGGCGTCGACAACGACTGCGACGGCGGGATCGACGAGGAGCTCGACGCAAACTGGTACGCCGACGAAGACGACGACGGCTACGGGGATGCGGCCGTGCTGACGGTGGCCTGCGAGGCGCCTCCGGGCACGATTGACAACAGCGGCGATTGCAACGACGGCGATTCCACCGTCAACCCGGGCGCGGCCGAGGTCTGCGACGACAGCGCCGACAACGACTGCGACCTGGCCCTCGATTGTGACGATGGCGACTGCACCGCAGCGGCGGTCTGCGAGACCGACAAGGTGGTCTTCGTGACCAACACCACCTACACCGGTGATGGGTTCGGGGGGCTCGCAGGCGGGGACGTCATCTGCCAGGACGCGGCGACAGCGGCGGGGTTGACCGGTACCTTCATGGTCTGGCTCAGCGACAGCACCGCCTCGCCTTCGACGCGCTTCGCCCCGGCCACGGTTCCGTACGAGCTGGTGGACGGCACGGAGATCGCCTCCAGCTACGCCGACTTGACCGATGGCACGCTGTCGGCGCCGATCAGCCTCGATCAGACGGGCGGGGCGACCGTTTCTGCGGGCGTTTGGACTGGAACGGACGATGACGGTTCCTGGGCAGGAGTCGACGATGACTGCGCCGGGTGGACCGATATCTCCAGCGCGGGCAGGACTGGCGAGGTGCTGGCGGCGGACGAGGACTGGACCGACGGCGTGTGGGACACCTGCTACTCCAGCTACGCCCTCTACTGCTTCGAACAGTAGCTCCGGCCCCTCAGCGACCCCTCAGCGCTTGCGCCAGGACGAGGTCTTCGGCGTCCATTCCAGGTCCTTTTCGCGGTTCGGATAGACGAAGCGCTGCCGCGACTCCAACTCGTCGGCCAGGCGGTTGAGCTCTTCTTCCAAGAAGCGCGGATTCGCCTTCACCTTTTCGGCGATGCCACTCTCAAGGTACGCTTTGGTGTCGGGCTCGCCCGGGTAGTAGCGGGTGAAGGCCGTGTATCGGAAAAGCGGCCGCATCCTGTGCAAGTCGCGAGCGCCGGTGGGGAGGGGAAGCAGCTCGATGCCGCCGCGCGATTCACGCGCATTGAGCCGCGTCAGCACCGCGTCCAGGCTGCCCTTGAGGTTCTCCGCGATGCAGTGGGTAGCGAAGTCATCGTAGAGCAGGCGCATCACGGCGCGGGCTTCATCGGTGGGGATGACCGCTTGCCGTTCGCGCCCCATCCGTCGCAACAACATCATGTATGGAACCGGCTGATTGCCGGTGGCCTTGATCTGCTCGGGATCGCGGAAGTCCGGCTGCCGATAGGGGAAGTACCGAGGGTTGATCGCGTCGAAGCCGCCGCGCCCATAAAACAAGATGCGTTGGAGCGAAATGGGGTCTTCGGGCGAGAAGTACTCCATCTCCGCGGCAAGATTCACCTTCATCCCGAACTGTCGCGCGGGCTGATCAGGGGCTGGAACCTTGATCTTTCCCATGCTCAGCAGGTTGGAGAGGTAGCTGGTGGCCAGCTCGACCGGCGCGATGCGCAGCCAGTAGGACAGGACCGTCCCGCGCGCTTCGGGCTTCATGACGATGTGACTGAGGAAGACCAGAACCAGGTCCGGGTCGTACTCCTGGTTCAACAGGAGCACGCCATCGCGGGCGCCGAGAATCTCGCCCTTGTGGTCCTTCGCCACCAGCATGAAGTACCGCATGAACGTGCCGTTCGGCGCCGGCTCGTACGGATCTTCGAGCAAGAAGCTCTTGACCGCCTCCATCCGCTCCATCCCACCGTGAGGACCGAACTCGTTCCACAGGAGCTCGTAAGCAATGGCGAAGTCGGGGTGGCTGGGGAAGCCGATCGACCAGATCTGGAAGTTTCTGGTTTCTCGCTCGATCATCTCCACCAGGTCTTGCTGGTAGAGGTCCTTCATGCACAAGCGGACGCGATGGGTTTCTGGCACGCACTTGGCATGTAACCGGGCCTAGCTACCAGGGAAGGCCCCCTGGATAGGCATCTCGGAGGAGCACGGTGGAGCCGGTCGGAGTGAACTTCGACAAATCACTCCCGGCGTAGTGGTAGGGCACCACCCGCTTGGGCTGAAACGCCGAGACGCAGGCCGCCGCCTCCTCCGGCGTCATCGTATACGGGAGATTCATTGGGACCAACGCCAGATCGATGCCGGTCAACGCCCGCATCTCGTCGGTGCACTCGGTGTCACCGGCGATGTAGATCACCACCCCATCCAGCGTGAGGACGTAGCCGTTGCCGCGCCCCTTGTCGTGGTAGAGTTTTCCTACTTCGGGGCCCCGAATGAGGTTGTACATCGGGACCGCGGTGATGGTGGCGCCGGCCACTGTTGCGGACTCGCCGTTGGCGAGCACGTGCTCGGGCTTCCGCTCTTTGGCCTCGGCGGCGACCGCAGGCGGCGCCACCAGCACCGTGCTGGGCTTCACCACCTTGGCGAGCGCGGCAGGGTCGAGGTGATCGAAGTGGACGTCGGTGATGAGCACCACGTCGGCGAGGGGGCCAGTGAGGTCAGCTTTGGACCAGGGATCCACCCAGAAGACCTTGCCGCCACCCTCGATCCGCACGGTGCCGTGGAAGACTGGAGTCACGACGACCGGACCTGAGAGCCCCGCCAGAACCACCGGGCCGGCGGGGGGCGGAGCCGGCACGGCGGCGGCGGTCTCGATGGCCACCGGCGAGGACGGTGGGACGGGTGTCGGAGCGGCGCAAGCGAAAAGCAGGGGGAGGATCATCCGGCAGAGTATACGCTCGCACCGTGCTGGCCCACATCGACGAGAACCGCTCCCTGTGGGCGCTGCGGGCGACGCCCCGCGAGGTGCTGCCGTCGCTGGTTGGCGACCTCGACTGCGACGTGGCCATCATCGGCGGCGGCTTCACTGGCATGTCCACGGCGTACCACATCGCGCAGCGGCACCCGCACAAGCGAATCGTACTCTTGGAGGCCCGGCGCGTGGCCAACGGGGGCAGCGGCCGCAACGGCGGCTTGATGCTCAACTGGGTCAACGGGGTGGAGCCGGGCGATCCCGGCCGTGCCGCGGCGATCTGGCGTGCCACGTGCGCCGGGATCGATCTCGTCGAGGGCATCATCCGCGAGCACAAGCTCGACGTCCGCTGGCGCCGGGACGGCACCCTCAGTGTGCACACGCGGGAGTCGGGCGCGGCCCAGGCTCAACGCGAGGTCGAGGCCCTCCGCGCCGAGGGGCTCCCGCTCCAGTTCCTCGATCGTAGCGCACTCCCAGCGAGGTTGCGCATGGTCGGCGCGCTGGGCGCGACCTTCGACCCGACCTCCGGTCACCTTGACGGTGTCAGCTACCTGGAGGCCCTGCTTCCGGTGCTGCAGCGGATGGGCGTGCACGTGTACGAAAACAGTGCCGTCACGCGAATCGAAGAGGGCGCGACGCACCGCATCCACACCGCCGGGGGCGTGGTCAAGGCGGCGGCGATGGTGTTGGGGACCAACGCCTATACGACTCGGTTGGGCTATTTCGGCAACCGCCTCTTCCCGCTCTTTGCGCATGTCGTCGCGACCGAACCGCGCACCGCGATGGACTGGTCGACGCGCGGCTGGTCGCCGGACGTTGCCGGCTTCGACGACGACCTCGACCGGATCGCCTACGGCTGCATGACCACCGACAACGAGTTGGTCTTCGGCGGCGGGCACAACGCAGCGTACGGGTACGGCTTCGGCGGCCAGACGGCGTGGAGCGGGCGAGCGGACTACGACGCGGTGTACCGACGGTTCCTTCAGTACATGCCCGGTGCCGGCGATATCAAGGTGGCCCACCGGTGGAGCGGACCCGTGGCGCTCACCTGGAACCGCATCTGCGCGATGGGGGTGCGCGGCGACGCGAAGAACGTCTACTACGCGCTCGGCTACAGCGGGCACGGCGTCACCCTCGCCAACCTCGCCGGGCGCGTCCTGGCCGACCTCTACGACCAGGACGACCGCACCTGGAAGGGGCTGCCGTTCTATCAGGGCCCGATGGCGTGGATGCCGCCGGAACCAGCGCGGTGGATGGGGTACCACGCCATGACGAAGCTCACCGGGAAGACGCCGCGGAAGCGGGGGGTGAAGCATTAGCGGCGAACTAGTCCGCAAACCTTCCCGGAAAGTCCGTAATCACCCACCGTACGTCGCTCGCCGCGTACACCGCCTGCGACCAGGCGCTCTCGGTCGCGACACCGAAGACTGCCACCGGCACCGGCATCGGCGAGGCCGGCAGCTCAGCGATGTTGCTGATGATGAGGTCGGCCCCCGCGGGGGCGGTGAACTCGGGATTGGTGAAGTAGGTGAGCGCGAACGAAAGGTCGCCGTCCACCAAGCTGTCGTTTCTCAGCGCGTCAAGCATGGCGAGCCCCTCCGCGGAGCTCGTCTGCACGACCACCGGAAGGGGCAGGGGGTCGACGGAGGCCAGGTAGGCGAGGAGCTGCAGCACGGTCAGGTGGTCGGGGTCGTTGACGATGTCGAGGATCAGCGGCCGCCCAGAAGGCAGCTCCGGCAGGGCCCACACCGCATCGACAACGTTGGCGAGGGTGTGCCCGTTCGGCTCGGTGTGGCCGAGGTCGAAGCAACCTTCCACCTCCGCCAGGGACGGATCGCCGCTGCACCCATCACCATCGAGCCGGATGTCGATTTCGGCTCCGAATCCCTGCTCGAAGGCGGCGACGACGTGGTTGGGCTGGTTCTCTTCGGCGTCTTCGACCACGCCCAGGGCCCGGTGCGCCACCAGGATGGGCTCGTTGAGCGTGCACGCCGTGAGCCAGATCATGGGTCGGCCGGTCGTTTCGCGGGCCGCCCAAGGTCCACGGTCACGTCGATGTCCAGGACCGCGTTGCCCAACTGGAAGGCCGTCGGGAAGGTCTGGTCGCCGTGGACCCAGACCGACGTGCCTACCGGCCGCAGGGCAAACCCAACGCTCACCGATGGCCAGATGATGCTCACCTGGCCCCCGGTGCTCAACGCGGCGTAGACCCCGTAGTCTTCCGTTCGGAAGCTCTGCGCCAACGAGTCCACTTCGGCCACCTCCCAGACGCCCAGCCCCAGGCCGATGCGGGGGACCCAGGGCGAGCGCTCGCCCTTCCCGGGCCATCGAAAGGCCCAACCCGCGACCTGGGAGGCGGTGAAGCGGGGGCTGGCGACGTCGTCGAGCAAGAAGCCGCTGACGAGCCCGGACAAGAACCAATCGCCGGACAGACTCGCGGAGAAGCTCGGCCCCGCCGTCCTCCCCACGCGGAGGTTTCCACCACAGCTGAGGTTCCGTGACGTCGCTGCGAGCGTCACGATCGGCACGAGGCGCACTGGAAGCGGGCCTGGTGTCGCGACCGGTTCATCCTGAGCGAGCGCCAGTGCCGTGAGCCAGAACATCATCGGCCCCACCACCACAATTGCGGCGTGATGACGATGCCGGCGTGCACCGCGGCGATCGTGCCGCCAGGGGCCACCACCACGGTCGTGGGCAAGGTCCCGACCTTCCACGCGCGTTTGGTCGCCGAATCCGCCTGCAGCACGTGCTCGAGAGGAAGCCCGTTGGCCTCGGCAAAGGCCCTGAGCGCCTCGGCCGTCCCGTCGACGGCGACGTAGAGGATGGGCACCGCCGGGTGCCCCGCGCCGTAGCTGGTCAACATCGGCATCTCCAGCCGGCATGGACCGCACCAGGTGGCCCAGAAGTTCACCAGGACGGTCTTGTCGCCGAACGATGCGAGGTCGATCTCGCCACGAGCGAGGTTGGGGAGAATCAGGGCGGGGGCCCGGTCCGGGAGACTCGGTGCCCGCAACCAGCCCGGCACGATGAACATGGCGGCGACGCCGACAGTCGCGAGGACGACGGTATTGGCCCACCCCAACGCACGCCGCGACCACGGCACTGCCGGTTCTTCCGGCGGCTCGTCCCCGCGCACGATCAGGCCGTCGTCACTCACCGAAGCTCACCCACTCTTGATCTCGGTCCAGATCCGGTCCCAGACGGCGGTGCCGGCGGCGAGGTCCTGCTGATACTCCAGGGACTTCATCTGCTCATCGGAGGGGTAGGCGACCGGCGTGGCCATCTTGGCGGTGGCCTGGGCGTTGGGGGACCCGTAGCCGGTGAAGTCGCTGATCTTCGCGCCGACCTCGGGCCGAAGGATGAAGTTCAGGAACTCGTGGGCCGCACGCGGGTTCTTGCTGCCCTTGGGCACCATCATCGCGTCGCACCAGATCGCCGCGCCTTCTTTGGGAACCGCGAACTCGATGTTGGCGTTCTCCGCCTTGGCCTGCATGGTGTCGCCGTTCCACAGCTGCGCCGCCCACACGTCGCCGGTGACGAGCTGGCCCTTGACCGGCGCCGAGATGTAGGACTTCAGCACCGGCTTGGACAGCATCGCGTCGGCCTTGGCGGCGGCGAGATCGGCGGGATCGACCGAATTGAGCGACTTCCCGCGGAACTTCAGCCACGCGCCGAGGTTGTCGCGCATGTCGTCCATCATCGTGACCTTGCCCTTGTTCGCCGCGTCCTGGAAGACGGCCCAGCTGTCCGGCGCTGCCGCGATGAGGTCCTTGCGGTAGGCGATGCCGGTGATGCCCCACTGCCAGGGCACGGTGTAGGCGCCGTCGGGGTCCGAGGCCGTCTTTGCGAAGATTGGCGCCAGGTTCGAAAGGTTGGGCAGGTGCTTTTTGTACAGCTTGTCCACGAGCCCGAGCTTGACGAGGATCGTCACCGCGTACCCGGAAGGGCAGACGAGATCGTACCCGCCGCCGCCGAGCTGCAGCTTCGCAATCATCTCCTCGTTGGACTCGTAGGTATCATAGGTGACCTTGACCTTGAACTCTTCCTCGAAGAGCTTGACCGTGTCCTCGGCGATGTAGTCCGACCAGTTGTAGATGTGCAGCTCGCCCTCGATGGGTCCGAGCTCGGGTTCGGGTGCGGGCGCGGTGGGGGTTGCGGGTGGCGGCGGCGGCGCCACCTTCTCTTCGGTACCGCAGGCGGAGAGCACCAGGCCGATGGTGCCGACCGACATCCCCAGGCCCAGGGCCCCGCGCAGGAAGTCGCGACGCTCGATCTCGCCGTCACGGAAGGCTTCAACGAGTTGAATTTTGGCGCGTTCGTTTGACATTGGGGAACTCCAGGGGGGCTTGGCTAATGGGAGGTGAGCGGTTTGTCGCGACTGAGGCGATCCGAAATCCAGATGAGGACCGCGGTGCCGACGAGGATGATGGTGGAGATGGCGTTGACCGAAGGCTCGATGTTCTTGCGAGCCATGGTGTAGATCACGATGGGCAGAGTGGAGGTGCCCGGGCCGGTCAGGAGCGAGGTGATCACGTAGTCATCGAAGGACATCGTGAACGCGAGGAGCGCGCCGGACAGGATGCCGGGCCATAGCTGCGGCACCGTGATCTTCCAGAACGCGGTCACCTCGTCGGCGCCGAGGGTCATGGCGGCTTCTTCGAGGTTGCGGTCCATGCCCTCGAGCCGGGCGCGCACGACGATGGTCACGAAACTGATGTTGAACGCCACGTGCGCGATGACGATGGCGACAATCGACGGCGTGTCCACGCCCAATTGCATCCGCAAGCTACCGAAAAGCAGCAGGAGCGAGATGCCGACGACGATTTCAGGTGTCGCGACAGGGACATATAGAAGGCTCTCCACCGCCGTCCGCCCGCGGAAACGGTGTCGCGCGAGTCCTAGCGCCAGAAGGGTGCCCAGCAACGCCGAAATCGCGGTGGAGGCCAGGCCCACTTGCAGCGACACCCAGAGCGAATCGACGATGTCCTGTCGGTCCCACAGGCGGCTGTACCACCGCAGGGTGAAGCCTTCCCACGTCACGAATTTGCTGTCGTTGAACGAAAAGACCACCAGCACCAACAGCGGCAGGTGGAGAAACAGATACACCGCGGTCACGACGGCGATGAGCCAACGAGGCAGGCGGCTACTCACTCTAAGCCCCCATCGCCTGCGCTCGGTCGCGCTGCTGGAGGTAGACGAAGACCGCGCACAGCACCATCGCCATCATGACGAAGCTGCTCGCCGAGCCGAATGGCCAATTTCCCGCGGTCGTGAACTGGCGCTGTACCAGATTGCCCATCATGTCGGACTTGCCGCCGCCGAGCAGGTCGGCGGTGACGTAGGAGCCGAGCGCCGGAATGAACACCAAGAGCGACCCGGCCACGATGCCTGGCATCGACAACGGGAGGATGATCTTGGTGAAGCGCGCCACAGGTCGCGCGCCCAGGACCTCGGCGGCTTCCAACAGCGAGGGGTCGAGCTTTTCGAGCGAACTGTAGATCGGCAGCACCATGAACGGCAAGAATCCAGAGACCAAGCCCACCATCACCGCCAGTCCGGAGGGCATCAGCGCCAGCGGTTCGTCAATGAGCCCCGTGGCCAAGAGCACGGTGTTGATCACCCCGGTGTCTCGCATCAGGAACATGATCGCGAAGGTGCGCACGATGAAGCTGGTCCAGAAGGGGAGCACCACCAGGAAGACCAGGAGGTTCTTCCATGATCCGGCCCTGGTGATCACGTAGGCTACCGGGAAGCCCATCAGCAGGCACAGCGCGGTACACGCGAGCGAATACAGCACCGTTCGCCACAAAATCCACAGGTAGACCGGTTCAAAGAATTGCTTGTAGTGCTCGACGGTGAAGCCGAGGTCCACGCCGCCATACAACCGCGCGGGCATCAGGCTCGACCCGAACATGAACAAGAGCGGCAACAGAAAAAACAGCAACAACCAGGCCGCTCCGGGCGACATCAGCGCCCAAGCGCGCACGGCCGGGCGGCGGCCCGACCAGCGCAACCAGGCCAGCCGCAGGTTCATGCGGGTTCGGCCTCAAGCCGACGGAGATCGGCGGTCGAGAACGCGGCGAGGCAGCGGGCGCCCTCTTTCCAGGGCACCGGGCTGCGCAGCTGGCCTTCATTGCGGCTGGCGGCGACCAGCTCGGTCCCGTCGTCGAGGACGACCCGGACGTGCAGCATTTCGCCTCGGTAGACCACCGCCTTCACCGTCGCTGGAAGTTGGGTCTTGCCCGGCGCGGGCGTCTCGGGCGCGGCAAGGTCCAGCCGCTCGGGCCGAAGCGCGTAGGTCACGCCCCCGGTTCCGAGCCCGGCGGTCGCGCCGTCGAGGAAGTTGCTCTCGCCGATGAAGCGGGCGACGAACGCGGTGCGGGGCTGCTCGTAGATTTCCGGGGGGGTGCCCAGCTGGGCGACACGGGCGTTGTCCATGACCGCGATGCGGTCCGACATGGTCAGCGCCTCCTCCTGGTCGTGGGTGACGTAGACGAAGGTGATGCCGAGCCGCCGGTTCAGCGACTTGAGCTCGAACTGCATCTCCTTGCGCAGCTTGAGATCCAGCGCGCCGAGTGGCTCGTCAAGCAGGAGCAGGGTGGGCCGGAGCACCAGGGCACGTGCCAGGGCCACCCGTTGCCGCTGTCCTCCTGAAAGCGCGGCGGGAGCGCGCGATCCGAAGGTGGTGGGGTCCAGCTGCACCATGTCCAGCGCGGCCTTGACTCGCTCGCGGATCTCCGCGGGGGGGACCTTCTGGCGCTCCAGTCCGAAGGCGACGTTCTTTGCGACGCTGAGGTGCGGGAAGAGGGCGTAGTTCTGGAAGACCATCGCGAGCTTGCGTTCGTAGGGGCGGCGCTGGTTGACCACCTCGCCATTGATGCGGACCTCGCCGCCGTCAGCGTCCGGCTCCTCAAACCCCGCGAGCAGGCGAAGCGTGGTCGTCTTTCCGCACCCCGAGGGCCCCAGGATCGAGAAGAACTCGCCATTGTCGATGGAGAAAGAGATGTTCCGTGCGGCCTGATGCGCACCGAAGGTCTTGTTGACATTTCGAAACTCGACGACCGGTACGCTCATGGCCGCGTAGCATATCAGAAGGGGGCGTGAGGGGGGCCACCACAAAGTCACCTTGACGACACCGCCTTGACCGGCGAGATTGCGCCGCTTTCCAGAGGTACCTGTCATGGCCCTGAAGAACTACTTCTTCACTTCCGAATCCGTCTCCGAGGGTCATCCCGACAAGATGTGCGACCAGATCAGCGATGCGATCTTGGACGCGCACCTCGAAAAGTGCCCAACCGCCCGCGTGGCTTGCGAGACCCTGGTCAAGACCGGCCTCGTCGTTGTCGCCGGTGAGATCACCTCGACTGCCGCCATCGACTACCCGCCGATCATCCGGCGTGTGGTCAACGAGATCGGCTTCAACCACAGCGACAAGGGTTTTGACGGCAACACCTGCGCGGTGATGGTCGCGTTGGAGCAGCAGTCGCCCGACATCAGCGTCGGCGTGACCGCGGGCGAAGGCCTGCACAAGGAGCAGGGTGCCGGCGATCAGGGCATCATGTTCGGCTACGCGATCAACGAAACGCCCGAGCTGATGCCGGCGACGTTGCAGTACAGCCATCGCCTGATGGAGCGCCTGGCTTGGCTGCGCAAGAACCACAAGGACTGGTCTTGGGTCCGTCCGGACAGCAAGTCGCAGGTCACCATCGAGTACCGTGACGGCAAGATCGCGCGCATCGATGCGGTGGTGGTCTCGACTCAGCACGACCCGCGTGAACACGGTTTGATCGAATCGCAGATCCGCGACGAGCTCTGCCGCAAGGTGCTCCCCGCCGAGCTCCTCGACGGCGGCACCAAGTTCCACATCAACCCCACCGGCAACTTCGTGATCGGAGGCCCCATGGGCGATTCCGGTCTCACCGGCCGCAAGATCATCGTCGACACCTACGGGGGGCACGGCGCGCACGGCGGCGGCGCCTTCTCCGGGAAGGACCCCTCCAAGGTCGACCGCAGCGCCGCCTACATGGGCCGCTACATCGCGAAGAACCTCGTCGCTGCCGGCGCTTGCGACCGCGCCCTGGTACAGCTTGCGTACGCCATCGGCGTCGCTGAGCCCATGAGCGTGAACGTCGAGACCTTCGGCACCGCCCATGTCTCGGAAGAGCGCCTCAACGCCTGCATCCGCGAGATCTTCCCGGTCAAGCCGGGCCAGCTCATCAAGCACCTGAACCTGCTCCGCCCGATCTACCGCAAGACGGCGGCGTACGGTCACTTTGGTCGTGACGATGCGGATTTCACCTGGGAGCGCACCGACAAGGTCGCCGAGGTCAAGGCGGCAGTCGGGCTCTGATTTTCTCGGGGAGAGAGCCTGCGGCCCCTTCCCCTACCGCCGCCTACCCTCCGGCCTCCAAGCTACGCTTTCCGGCCTCCGGCGGCAGGCGGGTTGGATAACCCGCCTGCCGGGCGACTCTCCCCATCCCGCCCGGCCGCGGAGGGGCCTGCGGCCCCGTTCCCCTACCGTCGCCCATCCTCCGGCCTCCAAGCGCTCTCCCCATCCCGCCCAGCCGCAGAGCGGCCTACGCCAGCATCGAAAGCAGGTTCATCTCTTCGAGCGCGCGACCGCTGCCCTTGACCACTGCGGACTGCGGATCATCGCAAAGCAGCACCGGCAGGCCCACCGCTTCCGACAAGCATTGATCGAGGCCGCGGAGCATCGCACCCCCGCCGGTCATGATGATGCCGCGCTCCATGATGTCGCCGACCAGCTCGGGGGGAGTGCGCTCCAACGAGGCCCGGACGGCTTCGACGATGAGACTGACCGGCTCCTCGAGCGCGGCGCGGATCTCGTCACTGTGAACCGTGACGATGCGGGGGAAGCCGCGGATGAGATCGCGTCCGCGCACGGCCATCTCGTCGACGCGACCGTCGTGAATCGCGTTGCCCAGGCGAATCTTGACCTCTTCGGCGGTGCGCGGCCCGATGAGCAGGTCGTGCGCACGGCGCATGTGCACGGTGATGGCATCGTCCATGTGGTCGCCGCCGACCTTGATGCTGCGGCTGTAGACGATCCCCGCCATGGAGATGACCGCGACTTCGGTGGTTCCGCCGCCCACGTCCACGACCATGTTCCCCGTCGGCTCCGTGATCGGCAGGTCGGCGCCGATCGCGGCCGCGAGGGGCTCCTCGATCAGGTGGACCTCGCGCGCACCTGCACACTCAGCGCTCTCCCGCACGGCGCGTTTTTCCACCTCGGTGGTGCCGTAGGGGATGCAGACGACCATCCGGGGTGCGATGAAGCTCTTCCGACCGTTGACGCGCTCGATGAAGTACCGAAGCATCTGCTCCGTCACTTCAAAGTCGGCGATCACGCCGTCCTTGAGCGGGCGGATCGCCTGAATGTCGGTCGGGCAACGCCCGATCATCGCTTTGGCCTGGGTGCCGACCGCGACGACCTTCTTGTTGCCTTTCCGGTCGTGATGGATGGCGACGACCGAAGGTTCGTTGCACACGACGCCGCGACCCTTCACGTACACCAGGGTGTTGGCGGTGCCGAGATCGATCGCCATGTCCTGCGAGAACAAGCCGAGGAAGGAGCTGAACATTGGGCACCCGGGGCGGGGGAGGGGCGGGGGAAGGCGAACTGCGGGGAAAAGTGTGCTTCGTGGGACGAAGCGGCGGGGCGTTGAGGATATCGCGATTTCCCTTGACATGACAAGAGGGCGCACGTGCAAATAAGGGAATTGTGGTCGGTTACCCGTGCCGTGCTGGGCACGTACCATGTCAGTCACTCATGCCGCCTTCCGAAGCTCCCAAGGCCATGAAACGCCGGCGGCATGGGGGCCCGCAGGCCGGAAAGCGTAGCTTGGAGGCCGCAGGGTAGGCGACGGTAGGGGGAGGATGCGGCGAGCGTCTTCCCCCGTTGCATGATAGCCGCGCCCCTCGGAGTGTCCCATGACCGTGATCGAGAAGCTGCGCGCGAGTACCGAGAGCACCAGCACTCGTTTCATCATCATCGTCGTGGCGGCGATCTTCGCGTTCGCCGGGGGCAGCAGTGCGAGTGGGCAGGGGTGCGCGGGGGGCATGGCGGCGACCGTCAACGGCGAGACGGTGAGCACGACCGAGTTCGAAAAGGCGGTGCGCAGCAACTACCGGCGGGCCGGAGCCGATTTGGACGACGAAGCGCGCGGTCGGCTCGCCAGTTCGACGCTGGACCAGCTCATCAAGCAGCAGGTGCAACTTCAGGAAGCCCGCCGGCTTGGACTCGCGGTGTCGGATGCGGAGGTTGCCCGTTCGGTGCGGGCACAGGAGGCCTTCCAGAAGGACGGCGCCTTCGACGAGAAGACCTTCCTGGAGGTCCTGGCGCGGATGGGCTTTGGACGAACCGAGTTCGAGGAGGGCCAGCGGGACTATCTGCTGCTCCAGAAGCTCGAGGAGCTCGCCGTTCGCGGCGTCCTGGTGACCGAGGCCGAGGTCCGCTCCGAGTGGGCGCGTGACAATACCAATGTCGACCTCACGGTCATCCGGTTCCCGCCGGCCAATTTCTACGACGACATCGTGGTCTCCGACGCGGATCGGGATGCCTATGTGCTCGCCAATGGCCCGGCGATCGAGTCGAAGTACAAGGCGGACTACGACCGTAACTACAACCTGCCCAAGCGTTTCCACCTGCACACGATCTTGTTCCGCACCGACCTCGCGGGCGCCGATGAAGCGGCGGTGATGGCCAAGGCCGAGTCGGTCGCGAAAGAAGCCCAGAGCGGGGCGGAGTTTTCCGCGCTCGCCCGCCGGTGGAGTGAGGACCTCAGCGCCAAGGACGGAGGTGACCTCGGCATTCTGGCTGCCGATTCGGTTGATCCCGCACTGGCCGCTGCGGCCGAAACCGCCGGTGCCGGCAAGGTGACCGCGGTGATCAAGACGGGCCGGGGCCTCCAGGTTCTGCGCGTGGAAACCATCGAACCCGCACGCGTGATTCCGCTCGAAGAGGCCAAGCTCACGATCGCGGCGCAGTTGATCAAGGACGACAAGGTCGAGGGTGTGGCGGCCGACTACGCGGCCAAGGTCATCGCGGCATGGACCCCCGGCGGGCCCGCTCCCACCGTGCTCGCGGAGGCGCGGTCGTTGGCCGTGGTCACGACGGGTAGCTTCAGCCTGGGCGAGTCCAGCATCCCCAGCGTGGGCGATGGGCCCGACGTGGCCGATCTTCTCGCCGCGGTTGCCACCGCCAAGTCGGGTGACGTCCTTCCGGTCGCGGTCACCATCAAGGGCATCCCGCACGCGGTCCAGGTCACGGCTCGCACCGAAGCCGATGCAGCCGAGTACCAAGAGGGTTCGCGGATGGTGCGCGGCCGCTTGGAGTACATTCGCCGGCAAACGTTTATGGCCGCGTGGGTGGCGAGCCTCGAAGCCGAGGCGACGATCGTCCGGTACGTGGGCCAGGGCGGTTGATCGAGGCCGCTTGGCGGGCGGATGTGATCGTCCAACGCCGACAAGCGCCGGTTCCACTCGCCGGCGGTTGCAAATAATCATCGGCGACACTTCCATTGCCCGATCACGCGTGGTAGACAAGTCTTGACGCGGCAAGAGCCTCCCCGAGCTTCGGCTCTGGCTTCGGTCGGGTCTCATTGGAGGACGGACAGGTTCGCGTGTAGTTGAAGTAGACGCTGTGCAACATCTGCTGGCTGCAACGCCGGCCGGGCGAGGAGCGCGCCCGGTCGTCGATTCGACGCTGCGCTCCCGCGCGACCTGTCCGTCCTTCCGTGATTCTGTCCTCGCCGGGTTCACCACGCATGGTTGACGGAAGCACTCTCCCCGACCTCCGCCGTCCCGCCGCGTTCTTCGACGGCGCGGACTTGCTCCGGACGCTCGGTGACAGCGCCCTGGCGCTGACCTGGCGGGTCCTCTCGCCTGGTGATCGGACGCCCTTTCTCCGCGCCGATCAGCCGCCGCTCACGCGGCTGCGGTATCGGGCCGACGACGGGTGGGGCGCCGACCTATTCCACTTGCCGGCCCTGCCCGGCGCGCCGGCTGAACCGGTCGTGCTGGCCCACGGGCTCGGCGGGAGCCATCGTGACTTCGCGCTGGAAGCGGGGAGGGGACTCGCGTCGGCGCTGCGCGCGGCAGGCTTCGCGGTGTACTTGCTCGAGCACCGGGGCGATCGCTGCGCGGTCGCGCCCCCGGGCGCACTTCCGTTTACCGTGGACGACATCGCGACGCGGGATGTGCCCGCCGCGCTGGACCGCGTGGTGGAGCACAGCGGCTTCCCGCGCGTACTTTGGGTCGGCCACGGGCTCGGTGCGCAGCTCTGGTGCCTCAGCCGTGCGCTCGGTGGTGAGGATCGCTTCGCCGCCTCGTCGCTCATCGCGCCGGCGGTACGCTTTCGTCCGGGGGCCAGCGCGCTGCGCTCCGCCGGACTGGTGGCGGCGCTCTTGCCGCGAGGCTGGGTGATTCCGACAAGGCGCGTGCAGGCGCTTTTGACGCCCTTCGTCGCGGGCGGGGCGGACGTCGCCTCGCCGGACACCGAGGGCGCCCGGGCGCGGGGCCGCCTGCGCCACGGGGCCGGGGACCTGCACGGAGGCGTGGTGCGTCAGGTGGCGCGGTGGGTCGCTGAGGGGAGCCTCACCGACTCCACCGGGCGGCTCGACATCGTGGCGGCGTTGCCCGCGGCTGTCGTGCAGGTGGTGCTCCCGACGGAGGATCCTGGCTGCCCACTCGGCGCCGCCGAGCCCTTGATCGTGCGGCTTGGCGCCGATGTGGTCGATCTCCCAGCCGGCTTCGGGCACCTCGACCCGCTGCTCGGCGAGCATGCGGCCGCGGAGGTCCATGCTCCGATCGTCGCGTTCCTGTCGTCGCACCGGCGGTTGGTGGATAGCCTTGGGCGCAATGCCCATCGTTGAACAGGACCCGCCGACCAATCCCTCCAGTCCGGCGTCTCGCAGCGCGCCCGTTCGCAAGCGGCCCCGCGCCGCAAGGCTCATCCTCGGGATCGCGTTGGTGGGCGCGCTCACGCTGGCCGCGGGCGTCGTTGGCGCGGTCATCCTGCTGAAAGATGATTTCGGTCCCTCGGTCAAGGAGGGCTCATTTCTCGAGGTCGTGGTCGACGGCAAGCTCCACGACGCGCCCGGCGCGACGGGCTTCGTCCTCGACCCCAACGACTTCCCGGTGCTCTTGACCGAGGCCACCGCCGACATCCGCCGCGCCGCCACCGACGCCCGAATCACCGGCCTGTACTTGGAGATCGAGGGCACCAGCCTCGGCTGGGCCGGGGCAGGGGAGCTGCGCGCCGCGATTCTGGAGTTCGGCGCGTCGGGGAAGCCGTGCCACGCCTGGGCTGATGCGTACGACAACAAGGCCTACTACATTGCCAGCGCCTGCAAGGACGTCTATGTGTCGCCCGCGGGCGTGATGCTGGTAAATGGATTCTCGCTCACGACGGAATACTACTCGGGCGCCATGGAGAAGCTCGGCGTGACGTCGAATTTCGAGCACGTCGGCGACTTCAAGAGCGCGATTGAGCCCTACCAGCGCGCCGAACCGAGCGAGGCGGCCAGCGTCGCGATGGACTACATGCTCGATGGGCTCTACGAGGAGCTGGTGAGCGGGGTAGCAACGGGGCGGGGTGTCCCGGTCGAGTCGGTCAAGGCCTGGATCGACGATCCGCCGATCACACCGGATTCGGCGGTGACGCGGGGAATGGTCACCGGGACGAAGTACCGCGACCAGGTGGCCGATGATCTGGCGGGCAAGGAGCGGACGGAGCTCAGCGACTACCACGAGGATCCGAGCGGATTCGGCGGCGGGAAGGTCGTGGCCGTCGTCCACGCCGAGGGCGCCATCGTCTCCGGGGAGTCGGGCTCACCGATGTTCGGCGGCTCGATGGTCGGGGACCGGACCTTGATCGACATCTTCGATGACCTGCGCGAGGACGACAACGTCGCCGCCGTCGTGCTGCGGGTGAACTCTCCGGGCGGCAGCGGCCTGGCGTCCGACAACATCTGGCGCGCGCTGATTCGCCTCAAGGAGGCTGGCAAGCCGCTGGTCGTGTCCATGGGCGACTACGCGGCCAGCGGCGGCTACTACATCGCTGCGCCTGCGGACTGGATCGTGGCCCAACCCGCGACCCTCACCGGCAGCATCGGCGTCTTCGGTGGCAAGCTCAACCTTGGCGGCATCTACGGCAAGCTCGGCATCACGACGCACACCTGGCGGCGCGGGGCAATGAGCGACCTCTTCTCGCCGATCTCGGACTTCAATGAGGGCGAGCGGGCGAAGTTCCGGGAGTTCCTCCAGGGCTTCTACGACATCTTCCTGGCCCGCGTGGGCGAGGGGCGCAAGCTCGAGCGCGACGCCGTACATGAAGTCGCTCAGGGCCGCGTGTGGACGGGCTCGCAGGCCAAGGAACGTGGTCTTGTCGATGAGATCGGCGGCCTCGAGACCGCCTTGAAGAAGGCCCGCGAGCTGGCTGAGGTGCCCGACGGCGAGGAGCTTCGCCTGGAGCGTTACCCCCGCCGTCGTACCTTCATCGAGCAGCTCTCGGAGGACCTGAAGGAGGCGCGGCTACCCCCTGAGGCCACGCTGCCGGAGGTCAAGCGGGCGTGGGCGCAGTTCGAGGTCCTGGAACGCGTGCTGCAGGACGGTGGCGTGGCGGCGATGCTGCCGGCGGCGATCGAGGTGCGGTAGGCCCGGGTCGCCCCGCCCCTATGGCCCCCCATCCACCGCCCCGTCCACCGCCACCACCTGCAAGCCCAACTGCCCCGCCGCGAAAGTGCTGAGCGCTTCGTTGACGCCCTCGAAGGCCTGCGCGTTGCCGACCTCGAGCCCGGCAAGGCCGATGATGTAGGTCGACTTCCGCTTGAACGCCTCCCCCGGGATGACCACCGTCGTCACCGGCTCGCCGTCGGCGCTGTTCAGTTCGTAGGCCGCTTCCACATCGTCGGGAAGGCTGTCGTAGCTGAGTTGGTCGTGATCGAGGTCGTACACCACCGCCACGAGGTGGGGGAACTCCCCCTCGGTCACCGTGAGCGTCATCGGCTCGTGCGCCCGCGGCCCGAGCGGCACGCTGAACGTCGGGGCGACCGGGGCCTCCACCCGCAGCTCGCCGGTCCCGCCTGAGGCGTCGAACGACACGGTCGCCGTCTGACCCGGCGTGTAGCTGAGCCCGTCATAGCTGTAGATCTGATAGGCGCCGGGCTCGTCTTCGTTGAGGACCAGGCGGCCGGTCTCCGAGGAGGTAAACCGAACTTCGGCGCCGGACACCGGCGCGTTGGTGAAGTCCGACACGTCGGTGACCTCGGCGAGGAAGACCTTGCAGAACGCGGTGTAGAACTCGCTGTCCTGTGGCAGCTCGACAAAGGACGGAATGTCGGCGCCCAAAAAAACCGCCTGCACCACGGTCGTGTCCCCGAGGCCGTCCACCACGTCACCGGCCGACGCCAGGCGGTCGCATCCGGACAGCGTGAGCGCGACGAGGAAGCTCATGAGGGCGTTGATACCTTGACGCGGCCGTTATCGCCACATAGAGGGCGGCCCGCCGAATCCGGAGTTCCCATGGCTTCCAAGACGAATCAGACCTCTGTGCGCCGCGAGCTCCGCAAGGACAATGCCGGTCGCACCGCCCGGAACCAGCGCGAGAACCGGGGCAGCACCCCGGTGTTCCCCGTGCACACTCCGGAAGCCGACGCAAACGCCGCGGCCAAGGTCAAGAAGTAGCTTCCCAGCGGAAGAAGCGACGCGTGGTGGCGGTAGTCGCCGCGTCGAGCGCTCCCGGCTCGGCCCCGCGTAGGCGCGCCACGCACGCCAGCGTGTGGGCCACGTAGGCTGGCTCGTTCTTTTTCCCACGGTGCGGCACCGGGGTCAAAAACGGGCTGTCGGTCTCGACCAGCAGCCGATCCTCGGGCACCTGCTGGGCGACGAGCTGCATCTCGCCCGCGTTCTTGAACGTCACGATCCCCGGGATCGAGATGTAGCCCCCGCGGGCGACGATCTCGTGCATCTGGGCAACGTCTCCGGTGTAGCAGTGGTACAGCACGCCGGTGTCCCAAGCGCCCTCTTCGTCGAGGATGCGCAGCGTTTCGCCGCCGCTGTCACGGTCGTGGATGATGACCGGTAGCGCGCGCGCACGGGCGGCGCGGAGCTGCTCCCGAAAGACCATTCGCTGCTGGTCCCGCGGCGAGCTGTCGTAGTGGAAGTCGAGCCCCATCTCACCCAGGGCCAGGACCTCTGTCGCATCGGCCATACCCAGCAGATCGGCGAAGCGGGCGTCGGTGAACTCCTTGGCGTCATGCGGGTGCAGGCCCACCGAGGCACGCACGTTCGGGTGCCGACGCGCGACCGCCAGTGCGCGTGCGGCGCTGTCGAAGCCGTACCCGCTCCCCACCGTGAGCATCTGGGTGACCCCGGCGGCGTGCGCGCGTGCGATCACGGCGTCCACGCCCTCGTCTCCGCCGAAAACACTGGGGTCCAGGTGGCAATGCGAGTCGATCATCGAGGGGTTGCCGCCGAGAGTTCGAGGTTGAGCTGAGCCAGGAGCGCTTCGAGGACCACGCGGCCGTTGACGTTGAGGTGCAGCCGATCGCGCGCCACGGCTACCGCCTGACTCATCCGGGCGTTCCCGCCCGGCCACAACGCGGCAGACCAGGCGCGAAGCTGCTCGTTGGCGTCGGGGTCGGCCCCGCTGGGCTCCTTGCCGTTGGCCGCGTAAACGGTGTCCCGCAGGAGCTCCTCCACGACGTCCACGGCGAGGGCAGCATGGTTGACGCCGCCGTCGCGCTTGCCTTCGGCCTCGGTAAAGGCGAAGAGCTTCCCGAGCGGCTGCCCGATGGCGCCGAGCACCGCCGCGCGGAGGGTGGCGCGCGTCTCGGCCTCCCCGGCAGCCAGCCGTAGGGCCAGCCCCGGCGAACCTGCCGCCGCGGCGAGAATGGTCGCGTCCAACCCGCGACCCTGCCCCCAGTCCGCCATCGCCGCGCGGCCTACCGGACCGAAGCGGATGCGCTGGGTGCGGCTGCGAATGGTGGGAAGCAGCGACGCCACGCGGGCGGTGATCAGGAAGAAGTGCGTCCCCGCCGGCGGCTCTTCCAACGTCTTGAGCAGCGTGTTGGCCGACTCGTCATTGAGGAGGTCGGCGGGGTCGAGGATGACGAACCGATGACGGGCACTATGGCGCTGGAGCTTCAGGGTACCCAAGAGCTCCTGGGCCTGCTGGACCGAGATCACCGCGGTGGCGCGCTCCGGATCGGGGCCGATGACGATGAGGTCGGGGTGGGTTCCGGCGAGGAGCAGGGTGCAGCTGCGACAGCTTCCACACGGTCGCGTCGCCGCCTCGCAGTTCACATACCGGGCCAGCCACAACGCGAAGGTGCGCTTCCCGACGCCCTCGGGCCCTTCGAAGAGGCAGGCGTGGTGCAGCCGCCCCCCGTCCGCAACCTGAACCATGCGGGCCTGCACGTCACGATTGCCAACGAGCGGGAGGGCGGTGGCCACGGGGGCCCATTACCCTGTTCGGGAATGCTCGCCCTCGACGACTGGAACGCTCGTACCCTGGCGGCGCCGCGCCCCGCGTTCTTGCGGGAGGTGCTCGACGCCGGGGCGCGTCATGGTGATGGCCCCGTCTGTGTGCACCGTACGCCGCTCTTGTTGGACGCCGCGGACCTCCGGATGTGGCAGCGCGTCCTGCCGCGGATGCACCGCATTCTGGGCCGCGTCCGCGCCGCGCTGCTCGCCGACCTCGACCGGGGCCCCGACAGTCTCGCCGCCCGCCTCGGCCTCCCCGCCGACGCGATCGAATGGGCGTCGATCGACCCAGGTTTCCAGAGCGTGGCGCCATTGGCCCGCTTGGATGCCTACATCGTCGATGGGGTACCCCGCTTTTTGGAGCTCAACGCCGAATCCCCGGCGGGCATGGCCTACGCCTCCGCGCTGGCCCCGGTACTCTTCCGTGAGCCTGCTGCCGTCAGGCTTTCCGGGCTGTCCTTTCTCGATCCCATGCCCCACGTGGTCGCGACCGTTCGTGCACTCTGGGCGCAGTGGGGACAATGGGCGCAATCGACCCGACCCGGCCCGGCGGACGGCCCCATGCGCAACGATCGGCACCGCTCCCGGCCGTCCATCGCCATCGTCGATCGAACCGGAGTGGCGACAGCCCCTGAGTTCGAGCTGCTCGCGCGGGAGTTTCGCTGCCGAGGCCATGCGGTCACGGTCGCGGCTCCGGAGGCGCTGAGTTTCGATGGCGACCGGCTTCGGCACGGGGACTTCGCGGTCGACGTGGTGTTTCGCCGACTTCTGGTCAGCGACATCCGCGCGGATCTCGCGGCGGCGACTCCGCTGCTCCACGCGTATCGTGCGGGCCGCGTGTGCATGGTGAACTCGCTGCGCACCGTGCTTCTGCACGACAAGCGCATCTTCTCGCTCCTGCACGACCCTGCGTTCCCGCTCTCGGACGAAGATCGCGGTTTCGTGGCGCGGCACATCCCGGTGACGCTTCGGCTGGACGATGCGACCCGGGAGCGCGTACGCACGGAGCCCGAGCGCTGGGTCCTGAAGCCCGCGGCGGGGCACGGCGGCAGGGGGGTGGTGCTCGGCTGGACCGTGCCGCGCGCCACGTGGGAGCAGGCCGTCGCCGCCGCAACCGATGCCATCGTGCAGGAGCGCGTCGTTGCGCCCCGATGCCGGTTCCTGGACGCGCGGGATGGTCAGGTTCACGAGCGGATCGTGGACCTGGGCCCCTTTCTGGCGCGCGGTCGCCTGGCCGGCTTCCTGTGCAGGGTCGCCGAGGGGGAACTTGCCAACGTCAGCGCGGGCGGAGCGTCGCAGGTCCCGGTATTCTCCATGGCGCGGGGGGATTGATGTTGTTTCTACTGGTGGTTGGCGCGGCGTTGGCGGAGGCGCCCGTCTGGTGGACGGAAGAGGGCGTCATGCGCAGCGCGGCGATCTTCGGCAAAGCGCAGGCGCGCGACGCCAAGGCTTACGAGTCCGTGTCGGACGAGCTCGCCCGGGCCCGCAGAGCCGTCGGCGATCTGGAGTTGGGCAACGCTCTCTTGGAGCCTGACGCCACGCGCGCCGCGTACGCGGCTCGGCTGGACCGCGCGCTCAGCGGGCAGTTCCTTCGCCTGCAGAAGCACGTGGACCTGCTCAGCGGCGACTACTCCCGCGTGTTCGGGGCCGCGGTCGAGCGCGCCATCGCGGTCGCTGCGGCCGGGAAAACGGTGACGCAGTGCACGACGGTCTCCCAGGTGGAGCGGATGCTCGGCAAGGGCCCCAAGTGCCCAGGGCAGGACATCTCCGCCAAGGTCGCGGCGACCATCGACAGCGACCGTGAGCTCGCCTCGCAGGTGGAGTCCATCCTCTCGGTCGAATGGCCCACGATCGTCGTCGTCGGTGAGGCCCAGCCCGCGGTACCGCTCACCGGAAAGGAGCGCAGCGTCGATGTCGCCGCGCTCGGGCGTGCGGTGGCGGGCGACGCGCTCAAGGCGCTGGACGACGAGCGCGAGGCGGCGCTGGAACAGATCCAGGAGGAGTTGGACTCGCCCGACGCCGCGACGAAGGAGGCGGCGGTGAAGAAGGGATCGGCCATCGAGGAGACCTGGCGGGCCGCCGTCGGCGAGTTGGGGCGAAAGTCCTGGCCCGGAGTCAAGAAGAAGCTGGAGAAGGCTGCCAAGAAGGGCGGGCCTATCGGCGTGAGCTTGTGCGCCAATCCGGTGTCGCTCGGCGGGTGCGGGCTGCCGGATGCGACGGCGGATGTGGTGGAGGCGGTCGGGGATGGGACATGAGCCGAGGAACGAGCGTCCTGCTCACGCTCCTTGGACTCGCTGGGTGCCCTGCCGCACCCGTTCCGGTTCCCGGCCCCGACACCGCTCCCGACGCCGCCGAGCCGTGCGATTCTGCGGACCGGGATTGCGACCTCCAGTCGGCCTGCCTGGCTGACGTGGAGGCCTGGGCGATCTTGCGGGCTGAGCAGGGAGCGCGCCTGTTTGCTGCGCCCGGCGTCATGCTGACGGTCGGTGGGGACATCAATGGGGACGGGCGGAACGAGCTATGGGCAGGTCGGCGAAACCCGTTCCCCCCGGACTGGTGGGAGGTGGACGCGTTTGTGAACCTCGGCGGGCTGTCCGCGGGCCTGTCCGAACTGCGCGAGGCGGACGCCCTCACGTTCTACGGGGTGCACGCCGGCCCGGTGGGCGACGTTGACGGAGACGGGCTCGGTGACGTGGCCATGCTACACGACAACGCCTATACCGGCGATGACTGGTGGGGCCTGTGGTACTCCGACGGCCGCGTGCAGGGGGGCGACCTCGAAGACATGGACGTCAAGCAGTTCGACATCGCGACCACCGGCCAGCCCTGGGGCCTGTGGGGGGGCGATCTGGACGGAGATGGGGAGCGGGAGTTCGCGACGTCTGCCGCCGACGAGGCCGGGACCTACACGGCGTTCCTGTCTCCGGCAACCCTTTTGACCCCGGGCTGGACCTGGCGCGACTCGCCTCGCATCCGAGGGCGCGTCACCACGCTGGACCCGCTGGGCGACTTCGACGGCGATGGTCTCGAGGACGTGCTCGCCACCGGTGGTAAAACCGCGGTCATCTCCGGAGCGGCGCTCTCGGGCGCGGAGGAGGTGTCGCTCGACGAAGCGCCCGGGAAGCTCACATGCTCCGACGGACGGCCCTCAGGGGCGGTGGTGGTGGGGGACCTCGACGGCGACGGACTCGGGGATGCGGGCCTGATTTGCATGGTCGGCGACGGGGCGGACTTGTTCATCATCCCCGCCGCCAGTTTGGGCCACGGCGCCGACGAGAGCGCCAGCAGAACCCAATTCCCCCATGAGGCGAACACGCAATTTCACCTAGATGACCGAGCCGTCACCACCGCCGACCTCGACGGCGACGGCCGCTGGGAGCTCTCGCTCAGCGCCTACGAGGGGTACAGCGACGTCGCCAGCGCGGTGTTCTCGCCGGTCTGTGAGGGCACGATGACGTTGAAGGACGCCGCCTGGGTCGTTGTGCCGTCCGCGGGGGAGAGCCGATCCGCGGCGTTATTTGTTCCCGACGTCACTGGGGATGGCATCCCGGACCTTCTGGAATTGCGGATGGAGGGCGCGGAGGATCTCTACGTCTTCTCGGGGGCCGACATCCTGCCCTGATGGTTCCGCCGCGATGCGGCGCGGCGTCGGTCTGACGAGACGGCCGGGCCTGCCGCGTCGCCCTGATGGTCCCGGGCTCGCTCGTCTGAAAACCGCAAAACCCGCGAACAGGTGAAGCCCCCGATCAGAGCGCCGGCATCAATGTTACAGGAGTGTGACGCATGCCTACGGTCCGCATCCTTGTCTTGACCTTGTCCGCCGGATGTTCCGAAGCGTACCCGGTCCCCCCCGACGCTGAGCGCCTGGACCGCTCCGCGGCCGAGTCCGACGATACCGCCGCTGGGAACGCCGACTCTGCCGCAGACGACACCGCCGCAGACGACACCGCCCCGATCGAGGAGCCCGCGCCGATTCCGTGTGCGGGCTACGGCGCTCCGGAACAGACCGGGGTCGTGGGAGATGTCGCGCTCGACGAGCTCAGCGGGCTCGCCGTCTCCTGGAAGAACCCTGACATCCTCTGGGCCATGGAAGATCACGCCGGCGAAAACGCCGTCTACGGGTTGGATGCGGCGGGCAGCACGGTGGCACGCATCGAGCTGCTCGACGTGGTGAACAACGACTGGGAAGATCTGGCGGTCGGCCCCTGCGGGGACGACACCTGCATCTTCGTGGGTGACATCGGGGACAACTCCCACGATCGCCCCTGGCACGGGGTCTTGCGCTTCCCCGAGCCCGAACTGACCGGCGTTGAGGTCGAGGCGCTGAGCGTCACTCCAGACGTGTTCCCGTACGTGTACCCGGACGGCAACTGGGACAGCGAGTCGATGGCGATCCTGCCCACGGGGATGCCGGTGCTCTTCTCCAAGGAGTACGACACCGCCCAGTCCACGGCGTACAGCTTCGCGACGCTCGACGCCGCCACGACGATCACGCTCGACAAGCGGGGCCGCTTCGCCACGGGTGCCGAGGGCGAATTGGGCAGCGCGGCCGCCACCAGCGCCGATCTCTGGCCGGATGGCACGCGCTTCGTGATGCGCACCTACGGCCATGTCTGGGAGTACACCCTGACGCCGGGCGGCCTCGACGACCTCGCCAACGCCACCCGGGCCGAGCTGACGACCGGGGAAGAACGCCAGGGCGAAGCGGTGGGCTACGACCCCGGTCGGCCCGGATTCGTCACGGTTTCCGAAGGGCTGAATCCGCCGCTGTATCGGGTCGGCTGCGCGGAGTAGCTCCGCGGCTCACTTCCGCAGCTCCAGCCTCACCCCGAAGTCCGGAAGCTCCCGGTCAGGCGCGAAGGCTGCGGACACCACCAGCGCCGAACACCCATCGTCGTAGCCGAGCCGCGCGACGCCGCTGGCCGCGTCCTCGGGCAGGAGCCCGCGGCTGGCCCCACCACCGACGACCAGGCGCTTGATGTGCAAGGTGGCGTCGGCCCAGGCCACTGCGGTGTCGGCCGAGAAAAGCACGCCCGCGTCGACTTCGACCGCTCCCTGGGTGCGGACCGCGAGGAGTTGCCGGGTCGGCGCCAGCTCCGCTCGGGCGAGGACGTCGGCGCCCGCTGCCTGAACGCTCACCAGCGGCGTCCATTGCCCGTCCCAGACGACCGCAGCTTCGCCGGTCAGCACGGTGCCATCGATGACGGTCTCGGCGCGTACGTCGGGCCCCAGCCCCGGCAAGTCGCCGAAGCGCGCCGCGGCGCCGTCGTCGGCAGCACGGACCCCCGCGAAGAACTGCCACCGGCGATCCCCCGCGTCCACCCAGAAGGGCACCTCCGCGCGCGCCGCCAGCGCCTCGGTGAACGTGACGCCATCGAGCTGATCGAGGGGGCTGTCCACGGCTGCGAGGGCGCGCCCCTCAACATGCAGCACCTGCCAGGTGTGCGCCCCCCGCGCCTCGGCCGCGATCTCGCCGATCGGGGTGGCGGCGGCGTCGTCCCACGTCGGAGACACCTGTCCGCGCAGGGCGACGGCGGCGCTCGGAGCCAGCACCCAGCCGTCGCCGCGCAGCTCCGGCCGCACGCGCAGTTGCGCCAGCGTCGCGACGCTGCCGTCGTCGGGGAGCTGCCCGAGGAGGCGTAGGGGTCCCGTCCCCAGCACCGCGCGCGACTCGCGCCAGGCCACGCCCCGATCGACGAAGGACGGGCCGTAATCCCCCGCGTACGCGGCGTCGCTCTGGACGGTCACGTCCCACGCGGCGCGTTGCCCCGTGGGAGGCGCGAACCCGCCTCGGGAGGAAGCCGCGCCACGCGCGGCTTCGGTGACCTGATCCCACCCCGCGGCGCCATTGAACTCCACCGGCCCGGTGGTGGCCAGCTCGGCGCGGAATCCCCGGTCTTCCCGCCAGGCCGGACCGAAGGTGAAGTATTCGGACTCGACCCCCACCCGCGCCCGCCAGCGGGCGTTCCAGCCGTCGCTGCCGTAGCCGAGCTCGGGAAAGAGGAGTCGGAAGCGATGGGGGTCCAGTGGCTCGCGCCACCACGGCACCGGCAGGATCGGCACGTCGAAGATGCGGACGCTCCCGTTGCGCACGATGGCCACGTCCGCCCCGATCACCTCGATCTCGCGGGCGTGGAAGCTCAGCGCCGGCCGCTCGCCGTCCGCGCACTTGCACGGACTGAGACGGGCGTCGGACGCGAGCAGATTCCCGTTCGCATCCGCGGCGAGGCGTGCCGCATCAAGGGTGGCTTCGCCCGTCTGCACGTGCGCCGTGGTCAGGATGCCCGATCGTGCGCGGAGCCGAACCTCGGCCGTGGCGAAGCGGATGGAACTGCCAGGGCGCTCCCACACCCCGTCCACGACGGTGAGGAGCTGGGCGCTGCCGGTCGCCGCTCGGGCCCGCAGCACGTCGTCCCCTGCCTCTACGATCACGTTGCCGTCGGCCTGAAGGCGGCCACCGACCCAGCTGAGGCGGTCGGCGCTGACCGTCACCCGCTCCACCTCGACGGGCGCGGGTTGGGCCACTTCGGCGGCGGTCACGCCGGGTCGGCTCCGACCAGGTCTCTCAGCTCCCCGATCAGGTACAACGAGCCGGCCACGATGACGAGATCGCCGTCGCGACGCGCGGCGAGGACCGCGTCGGCCAGCGCCCCGGCGGGAATGACCGGGACGGAGAGGCCCTCGCATTGGCTGGCGACGTCGAACGGATTGCGCGCCTTGGCGTGGCTGCCTGCGGTGGTGAAGATGCGATCCACGACCGGCGCCAGCGTGGTCGCGACGCCTCGGAGGTCCTTGTCGGTCCCGCCGCCGAGCACCAACGTACGGCGCCGGTCGCGCGGCAGGCGGGCCAGGAAGTTGGCCAAGGTCGTCGCCCCGTCCGGATTGTGGGCGCCATCGGCCAGAAGGTCGGGCGCCAGCCACTCCAGCCGACCCGCGTGGCGCGCGGCCGCGAGCCCCTCCCGCATCGCCAGCGGCGAGACCGCGAGGCCGGTGACTTCCAGGACCCGCAGCGCGACGCCAGCATTGACCACCTGGTGGTCGCCTGCGAGTCCGAGCGACAGCCCATCCAGCGTGCTCCCACCGGCGTAGCGGAAGCTGCTGACGTCTCCGAAAGCCTCGAAGTCGTGGCCCCAGACGTGCAGCGGGGCGGCACGCTCGGCGGCGACGGCGCGAATGATCGCCAGGGCCTCCCCCGGCAGGGGGCCGACCACCACCGGGACGCCCGCCTTGATGATGCCGGCCTTCTCGCCCGCGATCGAGGCGATGTCCCAGCCGAGCTCCTCGCAGTGATCGAGCCCGATGCTGACGATGGCGGTCGCCCGGGGGCTCACCACGTTGGTGGCGTCGAGGCGCCCGCCCATGCCAACCTCGATCACGGCGATGTCCACGTTCGCCCGAGCGAAGGCCTCAAATGCGCAGGCGACCGTGAACTCGAAGTAGGTCAGCGGGAAGGCCTCGTCGGAGGGAAGCGTGCGGCGGGCCCACTCCAAGCGGGCGGTGTCGATGCGTTGTATGACCGCGCCCAGCTCTGCATCGGAAAGCGGGACGGCGCCTACTCGGATGCGCTCGTTGACCACCTGAAGGTGAGGGGACGTGTGCACCCCGACCCGCTGCCCGCTGGCCCCAAGCATGGCGTCCAGGAGGCGGCACGTACTCCCCTTCCCGTTGGTGCCCCCGACGTGGAGCACCGGGTAGCGCTGCTCCGGGTGGTCGAGGGTCCCCAGGAAGTCACGCATGCGGCTCAGCCCGAGTCGGATGCCCGCACCGGCGAGGCGGTCGAGCACCGGATGGGAGATCATTGCTGCGGGCTGAGGTGTCGGCAGAGCCGGGCCAGCGTGTCCTTGAGCTCCGCGCGGGGGACGATCATGTCGACCATTCCGTGCTCCAACAGGTATTCGCTGGTTTGGAAGCCGTCGGGTAGCTCCTGCCCAATCGTTTCCCGGATGACGCGCGGCCCCGCGAAGCCCACCAGGGCGTGTGGTTCGGCGATGATCACGTCGCCGAGCATCGCAAAGCTGGCGGCGACGCCACCCGTCGTCGGATCGGCGAGCACCGAGATGTAGGGCATCCGGGCGACATCCCGCAGTCGGGACAGCGCTGCGCACGTCCTCGCCATCTGCATCAGCGACAAGAGTCCTTCCTGCATCCGCGCACCGCCGGAGGCTGAGATGACGATTGCCGGGCGGCGGAGCTGGGTGGCGCGCTCAAACTGCCGGGTGACGAGCTCGCCCACCACCGAACCCATGCTGCCGCCCATGAAGCGGAAGTTGAAGGTGCCGATCTCGACTGCAACCCCCTGAATCGTCGCCGAGCCGGCCACGTAGGCGTCCAGCTCGCCCAGGTTCCGCTGTGTGGCGCTCAGGCGCGCCGCGTAGGATTGACCGTCGGAGAAGGCCAGCGCGTCGACCGGCGCGACGTAGCGGTCGTGGCGGACGAAGCTGCCCTCGTCGCAGAGGGCGTCGAGGCGGGCAAGGCTGTCCCACCGGTGATGGTGGCTGCAGTGCGGGCACACGCCCATGACCTCGGCCAGAGCGGCGCGGAAGAGAATCTGGTCGCACCCCGGGCAGCGTACCCAAAGGTCTTTCTTGGCAGGCTGCGACCGAGGTTCAGTCTGCAGCGGCGCTGGCGACTGCTCGAACCAGCGTGGGGAAGTGGGGTCTTGCGACATCGCGCGGGCATAAGCGGCTACGGCGCCAAGAGCCACGCGGCCTGATGCCACGCGTGCCGCAGGGCGCGGATGGCGGTGGGGTCGCGCCCGAACGCGACCCGATTGGTGAGCAGGACGGCCACCATTCTGCGCGCTGGGGACAGCCAAACGCTGGTGCCGGTGAAGCCGGTATGGCCGACGGCGTCGGCCGGCGGCCGCGGGCCGGCGCTGGATTCACTTCCGGAAGGTGTGTCCCACCCGAGGGCGTGGCTCCCGAGCCCGCGCTCGGTGAACGCCAGTTTCGCGAGCGGCACCTCTCCCGCCAACCAACGCCACGCCGCCGCCGCAACCGAGCGGGCGTCTCCGAAAAGCCCCGCGTGCGCCGCGACCCCGCCCATCGCGCGGGCGTTGTCGTCGTGAACCACGCCTTGCAATCCACCCTCGGTCGCGATGGCGTTGGGGTGCCCCCAGCTCAGGTGCCGCGCCGCACCCGGCGCGAGCGCGGCGAAGGCCTGGTCCAGTGGAAGCCCCACCTCCGCCTCGATGGCGGCGCCGAGGGTGAGGAAGCCAAGGTCGCTGTAGGCGTGCGCGGTCCCCGGCCGGCTGACCAACGGCTCCGAAAGCGCGGCGCGGACCATGTCCTCGCGGGTGCCCGCCCTCCAGAGCTCTTTCCACCACAGCGCACCCGCGCCGTGTTGCAGCAAGAGCCGCGTCGTGATGCCCGGCTGCCACAACCGATGGGGGCCGTCCAGGCGTAGCCGACCGGACTCCACCAGTCTGAGCGCCAGCTCGGTGGTGCACACCACCTTGGTCAACGACGCGAGGTCGTAGATCAGCTCGGGCGTCCGGGCGTAAACTACCTTTCCGTCGATCAGCACACAGGCCGACAACGATGGCGCCACCACCCCGGTGGCGACGTCGAGAAGACCATCCAGCCCTGACGTCAGGAGCGCACCGCGTCGATCCGAAGCCGGTCCTCGTGGATGCGGGCCCGTCCCCCGAAGGGGACTGCAAGGTTGGTCCGGCCGTGGCCGAAGGGCATCCCGGCGAGGATCGGCACGCCCATCGGGCCCAGCACGTCGCGGACCACGTCGGCCACCGTCCAGTCCGACCCCTGTGGCGCTTGCGCGTCGAGGAACTCGCCCAGCACGAAGCCGGCGGCGCCATGAAATGCGCCGCTATCGCGACACTGGACCAGCAGGCGATCGAGCTTGTAGGGCGCCTCGCCCACATCCTCCAGCATCACGATCGCTCCCCTTGCGTCGAGCTGATGCCGGGTGCCGCAGCCCGCCGCGATGACGCAGAGGTTGCCCCCGCACAGGCGCCCCTCGGCCCGGCCAGCCACGAGTGGCTGGCCGAAGAAGACAGACTCCCCTCCCGACGCGAGCAGCGCGCGGAGGTGGGTCTGGGACGCCTCGTCGTTGTGGGCGGCCAGGGCGTGCAGCACCGGCGCATGCACGCCTGGGCGGCCCTTCCGCACCAACGGATTGAGCAGCGCCGTTCCGTCCGAGAACCCCAGGAACGGGACCGGGGCGAGGCGCTTGACCTTCAAAAGCGGCAGCAGTCGCGACAGCCCGTAGCCTCCCCTGGCCATCCACACCGCATCCCAGCGTCCAGAGAAAGCCTCCAGGAGATCGGAGAGTCGCGCGGCATCGGTCCCGGCGAGGTAACGATGGCGGTCACCGGCCGCGGGGAGGAGCGACGGGTCGTAGCCCCACGAGCGCACCATTTCCAGGCCCCGCTCCAGCCGCGCGGGATCGGAGATTCCTGAAGGCGAGATCACCGCGATTCGTGCGCCAGGAGGAAGCATTCGCCGGCTTATCGCCGGGGGCCTCGCGCTGCGCTACGGTTGTTCGGATGGTGTTGGTCTTCCTTGCGTGCTGGCAGCCGGACCCGTACGCGCCACCGCCTCCCGTCCAGGTGCAACAGAGCGACGTGATGGGGGGTACCGCCCCGGACATTCTGCTCCCCGCCGCGCTCGAAGTCGAGGCGGGCGAGGAAGAGGAAGAGGTCGCAACGCCGGCGGACGCCGGGGAGATTCGGCCGCGTTCGGCCCGGACGGTGGGCCAGCCACTGACGCTGGTGAGCGACGACGGCGCGCCGCTTCAGGTGATCGGGGACGGGGTCGTGGTCACAGTTTTGATGGAAGGCCCGGATCGCGTGAAGGTGCGCTGCGACGGCTGTCGCCCGGTACAGGAGGGGTGGCTGCAGCGCCGCGCGGTTTCGCCTTAGATCGGCAACCCGAATCGGCCTCTGGTAGACTGCGCACGCGATGTCTTCCTTCGGTCCCGGCGCGAGTCTCTGTGTGGCGGCGATCGTGTTGTGGCTGTTCGGTGAACTGGCCAGCCGCGCCGTGGCACGCGACGGGGGCAAGGTGGTCGGCGCCGGCGCCGCGCACGCGGTCCGGTTCGGGGCGGCGCTGTGCCTGGTCTGTGGCGGCCTCTTGGAGATGCGCTCCGCGCAACTCGAGCAGGTTGAGGCCGGTACCCTCCTCGCCACCTCGTACCCGCACGGGCCGGGTTGGCTGGGGGCAGTACCCCTGCTCGCGGTCGGCGTGGGAATCACCGCGATTGCCACGCGGGAGCTGGCGCTCGGCCACCTTCGCGGGGCGGCGGGCTGGGTCGGTGCGGTGATGGTGGCCGGTTTTTTCCTCGTCGTCGAGATGTCAGGCGGGGTCTGGTTCGACGTCGCCGACGCCCTTCAGGTGCGGGAGGGAGTGGTGTTGACGCGTCGGGCCAGCGTCCTTCCGTCCGAGGTCGAGGCGGTAACCATTACCGAGCACCTGTCTCCGGGGGCCCCGAAGTGGCGCGTGTCCCTCGCAGGACCCCGATTGCCGGAGGCGTTTACCCGGCATTCCACCGACTTTGACACGGCCCATGGCGCGCGGTTGGAGGCCGAGCGTTGGGCTGCGGTCGGCCGGTGGTCGGTGACCGAGACCCAGGCGAAGTGAGCGACCGCTAGAGCTGGAAGCCCAGCGAGAGCACGCCGCCGTTGGTGCTGTCGGTGAGCTCACCGACCGCGTCCCCCGCGTTGTTTTCGATGCCGATGACCCGGAACGCGCCGTCGTAGGCGACGCTGGCGTAGAGCCACGGGAGGAAGGCGTAGCCGACCTCGGCGTCGATGTCGTGATTCCACGGCTGGCTGCCGCCGGCGAGGTGGTGACTGTAAGACAGCACTGCGAACAGCCTGTCGGAGGCGTCCAGCGAGAGCTCGCCACCGAGAATCAGCGAGTTGATGTTGAGCTGGTCGAGCTGGATTTCCTGGCCCCCCTTGATCGAGAAGGTCTGGACATCGGAGATGCCCCACCCGACCCGCCCGCCGAAGCCGAATCGGGTGGTCCCCGGGGTGACGTACCGGCCGATGGCGACGACTCGCGTCGAGAGGACAGTGTCAGGGACCAGACCCTCGTCGCTGCACTCATTTTCGAGCGCCTCGCAGAGGGGCTTGGGATCCAGGCTGTAGGAGACCGCGCTGAAGTCGGCCTCGGCGCCCACGTAGCGGAACATCGGCAAGAACACGCGGCCCTGAAGATGGCCACCGTACGCGGGCGACGACAGGATCAGCTGGCTGGGGAAGAGCACCGTTGCCTTGGTGAGCGGCTTCTGGTCGTAGTCGTAGAGGGCGCCCTCGAATCCGGCGCGGATGCGCAAGAACGGCGTTCCGTCCACGGGCTTGACCTTGGTCGTCGTGGTCGTTGTGGTTGCAACCGGAGGCGGCGGCGGCGGCGGAGCGACGACAACCGGGGGTGGGGGCGGAGGGGGCGGCGGCTTGGCGGCGTAGGGATCGACCGCGGTGGTCGTGGTGTACGGTGTCCCGCTCGACCACGCCGAATCCGCCCCGCCCACGGGGACGCGCATGAAGCTGGAGGTCGTTCCGTCGCTGGTTGCCACGGAAATCTTGACGTCTCCGGACGTGCCGACCGGCACCGACAGGCTGGCTTCGTACGAGCCGCCTCCAAGGTCGGTCACCGTGCCGACGGTTCCGGCGCTCGCCATGAAGTCCAGCGTCTGGCCGGCCACCCCGCGCCCTTGTTCGTCGCTGACGGTGACGCGGAGCTTCACCGTTCCGCCCGGGGAGATGCTGGCGGGGTCGGAGACCATGGCCGCCCGACTGGGGCGGATCGCGCCGCTCGTGGTCGCGACGGCCGGGGCCATCACCGCTGCCGTGGAGCCCTCGCGTTCGACGCGGACCTCACTCAGGGCCTTGTCCCATTCTCCCACGAGGGTCGCGTCGACCTTGGAGCCGGCGATGGGAAGCGTCGGCAGCGCCAGGGCTTCGGGAACCTGCGCGAGCGCGGCAGCGGCAAGCAGATCGCCCGCCGATACCTCGAAGGTGACCAGGCCCGCCTTACGCCCGGCGGTGTAGAACACCTGCGCGAGCCCTTCACCGTTGGTCGTCGCCTGCTGCGGCATCGTGCCGTCACCGGTGGTGAGCTTGACGGCCACGGGCACGTTGGGCACCGGGTAGCCATACTCGTCGACCGACACGATGGTCACCATCGTCGAGGACATGCCGTCGTTGTTGGTGCGGGTGCGCGAAGGGACGATGAGCAGCCGCGACAACGGGTTGCCGGTGATCGGCGCGGCCACGCTGGCGGTGATTTCGACAGGTCCGTTGCCGGTGGTGGTGAAAAGGGCCTGATAGTCGCCGTTGCGGAGATCCTTGACGTCGCCTTTGATGCGGGCGCCGCTGGCGGCCATGGTGATCGTCCGCGCGCCAAGGCCGACGCCGTCGGGGCCGGTGACCTTCGCGAACAGCTTGAATCCTTCGGCGCTGGCCGGCAGCTTCGTCGGTTCGGCGGTCAGGTCGACCTTCGCGGGGCGCACGCTCACGAGGCTCAGGGTGAGGCTGGCGTTTTGGAACTCAGGCTTGTCGGCGAGCGCGCTGGTGATGGTCACTTGTGCCGCGCCGGCGCTGGTGGGGGGTGAGAAAAGCGCCGTGTAGATGCCGTTCCCTTCGTGCTTGGCGGGGCCGATGGTCCCGCCGGTGGTGCTGAAGACCACGGCTGCGGACACGTCCGGCCTGCCATCCGCGGTCACCACCATCGCGTGGACGGGCACCTGCACGCGTGCGTCGCCCGGCAATGCCACGGCGGTGGGGACGAAGCTGATGCGCTTGCCTTCGGGCGGCTTCAGGTCCATCGGCTCCGCAACGCTCTTGCCATCGGTACCGATGGAGATCTTTTCGGCGAGCGCCGCGCCCGGCGCCACGAGGATCGGCACCCGGGCCCGCCCCTGGGCGTCGGCCTGGATCGGCCCGAACTGTTGGTCCCCGATCTTGATGAGCGCCCGCGCCCCCGGAGCCACGGTCACTGGGAAGTCGATCTTGCTCCACAGCGGGATGGCGAGCGAACCGTAAGTCATCGACGGGTCGCGCTTGTCGGCGGCGGTGATGAGGGCGACCTGCGGGAAGTTGCTGGCGGGGGCGGTATAAAGCGCGCTGAACTGTCCCCCCCCGAGGTTGGTGACGTTTTCAACGGTTCCCGCGTTGGCGGTGATGATCAAGTCGACGCCGGCGAGGGCCTGCCGGTCACCGCCGGCCAGGTTGAACGACAGCGTGGCGGTACGGTCCTGGCCGAGCGTCATGCGGGCGGGGTTCGCCGCGGCGCTGAGGCGCTGACTCCGGGGCGGGGCGACGCTGAAGCTCCAGCTCTTCTGGACGGTTTCCTTGCCGATCTTGCCCTTGAGGCTCAGGGTGGTGGTGCCGCGGGCCTCGACTTTGGGGGGCGTGTACGCCAGCCGATACAGGCCGCCACCCGCGTCGGTCGGGGCGCCGACCGTGCCGGAGCTGACCGCCGGCTTGAGCGCGAGACCGGCGATGGGGGCGCCATTGGCGTCGAGAGCCAGGACGTAAAGGTCAGCCTGGGTAGAGCCATCGCCGACGACCGCGGACGCCGGAATCATCTCAAGGAGGCCCGTGCCTTCGAACACAGCCGCGGGCTGCGCATACGCAGGGTTGGCAGTGGCAGAAACCGCGACGATGGCGCCGAAAAGGGACAGTCCGAGGACGAGAGACAGCTTGTGCATGTTTGGCTCCGCAGCGAGGCGCGCTAAGGTACTTCGGGCAAGATTCATGTCAACGAGGGGAACGACCGACTCCGCGATCTTGCGAGCCTTTGACCGTGAGGCCGGAGGGTACGCCGAGCGCTGGGACGTTAGCCCGCTCGTCCAGTTCTGGCGAGGTAGGGTGCTGGCTCGGGTCCTCGCCGCGGTCCCTCCCGGTGGGCGGGTCGCGGATCTGGGGTGTGGAATCGGCACGGACGCGCGCCTGCTTCAGGCGGGAGGCTGTAGGGTGATGGGGTTGGATGTCTCCGGAGAGATGGTCGCGCGGTCCCGCGCGCACGGTGTCGACGCCGTCGCGGCCCCGCTGCAGGACGCGCACCTGGCGTTGGGCGGCGACTACGACGCTGTGCTCTGCAACTTCGGCGTGCTCAACTGTCTGCCCTCACTCGAGCCGCTGGCTGCCGCCATCGGGGGCATCCTCCGCCCCGGCGGGCAGGTCTTCTTGGTCTGGATGTCGCGACACTGCCCCGCCGACTCGCTGGCGCGGCTCAGGCGCGGGCTCTTGCCTCGGCGGGGGCGGCGACAGGCCAACGTCTCAGGCGTTGAGGTGCCGTTGCGCTGGTGGTCGGTCGGCGAGGTCGTGACAGCGCTGGGACCGGCCTTTCGAGTGCGCGGCATCGAGGCGATTGGGCTCTTGGACCCTCCCCCGGATGTCGGGGGCACCTTGGGGTGGCGTTCGGCAGCGGAGATCACCGTCGCCCTCCTGCCGGGATTGCGCCATCTGGGTGATCACACGCTGGTGCATGCGGTCCGCTCGTGAGGGTGGTCTGCTTCAATCCTCGGGCCCAGCGCTCGCATCGGCGTCTGCCGCTGTCGCTGATGCTGCTTTCGCGAGGCATTCCTCCCCACCTTCCGGTCCAAATCATCGACGGCAACGTGGATTCAGACGCGGTCGGCGCGCTTCGTGGCGCGTGTGCCACCGGAAAAGTGGCGCTTTTGGTGACCGTGATGCCCGGCCCTCAACTTCGGGTCGCGACGCCATTATGTCGTGAACTCAAGGCGCGCAACCCCGAGCTCGTGGTGGTGTGGGGCGGGTACTTTCCCTCAGTGCATCCCGAGGCGGCGGCACGCGACGCGGGCGTCGACGTGGTCGTGATCGGGCAAGGGGAGGGCACGATCACCGAGCTGCTCGGCGCGATCGACGGCGGCGCGGACCGCTTGGTGCCAGGGACGGCGGTGTGGAGGGACGGCAGGCTCGTCCGCGGCGAGGCGAGGGCCATCGTCGTGAGCGAACGATACGGCGCGACCCCGTTCGCTTCGGTTGCGATGGAGCGATACGCGGCGCGGACGTTCCTCGGTAAGCGAACGTTCAACCTGCATACGAGCGTGGGTTGTCCCTATCTCTGTAACTTCTGCGCCGTTGTCAACCTGTACGCCGGGCGGTGGCTCCCGGACTCAGCGGCGCACGTCGTAGGTGAGGTCCAAACCCTGGTTTCACGGTACAGGGCGGACGCCATCGAGTTCCACGACAACAACTTCTTCGCGTGGGAGAAGCGCTGCCGCGAAGTCGCGGACGGCGTGCGTGGCTTGGGGATCCGGTATTGGGGGGAGGGGCGCGTGGACACGATGCTCGGCTTTTCCGGGGCGACCTGGGAAGCGATGTCGGCGTCTGGCCTCGCGATGGTATTTTTTGGTGCCGAGAGCGGGGATGACGAAGCGCTCGAGCGGATGGACAAGGGTGGGTTGCGCGTCGCAGATACGCGCGCTTTGAACCGGCTCGCGCTGCGCCACGGAGTGGTCCCGGAGTTCAGCTTCGTGCTCGGCAATGCCACCGACCCCGAGCGTGACGTGCACCTCAGCCTGGAGCTTATTCGCGCCCTCAAGGCCGACAACCCGGCCTGCGAAATCATCCTTTACCTCTACACGCCGGTGCCGCTCCCCGGACAGTGGGACGAGGCGAAACGACTCGGCATGGCCTTTCCGGAGACGCTGGACGGGTGGCTCGCGCCTCCGTGGTCCGACTTTGATCACCGCCGCACCGCCAGCACGCCGTGGATGACCCGCGCCCTGCGAGAGAAAGTCTACGACTTCGAGGCGGTGCTCAACGCCCGCTTCCCGAGCTGGACCGACCGCAACCTCGGGCCCCTCCAACGGAGGATATTATCGACATTTGCCAGGCCACGTTGGCGATTTGGTCTCCACCAGTCGCCGGTGGAGTTGAAGCTCTTGCAGCGGGCCTGGGGCTACCGTCGGCCAGAGGAGATGGGTTTCTGACGCAGATCACACGCCCTCTTGTGTTTTGGTTTTTTTTGATTTATGATCATCGGGCGCCCTTCCCGAGGTGCCCGTGAACGGTGACAGTGCCATCCGCCTCGAAGCCGTACGCCGCCGTCCCACGACGGAAGGCGCCGCACGCGTGCGGCACCCGGACTTCCGGATGCAGGCGGGCCCGCTCGTCGCGGGTCCGCTCCTGGCCCGCACCTTGCGTGGGGGCCTGTTCGCGCTGGTAAAGGACGGTGTCGTGGCGCCTCGCCTGGCGGTTGAGTTGGGTGTGGGCCGGGCGGGCGACGATGCGCACGACGTGCTGGTGGAAACCATGGCGCGGGCGGGCTCGCGGGGGCTCGCTGCGGTGCACGCGACCGGTCGGCATGGCCCGCTCACCTGGGCCATTGTC
>CANLGL010000002.1 GCA_947490345.1 Deltaproteobacteria bacterium
CAGCTCGGCGCGGCCACCGACCAGATCACGGACGGCCAGCTCCAAGGTGTGGGCGTCGTCGTTCCAGCGGAGCACCACGGGGTCTATCCTGGTCCGGGAAACCGACGCCCCGGGGTCTGGAGTGCAGGGGCTTGACCAGAACGCCTCTGGAAGGGGCGCCGTCAGTCGCGCGACCGGAAACCCCCGATCCGTCACCAGCACATCTCGTCAATCGGGCCGCGCGGGCGCCTCCCCCGGGGTGCGGCAGTCGCCAGCCGCCTCCGCGGGCACGCTGCGACCTTCATTTCAGATCGCCGCAGCCATGCCCCCCAAATTGCGACACCCTCTGGGGCCATGCCCCCCAATTTGCGACATGGAAGCCCTTTCCAGCCGCTGGGCGCGCCTCCCAGCGACAATTCGCGGCGTTGGTCCGTAGCGTGTCCGGAGGCAGCGGCCAACGGCAGGCCTTGCTGTCGCAATTTACCCCCCATGGCTGCCCAACTGTCGCAAATCGGGGGGCATGGCTCGACCCATCGAACCGTGACCGGCTCGGCGCTGGTCAGTAAATCGGCATCCCCGTGTCGATCTCCTTCGCCCAGCCAACGATGCCCCCTTCGAGGTTCACCACGTCGAAGCCCGCGTCGGCCAGCACCTGGGCCGCCTGGGCTGAGCGCCCGCCCAGCTTGCAATGGACGAGGATCTCGCGATTGCGTGGGATCTCCGCCAAACGAGCCGCGACCTCAGTGTGGGGAATCAGCATCTCGGCCCAGTCGAACTTGACGATGGCCGCCTCCGCCGCGCCGCGCACGTCCAGCACGAAGGGCCGCCAGCCGCCGGCCCGCTTGTCCGCGACCTCGCGCACGTTCATGCGCCGGAAGGGCCCTGACGCGCCAGGATGTTCTTCGCGGGAGCCCGACCGCTTGGGCACACCGCAGAACTGGTCGTAGTCGATGAGCTTGTCGATGACCGGTGCATTCGGGTCGCGTCGCAACTTCAGCTCGCGGAAGCTCATCGCCAACGCGTCGAAAAGCAACAGCCTTCCCGACAGCGTCGTGCCCATCCCGAGCAGGATCTTGAGCGTCTCGGTGGCCTGGATCGTGCCGATGATCCCCGGGAGTACCCCGAGCACGCCGCCCTCGGCGCAGGAGGGGACCAGGCCCGGGGGCGGGGGCTGAGCGTAGAGGTCGCGGTAGTTGGGTCCGCCCTGGTAGTTGAACACTGACGCTTGCCCCTCGAACTTGAAGATCGAGCCGTACACGTTGGGTTTCCCCAGGATCACGCACGCGTCGTTCACCAGGTACCGGGTGGGGAAGTTGTCGGTCCCGTCCACGACCACATCGTACGAGGCGGCGATCCGCAGGGCATTGTCGGAGGTGAACGGCTCCTCGTACAACTCCACCTTCACCTCGGGATTCAGGTCGGCGATCCGATCCCGCGCCGAAAGCACCTTGGGCCGGCCGACGGCGGCGGTGCCGTGGATGATCTGGCGTTGTAGGTTCGAGGCATCAACCACGTCGAAGTCGACGATGCCGATGCGGCCAACACCAGCGGCCGCCAGGTACAGCAGCAGCGGCGAGCCGAGTCCGCCCGTCCCCACGCACAAGACCGAGCTGTTCTTGAGCCGCGTCTGCCCCAGGATGCCGACTTCCCCAAGGATGAGATGGCGGGAGTAGCGGGCGATCTCGTCGTTGGTCAGCGGGGTCATGTCAGACCGCCCGCGATGGAGGGCACGATGATCAGTGTGTCCCCTGCTGCCAGCGGTGTCGCATCGCGACCGAGAAACCGGATGTCCTCGTCGTTTTTGTAGACGTTGACGAAGCTGCGGAGCTGCCCGTCGTCGCTGTAGAGGTGTTTGCGAAGGCTGGGATAGGCGACCGCGAGGGCGCTGAGGGCCTCCCCTGCCGTCACGGCCTCGACGTCCACGCGGGCCTGATTGTCGGTGAAGCTACGCAGAGCAGAGGGAATCTGGATCACGGGCATGGGGCTTCCAAGACAAGGGGTTCTTCATCCATGGCTGAGCGGTCCTCGCGCAGCCTCCAGGATTGCGTGGTGGCGACGCGCGCTGATACAACTGATACAATCACGTAACTTCTGTTGGGAAGGGCGTGATCCCGGTCGTAGTCGCTGTAGGTGGACGGGTGATCAGGGTGGGAGTGGTAGTAGCCGAGGATGTCCAGGCCTGCCGCCTCCAACGAGGACTCCCCGCGCATGACCGCCAATCCGCTCACCTGGTAGCGATTGGCGGGGCTGTCGGCTCGCTCATTGTGGAGGGCCATCACCCGACTGACGCGGCCCTCGGCGGCGGAGCCGGCGAGAATCCCCACGACCTCGTGTGGATACCCCGCCTCGGCGTGCCGACATATTTCCGCGTTGGCTGATGTGTCAATCCTCAGGCCCACAGGTGCTCCTCCGACAGGTAGCGCTCGCCAGAGTCGGGAAGAACGGTGACCACGACGCCGGTGCTAAGCCCCTTGGCGACTTCCAGCGCGGCCCAGACCGCCGCACCGCCGCTGGGGCCCGTCAACAGGCCCTCCTCCCGCGCCAGCCGCTGCATCATCGTGATGCTGGCTTCAGTCGGTGCGGGCACGTTGTCGTCGGCTACCGACGCATCCCAGATACCCGGGACAATCGCTGACTCCAGGTGCTTGAGCCCCTCGAGCCCGTGGAACGGACCCTCAGGCTGCACACTGATACATTTCATCGAAGTATCAAAGGCCCTGAGGCCACGGCTGGTGCCGACGAAGGTGCCGGTGGTGCCGAGCCCCGCCACCCAATGAGTGATACTTCCGGATGTATCGGCCCAGATTTCGGCGGCGGTGCCGCGCACGTGGGCCTTCCAGTTCTCGGGGTTGCTGTACTGGTCCAGGTACAGGTACTGCGGGTCGGCCGCGAGTGCCTGCGCCGCACGAATCGCCCCGTCGGAGCCCTCAAGGGGGTCGGTCTCGACGATGTGGACCCCCAACGCCCGGAGCAGCTTCTTCCGCTCGACATTGGCGTTCTTCGGCAGGCACAAGGTGAGGCGATGGCCCCGGGCCGCCGCGATCATGCCGTACGCAATGCCCGTGTTCCCGGAGGACGAGTCGAGGAGCGTCCGCGCCCCGATGCGTCCAGCTCGCTCGGCCTCGCTGATGATGCCCCAAGCGGCGCGGTCCTTGACGGAGCCACTCGGGTTGAAGGACTCCAGCTTGGCCCAGACCTCCACGGCGTCCGGCACCACGCCGTGCACCACGCGGCACAAGCGCACCATGGGAGTCTTCCCGATCCGATCAACCAACAACCGCTCGTCCTACGCAGACGCGGACAGTAGGGCCGGGCCGCGCATCCGGCAATGGCCATCGCAGGCCGGATGCGCGCCTCGTGGTCGATCTCACCAACCCTAGAGGCTGTCTTCGTAGTCCCGAATCGCGTTCTTGATGTCGATCGCGCCGGAGGGGTTGTACTGCCCGGGGTGGTCGACGCCCGACCAGATGACGGTCATGTCGGGCGCGAGCAGCGTGCCGGCCGGGATGCCGCCGTCAGGAATCAGCCACATCGTGACGTCGTCGGTGGTGTTGTCCGCGGGGCCGACCACGGGGATTCCGGCGAGGTCGTAGTTCTTTGTCCACTTCTTGAGCACTGAGGTTGCGGGCTCCTCGCCAGCATTGTCCTGAGTCATGAACTCGAACATGGTGAAGTTGGGGACCCGCTTGCGCACGGTCTCCTGCTCCTCCGCCAGGGTCGCGGCGAGGGCCTGGCACGGGGGGCACCACTCTGCGGACATGGTGATCAGCACGTAGTTGCCGCAGAAGCCGTAGAGCGTGGTTTCCTGGCCGTACATGTCGGTGCCGCCGATGGCGAGGTTCGCCACGATGTCGCCTTCCTGGTAGGCGTCCTCACCGTAGGAGCCCGTGCCGGTCGGACCGGCGTTGTCCTCGTCGGGGATGACCGGGCAGTTTCCAACGATGTAGTCGCCCTCTTCGAAGCTGTGGGACCACTCGAAGTTGGGGTTGGTACCCGCCTCGACCTCGATGCCGTCGTCGAAGCCGTCCCCGTCGGAGTCGGCCTCGTCGTACGCGGTGCCCAAGTCGCCTTCGTCCCCATTGGAGAGGCCGTCGCCGTCCTCGTCGCCCGCCGGGTCGATGGACGCATCGTCGTCGTCCGGGGTCATGCCCGCGTTGGTGGGGGCAAGGCAGCCGATGAGGAGAACGGGAAGAAAGGCGAGCAGGCGCATGAGGGCTCCGGTGGGGGTTGCGGCCAACGATAGCACCCTTCGCCGCTCGCCGACTGTAAACCGCGTGCAAATGCACGCCGACTGGTGACGATCGATGACGAACTCCCGGGGCAACGCGCGGTCATGCGGACTTCCCTTCGGAGTCCCCGTGTTGATCCTCGCTTCCTTTGCCTTCGCCACCGACTACGCCGCCGAAGCCAAAGCCCGCATGCGGCTGAGCTTCGACCTGGACTCCGTGGAGGAGGCGCTCGCCGCGCCGCCCTCGCCCTCGGCGGTGGCGCCCAAGACGGTCGCGCGCCCCCCGACCCTGCCGCTGGAGCCGAACTCGACGCTCCGGGAAGTGGTCGTCCTCCGGGATCGGGCCATCGTAACGCGATCGCGCATGGTGGAGCTGTCGACGGGCAGCCAGCGTGTCCGCTTCGAGGGCCTCCCGTTGGGCATCGACACCGCCACCCTCGCGTCGGAGCTTCGCGTGGGCAAGGCCCGCGTGGTCGGCGTGGAGCTGGTCTCCGGCACCGGCGACGTCGAGGAGACCGAGCGCATCACCATCGTGCGCACCGATGCCGCCGAGCTGACCGGCCGCCTGGGCGGGGTCCGTGATCGCATCGAGGCGCTCCTGATGCAGCGCGCCTACCTCGACCGTGCGCTGCTCAGCGCGTCCAGCGAGGCCCGCCCCGCGCCGACCCTTGACGTGGTCAAGACCACCTACTCCTGGCTGGGCGACACCGAGCGTGACCTCGCTTCGAAGCTCCGCGAGCAGGAGACCCTCGCCCAGGAGCTGGGCGAGAAGCTGGAGCCGCTCCTGGTGAAGCTCCAGGACCCGCGGGCCACCGGGCTCACCGTCCGGGTGGACCTCGATGTCCAGGCCGCCGGTCCGGTCACCTTGGCGCTGCGCTACGGCGTGCACGGCGCGTCCTGGACCCCGGCGTACAGCGCGCGCATGGACGAGGACAGCCGCGTGGTGCGGCTGGAAACGCACGCGTTGGTCCGGCAGTACACCGGCGAAGCGTGGACCGACGCCGAGCTCCAGCTCAGCACGGCGTCGCCGGTCGTGGGCGGGGCGGCGCCCACGGTCAACGCCTGGGTCCTGGACGAACACGGCTCCGGCGTCGGTGGCCTCGTGGTGGCCAACGGGCAGAGCGGCGGAGCCGGCGCCCGGGTTTTTCCGGTCGAGGGACGCCGGAGCATCGCCGGGGACGGGTCGGAGGTGCGCATTCCGCTGACCGCGCAGGAGGCGCCGGCCAGCTTCTCGTTGGCGACGGTGCCGCGCGTGACCCCGGAGGTCTTCCGCAGCGCCCAGGTGGCGTGGTCCGGCGATGCGCCGCTCCTGCCGGGAGCCGTCGCGAGTTTTGTGGGCGGGGACTACGTCGGGAGCGCGCTCATCGGGGCGGTGGCGCCCGGCGAGCCGCTGATGCTGGGTTTTGGCGTGGAGGACCGCGTGCAGGTGAGCCGGCAGCTCCTGTCGCGACGTGTGGAGCACCTTGTCGGTGGGCGGGTGCGGACGACGGTGCGCTTCCGGACCACCGTGCACAACTTCGGACGCACCGCGCAGACCGTTTCTCTGACCGACCAGGTTCCGGTGTCCCAGGTCGACAAGATTACCGTCAACCTGATCGAGAGCTCGCTGCCGTCGGCGCCAAGGCCGGATGGCGCGCCGGGCGTCCTCTGTTGGGATCTGCCGCTGGCGGCGGGCGCCGAGCAGGCCATCGAACTCAGCTTCTCGGTGACCGCCCCGCGGGAGCTCCAGGCTCAAATGCTCGACATGTTGCTGTAGCGCGGGGAGCGTCGGATACACTCCCGCATCGTGGCCGACCCGACGCTTCCCCCCCCGCCGAAGCTGCTCGTCGTGGGCGGGGAGGGCCTGTGTCGGCTGTTCGCGGCGCTGCGCCCCGGCTCGGTAGGCGCGGCGGATGCGTTGGCTTTCGCGGAGGCTTTCAGCGGCGGCGGGTTCACCGCCGCCGTGGTGGCAATCCAGACGCCCTGGGTCGATGGGAGCGCACTTTTGGGCACCTTGCGGCGCCGCTTTCCCGAGCTCCCGCTCTATGTGCTCGGGGATGTGGCGGTTCCGGGCGTGTTGCGCGCGGTGCTCGACGCTCGGGTAGCCGACGTGTTCGCCGACACCCTGGAGGGCTGTGCGGCCCTCATCGAGCGCCTTCCCGCCGGAGCCCTGCCGCTGGGGGAGGACGCGGTGCTCCGGGAGCGGGTGCGGGTCCTCGAAGCCGAGATCGAGTCGCTGGGCCGCGCCGGCTCGGATTCCTCGCGCGCATGGGCCGAGGTCGCGCACGACCTGCGCGAGCCCCTGCGCACCAGCCGGCTGTTGCTCGAGCGGGTCGATGCCTGCCTAGCGCAGGCGGATGGAGACGGCGCCGCGGCGCTGATCGCGCGGCTCTACGATGCGACGGCGCGACTCGAAGAGCAGGTCGACAGTGCGCTGGCAGCGGTGGCCGGGCGCGCGGAGCTGCCCGGGGTCTCCAGCGCGGATCGGGTGCTGGACGAGGTCTTGGAGCAGCTCCAGGCGCTGGTGGAAGAGTCGGGGGCCACCATCGAGCGCAGCCCCCTCCCCGAAGTGAGCATCCATCCGCACCAGCTGCGGCAGGTCTTCCAGAACCTCATCGCCAACGCGCTCCGGTACGGGGGTGATCCGCCGCGTGTCCAGGTGTCGGCGACGCTCGACGACCGGGCGTGGGTGCTGGCCGTTCGGGATCACGGGCCGGGAATCCCGGTTCAGGAGCGCGAAGCCATCTTTCGTGCCCTCACGCGGCTGGGCGGTGCTGACGCGCCGGCGGGGCACGGCCTGGGCCTGGCCATCTGCCGAAAGGTCGTCGAGCGGGTCGGTGGCAGCATCCGCGTCGAGGACGCCGATGGTGGCGGGAGTGTGTTCCTGGCGCGGCTGCCAGCGTCGGCGGCGGACGAGCCCACCGAGCGCGTTACAATTCTTTCTAAGGCTTGACATGTAAAGAGTAGTGGCCGAAGATGACAGGCACTTCCTGGGTTGGTCGTGACTGCTCTCCCCGTTGCCATCCGCCCCCGGCTGCTGTTGCTCGAAGACTCCTTGACGGAGGCCGAGCAGCTCCAGGCGTGGTTGGGGTCGTCGTTCGACATCACGCATGTGACCTCCGTCGCAGCGGCGGTGGCGCTCTTGAAAGCGCCGGGCATCGATGTGGCGCTCATCGACCTCTGCGTGGACGACAGCCGCGAGTTGGCGACATTTTTGAGCTGTCACGCGGCCGCGCCCCACATCCCGTTCGTCGTGCAAAGCAACATCGACGGGGATGAGATCGCCCTTTCGGCGGTCTCGGCGGGCGCCCAGGACTACCTCGTCAAGCGCAGCTTCACCCCCGAGCTCGTGCGGCGGGCGCTCCGCTATGCCATCGAGCGCGCCCGCACCGAAGGGGAGCTCCGGGAGACCCGTGAGCGGTACCGGCTGGCGCTCGCAGGTGCCAATGACGGCGTCTGGGATTGGGACATCTTCCGGGGGCGTTTCGTGGTGTCGGAGCGGTGGCACACGATGCTCGGGTACACGCTCTCCGAGGTCGGCAACGAGGTCGAGGGGTGGCTGGCGCTTTTGCACCCCGGGGATCGGGACGAGGTGTGGGAGACCTTGCAGGCCCACCTGGGCGGCGGCAGTCCCCACTTCGAAGCCGAACACAGGATCCTTCACGCTGACGGCGGTTGGCGCTGGGTGCGGACGCGGGGCCTCGCGGTCCGGAGCGCCGATGGCCTTGCCACGCGCATCGCGGGCTCGCAGGGCGACATCACCGAGAGGCGGAGCGTCGAGGCGCGGTTGGTGCGGGAGGCGACCACCGACGGACTGACCGGGCTGGCAAACCGGTCGAGCTTCGTCGAACGCCTGCGTGGGGCGATGGCCCGATCGGCCGAGCCGGGGGACCGAGGGTGCGCTGTGCTGTTTCTGGACCTCGACCGCTTCAAGGTCGTCAACGACGGACTCGGCCACCAGGTCGGCGACCGGCTTCTCGTCGCGGTGGCCCAGCGGCTGCGGATGAGTGTCCGCCCCTCCGACATCGTCGCGCGCTTCGGGGGCGACGAATTCGCCCTGCTCCTCGAGCGCATGGACTCGCGCGCCCAGGTCGAGGAACTCGCGGCGCGGATCCATCGCTCGCTCTCGCGTCCGTTCACGCTCGGCTCCAACCAACTCCACGCGTCGGCGAGCGTGGGCATCGTGTTCCACGCCGGTGAAGCCGTCACCTCCGACGAGGTGCTGCGAAACGCGGACATCGCGATGTACCGGTCCAAGCGCCTCGGGCGCGGTTGCACCGAGGTGTTCAACGAGGCTGACCATGCCCAGGTAGCGGAGCGGTTGGACCTCGAAAACGGGTTGCGCCGGGCGATCCGCGACGGCGAGCTGCTCGTGCACTACCAGCCCATCGTGCGTCTTCCCGAGGGCTCGCTGGTCGGCTTCGAGTCGCTGGTACGCTGGCGCACGCCGGGCGGCCGCGTGCTGCCGCCGGCCGAGTTCATCCCGGTGGCCGAGGAGACGGGGCTCATCAACGAGCTCGGCTCTTGGGTGCTCCGCACCGCGTGTCACCGGATGGCCGAGCTCGCCCGCTCCCAACCGGAGACGGCCGAACTGACGGTCAGCGTGAACGTGTCGCCGCGCCAGTTCGCCCAGGACGGCTTCCTCGAGGAGGTCGAGCGCGTGCTGGCGGCGACGGGGCTGGCCCCGAGGCGACTCGGCCTGGAGATCACCGAGACGGTGCTGATGGAGAGCCCCGCCGCCGCAGCGCAGACCCTCCACCGGCTCCGTGCGCTCGGGGTGCGCGTGCTGCTCGACGACTTCGGCGTCGGCTACTCGTCACTCAGCTATCTGCGCCGCTTCCCGATCGATTGCCTCAAGATCGACCGCACCTTCACCCAGTCGGTGCCCGGTCACGTCGAGGACGAGGCGATCATCCAGGCGATTCTCACCCTCGCGGAAGCGTTGGGGCTCGAGGTGGTGGCCGAGGGGGTGGAAAGCGAAGAACAGCGCCAGCATCTTTCTGGTCTGCACTGCGGCTACGCCCAGGGCTTCTACTTCTCCCACCCGTTGGAAGCGCTCGAGGTGGACGCGGTCATGGCCACGGCAACGCTCCGCCCGTTCGGCTCGCGCCCGCGACCTGGGGCGCCGATCCCTGCGCCGCGCCGCCTCGCGGAGGTCCGGCACCGCGGCTAGGCGATGACGCTCGCTCTGCCGATCGACGACGTGCTGCCCGAGGTGATCACTCTGCTCCGCGAGCACGGCGCCGTCGTGCTCGAAGCGCCCCCCGGCTCGGGGAAGACCACGCGCGTTCCCGTCGCGCTGAGTCGCGATGTGGAAGGGCAGGTATGGGTGCTGGAGCCGCGGCGGGTGGCGGCCCGGGCGGCGGCGCAGCGGGTCGCATTCGAGCTGGGCGAGGGGGTGGGCGAGTCCGTCGGCTACGCCATGCGCTTGGATCGCCGGGAGAGCCCGCGCACCCGGGTGCTCTACGTGACCGAGGCCCTCTTGACGCGGCGCCTCGACGACTTCGAGGGCATCGGCGCCGTGGTGCTCGACGAGTTCCATGAGCGGAGCATCCACACCGACGTGGCGCTGGCGTGGTGTCGGATGCTGCGGCGGACGCGGCCGTCCTTGCGGATCGTCGTGATGTCGGCGACGCTGGACGGGGAAGCCATCGCCCGCTTTCTGGGCTGCCCGCGCGTCCGGGCCGAAGGCACGCTCCACCCCGTGGAGGTGCGCTACCTTGATCGCAAGGACGAACGCCCGTTGGAGCAGCGCGTCGCCGCGGCTGTGCGCTCCCTGTCCGGCGATGTGCTCGCCTTCCTCCCGGGCATCGGCGAGATCGAGCGCACCGCCGCGCTGTTGACCGACTTCGAGGTGCTCCCGCTGCACGGTGAGCTCGACGGTGCCGCGCAGGACCGGGCGCTGCGAGCAGGTCCTCGCGTCGACGGCGGACCCCGCCGGGTGGTCCTCGCCACCAACGTCGCCGAGACCAGCGTCACGGTGGAGGGCATCAGCGCCGTGGTGGACTGTGGCCTCGTTCGTCGGCCGGCCTACGACGCCTGGTCGGGGCTGCCGACGCTCGATCTGGTGCCCATCGCGCGGGACTCGGCCATCCAGCGCGCCGGGCGCGCCGGGCGGCTGGGTCCGGGCACCTGCCTGCGGATGTACAGCCGCGCCGACTTCGACTTGCGGCCGGCGCAGACCCCCGCCGAGGTCAAGCGTATCGACCTCGCGGCCACCGTTCTGGCCCTGGGTGGGCGTGAGCTGGAGTGGTTTGAAGCCCCGCCACCCGGCCCCTGGAAGGCGGCGATTGGGCTGTTGGAGCGAGTGGGCGCGCTGTCGGAGGGTCGTCGCACCCCCGTTGGCGACACCATGGCGGCCTTGCCGCTGCCGCCGCGTCTGGCGCGGGTGCTCATCGAGGCGGCGGCGCTCGGTGTGGGGCGTGAGGGGGCGCGGCTGGTGACCCTCTTCGGGCGGAAGCTGGGCGGGGACCTGGTGGGGCGTGCGCTCGACGGGGAGGGTGACGCGCGGGAGTCGCGGCGGCTGGAGGGCATGGTCGGCGGTGGCGGGCGGGCGCGCGATCCGGAGGCAGCGCTGCGACGGGCGTGTCTGGCCGGCTTCCCGGATCGGGTCGCGCGGCGCGAGGGGGGACGGGTACGCTTTGCCGACGGCGGCGCCGCCGAGGTCGAGGTGGGGCGTGAGGCGTACGTCGTCGTCACCGAGGTGGACCGCGTGGGTACGCGCGTCCGTGCGCGGACACTCACGCCGGTGGACGACGACTGGCTCGTCGACCGCGCGGTGGTGCGCGCGACCTTGCGGTGGGCGGGGGAGCGGGTGGAAGCGCGGGAGGAGCTGGTTTTCGGAGACCTCGTGCTCGACGCGTCGATGGGGGCGGGCGATGCAGAGGCGGTTGCGACGATGCTGTTCGAGCACGCGCGGCCGACCATGCACAAGCTGGTGCCCGACTGGGAGCGGGGGCTGGCGCTTTTGCAGCGGGTCGGGTTCTTGCGGAGGCGCGGGGTGGCGCTGCCGGAGCTGGAGTTGGAGGATGCGGCACGGGAGCTGTGCGAGGGGCGGCGGTCCTTCGATGACCTCGGTGGCGCCTCGCTCGTAGGCGGAGTGCTCCGCGCCTTGCCGGACGCTTCCATCGTGGACCGTCTCGCGCCGGAGACCGTGCGGCTGCCGGGGCGTCCGAAAGCGCTGGTGAGCTACGACGCCGACGAGCCCTACGTGGAATCACGGATGCAGGACTTCTTCGGGCTTGCCGATGGGCCGCGGATCGCCGACGGGTACGCGCTCGTCCTGCATCTACTCGCGCCGAACCACCGGCCGGTGCAGGTCACCCGCGACCTGGCCGGCTTCTGGCAGCGCCAGTACCCGGCGATCCGAAAGGAGTTGATGCGGCGGTATCCGCGGCATGCGTGGCCGGAGGATCCTTGGGTCGCTACGCCGCGGGGGTAGGCCTGGTCGCCATCACCGCCTCGTGGATCATGCGAGCCACGCAGCGGCCGGGCGCGAGAGAAACGCCTCCACCGAGATCGCGCCAGATCCTGCACCGACCAGCAGCGTCCGCGCGCGCGGAAATTGCCTCTTGAAGGCTCCGAGCCCTCGCGATGCTGGGCTCACGGCATCGCCAGCCCCCGCACGGCCTCGGGCACCCCCTCGATCGAGGCCAGCCACGCGCTCCAGGCGCCCGCCGAGTCCGGTCCCGCGAGCGGATCCCACGACGGCGACGCCTCGCCCGCGAGCACTCTGAGCCGATCATCGGCCTCCATTCGAACGAACGGCGTGTCGGATCGGGTGAGCGCGACCAGCGCCTCGACGCCGCGCCGATCTCCGAGGCGAGCGAGCGCCACCGCCATCGTGAGCCGAACGGACTCGTCCGTCTCCCGAGAAAGCGCGGACGCCAGTGCCGCGGCGTCGGTCGCGGTGCGCGCGGCGGCGTCCCGCGCACCCGCGTCCGTCGCGCCGAGCGAACCTCCTGCCGCAGTCGGGGGCGGATCGAACTCCTCGTTCCCGTGATGGTGGCCGTCCTCGGCGGGCACCTTCCCGAAGGCCCACAGCACCGCCGCGATCGACGCCACGGTTGCGACGGCCTGACCGAGCGCCAGCCCGGGACGCTTCGCGCGCGTGACCGCGTACCAGGCGAGAGTCGCCACGAGGACGAGCCCGAACAGCGCGACGATCGCCGGACCGGTGGGGTGGCGGTAGGTGAGCGCGACACCGAGAACGCTCACGACAAGGCCGACCCCGAAGCCAACGACGAGCCGCCGAGCCACCCCTTCCACGAGCAGGCGCGCGATCACGGCCGGGATGACGAGGTAGCTGAAGACGAGCAGCACCCCCGACACCGAGACGATCGCCGTGAGGGCGAACCCGAACGACAGGTAGAACAGCAAGTCCCAGAGCGCGATCCTGCGCCCCTCCTTCTCGGCCTCCGCAGGTCGGTAGCTGATCTGGAGGAAGCGTTCGCGGTAGACGATGTGGACCAGCCCCACGACCCCGCAGACGCCGGCCAACAGGGCGAGATCCCTCGGCTGGACCCACACGATGTTGCCGACGAGCAGGTGCTCCAGCTTCTCGCCGCCGTGCGGATCGTCGGCGAAGTGGATCATGAGGATGCCGGCCGCGGCGCTGACCGCGTAGGCGATCCCGATGATCGCCTCCTGGGGCACTCGGGCTTCGAAGAGCCGCGCCGCCGAGAACGCTGCCGCGCCGATGAACGTGAACGTGAGCGAGAGCGCGAACGCCATCCCGCTCTCGGGCTCGTGCCCGAGGAACACGGCGTACGTCATGCCGAGCGCGGCCACCTGGGCGAGGGCGAGGTCGACGAAGATGACGCCCCGCTCCAGCACATGCAGCCCGAACCACCCAAGGGTGAGCACGACCACCACGCACGCCGCGATGGGAAGCACCATCCATGCGATGTCGGTCACTTCGAGAACGCCTGTACGATGGAGTCGATCAGCGCGAAATAGTCGGTGGCCTCTGGCGTGCCGCCCACGTCCCCCGCCACCTTCGCGACACGCGCCCCGGTGGCCTCCGCGAGCAGCTTGGGGATGCGGTCGTCGTAGTAGGTCGTCACCTCCACCACCTGCACCACGTTCACCTTCATCAGGCCGAGCAGCTCGTCACGGTGGGCCGCCGTCGGCGCGATGCCCGGACGGTCCTCGATGAAGCCGACCTCCCGGATACCGAAGCGCTTGATGAAGTACGGCCAGGACTTGTGGTAGAAGACCATCGGTTTCCCCTTGAGGGAAGCGCCTTTCTGAAGCCAGCCCCCGAGCCTGCCGGCAAGGTTCTTCGACGCGAGGAACCCGTCGAGCTTGTCCGCCTGGGCGAGGCGGGTGAGCAGGTCTCCCCCCATGAAGGCCACGAGGTCGGCACCGAAGGTGGCCTCCTGGATCTTCACGCGGAACGCCTTGGCATTGGCCGCGTAGGTGCTCGCGTTCGCAGGGTCCACGCGGGCGAGGGCGGCGGCGATGTTGTCGGCGGCCACCGGGGTGTTCAGCGGGTCGAGCCAGACGTGGGGGTTCCCTTCCGGGTGGAGGTCGCCTTTTGCCTTGCTCAGGTCGGTCGGGACCTCCAGGCGGTTCATCCCGTTGGTCGCCTTGACGTAGCCGGACTGGCCGGGCCGGATGCGCGGGTTCCCGGCGCTGTCGAGGAGCTTCTCGGACCAGAGCTCCAGCCCCATCCCGTTCTCGACGTACACGTCGGCGTTCGACACCCGAGCCATGAGCGCGGGCGTCGGTGACAGGAAGTGTGGATCGTCCGTCCCGCGCGCGAGCGTCGTCACCCGCGCGTTGGGCGCTACCCGGTGCGCGACGTCCCCCAGCCACGGGAGCGTGCAGACGATTTCGAGCGCGAAAGCCTTGGAACAAAGCAGGAAGAGGAGCGCGATCATTTGTTCACCCACCAGGGCTCGACAGGATGCGAGCCCCACACGAAGGTCAGTTGGGCGAGCGCGTCCACCGTCTGCGTCGCGGGGGCGTACCCACCGCCGATCCGCACCCGGAGGAACTCGCTCGTGTAGTAGGAAACGAAGAGGTTGTGCTGGAGGTCGCCGTCGAGCAGGTCCTCGCGGAGGCCGACGTAGACCGAGCGGCCCGGCTGGATCTGGAGCGCTGCGTAGCCCCCGAGGGTGCCGTCCATCGCTCGGATCGCCTCGGCGAGCACGACGACGCTCTGGCGGGTGGACGCCCGATACCGGAAGCTGAAGTCGGCGCCGAGCGCCTGTTCTTCGACCCCGAAGTGCCGCACCGCACTGGCCCCGAGGCCGACGTCGACCGAGCCGAAGCCTCCGAACACCTCGACGCGGCCCAGCCCCGCGATCGCCGCGTCGGGCACGCCGGCCTCGAAGGGGTCTCCGCTGAGCGCGCCTCCGGTGACGGTGATGCCGAGTGGGCCGGCGGGCACGATCCAGGAGAGCGTCGCCCCCGTGTCGTTGTACCCCTCCTCCGCGAGCAGTTCGAGCGCGGCGGGAACGTCGATCCAGGGCAGGTCGTGCGGGTGCGTCCGGTTCATCAGGCCGAACGGCTGCTTGAACTTGCCCACCTTGGCGCTAAGCCGCCACGGCAGCGCCACGAGGTCGACGTACGCCTCCTCGGGGACCACTTCAAACTCCCCGGCCGCTGCGGAGCCGTCGAGCGGAGGTGCCTCCTGCTCGAAGGCGATGATCGCCGCGGCCTTGGCGAAGGGATCGACCGCGGCCCGGATGTCCAGCTCCAGGGAGCGGAGGTACATCGTCGAGCCGGGCATCACCCCGTCGTCATCGACCCCGAGTTGGCCGATCACGTCTCCGAAGGCGGTGAGGCTCGGGTTGAGTGGGAAGAGCGCGGGGGCACCGCCGGTATTCTGCGGTGGTGGATTCGACGCGGCGAGGGCCTCGGCCTCACGTTGGAAATCGGCCTCGTCCCGGGCCTTCAGCTCCGCTTCGAGGGCGGCGACGCGGGCTTCGAGCGAGTTGGGGTCTACGGGGTCGGCGGCCGGGGCGGCGGGAGGCGGGGGAGGCGGCACGAGGGGATCGGTCGCGTGCGCGCGCCCCGCCAACATGGCGAGTGCAAAAAACATGGGGTCTCCAGGCTTCGGAGGGGTTGATCGAGCGGTACGGAAGGACCGGGATCAAGCCTGCGGAGGAGACGTCTTCGGGGCGAATTCGAGGCGGGTGCGCTGGAATGGGACGCCTGCGCCCGAACGCGGGGGGGCCGCATCCGCGACCCACTCAACCACCTCTTCGATGCTCGGAGGGGCGGCGAGAAGCTGATCGGTGCGCGTGTTGGCGAACAACGCCAGGAGACAGCCCTCGCCGTGCTCCTGCGGGGTGAGTTCACGAAGCTCGGACTCGCGGCGGGCGGCGGCGGGGCGCTCGACCGCGTCGGCGTGGAGCTGCTCTCCGTGCTCGGGGCACACGACGTGGGTATGCATCGCGTCGGCGCGAGACGCCACGTCCTGCGTCAGGCCGAGCAGGAACGTGACCAGCATGAGCAACGCCGTGAGCGGTCGCCTGAGCGAGAGCTGCCGATGGCGTTGATGCGTGCGCAGCGTCAGCGGAGAATCCTTTTGGTCCGATACACGATCGAAGGGCTGCGCGTCAACCAGGAACGCCCATGTTCGGAGACGGCGGGCGCGATAGGTGCCACGAATGCTGCTTCTCCTCTCGTTCGCGCCATCGACCTGGCAGACTCAGTCGACCTCTACCAGGCGGCGGCGGGCGAATTCGCCATCGTGAAGATCACTTACACCGGGAGCCGCGGGGCGGACTTCACGGCGGCGTGGAAGGAGTCGCGGATTTCGGGGGCGCAAAGGGCCCTGCTGAAAAAGGATTACACCTGGCACCACGTCGGTGATTACAACGCAGGAACGAACTCCGGTTCGCTGCAATTGGTCAAGAGCGATGGTACGCACAAGACAACGGGTCATTGTGGCGGTGGTTGGCAGTATCAACAGGCAACCGGGAAGAAATGCCAATGACGGATGAGCCTTGGGATTTTGGAGGGAAGCGCGATCCCGGAGCCGATGACGCAGAGCTGTTGCTGGTAGAGCGGGCCATCGGCTTCGCCTTGCCGACCACGCTCAGCGCGATGTATCGGTACTCAAATGGCGGGTGGCCGGCTTGCGAACTCGTGGACATCCCGGACATGGAGTTGTCGATCAACAAGATTTTCGCGCCGACCGGCGAAAACTCGGTCCTACTAACGAACGACCGGGTGTGGCACGACAACTACCCAGATATCCCAAGGTGGTTGGTACCGTTCGGAGAGGACGACGGTGCGGACCCCAACCTCGTTGACCTGCGATCGGCAGACGGGGACGTGTACCTCTTCCGTCACGACTCGGACATGCTGGTACCGGAGCAATTGGGTGTGAACCTTCGCGAGTTCTTCCGATGGTTTCGCATGCGACCGGAGGAGGAGTACGACGACTGAATGGTGGTCGGAACGCACTGTTGCCGTCCGGCATGCGCCTTTGCGGCACGCCGCGCCGCGCCCCAACCCCGCCTCTGACGAGACGCCCTGGCCCGGCGCGTCGCCCAAACAAATTCGCCGGGCCGACATCCGCGCGGGGAGAGAGGTCGTGCGTGCGCGTCGGGGCTGCGCGCGAACGGATTCCGGAGCTGCGGCGGAGAGGCCGTCGGCCTCCCTGCGTCCTCCGGCCTGGGCGCTATGACCGGGCGCGACTCTGGTGCCTGCGCTCCGGTTTTCCCCACGCCGAGGGCGCCGCTGGCGGGGTAGGCAGGGGCTCGGGGAGCGTTGCCGCCTGCCGGAGGGCCACTGCGACGTAGGTGAGCCGCCACCTCTTGACTTGTGGCCCTCGTTGTCAAGATCGGCGTGGGCCCACCACGGGAGAAGGCCGCTTTTCCGAAGGGTCGGCCCGGCGGTTCACGTCGCCTCGAGCGGCTGCCTGGGAGTGGAAGGGCCACTGCGAGCTAGGTGAGGTGCCACCTGTTGAGTTATGGTGTCCCGTCCCATCGAATTCAACCTGTGGCGTGCCGTCGCATCCCTCGACGTAGACGTTACCGCCATCGTCGAAGGTCTCGCCCTTCCGTAGGGTGAGCGCCGAGATGCGGCTCGCACGGGTGAGGTTGCCGGTGACGGTCAGCGCCCGCCCGAGGTTGTCCGCATCGACGATCGTCCGATCCACGCCCGCGCCCTGCAAGGAGACATCCTTGTCGGCCAGGACGAGCTGCTCGGTATACGTACCCGCGCAGATGGTGATCCGGTCGCCCGCCGCCGCGGCGTCGATGGCGGCCTGAATGCTCGTGAAGGGGGCGCTGCCGTCGGTGCACACTGTGAACGTTTCGCTTCCGGTGTCCGCCGTGTCGCCTCCCGTGTCGGCGGTGTCCCTCCCGCTGTCTTCCGTGTCGCTTCCCGTGTCCGCGGTATCGGAGGAGCATCCTCCTGTATATCCCAGGTTCGCGTCGCAGTCGCCGCCCCATTGCCGGGCGGGCTACGTCACGACGATGACCCCCGAAGAGGCCGTCGCCGCCGCGCTCGCCGCGCGCTTCCCGGATGGCAGGCGCCGCGCCACGCTCTTGGTGGGTGCCGGTCTTCACCAACACTTGCGCGACCACTCCGGCGGTGTCCGTCGCGAGAGCTGGCGGCGCTTCTGCGACTGGGATGGCCTCCTGGCCTCGGCGGCAGGGCCGCTGGGCATCGAGCAGATCCGCCAATCGGACCCCACCGCGACCTGGGAGAGCCTGATCGTGCGTGCGGCGCCCGTCGAGCGCCGGGGCGTTGCCCAATGTGAGGACGGCGCCCTGCGGCATGTGGCGAACACGCTCGCTCATCCGCCCGCCTCGCCGGGGCTCCTCCGCGCCTTCGGGTCGGCGCTCGACGCGGCCCGCTTCGCCGACGTCGTCTGCCTGAACTTCGATCCGACCCTGGACCTGGCGCGGCGTGCGGCTCCTCCGTCGCGACCCGATGGTGGACGCCACGGCCGCCGGCTGACCCTGCACTCGCCGGGGGCTACCCGGGTCTGGTATCCCCACGGGCACACCACCGATCCGGAGTCGCTGCAGCTGGGGCTGCACGCCTACGCGATGGGCCTGGGTCCGCTGGAGCCGGCGCGAAAGCGTGCCAAGGTGGCGGAGAAACTCTGGGATGGCGCGCGGATCGCGGTGCCGCGGAGCGGGCCTTGGTCCGAGGACCGCCACCTTGCGTGGGAGGGGGCCCGCCGGATGCAGGGCGCGGGGACCGAAAGCTTCGCGCTGACCTGGCTCGACCAGCTGCTGTGGTCGCCGCTGGTGGTGATCGGCGCCGGCCTCGACCGCGGCGAGCTCGACCTGTGGTGGGCGCTCCACACCCGCGCGCGCAACCTCGCGCGTGTGCCCGACGAGCTCCGCCCCCCGGCGGTGCTGCTCACGACGGCCTCGGCGCTGGGTCGGGCTCCCCACCTGGCGCGTGCCCCAGCGCGACTCCAACCAGTGATCTTCCCGACGTGGGATGCCGCCTGGGAGGCGGTGCTCGGGCGGTGGTGGTAGCCCTTATCGGGGTGCGACGAAGTCCAGCAGGATGGTGTCGGTCTCGACCCGGACCACGCCGAAGCCTTTTGCAAACCACCATTTCCCGGACGGTGCGGCGGTCCCGTCACACGTGGACAAAAGCGCGTGGTCGAAGATGCCGTAGCTGGTCTGGAGCACGTCCACCGCCTCCGCAACGCAGGCGCCTTCGAGGTTGGAGACGATGTCGCCGGTGAGAGCGCCGTCGCGCGCGAAGATGGTGGTGTCTCCGTTGTCCGCCTCGCCCCACTCCCAGCTTTCGAGCACCAGGTCGGTAGCGGTCAAGCCCCATTGCAACTCGCCGACCGGCTCGCCGTCCGCGAAGCGAGGCCCGCGGCGCACCTTCAGGGTGCCGTCGTCGTCCATCTCCCCGCGCAGGACGTCCGCGTCAACGACGTCGCCGGTGTCGCCGTCGTCGCGCCACGTCCACACCTCGGCGCCCTCGAAGTAGTCGGCAACGACGAAGGCGCCCCCGCCCTCGGCCGTGGCTGCATCGTCGCAAGCTACCAGGAGCACGAGGCCAGCGGCGAGCCTCACTGCGACCACCACACGGGCAGGTGGTTGTCGGAGTTGTCGTTCTGTCCCGGCAGCCAATAGGGGGCGCTGGACGCGTCCTGACCGCTGGCCGCGAGGTCGGGCTGGATGGCCGTGATCCAGATCTGTGACCACCGGGCGGGGTGCGAGCCACGGTCACGTTTGGAGCTGAAGGCCAGCCACAGCACGTCGTCGTCGGGCAGCGGGGCCCAGCGCGCGAGGCTGTTGCGCAACCGGCCCTCGCCGTTGGCCGCATCCAGCCGAATCGGGTCGCCGCCGCTGCTGGAGATCAGCCACACCTCGGCGTCGTCGTCCGCGTAGGTGTCGCCGGTGGACTTGTTGTAGACGATCCAGTCTCCGTCCGGAGAAAAGGACGGGTAGTAGTAGCAGTTACCGGGGGTGGCGGGGATGAGCGTCTCTTTGTCGAGGAGCTTGGACCCGTCGAAGTACATCGTGACCACCTCTGAGCCGTTCACCGACATGTCGCTGAGCACCGAGCCGGTGGCGCGTGTCGCGACGACATGCTGTCCGTCCGGCGACCAGCCGGGGTGGGTGTAGTAGCCGCTGTCAGGGGTGACGGTCGAGACGAAGCGGTTGGTGGCGAGGTCGTAGAGCACCAGCGCACCGTTGAGTACGCCCAGCATCCACTTGCCGTCGGGGGAGAGCGCGTGGAAGGTCATCCGCTGCCGGTCATCGGTGTCGTAGCGCACGGCGGGCGCCGTGGGGTCGGCGACGTCGATCACCTGGTAGGTGCCGCCCACGCCGTCGCGGGTCACCACCATCCACTGCTCGCCCTCCGCGATCTCGTGGCACCCGTAGCACTGGTCGGTAGGCGTCTTGGGGTAGAAGCGCGCGGCGGTGCCCCCACCCGCGGTGATGCGCACGATCGCTCGATCGGACGCAGACCAGTACAACACGCTGCCGGCCGTGTCGAAGCGGTTCACGGTCACGTCGATCGGCTCGCTGGACTTCACGGCGCCCAGCTCGCTGCCGTCCCACGCCGCGGCGAAAACCTGAACCGACAGGCTACCGCGGCGGTTGGTCGCGCTGACCGCCTCCCACACCTCGACCGGCACCTCCCAGGCCTTGCTGCCAGTGGTGTAGACGTCGACGCTCTCCAGTGCGGAGGCGAACCGGATGCGGACGACGTCCGTCGTTTCGCTGCCCGTCCACTCGATCTCCAGGCCCTCGAGGTTCCTGGGTACGGTGGTGTCGTCGAAGGGGTAGGTGATGGTGAGTCCGCCCTCGCCCTCGGAGACCTCTGCCAGCGCGGCGGCAGCGGCGGCATCGACGCCCTCTTCGACGTACTCGGCGCTGTGCACCAGGCTGATGGTCGCCTCGGCGGTGTGCTCCAGGAAACTGGCCGTCACCGTCGCCTCGCCGCCGTTGCTGTCGACCGACTTGAAGTTCCCGCGCGAGTCGATGGTCCCCGCGCTGGCGTTGCTGAGCTCCCAGCTGACCAGGGGCAGTTCGTCCTCGCTGTCGTCACTGAAGGTCGCGATGGCGGTGAAGGTCTGCGCCGCCGGCTCGCCCGTTCGGCTGTCGAGCTCAACCTCGGAGGGCTCCACCCGCAACGACGCGACGTCGCCCCCAAGGAGCGTGCCGTTGCCGAGGCCCGGAGTGCACCCCAAGAGGCACACCGCTCCGACGTGGTATCCTAGGATTCCGATGCGCAAGCTCTTCCCCCTCGTTGCCGGCGCCATGGTCGCATGCGTGGACTACGGTGTCACGCGCTCTTCGCAACTCGATGTGTGGACGCAGCCCGATCGGGACGCCGACGTCGACATCCTATGGGTACTGGACAACTCGGGGAGCATGAGCGAGGAGCACGACTCTCTCGCCGATCACGCCGAGGCGTTCACCGGCACGCTCGCGGGCGCCGACCTGGAGTTCCGGTTGGCGTTGGTGAGCACCGACGTCGCAGACGCGGGCAAGTTGCTCGGCCCCATCCTCGACGAGGGATCGGAGCGCCTGACGGAAACCTTCATGGAGACGGTGCAATCGGCGGGGATCCGCGGCGCCCGCGATGAGGAGGGCTTCGCGGCCGCCATCGCCGGTGCGGATCCAGACACGACAGAGTTTGGGCGGGGCAAAGCCGACCTGCAGGTCGTGATCTACAGCGACGAGGACGACCGCGGCTCGATGGAGGTCGACGAATTCCTGGATGAGTTGGAGGGTACGCACTCCGGCTACAACGTCGTGGTCAACGTCGTGGTGGGCGACGCGCCCGCAGGTTGCGCCAGCGCCGTCGCTGCCGCCGATGCGGGTTTGCGGTACCAGGAGGCGCGCGAGCTGTCGGGCGGCGTACGGGAGAGCATCTGCACGGTGGAGATGGACGCGGTTTTGCAACGCCTCGCCAACTATGTGATCGGGCTCAACGCGAAGTTCCCGCTCAGCGAGCTGCCGCTTTTGAACACCCTTGAAGTGCAGGTGGACGACGTGGTGATCCCGCGGCGCGACGTGGATGGCTGGCGCTACTACGGCGTCGACAACTCGATCGTCTTTGACGGCTGGGCCATCCCGCGGCCGGGCGCCAAGATCCAGGCCGCTTACTTCGACTGGACCGGCGGCGCGCTGCCCGACACGGGGGTTACGCAGTAAGCATGCGCCAAGTATGGTTTCCGAAGACGGGTCCTCCCGAAGTGATGGAAGTACGCGAGTGTCAAGACCCGGCCCCGGCGGCGGGCGAGGTGCGGGTGCAGGTGCAAGCCGCGGGTGTAAACTTCGCGGATGTCGCGACATGACTCGGCAACTACCCCGACGCGCCACCCTTCCCTTGTGTCGTAGGGTACGAGGTCGCAGGGGTGATCGACGCCGTGGGCGAGGGGGTTGATTCCAGCCGCATCGGGCAGGACGTACTCGCGATGACGCGCTTCGGCGGCTACTCGTCCGCGGTGTGCGCCCCGGCCGGGGCGGTGGTGCCGCGACCGGCGGGGATGTCGGCCCAGATCGGGGCGGCCATCCCGGTCAACTACCTTACGGCATGGATGATGTTGCGGGTGATGGGTCGGGTGGAGGCGGGCGACCGCGTCATGATCCACAGCGCGGCGGGCGGGGTGGGCCTCGCCTCCATCGACCTCTGCCGTGCGGCCGGCGCCGAGATGTGGGGCTCGGCCAGCCCGGGCAAACACGCGTTCATCCAGGAGCGCGGGGTCCAGCACCCGCTCGACTCGCGGGCCGACCAGTGGCCGGACCAGAAGGTGGACCTCATCCTCGACGCGATCGGCGGCGCCAGTTGGGGCCGCGGCCTCGATCAGTTGCGCGCGGGTGGCCGGCTGGTCTGTTTCGGCCTCAGTTCGGGTTCCTCCGGTGACCGACCCTCGAAGTGGGCGCAGCTTCAGGCGGCGATGGCGATTCCGTGGTTGCGGACCACGCCGGTCGCGCTCATCAACAACAACCAGGGCGTGCTGGGCGTGAACATGGGTCACCTCTGGGACGAGGGCGACCGCGTCACCGCTTGGCTGGCGACGCTTCTGACGTGGTGGGAGGACGGTCGCATCAAGCCGCACGTCCATGCGGCCGTGCCCTTCGCCGAGGCCGCGGAAGCACACCGCATTCTCCATCGGCGCGAGAACATCGGCAAGGTGGTTTTGGTGCCGTAGGAGGGGGGCGGTCGTGCGCCACCATCTCGGCCGCGACGGGCGGCCCGCGTCGGCTCGGCGTCGATCGTGCAGATTGAGAATTGGATTGACATATGCTTCGAGAGGAGTAGTATCAATGGATGGTCGAGCGTTTTGCCGCAGATAGCTTCCGGAGATTGCTGGGCTATTACCCTGTGGCAGTTCCGGAAGCTGGCGCCCCACGCGAAAACGGCCATCGTCTACGGAGGTGATCGCGCTGAGCCCCGGACCGCCACGCCCGTCTGTTCCTGGCGGGACCTTGGCGAGTTGATGAGCGCGGCAGCGGCAGGGTAGGCGCGCTTAGAGCCGCTTAGAGCAGCGGCAGCGTCCTCAGCGCCACAAACCGGCGAAATCCGGAGTCACCGGTGAGCAGTACGTGATCGCCGTCCATGCACATCGCGGCGATCTGCGCGTCGAACGCGCGATTGCCCACGGCGAGTCGCCCTTGCACCAGGCCGAGGTAGGTCGCGGCGAACCGGGGTCCGGGCGCCAGCACTTGGGCGCGGGGGAGTGTCAGCAGGCGTGCGAGCGCGTCTGCTGCTACCGTCGGGTCCAGGTTGTAGACGCGGGGGTGGGTCAGGACGCGGGTGAACTCGGCGAACGCGGGCGTGGGCAGTGCCCAATCGGCGTCGCCGCCCACGAGTCGGCGCAGCCACGCCGAGGCTGCGCTGTGGTGCTCGTGGCCCGCGATGCACGCCGCGACCAACACGTTGGTGTCGACGACGATCACTGCGCCGGGCCGGCTTCGCCCAGACTCTCAAGGTAGCCTTCAAGGGCCTCCCGCGAGCGAAGTGCCGCGGGGGGGCAGCCCGGCTCGGCGACGATGCAGGGGAGCGCGACGTAGGCGGGTGGGTAGGCCAACGCCGGCGCCAGGTGCGCCCGCACCGCGTCAGAAACCAGCTGCTTCACAGAAATATTGCGGTCGAAGGCTGCGAGTTTCATCTGCCGATAGAGTTGGTCGTCGAGGTCGAAGGTGGTACGCAAGCATCAAACCATGATTATGGCTTAGCATAAACGTACATGTGGACGGCGTCAAGCTCGGCGGCGAGCTGGCATGCTCCTTGCGGTGCGTCACGAAGACGGGGCCCTCGATGTCATCTCCACGCTCTGCGCTGGCGTCGTTCCGGAAGTTGGCGCCCCACGCGAAAACGGCCATTGTCACCCCGTCAAGCCGCTCGGGCGCGTCCGAGCGCCTGCACCGGCCTTGCACCACGGCGCCACGTCGACGCCCCCTCTCGCGGCTACTCTGGAGCCATGCTGCTCGCCGTCGCCACTGCATTCGCGATCCCTGGTTGGTCCTCCAGCCTCGACACCCTCGATCACCCGCTCCGCAGCAAGCTGACGGCGGTGCTCGCCGCGCTGCGCGAGGAGGGCTTCACCCCCACGCTCTCGAACACGTGGCGGAGTCCGGCGATCCAGGATGTGCTGGCGCGGGTCGGCAGCGCGACCGAGGCCTCGGGCGGGCAGAGCTGCCACAACCACCTCGACAGCGATGGCCAGCCCGCCTCGCGCGCGGCGGACATCTGGAACCGACCCCTGGACTTGCGCCTGATGCTTGGGGTGGAGAGTCGCCTGCTGCAGGAGCTCGCTTTCCTCCGGGCGCTCGGTCGCCACGCCCACGCGGAGGGTTTGCGCTGGGGCGGGGACTGGCATGGACACGCGTCGGCGTGGACCCCCCACGGGCTGGGGTGGGACCCCGCCCATGTGGAGCTGGGTCGATGCGCCGCCGGGTAGTCCCTCAGCGCCGTCGCCGCCGCAAACCCGCCACCCCCCCCAACGCGGCGAGCAGCAGCCCAGGCCCACCCGCACCGCCCCCACAGCCACAGTCCGGCGCCTTCCCCCGGCCGGTATCCGTGTCCGCTTCGGGGCACCCGACGCCCGCGTCGAGCCAGGCCGCATCGGTCTCATCGACGTCCAGGCACTGGTCACCGTCGCTGTCCTGGTCCAGCGCGTTGGGGACGCCGTCGCCGTCGGGGTCGGCCGTGGCGGCGTCTTCGTCGACGGTGGAGCGGCCGTCCCCGTCGTCGTCGGTCTCCCGGGCGTTGTCGATGCCGTCGTGGTCGCTGTCGAGGGCGGCTTCGGTGGCGTCGGGGCGGCCGTCGTTGTCGCTGTCGAGATCGAGGTAGTCCGGGGTGCCGTCGGCGTCGCTGTCGGCGGGGATGTCCCCGGCGCCCAGCTCGTCCGCGGTGGGCGTGCCGTCGTCGTCGTCGTCGAGGTCCAGGGCGTCGAGAAGGCCGTCGCCGTCGTGATCGGCTGGCGCCGCTTCGTCGCCGATCTCGTCGTCGTCGCGGAGACCGTCGCCGTCGGAGTCCGCCTTCGTCGGGTCGAGGCCCAGCCGACGCTCGGCGGTATCGCGGACCCCGTCGCCGTCGCCGTCGTAGCTCTCGTCGGCGCCATCGCAATCGGCGTCCACGCCGTCGTCAGGGTCGGCGGCGCCGGGGTGCGTGGTCGCGCTGGCGTCGTCGCAGTCCCCGAGCTCGAGGGACCACCCCCAAGGCGGGCTGCAGACGACGAGCGTACCTGGAGGGGCGGCATAGCCGTCGCCGTCGCCGTCCGTCGTCCAGGTGGGGAGGGTGGCCGGGTCCATCGAGGGGTCGAGATCGTCGACGAGTGCGTCGCAGTCTTCATCGATGCTCGTCTCGCTGCAGACCTCGGTGGCGCCGGGGTTGACGGCGCCATCGCCGTCGTCACAGTCGGTGCCGTCCCGGACCTGGCCCTCCCCGACCGTGCAGGACTGCGTTTCGGTGGCCGGGTCGCCGTACCCATCGGCGTCGGCGTCGGCGTAGACCGCGAAGGGCTCGCAGCCGGCCTCGCAGACGTAGGGCACCAACTCCTCGCAGGGGCGGTCCACCCACTGGCCGGCGCCGTCGTCCGCAAAGGCGGCGCAGTCTTCGTCGCCGCCGAAGTCGTTGGGCTCGCCGGCGCGCCAGTCGGTGAACGTGGAGGGGCTGCCGCCGTCCCACACGAAGGTGCCCTCGGTGTCCTGGTCGCTCTGGCCCTGCCACCAGCGGTGGGCGTCGTCGAGCGCCTCGGCGGTGGCCCACACCCAGGTCTGTTCCGCGGCGTCGCGCAGATCGACGAGGTGGTAGCCCCATGAGGCGCAGGCGGCCTGGGCGTCGGGCCACGAGGCAGCGGAGGTGACGAAGAAATAGGTGTGCGCGTCGTATTCGCCCCCGTCTCCAGGGCAGGCGGCGCCGTCGTCGAGCCCGCCGTCGCAGTCGTCGTCGATGCCGTTGCAGGCCTCGACGGCCCCCGAAAACACGCTGGCATCGGTGTCATCGCAGTCGGCGCCGCGGTCCTCACCGTCAGCGTCTGCGTCTTCGTCGCTGTCACCCGCGCAGTCCGCGTCGATGCCGTCGTAGGGGGTTTCGGCGGCGCCGGGGTAGACGGAGGCGTCGCTGTCGTCGCAGTCGCCCGGGGTGGCCACGTGGGCGGCGGGCGCGGCGGCGCACTCTTCGGTGGGACTGGTGTCGTCGCCCCACCCGTCACTGTCGGTGTCGGGGTACCAGGTGCAGGAGTCGGCGCCGTCGCAGTCCTGGTCGATGCCGTCGCCGGCGCGGTCGGTGGCCCCGGGCGCCACGCCGGCGTCGGTGTCGTCGCAGTCGGTGGCGCTGGCCAGCGAGCCGGCCGGCGCGTCGCAGGCGAGCGCCACGGTGCCGGCCGCGCCGTCGCCGTCGCTGTCGAGGTACCAGGTGGAGAGCCCGCCTGCGTCGACGCCCGGATCGGCGTCATCCGCGGTGCCGGAGCAGTCTTCGTCCACGTCGGCGGCGTCGCACACCTCGGCGCCCGAGGGACTCACCGAGGCGTCGCCGTCGTCGCAGTCGGTGGCATCATCGACGTAGCCAGCCTCGTCGGCGCAGACGCGCGCGGCCTCGGCGGGGTCGCCGTAGCCGTCGCCGTCAAGGTCGGTGTAGCGGGTGGAGGTCGTGCAGCCGGCCTCGCAGATGTAGGCGGCCGTGGCCGTGCAGTCCTTGTCGTTCCACTGGCCGGCGCCCGTAGGCGTCACCCAGACGCAGTCCTCGCCCGTGCCGTAGTCGTTGGGCTCGCCGGCGCGCCAGTTGGTGTAGGCGCTGTCGCTGCCGCCGTCCCAGGCCCAGGTGCCCTCGGTGCCGACGTCGTTCTGCCCGAGCCACCAGTTGGTGCTGGAGACCGCGTTGGCCTCGCTCCAGAGCCAGCCGTCCTCTGTCGCGTCGTCCACATCGGCCAGATGGTAGCCCCAGCCATCGCAAGCGGTGGCGGCCGCGCTCCAGGTGGCCGCAGCGCTGCAGAACAGGAAGTTGTGACGCCCGTCGTCCATCGGGGTGCAGGCACAGCCCGTCTCGTCGACGTCGCCGTCGCAGTTGTCGTCGACGGCGTTGCAGGCTTCGGTCGCGTCGGGGTTCACCGCGGCGTCGTCGTCATCGCAGTCGTCGCCGTCGACGAAGCCGTCGCCGTCGAGGTCGATTGACTTCGCCGCGCCGAGCCGATCACCCAGCGCCGGCGCCTGACAGGCTGCCGTGAGCAGGAGCAGCCACCTCAGGGGAGCGGGAGCGACCGGCGCCCGAAGCCAGGTAGGCAGCACCCGCTTTCCTTGATTGAACCTCAGCTACCAGACGCCGTTGGTGACCTGGATGGTGTACTCCTGGCAGGAGTAGGCCGTCGTCGTCCGGAAGACGTGGATGTAGTAGGCCGAGGAGAGGTCCTCGCAGTCGTTGTAGACGTCGCCCGTGGTGCAGGTGCGGGTGTCCGAGGGGATGGAGTGTGAGCCATCTCCTTGATCTTCCTGGAAGATTTCGTACTCGGTGTAGCCCGCGCCCTCGGGATCGGTGGACGAGCCACTGCCGCACTCGAGGTAGGTGTCGGTGCAGCCGCCGTCGTAGACCACGAAGGCGTACTCGCTGGAGCCGGCGCTGAGCTCGACATGGAAACGGTACGGGTTGTACGCCGTGGTGTAGGTGTTGGAGCTCTCGACGTAGTACCAATCGTCGTCGCTTGAATCGAGGATGTTCCCGTTGAACTCGATGGTCGTGGTCGCGTCGGAGGCGATCGCCGACCAATCGATGACCGGGTCCGCGCAACTGTCGCCGTAGGCCGTGGTGTCCTCGTAGTCGTCGGGAGGGTCGCAGACCTCGGTGCCGACGACGTTGCTGACGCTGGAGGTGTTCCCTGAGGCGTCGGTCGCGGTGGCGTAGAAGGTGTAGGCGTACCCGGCGACAAGCGCCTCGCTGAAGCTGAAGGTGCCGGCGCCGTTGGCGGTCGTGCTGTCGGTGGTCACGCCGGTCGAGCTGGAGATGTACAGCGTGACCGTCGCGAACGCTTCGGTGCTGCCAGTGACGGTGGCCGAGGCGTCGTTGCGATACGGGTCCACCGCGTCCAGAATCGGTGCGTCCGGGGCCGTGTAGTCCCCGACCAGCACGGAGTCGCTGCCCGCGGTACTGCTCGCCGAGCCGTCCGAGGCCGTGACCGAGCAGAGCCACGTCTCCCCGTCGCTGGTGTACGAGGAGGCGACGTTGCTGCTGGTGATCGCGCTGGCGACGCCGTTGACCGTCCAGGCATAGGTGTACGTGAGGCTGTCACCGTCGGCGTCGGTGCTGGCGATGACTACGCTGCAGGTGAGCTCGTCGTCGTCTTCCGGATAGTTCGGGGTGACATCGACCGAGGGTGCGGTCGGATCCGAGTTCTGAATGGCTCGGGTGCCGGAGGTGACGGTGACGCCGCGATCGAATGAGTCGTAGGGCGTCGCCTCTACCGTGACGTTGTCGCCGCGCACGAAGTAGGTGCCCGCCAACGTGGGGTCGGTCGCGCCGACGATCGCGGTGCCGTTGAGGTACCACTGGAACTCGTCAATCTCCGCGTCGCCGTCGGGGTCGGACCAGCCCACCGGATTGGCGGTGAGGGTGTCGTTGGTGTAGGCGGTGGCTGGCGTGATGGTGACGCTGGTGAACGAGGGCGGACCGTTGCCGATGGTGGCGCTGTCGGTGCCGGCCGGACCGTCTGCCGCGCCGTCGTTCGGCACGACGTAGACGATCCAGATGTCGCCGCGCGTGGTCGCCGCGGCGGGGAGCGGGTTGCTCGTGAGGCCGGAGTTTACCCCGTTGAGGTACCAGAAGTAGCTGTAGGTCACCGTGTCGCCGTCGGAGTCGTAGCTGGCGGCGTCCATGACCACGGTCAGGGCATCGCCCGAGCCCGCCGGATCCGGCTCGATGTGCACCGTGGGCGCTTCGGGGCCCTCGTTCACGTAGAGCGTGGCGCTGTCACGGGAGGTGATGGCGTCGGTATCGGTGGCGTACACGGTAATGGTGTGCACCCCGTGGCTGAGCCCGTCGTAGGTGAAGCTGGCGGTGCCGTCGCTGCCGGCGCCCTGCGTCGAGAAAGCGCCGTCCAGGTCCGATTCCCAGCTGAAGGTGAGCTGGTCCGGGGTGTCTTCGACGTCTTCGACCGTGGCCTCGAAGTAGACCGTGTCTCCGATGTTGACGCGGTCCCCGGAAATCGGGGCGACGAGGGTGAGGGTGGGGCGTGCGCCGGCCGCGACGACGATGGTGGTGAAGTCGGAGCCGGTGCGGCCGGTGGTGTCGGTGACCGTGAGCACGATCTCGTGTTCGCCCACGCTGAGGTACTCGGTTCCGGTGGTCTTTCCATCGCTTCCCGGCGTGGTGGACAGGGCGATCACCCCGTCGAGGGACGACTTCCACTCGACCGTCATCGTCTCGGGAAGGTCTTCGCCGTCCGCCACGAGCCCCTCAAAAAGGGTGAGGGAGTTCGCGTAGTATTCTTCGCCAAACACCGGCGCGACGATCTCGGCCGAGGGGGCGTCGTTTTTGTTGACCGTGATGTCGGAGGTCGCGACGGCGGATTCGCCGTCGGGGTTGATCGCGGTGATGCTGATCTGCGCGGAGCCCCGCGCAAACACGGTGGTGCACTCCGAGAGGCCGTTGATGTCGAAGACCGCGCCCTCGCACACGCTGGCGCCGTTGACCGCCCACGAGGCGCTGATGCTGGAGAGCGACGTCTCATAGATCTCGTCCACCACGCGGGAGCGCATGTTGACCGTGACGCCCTCGTTCACCGAGGTGCCCGAGCTCGGCGTTTCGATGGTGACAAGAGGTGGCTTGGTGAACTTGGTGACCCCGTTGTCGCCGTCGCAACCAACGAGGAACAAGGCGGCCGCGAGCAAAAGGTGGGCGTGTCGGATGAGACACCTCCGAGCGGAGCAGTATAGGTCGTCTTTGGCCGAGCCTCAAGCGCGGCGGTGAGGTCTCGGCGATGTGGTGGGTTCTTGCGCTCGGCTATGCCCTCGCGACCGAGCCCGCGGAGGTGACTGCGGGCACCCTCGGGGCGGTCGGGGATCGGCTCTCCAGCGGCCAGATCACCCGCGTTGTCATGCACCCCGAGTTCGAGCGCTACTGGCTTGTGGGCGACAGCGGCGAGATGGTGGCGGAGCTGACGCGCGACGACGGCGTACACCAGGGCTTGTGCTCGGTGGCGGGGCGGACGCTCTTTCCGAGGCCGGAGCTGGTCGAGGGGAAGGTCGGGCGCATCGCGCTGGAGCCGCTCTGTGGGCGGATGACGGCGGGGGTGGTCGGCGCGCCGGCGGCGGCGCAGGCGCCCGAGGCGGCGGGGCAGGCGCCCGAGGCGGTGGGGGTCGTCGCGCCGGGGGGCACGGTCTTTCCGGGCCGCGGGGGGCTGGCCGGCCTCGCTGTCGTGGCGCTTCTGCTCGCCACCCACCTGTCGCGGACTCGACGCATTCTACTCGCCGGCAGCTTCGTCGCGGGGCTGGTCGTGCGGATTACGTTGACGACGCCGACGTTGTTCAACGGGGGGGATGCCGGCTACGAGAAGCTGCGGGTGGCGCTGCGCCTCACACGCAACGAAGGATGGGGGCCGGCCTACGGGTTGTGGATGCGGCCCGCGGTGGAGTTCTTTGGCCCGCGTCCGGAGGCGGTCTTCTGGACCAACCTGCTTTTCGCGTGTGCGTGGCCGGCGCTTGTGGCCTGGTGCGTCGATCGTCTGGTGGGGCGCCGGGAGGCGTGGGCGGCGGCGATGGTCGGCGCGGCGCTCCCGGTGCACGTCGCGATCTCTTGGAGCGAAGCGATGCACGTCAGCGCGGTCACCTGGGCGACGTTGGCCCTGGTCGGCGCGGTGGAGCTGCGCCGCGGTGAGCGAGCCGGCGCCTTGCTGATGGCGACGGCTGGCATTTGTGCCATTGCGACGCGTGCGGACCTGGGGGGGCTGGCGCTGGTGCTGCCCTTCTGGCTGTGGGGACTGCCGCGGGGCGAACGCTGGCTGGGTGGGGCGGCCCTCGGGGCGATTGTGGCGGTGACCGTGGGGGTGGCCGGCGACGGCCGGGCGCTGGTGCAGGACGTCGATCTGGGGGCGCTCTCGGCGCTTTTGGTGCCGCGCTTCGGGGTGCCGGCCGGCGCCTCGGGCTTCTTCGTCTGGGCGCACGCGGGCTTCACGCCGTGGTTGTGGTGGGCGCTCGCCGCGCTCGGCTTGTCCGTGGCGGGACTTCGTCGGGAGGCGATAACGTTGGTAGTGCTCGCAGCCGCCCCCTTGGTCTTCAAGGTCAGCCCCCTCCCTGACGCGATGCGGCTGCAGCTTTTGGCCCAGGGCGGGCTGGTGATGCTGGTGGCGGTCGGCCTGGTGCGCGCGGGGCGTTGGGGCTGGTTGGTGTTGGGGTGTGGCGTCTTGCTGGGGCCGCCGCTGTCCGGGCCGGCGTGGCGACACCGCGAAGAGTGGAAGTTTCTGGCGGGGGTGGTGCCCACGCTCCCCGCGGACGCGGTTGTGGGCGTCTCGGCGCGCGGGGAGGCGTTCCGCGACGTCATGCAGGCCCTGGGACCGGCACGTTGGACGGGCGGGGACGGTGCGACCCATGTGTACCGGGCCCCGGGCGACCCGCGGGTGGACGGAGCGGTGGTGGCGGAGGAGGAGCTCGGCGGGACCGACGTGGATGGGCGTGGCAGCGCCGGGCGCACCGCGGTGGCGGGGATCTACGTGATTGGGCGGTGAGCCGCCCCCCGCCTACTCCCCCCCCACCGCCTCCACCGGGCAGCTTTCCACCGCGAAGACGAACAACGACGCCTCCTCGGGGCGATGCTCCTTCACGTACGCTTTGCGCTCAGCGTCGCGGCCGAAGATTTCCGGGGAGATGTCGGTGCAGGTGTCGCAACTGATGCAGTTGAGGTCCACGTACCAGGGGCCGGGCGCGTTCTGGGGATGCTTCTTGGCTGGATCGGGCATCGGGACTCCGGGGCTAACGGGCGCCGCGCACGATGCGCGCGCTCTCGGCGTGGGCCCGCTCGTCGTGGGCACCTGAAACACTGGCGCCGCCTGGGCTGCGGAGGCCATGGTCGTCGGGTTGCTCGTCGCTGCGGAGACCCCGCCGGGCGAGGATGCGCTCGATGAGCTCGGGCTCGGGCTCGCGACGCAGCACGGCGCGCATGACGGCCACCGGGTCGCCGGGCACGGGGAAAAGCTCCGCGGGGTCGTAGTGGTAGTTCATGCTGTACAAGCCGGCGCAGACCGGGTCGAGGGCGCAGGCGTCACAGGCCGGACTCTTGCCGTGCAAGAACTGCTTCTGGAGAACAAAACCCTTCTTGTCGAGGAAGCGGATGCAGCGCTCCTCTTCCTTGACGATCTTGCGCGTCTCCGTGGAGCAATGGGCGAACTCGGGCATGTAGCAGAGCGGCACCCGCTCAGCGCGAAAACTCCGCCCGGTCCTGGCGATGTGGCGCATGGCGCGGCGCAGGCTCAGCTCGAACTCGCCAAGACGAGGAATCACGTCAGGGTTGCGCTCGGCGCGGTTCATATTGGGGTCCATGTTGTTCCACACGAAGTGGCGCACATGGGGATGACGCTCGATGATCCACGCCACCGTCTCGTCGAGGTGGTCGCTGTTGTAGGCGTTGATGACCGTGTTGATGTCGGCCGTGATGCCGAGGTCGGCGACGTGGAACAAGGCGCGGTCGATGTTTTCGTGGCTGCCCGCGGTCTGGGTGACAAAGTCGTGCACGATCGGCCGGCTTGAGTGCAGGCTCAGGTGGAGGTGGGTGAGCCCGGCCTCGACCAACGCGGCGAGAAAGGGCCGGTCGCACACCCGCTGGCCGTTGGTGATCATCCGGATGAACAGGCCGTGGGCGTGGGCGTAGTGCACCGCCGGCAGCAGGAGCGGCGCGATCGTGGGCTCGCCGCCGGTGAGGATGATGCCATCGTAGCCGCGGGCCACGAGGTCATCGATCGACTCGCGCATCTCGACGTCGCTGAGCTCGACGCCGCTGGGCGGGTTGGAACAGAAGCGGCAGGCCTGTTTGCACTCGCGAGTGAGCTGGAGGTAACCGAGGTTGGCCATCAGCTACGGCGCCCGGCTTCAGTGTCGACGAAGGGCACCGGCGGGTGCCCGGAAACCGGGAATCGCGGCGCCGGCGAAAGGGGCGGTGCACCGTCCGCCAGCCTGGGCGCGGGGCCGCCGGCGGGCCACGCGGCAAGCTGTTCCGCGGCGTCGATCGCCCACTCCCCGGCAAGGGGCTGGAGTTGCGCGAAGCCGTGGGCGCGGATGCTCTGGAGGTGTTGCCCGCCGCATCGATCGCTGACGGGGCAGGCGCGACAGCGAAGGGACTTGGCCCGGTAGTGCGTGGAGATGTACTCGTCGACGAAGGCGTTGACACCCCACCGGCCATCGTCGTGGAAAAGCTCGGTGTGCAGGACGCGTGGTGTGGGAAGCAGCACCGTCCCCGGAGCCAGGCAGGCGGGGAGGTTCTCGACCTGCACCCGTTGGTTCAGCGCGAGGAAGAAGGCGCGCCAACCGGGATCTCGCTCTTTGGACTCGCGCGCGGTGGGGCGGGTAGGCGCGTGGAAAACGTCGTCCGGGTGAAGGTGCTCGGGGTGCTCCAGGAGCCAGGCGCAGAGGGCCTGATCGAGGCGCAGCTCGACGGCGGTGCCCGCGCTGAGGGCGGCGCTGCGGCGGGCGTCGGCGAGCTGCTCCCAGCGCTCGACCACGATGCGCGAGCCGGCGGGGAGGGGGCGCGCATCCAGGGCGGCGGCGGGGACGCGGAGCGGGCGGTTCAAGAGCGCGGGGAGCGTGGTGACGCCCAGCCAGCGGGTGCCAGCGGGTGCCAGGGTCGCGACGTCATGACGCTCGCCAACCTCGAAGACATCGAAGGCCCCTCGCTGAGCGCGAGCGACGTGCCGATCGAGCGCCGAACAGAAGGGCTCGATGAAGCAGTGCGGGCAGCGGGCGGCGTCACGACAGTCGATGGCCACGCCCTCGTCGAGGTAACGTCGGAATTGCACGCGGCGGCCGCCGACCTCGTCGAGCATCTTGTGCGGGTCCTGGATCAGCTCCTCCAGGCCCTCGAGGTGCTGGACCGGGAAGCGGTTGGTCCAGATGTGGAAGCCGGGCACGCGGGCGAGGCGGAAGACCTTGCGGAGGTCGTCGGCGTGGGCGTCGACATCGTAGAACAGCTCGTCACGGTTGTCGAAGGCGACGCCTTGCGGGATCACATGGAGCAGGTCGAACTCCCTGACGCCGACGCGCGAACAGAGGGCGACGATGGCCTCAAGATGGCGCACGTTCTGCTTGTTGATGCACACGTCGACGTTGACGATGACGCGGCCATCGCGAACGGCGCGGATCATCGCACGCATCAGGTTGTCGAAGCCGTTCTTGGTCTTGGTGAGCCGATCGTGGAGCTCTGCAGTGTGGCCGTGAAGCGAGAAGGTGATCTCGTCGAGCCCGGCGTCCACCGCGGCGAGGAAGAAGTCGCGATCGGCGAGGCGTTGGCCGTTGGTGACGGTCTGCACCCAGCGGTAGCCCTGGGTCTTGGCGAAGCGTACGGCGTCGTGGAAACGCGGGTGGATCGTGGCTTCGCCGCCACTGACGACGAGGCGGCTGGCGGCCTTTTCGTCGCGACCGCGCCGCACCTCGACGCAGATGTCTTCAAAGCTCATGAACCGGCCGTCCTGCGCCTCGGCGTCGAGGCAGAAGATGCACTTGCTGTTGCACGCCGCGGTCAGACGCACCCAGTGCTTGGATTCGTTGGCGACCGACTCGTGGTCCAGGGTGACGTCGAGCGCCGCGTCCATGGCCACGAAGGTAGCACGCTATTTCCAAATGGGGGGAGAGTCCGCAGCGGCCTCTCCCCCTACCGGGGCGTCCCCTCCGGCCGCCAACCTGCGGTTTCCGGCCTGCGGTGCGCGGCGCGCTGGCAGCGCGCCGCGCGCGCCCCTCTCCCCCTCACCGCAGCCCCCATGGCCGGCAGCATGGGTGGGTATTTAGCGGCGATTCCCGCGCGCGCCCGACTTAGCTTGCAACGTGGCCTACCCCTCTGCGCCCTACACCTGGCCCTGCCCGCCCATCGACGCGCTGGGACCGTGGCGAAACCGGCAGCTTCGGCAGTTGGCGCGGCGGCTGCTCGACTGGCCGCATCCGCTGGCCCCCTGGGCGCTTCACGCGTGGCAGCAGGTGCGCGAGCCGCTGGCGCGGGTGCTGAAAGAAGCGCCAGCCGTCTTTTTGGGGAGCCTCGCCCTGCCTACGATCGCGGCGCCGCTGGCCGGAGGGGACCTCATAGGCGCCGTACCGCACCTGCTCCTGGAGCTGGCGCGGCGTGGGGTGCTCGGCGAGCACGGAGTCTTCTGGGGAGCTCCCGTCTACCGGTTGGTAAGTCCGGCGCTTGGCGCCGACCGTGTTTTCTCGCCGCCGCTGGTGGGAATGCTGTTTCAGAACGGAATCGTGGCGTTGCGGCCCACCGATGAGTGGGTGCTGGCGCCCGAGCCGGACGCCCGCGCCTGGCCCCTGGCCCACGGCGGCTGGCTCTTGGGCGCCGACACCAACCCGCTCGCGATGGTTGAACTGCATCCCGACAAGGACGGCAACGCGCTCTCGTTCGGCGAGGCGCCGGCGGAGCAGTGGGTGACCGCGATCGATGAGGCGCGCGCGCGGATCGCCACCTTCGCGCCGGAGCTCGCCGCGGAGCATGCCCAGGTCCTGGCCGGGGTGGTCCCGGTGGGGACCCACGGCGAAAAGAGCCTGTCCGCGTCGTACCAGGAGGCGATCGGCCTGGTGTACCTGTCGTTGCATCCCAGCTCGGTGACGATGACCGAGGCGCTGATCCACGAGGTGCAGCACAGCAAGCTCAATCTGCTGTCGTGGAGCGACCTGATCGTCGAGAACCACACCCAGCTCTACGCCAGTCCGGTTCGGCCAGATCCACGGCCCCTCTGGGGGGTGCTTCTTGCGGCACACGCGTTTCTTCCGGTGGCGCGACTCCATCGAGCCATGCTCGAGGCGGGGTCGCCGGACGCCGACCACGAGCGCTATCTCGCGGTATGCGAGCTGAATCACGAAGCCATGGAGGTGCTCAGGGAAGCGGCGAAGGCTACCGATGCCGGCGCCCCGGTGTTGCGAGGCATGGACGAGCTGGAGCGCGCCATGTGGAGCGAGCGCGCGTCCTGACGGCGCCGAAAAAACGCAAAAAACGTTATGTGGCGAAATGCCGCATCGGACCGGACGCCGCGCTGATCGTGGCGACACAACGGTGACCCGCGGGAGTGACATTTTGCCACAGGTTCGGTAAAACAGGCCGACCCAGAGAAACATGCCTCGGCTCGTCGCTTCGCTCTGCCTCCTCGCCGGTCTGGCCTGGGTCGCTATCTCCGGCCGGCTCGCATGGATGGAATTCGCCTATCTCGTCATCGCCGCCGCGACGTTGTACGCGGGGCTCCGGCGGTGGGAGCGTCAGCAACTACGGGCGGCCGCCAGGGAGGCCCAGCAAGCAGCGGAGTGGCACTCGATCTTCGAGTCGGCCCCCGTTCCGATGTGGCTCGCCTGCGCCAGCGGTCGAATCGTCGCCGCGAACACCGCGCTTGCCGATGCCCTGGGATTTCATTCGAGAGAGCTGATTGGGCGCCCAGCGACGGACCTGCTCGACCCAGCGGACGTCAGCCGGGCCTACGCCGCGGCAACCCTCGGAGAGCGGGCGCCCGTCGGCATCTTCCGGTACCGGACCGCGGCCGGCGGCCACATCGTCGCCAGCACGCACACCTCGGCGCTGGTGCGAGAGGGATCGCTCTGCAACCTCGTGGCCTTGGAGAACGTGACCGAGCTTCGGGCCGCGGAGCGTCTGTTGGCCGAGCGGGAAGCGACCTTCCACGAGCTGCTCGGCGCGATGACCGAGACGGTGTGGATTGGTGATGTTGCCGACTACCGTACTCTGTATTGCAGTCCGGCCGTCGAACGCATCACCGGTTGGACCGCTGCAGAGCTCCTGGACGGGCGGGTGAGCTGGGCCCAGATGGTGCACCCCGAGGACCTGGCCGGAGTGATTCCCCGTCTCGACGCGCTCGTGGTGGACACGCCGGCGAGCAGCGAGGTGCGAGTCGTCCGGAAGGACGGCCGGGTGATCTGGATCGAGAGCTCGTCGGTCCGCGTTTCGGGCACGGGGGGAGCGTCGGACCGTATCGTCAGCCTCGTGAGCGACGTGACGGTGCGCCGCGGCGCCAACGAAGACGCGCGCCTCGCACAAGTTGTTTTTCAGCGCGCCCGGGAGGGTATCGTCGTCACCGATGGCGACCTGCGAATCCTGCGCGCGAACGCGGCGTTTGTGGCGCTGACGGGCGAGGTGCCGGTCACAGCGCCAGACGGAGAGCCGAGGTTCTTGTGCGCCAAGCTCGCGGATCCCGACATCATGGCTCAGCTCCGGAGCTCCTTGGCGGCCACCGGCGCTTGGCGTGGCGATATCTGGTGCCGGACAGTTGGGGGGGACCCCTTTTTGGCGAGCCTCTCGATCACCTCCGCACCCGGCGAGTCAGGGGCTCCCAGTAGATTCGTAGGCGTGATGAGCGACGTCACCGCGTCGCGTCGCGACGCCCTGCGAATCGAGAGGCTCTCGCGCTTCGATGCGGTCACCGGGTTGCCCAACCGGCAGGCCTTCGAGCAGCGGGTCACCGAGGCCTGCACCGGCGCGGACAACGGCGGCGCAGTCATCGCCGTCGGTCTCGACCGCTTCAAGGCGATCAACGACACCCTTGGCCACCAGGCCGGAGATGCCTTCCTCGCGGAGATCGCCGAGCGGATTCGGACTGTACTCTCCGCGGGGGAGACGGTTGCGCGCCTACAGAGCGACATTTTCGCGGTCTGGGTGCCGCTGGCGGCCTCCCCCGCGGGCGCGGCGGAGCGGATACTCGCGGCGGTCGCGGTTCCCTTTGAAGTAGGGTCCGCCTCGATTCACCTGACCGCGAGCGCGGGGCTGGCGGTCTACCCCGAGGATGGCGTGAGCGCCGCGGACCTGGCCCGCCACGCCGAAACCGCGATGTTCCACGCCAAGAGCCTGGGCCGGGACCGCGCCGTGCGCTTCACCCCCCAGTTGGAGCAGGCGGTGAGCGAACGGCTCTCGCTTGAGTCCCGCCTACGCCGTGCGCTCCAGCGCGGCGAGTTCGTCCTGCACTACCAGCCGCAGGTGTCCCTCCGTTCTGGGGCCTTGACCGGCGTGGAGGCCCTCGTACGCTGGGAAGACCCCGAACTTGGTCTGCTCCCGCCGGCGAACTTCATTCCCGCCCTGGAGGAGGCCGGACTCATTCTGCTGCTCGGCGGATGGGTTTTGCGAGAGGCGTGTGCGACGGCGTCTGCCTGGCATCAGGCGGGGGAGCCGGTCCTCGTGGCGGTCAACATCTCGGCGCTTCAGTTCCGTCAGCCCGACTTCGTCGAGGGCGTCGCCGCCGCGCTGGTGGAATGCGGCCTGCCACCGCACCTGCTGGAGTTGGAGGTGACCGAGGGCGTGGTCATGGATGGCGCCAGCGGGGTGCGAGCGACGCTGGTGCGGTTGCGTACGCTCGGCGTGCGCCTCTCGATCGACGACTTCGGCACCGGCTACTCGTCCTTGGCTTACCTGCGGCGCTTTCCCATCGACAAGCTCAAGATCGACCAGAGCTTTGTGCGAGACATGCTCTGCGACGCGGACGCGGCCGTCATCGTCGGCGCGATCGTGCAGCTGGGGAAGGCTCTCCGCCTGGAGGTCATCGCCGAGGGCGTGGAGGACGAGGCGCAGGCGGCGCTCCTGGCGAAGATCGGCTGTGACGAAGCCCAGGGTTGGCTTTACGCCAAGGCGATGCCCGCGACTGAGTTCGAGGCGTGGCGCCACCTTTACGCTGCCCGCGTCGGGGTGCAGGCGGGGTAGACGGTGGCGTGATCGTTGCCATCCACGGCCTGCCTACCTCGCCCGCGTTGTGGTCCAGGTTGGGGCTGCCCATCGACGCGCCCAACCTCCCCGGCGTGGATGACGACCAGCCCTTCTCGATCGCGGGGCTGGCGGCCACCCTCGCGGAGCGCGTCGACGAGAACACGGTGATCGTGGGCCACGACCTGGGCGGGCCGGTGGCCGCCCTGATCGCCTCGTCGCGACCAGTGAAGGCGTTGGTACTCTCCGGAAGCGCGCTGGGACCGTACTGGTGGATGGTGCGGTCGACGGCGCTGCCCCTGGTCCAGCGCTACTTCTACGAGCGGCACGCGGGTCGAAAGTTCCTGAGGGGGAGTGTGTCAGCGGCGTTGGGCGACGAGGCGGTCGCCGCCTTTCCACCCGTGCCGCCGGCCCGGATGCGGGCGATCGCGCAGGGGATGCGCCCGCCGCCGCTGGCCATCCGCTGCCCGGTTCACCTGATCTGGGGCCGTCGCGACCGGTGGTATCCGCCGTGGGTGGCGCAGGCGCTCGGGCGGCGATTCGGTGTGGCCGTGCGTTGGGTCGAGGGCGGGCACCTTTGCATGTGGGAGCACCCCAGCGGCTTCGCCGCGGCGCTCAGCTCGGCGCTCGAATTACCGTGAGCCCCAAACGTTCGGCGTCGCGGATGAGCCCGGCGACGTCGGGAAGCGGCTCGACGAGGCGCGCGACGCGGGCGCCCCTCGCCTGGGCCTGCACCATCTGCTGCCGCAGCGTCCGACTGGTGGCCCCGGCCGCCGTCGACAAGACGATCTCGACGCCCTCCGCGTGGACGGCTCCGACCGGCCGAAGCTCGCCGTGGCCCCAGCGGCGAAGGTATGCGGCTTCCACGCCCGGGCAGGACGCGCGTAGGGAGCAGCCGTCACAGGGCGCCGGGTACGCCCGCGCTTCCCGAGTGACCGCCCCTGCGACATAGACACGATCGGCCTCGCGGACCGTGGGTCCATCAGCCAGCAGCGGCCGCAGCTCCCCCGCCAGACAGGGAGGCAGCCCCGCCAACTCGAGGTCCAGGCCATGGTGGCGGGCGCGCTCCGCGGCGGGGACGAGCGCCTCGGCCGCCGCCGACCAACGCGGCGCGAGCATGCGCGCCTCGGTGAGTGCGGCCCCCTCCTCGCGGCAGAGCACCATCCGCATCGAGCCGGCGCCCACCGCGTGGGCGAGGTCCACCATCCCGGCCAGTTGCGCGCTGTTCGCGCGGGTCACGACCACGCCGACCCGCACCGCAAGCCCCGCCGCGATGGCCTGCTTCGCGGCGGCGACCACCCGGCGAAAGCTCCCGGGCGTCGCGGTGTGCCAGTCGTGGACGGCGGCGGTCGTCCCGTGAAGCGCGAGGGCGACGGCGTCGAGCCCCGCCTCGGAGAGCGCCCTGGCCGCTCCTGGCGCCGCGAGGATCTGACCGTTGGTCTGGAGCGCCAGCTTGCGGAAACCTAGCTGACGTGCGGCTCGCAGGAGCATCGGCAGCCCCGGGCGCAGGGTGATCTCACCCCCCGCCAAGACCAGCCCCTCGCGATGCGGGAGCGCCTGCATCGCGGCGATCACCGCGTCGTGGTCAGCGTCCCCGGCGAGGCCTACCTGGTCACAGAAGCGGCAGGCCTGGTTGCAGGCGGTGCCGACGCGGAGGTCGGTCCAGCGCACTAGATGTCCGAGGGGGGAGGGTCCGCGGATCCGGACTTCCCGGCGGCCCCTCCCGTTTCCCACCGACTATGCCCCCGAAAATGCGCGTCGCTGGCGACTATCCCCATCAGGATGCGCGCCCGGCGCTTGGTCGCCTCGGCGCCGAGGGGGTGCCCGGCGCAAAAGCCAGGTTCGCTCGTTCCCCACGACGAGGCGCGCCGCCGGGCCGGGCGCGTGACGCGCATTTCAGGCTGCTTACTCCCCGGGCTCGCGCATTTCGGGGGGCATAGTCGGTACGCCGGCCACGGGGCGCGCATCGCACGCGGGTCTCCCACGCCGCGCCGTCCTTTCATGATCCTGGGAGCTCCAGTACGCGGCACGGGGAACTACTTGATCGCACGAAGTTCGCTGTCGCCGTGGATGGGGAGGTAGTTCTTCCAGACGCCCTCGCACACGTTGCCGTAGCGGCAGCCGGTGCAGCGCGCCTCGGGCTGGGCCTTCAGATCGTAGCGCTTCCGGTCCTGCCAGTTGAAGCGGGCCCGGCCGTCCTCGATGGTGGCGATCCCGTCGGGAAAACCGTCGCTGGTCAGGGTCTTGATCGAACAATCGGTGTCGAGATCGCGGAACTCACCGACGTAGCGCCGCGCGAGACCCTTGCTGCCAATGAGCTCCGGGGGGAGCACACACAGCGGAAAGCTACCGAGCGTCAGGTTTTTCTTGAAGTGGTACTCGTTGAGGAGTACTGCCTTCATGACGTAGGGCACGACGTCGCTGAGCTTGGGGATGAGCGAGGTGTCCGTCTCGGCGTAGCCCTCGGAACGCACGAAGTTCAGGCGAACGTCGTCGAGCCCGAGATCGAAGAAGAAGCGAACGATCTGAGGCAGATATTTGTAATTCCAGGCGTTGACCACGCAGTTGACCGACACGTTGTCGGCCAAGAAGCCCTCGGCCTTCTTCTTGAGCAGATACTGGAGTCCCGACTTCTTCTTCTCGAAGTTGCCCGGCACGCGGGTGAGCGCGTCTTCCAACTTGGGGTTGTGTCCGTGCATCGACATCGTGACCCGAGTGAGTCCAGCGTCGAGGATGCGGTCCACGAATTCGTGTCGGAAAAACTTTGTGCCGTTGGTGGCGACGGCGATGCGGGTGTAGCCGAGCTCGCGGGCGAAGCGGATCGCGTCGAGGATCCACGGGTAGGTTGTGGGTTCGCCGCCGAGGAAGCCCACGGAGCGGGTTCCGCTTTCGTACCAACGCTGAATCTCAGCCTGCATTTCCGGGTAGGGCATGTACCGGCGCATGTCGGTGGCCGGGAGCCCATCCAGGCAGAACACACACTTGTTGTTGCAGATCTTCCCGACGTTGATCTCGACGTTCTTGCGGGTGTCGCGCCAGATGTCGCCACCCTGGACCGGCTCGGTCTGTAAGGCGGGGATGTTCACGCAGACACCATGGGAACGAGCTCCTCGCTGCCGTACAGTTCGACATAGCGCGCGAACACGCCGTGACACAAGCGGTTCCAACTACACGATCCGCAGACAGCGGGCTGGGCGCGCTTTCGGTCGGGCGTCCAGGAGTAGATCCCCTCCAGCGAGACGCGATCGGGGTGGCGCGTCCATTCGAAGGTGACGCGCGGATTCCAGTGCAGGTCGTTCGCAAAGACGCTGTCCGCACCGAGCGCGCAGACGGGGAGTCCGAAGAAACGCACGATCATCGGGCCGGCTTCGGCGATGATCTGCCGTACGAGCGGGCGAACCTCGTCCAAACGCAGAGTCAGGTCTGCGTAGGCGTTTTCGCCTGCACCTTCGGGGGTGACGTTGCTGACGACCAGGAGCTCGGCGCCGCGGGCGCGCGCGAGCGCGGCCGTTTCCACGATGCGAGCGGCGTTCTGGCGCACGAGCACGGTGTTCACGAACAGGCGGAACCCCGGGTGGGCGTGGGCGTTGGCCATGGCACGCTCCAGACGGTCGAAGCTGCCGGGCCGACGGGTCTGCGCGTCATGGGTCGCGACGTCGGGTCCGTGGAGGGAAAACAGCCCCTCGTCAAGGTAGGGCAGCGCGCGGGCGGCGAACTCCGGGTCAGCGAGGCGGGTGCCGATGGTGCCGATGCTGGTCCGCATGCCCAGCTTCTTGGCGAGCTGGAGGATTTCCACGAACTGCGGGTGGATCGTCGGCTCGCCCCCGGTGAAGTGCACCGCTTCGACGCCGCGCTCGGCCTGCTCGCGAAGCACCCGCGCCACCCGGCCGAAGGTGACCGGAAACGACGAGTAGTCCGCCATCCTCGTCTCTTCGGAGCAGAAGGTGCACCGCTCGGGGCAGTGGTAGGTGATGTGGAACTCGAGACGCCGCATCGCCTGCCCGGTGACCGGGTGCAGCCAGGGTGCGCCGGCGGTCACTTGGTGATCACCTTTCGGCCACGATGCTCGAAGTACGCCGGGTAAAGCCGGTTGCAGAGCCGGGTCAGGCAGGCGTCGGCCTGGGCGGTGGCCTCCATGATCGCCGGGCCGAGGGTGTCGGCGAGGATCTGTCCGGCACGGGCGCCGCCTTCGGCAAGCTCGGCCTCGGACGGGGGATTGTCCAGGGTTCCGGTGGCGGTCGCGGCCCGGACGTGGTCGAGATTGCCGGCGAGGACCAGGTTGTTCCCGTAGATGCGCCGGTCGCAGTCCACCACGAAACCGGTGTTGTAGAACGCGACGGGCGCCCGCACGAAGAGGTTGCGCAGGTAGAGCTGTTCTCCTTTGGCCCAGGCGCCCTCGATGTCATCGGCGATCTGGTTGAAATTGTCCTCCAGGGCCGCCAGCTGTTCGGGTTTCCATGGCAGATAGTAGCCGGGGAGCAGGTTGAAGCGCTTCACGCCGAGGCTGCGGAGGTAGCGGAAGTTCTCGGCCGCGCGCACCGCGGTGGACGGCGCGATCGTCTGGGTGACGACGAAGCGAGGCAAACGCAGAAGGGCCGGTAGCTTGGCCACCAGCGCATCGTGGGAGGGGGCACCCCGCCGCAGGCCGTCGTGGTCACGCGCCTTGCCGTCGAGGCTGAGGGTCAGCGTGACCTGGGGGCGCATGTAGAGCCACCGCAGCCACCCCTCATCCAGGTGGGTGCCGTTGGTCGAGAGGTAGACCGACACGCTGGGCGGGGCGGCGTTGACCACGGCACGGACGACGTCGGGCACCAGGAGCGGCTCGCCACCGAAGAGCTTGCAGTCGCCGCCACCGTGGCGCTCGACGAAGAGCGTGAGCGCCCGCTTGGCGTCCTCGATGCTCAGGTCGGGTTCGCCGTCCTTGACCGTGGGGCAGTACGCGCAGCGAAGATCACAGCGGCGCGTGACGACGAGGATAAGGGCATTCTGCCAGCGATTAGCGTGCCAGCGGTCGGCGCGCGCCGCCCCGGCGCTACCACTGCCCGTGAGAGCCGTGGCTGCCATGTGATCCGTGCGAGCCGTGCGACCCGTGGGAGCCGTGGGAGCCGTGGGAGCCGTGGCTGCCGTGGGAGCCGTGGGAACCATGGGAACCGTGTGAGCCGTGTGAGCCGTGGGAGCCGTGGGAGCCGTGGGAGCCGTGGCTGCCGTGCGACCCGTGGCTGCAATGTTGGGCCAGAAGGACCGCGCTGCTGTCGGGGGCGTTGCCCTTCCGATCGAGGAACGCCGGGTCGAGTTCGAGCTCGCCCGCGGTGGCCTGAAGGAGCAGGAGGGACTGGGCGACCACGTCGCCTTTCTGGTTGGCGGCCTGAAGCTCGCCGGCCTGGAGCAGGTGGCTGGCCTGGCGCTTTAGCACCGGGAACTCGGCCTCGGCGGCCTGGTCGTCCCAGTCAGCTCCCGACTTTTTGCCGGGGAAAGGGGTGCGGATGTCGTCTTTGCTCATGAGGTCACCTCGCTGGCAGGCACGTACGGGGTCGTGCCCGGTCGCGAACGTTGGATGGTCCACCGGCGGAAGATCCGTTGAAGGCTCCCGTCGGTGTCGGTGGAGAGTAGCTGGTAAAGGTACTGTTGCACACCGTAGAACTCCTGGCATTTGCGCGAAAGCGGCCGCTGCCCGAAGATGTCTCCGTCGAACATGTAGTTGTGGAGCGGTTGGACGCCGCAGGTGGCCTTGTGCACGCAGCTGTGACAGGCCGGCAGGGCGTCTTGAATCGAGGCGACCGCCAGCGCCTTGACCGTGGGGTGCTTCAGCACCTCGTCCATGCTGGATGTGTCGACGTGACCGAGCTTGAAGAAGTCGTTCCCCATGTGCGCGGCCATGCGCCCTTCGTCGTCGGTGTACACGCTGCCATCGAAGTTGTAGGCGAGCTGGGCGCTTCCCGAACCGCAGGGTGAGCGGCAGTCACTGTAGTTGGGGTCGTCGGGCGTGAGCATCTTGGTGAGGAAGATCGACGCGAGTCGTTCCTGCACGAAGGTGCCCTGGCGGTTGAGCTCGATGATGTAGTCCAGCGTGCTCTTGTAGAACGCCAGGAACTCGTCCATCGAGTAGCCGATCTGCTTCCAGGTGTTGACCGCGAAGCCGAAGGGGTTCAGTGGCCGCAGATGAATGCTGCGAATGCCGCGATTGACGTACTCATCGACGATTTCCGGGCCGCGACTGAGCGAATGGCGCGTGGTGGTCATCAGCGCATCGACGTGGAACAGGTCGGGGTCAAAACCGCGCCGCACCCATTCGGCGTTGAACTTGTCCATCCAAGCGGTGACCGCGGCGTGGGAGCTGTGCTTTTCCATCCAGCCACGGTTCTTGTCGTGCAGATCGGCCGGGCCATCCAGCGAGGTGCAGACCATCACGCCCTTATCGAGGAGGTAGTTCATCTTCTCGTCAGTCATCAGGGTCAGGTTGCTGACGAGCGAGAGGAGGAGTTCCTTGTTTTCGTACCGGTTCTTCTCCAGGGCGTAGTCGCAGACGAAGCGGATGACCTCGAAGTTGGCGGTCGGCTCGCCGCCTTGAAACTCGAAGCCGAGCACCGGCGTGGGCGAGGTGAACGCGAAGTCGACGACTTTGCGTGCCGTCTCCAACGACATGTCGGTGTCAACGCGGTCCATGTCGGCGCGGCTGGCGTGGCAGTACCGGCAGGAGTGGTTGCAGCGCAGCGTGGTGACGATGGCGTGCAGGTGCGGTCCGTTCAGGAGGAAGGCCTTCTTCCGGCGCAGCTTGTCGGCGAGACCGTCCAGATCGAGCTCGTGCTTGAAGAAGTAACGACGCCGGAGTTGGTCGTAGAGCGGCTCGCCCCGGTCGATTTGTCCAGCGAGGAAGCGGTGGAAGTCGGCCGGGTCCAGAAACAGGTGCTCGCCGACGTCGTTGGTCATCAGCACCTGACCGTTGACGACGCCATAACGGAAATATCCGACGGTCTTGCGGTCGAAGGCGCGCGGGTCGACGGTGAGTTCGGTGTTCATCATGTGGAGATGCCCTTGCGGGCGAGGATGGTTTCGAAGAGGGCGTGGTTGGAGAGCTCGTCGCCGAGGCGGGCGCGGACGCTCTCCCGAAGGGGGACCGCGCTGACGAGCCAGTCCGCATCGGACTCGCCGAGGGTGATCGCGCCCAGGGCGGCGAAGCGCTCAGCGGCACGCCGGACGGCGTCGCCCAGGTAGAGCGACTTGTGAAAGCGGAGCGCGAGCGGTTCAGCCACCGGGGGTCTTTTCCCACGGCACGGGAATGTCCAGGTCGTCGCTGGCCATCTCTTCCGCATCCAGCTCGGCGAGCAGTCGGTCGATGGTGGAGGGCCCCTCGGCCGAGAAAAGCGCGCGGGCCATGATGAACTCGCGAAGCCGCGCGTTGCTTTCGCCAATCTGTTTGCGGAGAGCCTGGTTGAGGAGCTCGTTGGCGAAGTGGCCGGCGAGCGCGTGAAGCTCGTCCTCGGAGGCCGCGGCGCGGGTGCGGAGCACCACCTGCACTCGCCGATCGGCCTCGCGATCCAGGTAGACGTAGCAGCGGTCGATGAACAGGTAGGCGGCGCCCATCACCACGTCGAGATCGTAGATGGATTCATCCACGGAGAAGCGCACGCGCCGCTCTCCCAGCTCGGTGGTGACGCCATTGTCGGGGGTTTCGTCGCTCATACGGAGGGGGCCCCCGGCGCCATGCGCAGACTCGCCGCGGCCATCGAGTCAGGGTGCGCCCAGACCCGCTGGGTGTGGGGGACGAGGTCCACGATCCGATCGAGGTCCATGCTTTCGTTGTCAGCCGCCACGGCGGCCAACCGACGCGTGACCCGACCCAGCGATTCGTCCATCGGCGCGGTGCCGTCGCCGCCGTCCATGACGATGAAGTCGAGCAGCGGCGTGCTGGCGGGACCGCGGGCGGCGCCATTGCGCAGACAGACGTCCACGCGCGCAACGCGGCCGTCCGTGTGCAGCAGATTCAGGGTGATCGCCCCTTCGTGTGGCGGGAAGATCCGCTGCAAGCTCCAGCCCAGGCCCAGGTCGGCGCCCGGCCCCAGCGGATGGAACAAGAACGCCGGCGGGAGGGCCGCCAGGGCTGAGCCGGGCACGGCGACCACGGCGATGCCGAAGAGCGCCTGACGGAGGAAATTTCTGCGACTGTTCATGGCGGACTCCGAGAACTCGGAGGATATCGCACTCTGGCGGTGTCCACTGGGTGCTCGGGTTACCCGGCCCCGCCAATGGCCGACTTCCTCGTCATCGGCACCGGCGTTGCCGGGCTGTTCTTCGCGCTGCGAGCGGCGCGCCACGGCACCGTGCGCATCCTCGCCAAGGTGGGCAAGGGGGAGTCGAACACGGCGTACGCGCAGGGCGGCATCGCCGCGGTGTGGGCGCCCGACGACAGCGCCGAAGCGCACATCCAGGACACGCTGGTCGCCGGGGCAGGGCTCTGTCGCCCCGACGCCGTCGAGCAGACCGTGCGGGAGGCGCCCGAGCGCATCCGCGAGCTGATCGAGCTGGGGGTGAACTTCTCCGAGGAAGAGGCCGGCGGCTACAGTCTTCACCGGGAGGGCGGGCACAGCGCCCGGCGCATCCTGCATGCCGACGACCTGACCGGTGCTGAGCTCGTTCGGGCCCTGCTGGCGGCGGTGGCGGCCGAGCCGAACGTGGAGTTGGTGGAGAACCAGATCGCGGTGGACCTCATCACGGAGAACAGCATCGCCCGGCGGGCGGGTCGAGCCCCGGTAGACCCGGATCGGGTGCTGGGCGCGTACGTGCTTGACCGAAAGAAGGGAAAAGTCAGGGTCGAGTCGGCGAAGATCGTGGCGCTCTGCACCGGTGGTGCAGGGAAGGTGTACCTCTACACCTCGAATCCGGACATCGCGTCGGGGGATGGCGTGGCGATGGCATGGCGTGCGGGGGCGCGCATCGCGAACATGGAGTTCGTACAGTTTCACCCGACGATCCTGTTCCATCCCCACGCGAGGAGCTTCCTCATCAGTGAAGCGCTCCGGGGAGAAGGCGGAATCCTCCGCCGCAAGGATGGCGACGCGTTCATGCAACGCTACGACCCACGCGCCGAGCTGGCCCCGCGCGACATCGTCGCCCGCGCCATCGACGCCGAGCTCAAGCGCAGCGGCGACGAATGCGCCTTCTTGGACATGACGCACCTGGACCGCGACACACTGATCGCCAAGTTCCCAAATATCTACCGGCGCTGTCACGACCTGGGCATCGACATGGCCGCGCAGCCCATCCCGGTGGTTCCGGCCGCCCACTACTTCTGCGGGGGCGTCCAGACCGACCTCGAAGGAGAGTCGAGCGTGCAAAACCTGTTTGCGATTGGCGAATGCGCGAGCACCGGTCTGCACGGCGCCAACCGCCTCGCCTCCAACTCACTGCTCGAGGCCGTGGTCTACGCCGACCACGCCGTGAGGGTCGCCGCTGCCCGCTTGGCCGATACGCTGCCGCCGCCGCCCATCCCCGAGTGGGACCCGGGCCGCGCCATCGACAGCGACGAGGCCGTCGTGATCACCCAGACCTGGGACGAGATCCGCCGGTTCATGTGGAATTACGTCGGGATCGTGCGCACAACCAAACGCTTGCTGCGCGCCCGCGCCCGCATCGCCTTGGTCCAGGACGAAATCCACGACTACTACTGGGACTTTCGCCTCACCGCGCCGCTGGTCGAGCTGCGGAACATCGCGACCGTCGCTGAGCTGGTGGTGGAGAGCGCGCTGCGCCGCAAGGAGAGCCGCGGGCTCCACTACTCGCTGGACTATCCGCGCCAGGACCAGCGAGAGGTGCGGGACACCGTCCTGTGGCGCCGGCGGTAGGGTCGCACCCTCACCGCACCCCTGGCAGCGTCGCCAGCCGCGCGGTCTCGCGCGCGGAAGCTTGGTATTCCGCGTAGTCGCCATCGCCGTCGGCGTCGATCACGCCATACACGGTGAAGTCGGCCGTCGCCGCGTCCACCTCGATCCAATAGGCGCCGAGTAGCCGTTCGGTCGGACTCCAGCCCAGCATCGAGCTCAGACACGCGGCGGCGGGGTCCTTGGCCGGGTCGCGGGCTTCGGCGGTGAGCGAGCGAACTGCATCGCCGCGGCTGCCGCACGGGATGAAGCTTCCGTAGTGTGCGTCGCGCGCGAGCTGCAGCTTGCGCAGGCCATCGACTTCGGCGGGCACCTCGGCCAACAACTCCTCGGTACGTGCGCTGAGCACCGTGGGTACGGCAATCGCCACTGCGGCGACGCCCACGCTCCCGACGGAACCGCAGACGAAGACCAGCACTCCGGCGGCCAGGAGGCCGCGCGTCAGCGGCGTCGTTCCCTCGAGCACCCTACCAGCCTTCGCCGGCGAGGCGACGCGCATCGAGGATGGCCAGCAGCTCGGCGAGCTCGGCCACGACCCTGGCGGTGCGCGCGCTGCTGAGCTGATCCTGGAGGCGCAGCACCTCCAGCGTCGAGACCAGACCGGCGTCCAGGAGCGCGCGCCCCTCCGCGAGGGCGGCGTCTGCTGTCTCCTGGCGGGCCCGGTGCGCGTCAAGCACCAGTCCGGCGGCGGTCGCACGCACCTTGGCCGAGGCCACCTCGGCGTCGTAGTCGCGCTGCAGCGCGGTGTACTGGACGTCGGCAATGCGGACGGCGAGCGCGGATTGGCGTTCGAGCAAGAACGGTCCGACGACGCCGTCAAGTGACCACGTCGCCGACAGCGTGATGGCCAACCCCGGAACGTTGAGCGGCGTGTTGGCGTTGAGCGAGCCGCTGGGCAACCAGCCCGCGATGTCGCGCCCGTGGCGCCACTTTGCAGATTGAATCGATTCTTTGGCGGCATCGAGCCAAGGAGAGGCGCGGCCGTCGCCCGGCAGCGCCAGGGTGGGCGGCGCTGCCAGTTCGCCGAGGTCGTCCAACTCGAGCGCGCGCGCCAGGCGCAACCGCGCCGTGGCGAGCTCGGCCTCGGCGGCGATTCGCTCGGCAACGGCGAGAAGTCGGCCCGCCTCGGCGGAGCGGCCGAGAAGGGGGCTGTCCACCCCGGCCGCGACCCGCGCCGTGATCGCGGTGGCGAGGGTCTCCGCGGCGCCCTCGGTGTCCCGGGCAGCGGCGACCGCCCGCCTCGCCTCCCACGCGCCGACGAACAGAGCGGCCGCCGCGTACTGCGCGTCCAAGCTGGTGCCGGCCGCGGCGTAGCGGCTGGCGGTCGCTTGACTGGAGCGTTGGAGGGCGCGGAACCAGGACACGGGTTCGAGCGCGCCCAGCGACACATTGAAGCTGCCGGAGTCAATCTCCAGGTTGTTCCGCCAGGTACGCCCGACGGACAAGGACGGCGAAGGTCCGAGGTGGGCCCAACTCTGCGCGGCCGCGAGCTCCGCCTGCTGAGCGGTCAGCGCGGCGATCATCGCGCCGGGATTCACCTCGGCGGCGCGACGGACCGTTTCGTCAAGGGTGAGAGCACGGGCGCTGAGCACGAGGGCGAGGATCATGCGGTGAGCCGTTCCGAGGCGCTCGGGCCCCGACCGATGAGCGCCTCAAGCGCGGGGATGGACTTGGGAATTGCGGAGCTGAGCACCTCGGGTGCCCCGGCTGCCTCGGCTGCGGGGCGGATCCGGACGTCATCCTCGATGCGGATGCCGCCGAAGCCGATCCACGCCTCGGCGGCGGCGAAGTTGACCTGGGCCGCGAAACGCGCCCGAAGCTCGTCGTCTCGGAGAATCGCCGGCACCACGTAAAAGCCGGGCTCGACAGTGACCACCATGTTCGCCTCCAGGTCCAGGTCCATACGCAGGTACCGTGCGCCGAACTGGTCGGGCCGCTTTCTTCCCGGGGCGTAGGCCGGGCGATCGCCGAAGTTCTCCAGGTCGTGGACGTCGAGCCCGATGAGGTGGCCGACCCCGTGGGGAAAAAAGACGCCGGTGGCGCCGCTTTCCACCAAGGCATCCACGGCGCCGCGCAAGAGCCCCATCTCCACCAAGCCCTCGGCAAGGACCCTCGTGGCCTCCCAGTGGATGTCCCGGTACCGGGTGCCGACCCGGCAGCGGGCGATGCCCACTTCCTGCGCGGCCAGCACGAGCTCGTAGGCGGCGCGCTGTCTTCCGGTGAACGTGCCGTCGACCGGCCAGGTGCGAGTCACGTCGCTGGCGTAGCCCGATGGCACCTCCGCCCCGCCGTCCAGGAGCAACAGGTCGCCTACGGCCAGCACCTGGTCGTATTCGGGCTTGTGGAGCACCTCACCGCGCACGGTGACGATCGAGTGGTACGCCGTGGTTCCCCCGCGCGCGGCGATCACGGCGTCGAAGAGCGCCGCCAACTCTCGCTCGTGCACGCCAGGGCGTGTCGCGACCATCGCGGCGTGGTGTGCGCTCGCCGTCATCATCGCTGCGAGCCGCATCTGGTCGAGTTCCCAGGGGTCGCGCGTGCGGCGCTGACGGATCACCGCGTCGACCAGTCCCTCGGGGCCCGGCGACCCTGGATAGGCAAGACCGCGGCCGATGATCACCGCGAGACGGGCGGTCACCGCCGCGTCTGGGACCGCTAGGGAGACGAGGCGGCCGAGGTGCGCGGCCGTGGCTGCGTCCAACTCGAAAACCGGACGGACGGCGTCAGCGCCCAGAGCTTGACGGCGCTGTTCCATCGTCGGCATCGGCCCGTGCCACAGCTCGTCCCCCGGCTCAGTGGGGTGGAGGAACAGGGTGCAGTGACCATCGACCAGGAGCGCGAAAGCGCCCGGCTCCGTGCATCCGGTGTAGTACAGGAAGGTGCTGTCGGCCCGAAACGGCAGGGTGTTGAGCGGCAGGTTCCGCACCCGCACGCCGTTGTTGGCCAGGAGCACCGGTGCGCCGAGTAGCGCGCACAGCGCCCGCCGCCGTCCGGCGTGGTCCGCGGCGATCATGTGCCCAAGCCCCCCGTGCCGCGGCCCGCGTCATGCCGCTGACAGCCGCGGCACGCGGCGTGGGCGACTAGCGCGCCCAGCTAAGCCTCCCCGTGCCGCGCCTTCCGTGGACGGACAGCCCGTCCGGCGTCTTGCTGCCACAGGCGTCCGCAGCCCAGTGAAGGACGTAGACCCGGTCCCACTCGGTGAGGTGAGGGTAAAGGGTTCGGTGGGTTGGAGTTGGCTTCTTGATGAGCCGGACCTCTGACGGCGCGGCGCAGGCCTTGTCGCCCGCGCGCAGGGTGAGCGTCCACGGAGTCGTCCCATCGGCCGCGAAGCTCAGCTCCTTGGGAAACTGGCTGCTGGCGGCCAGGAGCACTTCGATGCCATCGGGTGCGGGCGCGGCGTGCAAAGCGCCGTCGGTGAGCAGCGCCATCCGCGCGGTCTGGGCCGCCACCAGCGCCGAGGTCTGTAGCGTTCCGCGCAGCTGCAGCGCGGTGTACCAGCCGTCGTAGAGCTTCAGTTCGGCGGTCGCCGCGGCCACCTCCCGTTCGTACGCCCGCCTGTCCGCCAGTTCACCGGCGTGAGCGGTCATCAGGGCAAGGGAGAAAAGGCCGATCAAGCGGACTCCAACTCAGCACGGCGCACCAGCACGTTGAGCGTGAACCCGCGCGCTGCGAGCGCGTCGGCAGCGCCCTCGTCGCGATCCACTACGGTGAAGCACTGCACCACGCGAAGCCCGTCCGCCTCGGCCCGGTCGACGGCCTTGAGCAAGGAGCCGCCGGTGGTGCAGGTGTCCTCGACGATGGCGACGGCGGAGCCCCTGGGAAGGTTGGCGAGCCCCTCCACCCAGGTCTGCGTGCCGTGCCCCTTGGGCTCTTTTCGCACGATGAACGCGTGCACCGGCCGGCCACGCGCCCACGACACGGTCGCGACTGCACTCGCAATCGGGTCGGCGCCCATCGTCAATCCGCCGATGCCAACCACGCTCGAATCGAGCGCCTCATGGATGAGCGTGCCGATGATGTGGCTGCCCTCCGCGTGGAGCGTCGTCTGCCGGGCGTCCACGTAGAAGTCGGACTCGCGGCCGGAGGCCAGCACGACGCGCATGCGGCGGTAGGACTTCTCGCGGAGCAGTTCGATCAGGCGGCGACGCATCGGCCGGAGCCTATCGCGAGCGACGACTCAGTCGAGGAGCCAACCGCCCAGGTCGGCGATGAGGGCGTCTTTGCCGAGCTCGTTCACGAGCTCGTGGAGCATGCCCGGCTGCTCGCGTACCGTGCCCCCGATCCGCGCCGACACCCGCCGGCTCTGCGCGGCGTCGGTGATCGGATCGGTCTCCGACAGGAAGAAGCACACCGGCATTGGCGCGGCGCCCATGGATGCCACCCGGGCCTGCGCCGCGGTCATCTCGGTGAACCAGCGCGCCGTGACCTTCTTGTAGACGTCGGGATCGGTGGCATAGGCCTGCCCGATCGTGACGTCGCGGCTGAGGTGGGCAGGGTCCAATTCGTTGGTCAGCGCCAGCGAGGGCCACAGCCGAGACAGTCCTCGCCCGGCCGCCGACTTCCACCCCGGCACCTTCATCTTCACACCCAAGAGCGGGTTTGACAACGCGATGCGAGCCGGTCGGAGGCCGTGGCCGACTGCGTCCAGCGCCACGAGGCCGCCCATGCTGTGCGCGAACAGGCTCCAGCCGGGCCGCAGCGTGGCGGCGACGGCGGCGAGGTCGTCCCGATACTCACTCCAATTCAGGACGTGGCTACGGCGGCCGCCGGAGTTCCCGTGGCCGCGCAGCTCCATCCGGTGAACGCGGGCGCCCTTGGTGATGAATGCGGCGGCGACGTGATCGTAGCGACCCGCGTGCTCGGCGAGGCCGCCGACGATGAGCACGTCTTTTTCGCCGTCACCGGTGGTGACGACGTGAATCCGGGTGCCATCCGGCGAGTCGACGAAGCGGGACGACATCGCGGCTCAGTTCGCGAACAGGTCGCCCTGGGCGGCCAAGAGTGCGGCGGCCTGACGCTGGGAAGCCTCCATCTCGGGGCGAACGTCCGGAAGGCGGTCGACCGGGGCCTGAAGGACCCAGTTGAGCTCCTTCTCGAAGGTGGCCTTGTCCTGCTTCTTCACCGCCCACTCGCCCGCGAGCAGCACGTGGGTGCCCAGGAAGTCCGGGTAGGTGGCGATGGCCTTGTCGAAGTGGTCCTTCGACTTGCCCAGGTCCTGGCCGGCGAAGCTGGGAATCGCGGCGTAGTACGCGCCCCAATAACGATCGGGACCGGAGTAGTAGTAGGTCGGCTCCAATTCGCCCACGCGGGTCATGTAGGCCTTGACCGTGGGGAGGTACTTCAGCGTGGTCCCGATGCCGGAGAGCTTCGCCCACTTGCCCAGCGAGGAGCTGGTCCAGTACAAGCACGGCACGTCGCTCTGACCGAAGGCGCGGGCGGAGGTCGCCTCGGTCTCGTCGCCCTTGCCCAAGAGCGCGGTGAATTCGGTGTTGATCGCGAGGCACTTCTTGCCCCACTCGATGGCGGTGGACCAGGCGGCCAGCTTGGCGTCTTTCTCGGTCTCGTGCCCGTCACCCAGGAAGTACCAGCCCCGCAGCAGGTGCATGGCCACGTCGCGGTCGTTGGGGTTGGTGGCGTAGAGCCCCTCGTACTTCTGGAGCGCAACTTGGAGCTGCGCCTTGTCGCCGCGGTTGGACCAGGCGGCCTCCGCTTCGGCTTTGAGGGTCCCGACTGTCTCGGACGCCACTGGTGCGATGGGCGCCTGGGCGACGGTGTAGGTGCCGACCGGCTTGGCGCATGCGAGGAACAAGACGGTGAGAATGCTGACCATGGGGGCTCCGAGTTTGGGCGCCGGTTCTACGCGGGATCACGGAGAATGTCAACTCCCTGTCGGGACGGCGGAAAAGACTGTGACCATCTACCACAGGTGGCGTGACGCCCGCACTCAAGTCGCTCGTCTGCGATCCGTTTTGGAGGGGCGACCAGGAGGGTCCATGCAAGAAGCCGGTGCACAACTCAGTCTCAACCCAGCGGACTTCCCATCGCCACCGGCGGCGATCGCCCGCGTGGTACGGCTTGCATCCGACCCCGACGTCACCTCCGACAAGCTGGGCGCCGTGGTCGCGTCAGACCCGGCGTTTACCGCGGAGCTTCTTCGTACGGTGAACTCGCCGTTCTACGGGCTGAAGCAGCCCGTGACTGCGGCCGCACGGGCGGTCACCGTCCTCGGAATTCGCGCGCTGCGCAATCTCGCGATCTGTTTCGCGGTGCGGGACTCGTTGCGCAACTCGGGTCTCCGCGGCCCCGACCTCGAGGTTTTCTGGGAAGACTGTCTGCGCCGCGCGGTCGCGGCTCGCGCCATCGCCCGTGCGACGGGGAAGGTGTCCCCGGAGGAGGCGTTCACCATCGGCCTGCTCCAGGACTTTGGAGTCTTGGCGCTCCTGCGCGCCAACCGGAATCACACGGCGCAATGGGCGGAGTGGCGGTTGCAGCTGCCGGAGCCGCGTCGCGAGATCGAAGTGACCCAGTTCGGCATCAGCCACGACGGCGTCGCGAAGCTCCTCGGCGAACGGTGGAGCCTGCCGCAGCAGCTCACGGACGCGCTGGCGACCCATCACACGCCTGAGAAGTGCCCGCCGCCGTCACGTGAACTGGCCTTCGTCGCCTTTCACGCGGACAACATCGGCGCCCTTCTGGCCGGAAAGACCAGCGCTGCCTTGCCTGCCGTCCGCATCGGCCTCAAGGAGACCTACAAGCTCGAAGACAAGGCCACCGACAAGCTGCTCGATGGCCTTCCCGGTGAAGTGGAGGCGGCGGCGGCTGGCCTGGGGATGCGCGTCGCCAAGCAGGCCCCGTTCGCGAACATCCTGGCCGAGGCCAACCGCACCCTGGTGCAGATGAACATGAGCTACGAGGAGATCACCAGCCGATTGGAGGCCGCCCTCGCCGAAAAAGAGATGCTCATGCAACAGCTCGCCGGCGCCAATGCCGAGCTTGCTCGCCTGGCCTTCTTCGATCCGCTCACCGGACTGTGCAATCGCCGCCACTATGACAAGGTCTTCCGCGAGCTGCTCACCCGCGCCGCCTCCACCGGAAAACCGCTGTCGCTGGTGATGGTGGACCTGGACAAGTTCAAGTCGGTCAACGACAACTACGGGCACCCGACGGGCGATGCCGTGCTCCGGTCCACTGCGGCCGCGATCCTCGCGAACTCCCACGACGCCGATCTCAAAGCGCGCCTTGGCGGGGAAGAGCTCGCCGTCGTGCTCCCCGACACCGATGCCCATCAGGCCCTGGCGGCAGCTGAGCGCCTCCGCGAGGCGATTGCCCGCGCCTCGGTGACGACGGCCAAGGGCCCGCTTCGCGTCACGGCTTCGTTCGGGGTGGCTACGTTCATGGGCTCCGGTCAGCCCGTAGACGTGGAGCGGCTCGTCACCATGCTCACCGAGGTCTCGGACAAGGCGCTCTACGAAAGCAAGGAGAACGGCCGAAACCGCGTCACCGTGGGCGGTCTGATTCGCTGATCGGCGGGACGGGATCGTCGCCTTTGGGCGCGATAGGGGGACAGGCCGCTGCGGCCTTTCCCCCGCTTTCGTCATAGTGTCGCCGCAACTGGCCGGTCCCGCCGGGTGCTCCCGCACCCGCGAAACGCTCAGCGCCTCAGAAGGTCGAGCAACCGCTCACGGGCATCGCCCGCGAGATCAGTGAAGGCCATGGTCGCAACCGACGTTCCGTTCACCACGTCGATGCGCTCGATGCGGCCTGACGAGCGGAGGAGGTGCTCGCCGGCGACGCGGAGTTCAAGCTGAGGGTGCGTCGCCCCGGGGATCATGCTGGGTTCGTCTTCGAAGACCACGACGCGTACGGAGCGCGGCGATAGCCCAGCGCCGGTGCGCAGCCGGACGAGGTTTGCGTCCTCATGGAAGAGCACCATCACGTCGGCCACGAAACGGGTGGTCGAGAGGCTGCGCGCGCGAAGATCCGCGCGCTCCTGTTCCGTCACCCATGCGATGAGCTGGTAGCGCTCACGGGCTGGTAGCCCGACGAACTCGATGCCCATCACCATCTCCCGACCCCACGCGCCGTCCCGGCGGCTGGCGCGGCGCACGACGCCTTGGCCCACGAAGCGACGCTCCTCGCCGAGCGGGAAATGGACTTTCGCAACCGCCATGCCGTCTGCCAGATACTCGTCGCCGCCCTGTGCGACGAAGGCGCAGCCACCGCCGCTGATGTCCAGCAACTCGCGGACGCGGACTCCGTCGGCCAACTCGACGCGGGCGGTGGTACCGGCCGGGGCGCGCATACGGAAGTAGCGGCGCCGTTGGATGCGTTCGAGCTCGTCGGGCAGGGCCACCAGGACGCCCTCGCCGGTGACGGCGCAGACCCGTGTCGTTGCGCCGTGGGGCATCCCGGAAACCATCAGCTCAATCCGCACCGACCCCATGAGGCGCTCGAGGACAACGTTGCCGTGGGCGGGGCGCACCGGCGCCAGCAGCAGGCGGCCGTCGTCCACTCCGAGTACGGCGGAGGAAAACCCTTGGCCGTCCTCGCCGAGGAACAGGCGCACCGGCGTGCCGGCTTCGGTCGCGGCACGGAGGAGCGGATCCAGGTTGCGGCTGGGAGGGCGCGGCACCCTCCTTGTCTCGGCAGGGCTGGCCCTATCTGTAGGGAATCAGCCGCGTAGCCGGCGCAGCAGCCGGCTCAGCCGAACCAGTTGCTCGGGGCGCACGTCGAGCCACGCCAGCCGTGCCTGCAGCGGGCGCGCGCGATGGGTGACGATGTCCGCGATCTGGGCCTTCATCCCTACCACCAGAGCCGTGCTCTGCCGCAGCTCGACCATCGGGAGGACCGCCCCGCTCGTCAGGTCCCGGTCGGGCTCTTCGAGCGTGATCGTGGTGCCCTCGGCGTCGAGCCCGACCACCTGCCGAACGCGCCCATCGGGAAGCCCGACCGAGGTCTCCGCGAAGGCGGCCGCGCTTCGAACGGCCTCTTCCCGCTTGCGCGTGCGCGTGAGGCCGCGCACCCAAGCATCCAAACGCTTGGAGTCCGCCTCGCCAAGGCCGAGCAGGTCCATTCCGGCAATCGGCGGCCCCCCGGGCGCGGCCGGGCGGAGGTGACGAAGCGCAGCCGCCGCGGTGATCGCGCCGCCAAGCGGCAGGACAAAGCGCACCTGGCCGAGCATGGAGCCCTCGGCGGGCTCGTCGTCGCGACCCGTAAATTGCACGCCCAATCCCGTGGCGCCGAGATCGATGATGTCGCGGCGAAAGACCCGCTCGCCCTCGGAGAAAAGTACCGTTGTGCCCGGGGGAACCGAAATTCTCGGACTCGACCGCCGCTGTGCCGCCCGCAAACGCCGGGCGCGCGAGAGCACGACGGTTCCTCTGTGGTTCGCCAAATCCGCGTCGAAAAGCCAGCGTCGGCCGTCCAGTTCGAGCGTGCAGGCGACCGGCCCCCCGCGGAGATCGTCAAGGCGGCCGGGCTGGACGACGTCGAGGTGGAAGCACCCGTCGCCGTCCTCGGACGCCACGACGGCCACAGGAGCCGCCCGCTTCGAGGCTGCGACTTCGAAGGGCGCGCGGCGCACGGCGGCGAGCCCGAGCAACTCCGAGAGGCTCGGGTTCGGTGCGGCTTGACTTGTTTCGCGAAGGTACAGGGGTGGCCCGGACTCAGCATAGCCTAACGCGGTACCGTCAAAGCCAAAAGTCAAAAATGCACATGGTGTGGCGAGGCCATGATACCCGCCGGAATGCTGCTCCCCGACCCGCCGCTGGCCCTGACGTTCGACGACGTGCTGCTGGTTCCGGGGCACTCGACGCTCCTTCCGCGTGATGCCGACATCACGACGCACCTTACGCGTTCCCTGCTTCTCAACGTCCCTATCCTCAGCGCCGCCATGGACACCGTCACCCAGGCTGAGATGGCGATCGCCATGGCCCGGCTGGGAGGGCTGGGAATATTGCACAAGAACATGAGCCCTGCGAGCCAGGCCGGCGAGGTGCGAAAGGTCAAGAAGGCGATGACCGGTGTCATTGTCGATCCCATCACCCTCGGCCCGGATGCGCCGCTCCGGCGGGCGCGCGAGTTGATGCGGGAGCATGGTGTCAACGGCCTCCCCATCGTCGAGGGGGGCCGCGTGGTCGGCATTCTCACCAACCGCGACTTGCGCTACGAGCGGCAACTCGACCAACCTGTCCGGAACACCATGACCTCGGAAGGGTTGGTGACCTGCCCTCCAGGCACGGGATTGGAGACGGCGCGCGATCTGATGCAGGAGCATCGGGTGGAGAAACTGCTCGTCGTGGATGAGCAGCGGCAGCTGCACGGGCTGATCACGTTCAAGGATGTCGAGGCGACGACCCGCCACCCCTTGGCGGTGCGCGATGGCCGGGGGCGATTGCGGTGCGGGGCGGCGGTCGGTGTTGGTGGAGACCGCGATGAGCGCGTCGCTGCCTTGGTGGAAGCGGGCGTCGACGTGATCGTGATCGACACGGCCCATGGGCACAGCGAGGGGGTGCTCCAGGCCGCGCGGGCGGTGCGCAAGGCCTGGCCCGCGCTGCAGATCATCGTCGGCAACGTGGCCACCTTCGATGCCACCGAGGCGTGTATCGCGGCCGGCGCGGACGCAGTGAAGGTGGGGATCGGCCCTGGCTCCATCTGTACTACGCGTGTTGTGGCCGGGGTCGGCGTTCCCCAGCTCACCGCGATCGCGGACTGCGCCCGCGCCGCGGCGCGACATGGCGTGCCGATCATCGCCGATGGCGGCGTGAAATTCTCGGGAGACGTGGCCAAGGCCATGGCCGCAGGTGCGGATGTGGTGATGGCCGGCTCGCTCTTCGCAGGGAGCGAAGAGGCGCCGGGCGAGGTGGTGCTTTACCAGGGCCGCCAGTACAAGAGCTACCGCGGCATGGGGAGCGTAGAGGCGATGAAAGCCGGCAGCTCCGACCGGTACTTCCAGGACGCGGCTGGCGACCCGGAGGCCGAGACGCGCAAGCTGGTGCCGGAGGGAATTGTCGGTCGGGTGCCCTACAAGGGTCCAGTCGGCGACACCGTCGAGCAGCTCGTTGGGGGGCTCAGGGCCGCGATGGGGTACACGGGCTGCGCCACCCTCGTGGAGCTGAAGGAGAAGGCACGGTTCGTGCGGATGACGGCTGCCGGTCTCCGCGAAAGTCACGTCCACGACGTGATCATCACCAAGGAAGCCCCCAACTACCGCATGGAATAGGCTGACTCATGAACAAGGTCTACGCCTCCGCTGCCGCAGCGCTCGCGGACGTACCCGACGGTGCCACGCTCATGGCCGGTGGCTTCGGCCTGTGCGGGATTCCGGAGAACCTGATCCTTGCCCTCCGCGATCGCGGCTGCAAGGGTCTGACGGTGATCTCCAACAACTGCGGCGTCGACGATTGGGGACTCGGACCGCTGTTGCAGACCCGCCAGATCCGCAAGATGATCTCGAGCTATGTCGGCGAGAACAAGGAGTTCGAGCGTCAATATCTGTCTGGTGAGCTGGAGGTCGAGCTCTGCCCGCAGGGCACGCTTGCCGAGCGCATCCGCGCCGGTGGCGCGGGCATCCCCGCCTTCTTCACCGCCACCGGCGTGGGCACGGTGGTCGCCGACGGCAAGGAGACGCGGAGCTTCGAAGGGCGGAGCTACGTGATGGAACGCTCGTTGTTCGCGGACTATGCGCTGGTGAAGGCCTGGCGCGGGGACACCCAGGGCAATCTGATCTACAACAAGACCGCGCGCAACTTCAACCCGATGATGGCGAGCGCGGCGCGCATCACCATCGCCGAGGTCGAGGAGTTGGTCGAGCCAGGCGAGCTCGACCCGGACCAGGTGCACACGCCGGGCATCTTCGTGCAGCGGATCATCCAAGGTCCATCCTACCAGAAGCGCATCGAGCGCCGTACCGTTCGGGAGTCCTGAACCATGCCGCTCACCCGCGATGGCATCGTAAAGCGCGCCGCTGAAGAGCTCCGCGACGGCTACTACGTCAACCTGGGCATCGGCATCCCGACCCTGGTCGCCAACTTCATCCCCGCTGGCATGGACATCGTCCTCCACAGTGAGAACGGCCTCTGCGGGATGGGTCCGTTCCCGCTGGAAGCGGATGTCGATCCCGATCTCATCAACGCCGGAAAGCAGACGGTGACGGCCCTTCCGGGGGCAAGCTACTTTTCGTCCGCTGACAGCTTCGCGATGATTCGGGGCGGTCACATCGATCTGACCATCCTGGGCGCCATGCAGGTCAGCGCGGGCGGTGATCTCGCCAATTGGATGATCCCGGGCAAGATGATCAAGGGCATGGGCGGTGCCATGGACCTCGTCTCCGGCGCACGCCGCGTGGTCGTCACCATGGAACACACCGCCCGCGGCGAGTCCAAGCTGCTGGAGCGGTGTACGTTGCCACTCACGGGCGTCGCCTGCGTGCATCTGCTGATCACCGACTACGGCGTTTTCAGCTTCGACGGCGGGCTGAGCCTGCTTGAGATCGCCGACGACCTCAGCGTCGAGGAGGTCCGGGCGGCGACCGGCGCGAGCTTCCGCGTCGCGCCGGCGCTGCGCCGACTGGCGCTGTCCTAAGCCTTGATGGCCGAACGCAGCGCGATGACCGCGCCGTCTGCGCCAGGAATGCCGCCGCGCACGTAGATCAGGTTCCGCTCGGCGTCGACCTTCTCGACGAAGCAGTTTTGCACCGTCATGTTGGCATCGCCCATGCGGCCCGGCATCTTCATGCCCTTCATGGTGAAGCCAGGGGTCAGTCGAGTGCCGATCGAGCCACCGTGACGGTAATATTCGTGCACGCCGTGGCTGGCCTTGAAGCCGGAGAAGTTGTGCCGCTTCATGACGCCCGCGGTGCCCTTGCCCTTGCTGACGCCCGAGACGTCGACCCGTTGGCCGGCCGTGAACATGTCGGCGAGCTTCAGCTGGGCACCCGGCTGGAGGCTGGCGGCCGTGGCCGCATCCACGCGGAACTCGCGCACGACGCGAGCGATACCGGCGCCCGCCTTGGCGAAGTGGCCAAGCTCGGCCTTGGTGACGCGGGATTCCTTCCGTTCGCCCCACGCGACCTGGACAGCATTGTAGCCATCCTTGGTCTCGGTGGTCTTCACCTGAAGCACGGTGTTCGGCGTGACCTCAAGAACCGTGACGCCGCGAACGTTGCCCGCCGCGTCGAACAGTTGAGTCATGCCAAGTTTACGGCCGATCAGGCCGAGCTTTTCGTTTGCCATTGAGAGCCTCGCATTGGACGACCCGGGGCCGTCTTACGGTGAAACCGACGCATTTGCGGCGGCGGCCCGCGGATAGCCCGGTCGGAGATGGATCGCAAGCGCCTACGCTGCTCCCTCAGAATCCGATGCCGCCGACCTCGATGACGTAGTCGGGCTCGGCGGGGTCGTTACTCGTGATGTGCACGACGTTGGCGTCCAGGGACTTCTGTGGGATGTCGAGGCAGGTATCGGTCGTCTTGTAGGAGATGGTGAACGAGGTGGTGCGGCCTGGCGCCACCGAAGTGGCTCGTCCGCCGCCGACGGAGAAGGTCCCACATGGTTGCAGGAAGTCGTTGTTCACGTCGACCAGGGAGATGTCGAGGTCCTGGTCGCCGTCGTTCCCGATGGTGACCGTGCGCGTGTCCGTGCCGAAAAGAGTGTTGAAATCGGTGATGGCGTAGTCGGAGCTGCCGCCAGTATCGACGGTGATCAGCGGTCCGCACACATCGCACTCGTTGGTGCCTTTCCCGGTCATCGCGATTTCGGTGCGGGGCGCGTCCGGGTCGTCGGAGGTCAACACCAGCTCGGCGGCGTAGGTCTTCTCGCTGGTCGGAGTGAACGTCACCTCGACCACCCGGGACTCTCCGGGGTCCAGCGTGCGGGGAGGCGTGAGGTTGCCCCCCAGGGCAAAAGCGCTGTCAGTGGACGTGGCTGAGTTCACCGTCAAGGGCGCATCGCCGGTGTTGGACACGCTGACCGCCATCATCGACGACGCGTAGAGGTCCAGATTGCCGAAGGACAACGACGGCTGGTCGGTCGTGATCTCCCCACCCGGGCCGCCGGTGTCCCCGCCGGTGTCCTCCACGTCAGTGCTCCCCACCCCGACCAGAGGCACCGAAATCGGCTCGTCGCCGATGGTCAGCAGCAGCTCGCCGTCAAAGTCGCCCGCCGCATCGGGAGCAAACTCCAACGTGAGCACCTCTTCGCCGGCCTTGACCAGGCTGAATTCCGTCCGGTCGACGCTGAACCCCTCGCCAGTGATCTCGGCAAGGATGTGACTCGGCCTGGTGCCGCCATTGCTCAGCGTGAGCGCCTGCACCCCCTGACCGCCGACGGCGACAGCACCGAAATCGACTGCGGCCTGGCTCAACGACACGTCGCCCACCGTCGCCCCGGTGGTGCCGGTACCGTCAGGCACGGCCTGAAGGCCGATACACGCGAGCGAGAGGACGATCATCGTCGGAGTATACCGGCACAGACCGAATCGGTCACCCCCGGCGGGCGACGATCAGAAGGTGTATTTGAGCGCGGCCGAGCCATTGAGACCCAGGTCCCAGCCGACCGCGTAAAATACGTCCACGTCCACGCCGACCGAAAAGTGGGACAGCTTGGTGTAGTACTCGAAGGTCGGCCCGGCGAACCCGTAGGGGTGGATGCTGCCGTGCATGCCCGTTTCGGCACCGAAGGCCGGGAGTACATCCTCGTTGTAGCCCACGGTTTCGAGCAAAAGTGGGCTGTAGAGCGCGCCCGCCCCGGCTCGGAAGCCGATGCCGAAGCGGCGTGCGGGGTAGGCGCTGAATTCGTACGCCGCCTGCAGCGAGTACGTGCGCAAGTCTCCCTCGGTGCAGGGATAGCCGCCGCCGGCGCCGCCCACGAAGTCGCACAGGCCTGCTTGAGCGCTCCAGTCGAGCCCGTTGTGCACGCCCTGGTTGAGCCCGATCTCCCAGGCCATCGACTGCTTTTCGCTGTCGACGAAGTCCTGCCCGAACGAGAGCCCGACATAGGTGCCGGTGCCGACCGCGTTGCCGAAACCTTTGTCGCCGAAGTTGAGCAGGTAGGTCGACGCACCGATGTTCGCTCGGGCGTAGAAGCCGCGAACGATCTCACGAATGCGACGCTCTTCGGACCCTGCGGCTGCGGCCTTCTTGGCCTTCTTCTTCTTTGAGCTCTCGCTCTCCTCCTCTTCCTCTTCGTCTTCATCCTGCGCCACTGCGGAGGCGGGGACGAACAGGTCTGAGGCCGGGTGAGAAGCCAGGTGAGAAGCCAGAGTGTCGTCCGCGGCGAGCGCAGGGGACGGCAGCAGCAAGGCGAACAGCGGGGAGACGATCATCAGGACGACCTCGGCACGGCTTCTAACTAGCCCGGAGAGAAGATGAACGGGTAGCTGACGATAACGATGCCGCCGCCCTTGGGTTCAGGGAACTGGAAGCGCAGGAAGCGCCCGTTGATGCAGCCTTCGACCGCGCTGCTGTTCATCGTGGTGGCCTTGGTCGTCGCCGACGAGACGGTCCCGTCCTTGGCGATGACGAACTTCACCGTGATCTTGCCGCCGAGCGCGGGGTTCTTGGTGAGCTCGCGCTGGTAGCAGTATCGGATCTGGTTCATGTTGCGCTTGATGACGGCGTCGATGAGCGACTTGTCGAGCGCGCCGAGGATGATGGGATCACCACCGATGGAGCCGATGCCGCCTTCGCCCTTGCTGCCGAAGTTACCACCGCCGGAGCCGTAGCCGCTGGCGCCCGACCCCCGGCCCTTGGTACCCATGCCGCCCAGGCCATCCGCGGTGCCACCGCCACCGAGACCAGAACCGCGACCGCCGAGGCCGCCGGAGCCCATCTGGGTGCCCTTGGCACCGATCAGGCCGCCGATGCCGCTCTGCATGTCGGCGTTCATGCCCGTGGCGCCCAGCGCGGCGTCGAGCGTGTCGTCGCGGAGCGCACCGAGAACACCTGCGTTCTCCGCGATCTCCTTGTCGAGTTGCTGCTTGTCCATCTGGACCTTTTCGCCCTTGGCTTTGTCCATCTTGGCGTCTTTCTTGCCGACCTTGCCCTCTTCCTTCTTGGCCTTGGCCCCTTCGCCAGCTTCAGGGTTCTTGTCTTCCTTCTTCTTGTCCTCTTCCTTCTGCTTGTCGAGAAGCAGTTGGACCATGTGGTCATCGAGGCCCTGGTCGGTGTGATCCGGCGGCGGGGTGACGAAGTAGAGGAAGGAGAAGGCCGCGGTCAAGAAGCCCATGAAGGCAACGATGCCGACGATGGGCCAATCGATTTGGGACGCTGCCTTGGCCGCCAGTTTGCTGGTGTAGACCATGTGCGCGACGAAGATGGTGTTGCCGAGATCGACAACCAGCCGGGTGTCCTCACCGATTTCGACGAGGAACAGACCGTCACTCCCGCGCTTGGCGGCACCGTCCGCGAGCAGCTCGGCGAAGGTGCGCCGCGTCTCGCCGATGTCCACAAAGCCGGCCCACTTGTCGCTGATGCGAGCCTGCCACTTGCCACCGGCGCCGGTGAAGAGCGAGAAGTTCGCGTTGGGGAGCATGTCGTTGGGCACGAAGAAGGCGGACTGCCAGCTATCCCCGAAGAAGCTGGCGTTGACATTCGAGCCCAGGGTCACCGGGACGTTGCGGAAGTGGCGGACGTCGACGACGGAATCGCCAAACACCTGCGCCACTTCGAGGACGCGACCGCGCGACTTGTCAGCGGAGGCGTCGTTGGCCGCGGCGCTGGCGCGCATGACGAACGCCATGACATCTTCAACCGGGGCGTCCTCGTCCTCGGCAGGGTTGAACACGGACTCACCGGGGCTGGTGTGCGCGTCGTTGGTCTCTTCGCCTACCGCGGCAGACTCGGCGGCCTGGCCTGCGGCGGCGGCCTGCTCCGGAATCTGGAGCTGGATGCGAATCGAGCCGATGCTGATCGAGTCACCGCTCTTCAGCACGATCGAGCTGACGGCCTCGCCGTTGACCTGCGTGGTGTTGTCACCTGCGAGGTCGTGCAGTTCGACCCTGCCGTCCTCGTTCACATTGAGGACCGCTTGAAGGTCTTGGAGTCCGGGGTCCTCCACGCGGAGCATGGCGGCTGGGCCCTTGCCGATGGTCACGCTTTCGGCGCGCAGCTCCTCGCGCCGGAGGAGTTCGTCGCCGTTATAGATGTCGAAGCTGAGAGAAAGTGCGCTGCTGCCGGCCATGATTCGTCCTCGGGTCCGGTCGGGTGAACGACGGATCCTGCGGGTTGGGTGTGGGGACTACTTGACCTCGTCGACCGACTGTTCCATTTCCGCGTTGAAGTCGTTGCGGAGCTTGATCAGTGGGTTGAACTGGGCCTTCTTGCGATCGAGAACGAGAGCGCTGGACGGCTTGACCAGTTCACCGCTCACATCCAACCCTTCGAAGTCGATCTCGGTCTTCGTCTTGTAGGTGACCTTGCGATCTCCGTCGTCCCCGTCCTGGGCGAGTGCCGGGGCGGTGGTGGCAAGGACCGCGAGGCCCAAGAACAGCGAACGAGTGACGAGCTTCTTCATGATCGACTCCGTGAGGCGGGATTGTTCCCGACGGCGGGCAGTTGGACAATAGGGAAACGTAAGAGTTCCCGTCAAAGTTGAGTGTACTAGCCCGGGGCGGGTGCCGGAGCCGGTGCTTCGGGTGCTGGGGCCGGGGCTTCGGGCGCAGGGGCCGGAGCCGCTGGCGCCTCAGGCGGCGGCACAACTGCCGAGCATGCGGTCGCAGCCTCGGTGAGCTGGGCGTAGGCGTCGTCGACGAACGTCATCATGTCGCCGACCATGGCAAGGTCCTTTTCGACGATGACGGGCTTGGCCTGCTCGATGACCATGGGCGCCAGTTCCATGACGTCGGGGCGGGTGGTCATGAGGCACTGCTCGTGCTTCTTGATCAGCTCCTCCATTTCCTTGATCTTCTTGTCCATGCCCGAGAGCCGCTCGGAGTCGCGACGGTCGCGCTCTTCCTTCTCCTTGCGAAGGCGCTCGATCTCCTCTTTGCGCTTCTTCTCCGCCAACTCCAGGGCCTTCACCTCGTCCTTGAGCTTGAATATCTCGTGGCTCGGAGAGTAGGCGCCCGACATAGCCTGAATGTGGCTGTCCACGATCTGGGCGGCTTTTTCGAACTTCTTGGTGTAGTGCATGTGCAGCATCGCTGCGTTGATCGCCAACGTGCGGTGCTTGGGGTCGTTCTTCAAGAGCCCGTCGTAGATCTTTTCGGCCGCCTCGAACTCCTTGGTGCCGCGAAGGGAGATCGCGTAGCCCATCTGGATATCGACGTTGGCCGGATGGTTCTTCGCAAGCGGCTCGAAGCAGAGCAGGGCCAGGGCGTAGTCGCCGGAGTTCAGCGCCACGTACCCCAGATTGAGATTGGCTTCGAAGTTGGTGGGGTCCACTTTGAGTGCGGTGCGGAACTGTGCGATTGCCGCGGGTTCGTTCTTCTGAGCGAGAAGCGTGACGCCCATGTTGTTGTAGATGCCGGGATCCGCATCGTTGAGCGTCCGCGCCTTTTCGGCGGCGAGCGTGCTCATCGCGTAGTCGCCCTTGGCGTAGTAGGCTCGCGACAGATTTCGGTAGGCACCGACGTTCTTCGGTTCGCGCGCCAGGACTTCCTGAGCCTCGGCGATGGCCTCGTCATACAGCTTGGCCGCCGTGAGGGCGTCGACGAGGTTGTTGCGCGCCTCGTTGTCGTCCGGATGGGCGTCGGAGTAGGCCTTGTAGACCTGCGCCGCTTCTGCACCGCGGTCGACCGACTTCAGCACGCCGCCGAGGTTGTAGACCGCCGCCCGATAGTCGGGCTTGAGATCGACGGCCTTCCGGTAGCAGGATTCGGCCTTGCCGAGGTCACCGACGCGTTCCGCGGCGTAACCGCAGTTGAACCAGGCCTTGCCGTAGGTCGGGTCGGCCGCCGCTGCGGACTCGAACTTGGCGAGCGCTCCGGCATAGTCGACCTTGCCGCCGCCTTCGCCCAACAGTTTCAGGCCAGCGGCAAACTCGGTCTTCGGGTCGACCTGCACTTGTTCGGTGGGATCGCCCTTGAGGGGCTTCTTTTCGCCGCAGCCAACGAGGACCAGTGCGATGAGGAGAGTACGAAACATGGCTTAGGGCTCTTTTTCGTAGGAGGCAGTTGTTGCGGAGGGCGCCGCGAAACGCGGGCTCTGGATGGTCTCGAAAAGACCAGGGTACTCATCCGGGGCCAGGACGCCCAGCCGTCGGGTCGCCTCGCCGGTGTCGTCGTTGTAGATCGACAGTTCGAACGCCTTTTCCAACGCGCGGCTGTAGTAGTCGGCCGCCTTCTGGCGCGCCGGGTACGCCTTGTCCTCGAGCGCCATCCGGTACAGTTCCTTCTGGTCCTCAGTGAGGTACTCAGGAATGTAGGACTTCAGGAGGGTCTCGCCGACGTCCTCCGACGCGTGGCCGAGGCGCACGAGGCTGGCAACGCCCCATTCGCCGGCACCGGTCTTGACGATGTTGAGGTAAGTCGTGTCCAAAAGCGGCACGGCCTTCACCTTGCCCACCAACTGCTCGCGTACGATTTTGTCCACCTGCTTCTGGGGCAGCTTCTTGTCGCCCGGGCCGCTGATCTTGAGCGCCATGAAGGCCTTGAACTCGGGCTCAGCGAGGGCGAACATCATCTGGGCGACGGCCTCGGTCGCGACATCGCCCGTGGCGCCGAGCTTCTTCTGGGCATCGTAGAACGCTACGCCGTCACGCCAGTGCTGGGTGACCTTGGCGGCCATGCCTACCTTATCCATCATCAAGCCGTACCGGAGCCGGGCAAACATCATTTCGTCGAAGGTGTAGACCACCGGCGGCGGCGCGTTCTTGGCCGGCTTTCCCGACGGGAGCGTGTACACGCCCAGGTAGATCTTGCTGGCGTCCGCCCACTTTTCATGGGCCTCGTAGGTCTTGGCGAGCTCAAGCTGGACACCGTTGAGGTTCGGCTCCGTCTTGTACGTCGTCATGTACTTCTGGTAGTTTCCGATTGCCGTTTCCCACTGGCCCATGGAGTTGCGGAAGATCGCTGCCGAGAAGATTGCGTCCTTCGACCCGGGGTGCGCGGTGTCGAGGCTGAACAACTTTTCGTACCAGGACGCCGCGTTGCCGAAGTCGGCGACGGATTCGTAGTCGAAGCCGAGGGCGGCGACCTGGTCCTTGTAGTACTTGGACTTGGGGAATTTCTCGACCAGCTCGTGACGCACCTTCATCGAATCGCGGGTGCGGCCGGTCTCGCGGTAGTAGACGCTCGCGTTGTTCAGGGCCAAGTCGGCGTTTGTGGACTTCGGGAACTCCTTGTAGAAGGCCCAGTAGTCCGCGGCACCCTTGGTCTTGTCCTGGGTCTTCTTGAAGCCTTCTTCGATGAGCTTCAACGACGCATTCTCATAGACCGTGAACACTTCGCCCTTGAACGCATCCGAGCCGAGACCGCTCTGGTCGTAGAAGGCCTTGGACACTTCCTTGAGGTTGGTCCAGTCGGAGACGAGGGTAAAGCTGTCGAGGATCAGCTCGGCCGCCTGCTCGGCTTCGCGGGACTTGGGGTCCATGCCGATAACGACGCGGAAGCGGTCGGACGCCTCTTTGAACTGGTTCTTGTTGTACAGGAGGTACGCCGATTTGTAGATCATCGACCGCACCTTGGTGCCGTCGTCTGGGTACAGTTTGGTGTACTGATCAAGTGCCGTGAGGAGCTTCTTTTCCCACGCGCTCAGGTCGATCGCGTCCTTGCTCGCGCCCGGGTCGGGCCCAGCGCCGCTGGCCCTCGTCTCTTTCCTGACGAACTCATCGGCGGCGAAGATGGCGGACTCGGCGCAGAACTTGCTGTGCTGGCCTTTGGGGTCCATCGCGACGACCTTCATGTACTGGTCGTAGGCGATGTCGAACTTCTTCAGCTTGTACAACAGCTCGCCGTAGGCGTAGCGCATGTCGTAGCTGTACTTGGAGTCCGGGAACTCATCGAGGTAGGTGGCGTAGGCGCCTTCTGCCAGTCCACGGACACGCTTCTGCCCTTCGCCAGTGAGCTTGTTGCCCTCGATCTGGTAGTTGGTGGCGACGGTGCGGAGGTTCTTCTCGATGAACTCACCGGCGCTCTTCACGGCCTCGGTGTTGCTGGCGTTCGCCCGCGCCCACGAGCTGCTCTTCCCGTATTGGGTGCGAAGACGGTCGATCTCCTGGATCGTGTCCTCCTTCTTGCCCATCTTGGTGAGGCACTGGATGATCTCGTTCTGATAGTCCGGCGCCTGCGCGGCGTCCGGCTTCTCCGTGATCAACCGGCGATAGGTCTGGATTGCCTGTTCGAATTTTCCCTGTTCGAAGTAGGTACTGGCCAGGCGCTTGAGCATGTCGCGCACAAGCTCGGGCTTGCCGATCTTGCTGAAGTACTCGTAGGCTTCGTCGAGGTCGCCCGCGTCGGCGAAGAACCGAACCAGGTCCTTGAGGGCTTCGTCCTGGAGTTGGATGTTGGCACGGCTGGACGAGCCGGAATTCGACATCTTTGTCGAGTAGTCGACGACGGTCTTCATCGTCTCAATCGACTTGCCGTACTCGCCGACGTTGTACCAGCACCACGCGAGCTTGTAGTTCGCGAAGGCGTACTTCTCGAAGTCGCGGAAGGACGCCGCGCGCTGATAGGCCATCAGCGCCTTCATCGCTTCGTTCTTGTCGAAGTAGTACTCGCCGATCAACAGATACGCGTCGGGGATGAAGCGGCTGTCGGGGTAGGTCTTGACGAGCCGGGTGAGCTCGACGTTGCTTTCGTCGCGGCGTTTGTTCTCGCCGGTGGCGTTGGCGACTTCGTTGAGCGCCTGGCCCAGGTAGAAGGTCGCCTCATCGGCCCGAACGAACTGGGGGTAGTTGGCGAGGATCTGTCGGTAGAGCTTGATGCTCTTCTCCTGCCACCCGGCGGACGGGGCGTGATCCTGGGGAACCTTGTCGGGCTCGCACTTCGGCGTGTTGAAGCACTTGTCGAACTCGGCCTGGTAGACCTCCATCTCGCCCTGGTAGAGGAAGCGGCCTTCCTCGAAGTACAGATCGGCGAGGCGGAGGAGCATTTCCGCCTTGGTGTCCCCTTCCACCGGGGAGTCCTTCAGGAGCTGCTTGAGGCGTTCAATCGACTCTTTGCGAGCGTCGTGCGCGGCCTCTTCGAGCTCGCGCTGCTTGGCATCGCGACTGGCGGTGTCGGTCGCCTTGAGGACGCGGCGCTCACTCTTTTGGGTGCGGTCCTGCGCCCACGCTTGCGCGGGTACCAGCGCGGCTCCGGCGACAGGAGCCGCCATGCACAACAGGACGAGGGCGGAACGAAAGGAAGGGATGCGGAACATGATCGACGTCTCCGGAACGCGTCGGCGTCAGACAGGCGAGGAGGCGAAATGGGTCAGGAAAGCGGAGGCTACCGGCACTTGGACTGCTCGGTGTAGTGATACCACCCCAGCTCGTCCTTCCAGAACTCACCATTGAACGGCCAGTAAATGAACTTCGGCGAGGTCGCGAAGTCGGTGTCCTGGCCCTTGGACGTGTCTTGGAGGTCGATGCTCTGGATGCGGTACATCGCGTCGCCGCGTCGCGCGTCGACGACTTCGAACTGAATGATGTCGGCCTGCCCGATGAGGTCGCCCAGCTGCTTCGCGAGGCCGACCATATTCTTGAGCAGGGCGCGACCGGCGCGCTTCTTCAGGGTCTCGCGGGCGTCCGCGATGACTTTCATCATCTGCTCACCGACGGCGCCCTTCCACTGCGACTTCTGCGACTGAATGATCTGCTCTTCGGTGTCGAGGAGCTCCAAGTGACGAACCAGACCCGAGAGCTCCTGGTCGCGGAGGAGCCGCGTGAACATCGGCTTCGGCAGGACCGTCTCGCCCTTGCCCTCGAAGTACCGCTCGTAGGCCTGGTCGGCCAGGGCGCGACCTTCTTCCGACGAATAGGTCTTGAGGGTGTCTTTGAGCTCGGTGTGGACGGGCATGTAGCGAGACTTGAAGTCGCCGAGCGTGCGGTCCACGTCGTCGTACTGGCACATGTTGAAGTAGGTGAGCGCCCGCAGGACGGTGGCCTCGGGCAGGTACTCGGAGTCCGAGTAGTACGGGCTTTCCACCGTCAGGATCTCGCCGAGGGTGTAGTTGAGGTCGCTGAGCAGGAACGCCGCCCACGCCATCTCGAACTGCGCCTGCGGCCAGTACACGCTGTCCCGGGGCACCTGGAGGTACATTTCCTTGGCCTGGGCGTGCTCGCCGATGCCATAGTAGATGCGGGCGATATTCAGCACCGAGAGCTCACGAAGGCGGCCGAGCGCCTCGATCTCCTGCAGGGTCGGCGCTTCGGGCTTGGCCTTGGCCACCTCGCCGAAGGACCGCACCGCGGACTTCAGCTTCAACGTCTTGTTGTCGATGACGCCTAGCAGGTAGGTTGCGCGCAGGTACACGTCAGACTTTTCTCCGACCTGCTGCAGCATCTTCTTGGCGTCAGAGAGCTTGTCGGCGTCGTAGAGTTGGACCCCCTTGAGGTAGTACAACTGGCTCTTCGCGCCCTTGGGGTAGTCCTCGGGCTCAATCTTCGCCACGACCTTGTTCAGGTCGGTCGCATCACCGGTGAGATGGTAGATCTGGACGAGCTTCGGCAGCGCGTACTTGAAGAACGGACTCCCGGTGCCCCGCTTGAGCACCTCGATGAAGTAGTACTGCGCCGAGTGGTACATCTTGAGGTCGTACAGCGACATCCCCAGGTAGTAGAGGATCTTTTCCTCCTTGTCGGGGAAGGTGCCGTCCTTGAGCAAATCGTGTAGGGCCAGGGACGCCGACAGGGGCTTCTTGGCCTTGTACTGGCGGATCGCATCGTCGAGCTTCTGCGGGTCCTTGCCGTCTTCTTCGCTGTCTTTGTCGGTGAGCTCTTTGCGCTTGCCCTTGCCGGCGCCGACCTCTTCCTCTTCGTCAAAGCCCTTGCGCGCCGCTTCCTTCTTGGAGACAGGCCTTTCCTCTTCAGCCGGGGCGGCCTCTTCCTTCGGCGCCGAGTCGCGCGCGATCTGCTTCTTGACGGCCCCGATCACGGCATCCGGGGCGCCTTCGTTGGTCAGGCAGCGCACGAAGTCGGCCGTGAACGACTCGCCCGATTCCTCGACGGTCTGGACGACGATCGCTTCCGGTACGTTGACGTTGACCATGTTCATGACCTCGTCGCACGTGAGCGCGTGCGCTGGGGTCGCGAGAGCGAAGAGGAGCAAGCTGGTCATCACTTCATCCCTGGGAAGAAGAAGGAAACGTTCGCCTGGACGATCAGGTTGTTCTTCATCTCGAGCGTCGTGGACTTGACGACCTCGATGTAGGTCATGGACTTGACCTCGAAGCGCACGCCTACCGATTCACTGAAGGCCACGCGGGCGCCGCCGCCCATGATGGTGGTCGGATGGACCTGGTACTGGGTGCGATGCGCGGGGCCGTCCGGTGGCTCGTCATCGGCCTGCAGCGCGATCAAGTCGTCTTCGGTGGCGGTGATGCCAAGGCCGACGGTGCCGTAGATGTCGAAGGCGATGATGTCACGGCCAGAAGCGACCTTCCCGTAGATCGGCGCGAACTGCAGGCCGACGTTTCCGTGCGCCGTGAGCCGCGAAATGTCCGGGGACACCGAGTTCTTGGTAAGTAGCTGGCAAGACAGGGGCTTCCAGTCCGGGTCGTCGCAACCGCCCTGGCCCAGGATCGGGGCGTACGCGCCCTGGAGCTCGATCGCGAAGATCTCCGTGGCGTGGTAGTCGAAGACCGCGCCGAGAATGTACCGATTCAGGAAGGGGTCGTTCGCGACAAAACCCACGGAAGGTCCGATCTCATAGCGATGGAGCTTTACGAAGGTCTTGGGTTGAATCGTCTTGATGACCTTGCGGCGGCGTTTGGGTTCCGGCTTTTTTTCGGTCGTCTTGCCGGACTTCACCGCATCCTTCTGCGCCTTCACGGAGTCTTCGTCTTCGTCATCTTCGTCCTGGGCCACAGCGAGGACGTCGAACCCGGCCAGGGGGTCCGGAGCGTCCTCGGCGAGAGCCGGGGCGGCGAGCGCGAGGGCGGGGGCGGCCAGTGCGAGGAAGATAGCAATGCTCAGCATCGGGGATCCTTGCCGCTCAGAAGTTGAAAAGGCGGGGCTTCATCTTCGGCACGAAGATGGAGATTCCCCCGGTGGTGATGAAGACGGACTGGATCTCGTCGTTGAGAACCTGCTTCTGTCCGGTCGTGGGGTCGATGTCGCCGACGATATAGTCGGCCTCCGGCCCAATGAAAACCAAGGTGCGTGCGTCAAGCTTCAGAGCGATCGTCGGACTGATGAAGAAGTTGACCCCCACGCCCAGGTTCAGCGCCGGGCTGAACTGCTGCTGCGGGTTCGGCTCGAGCGACACCGGATCCGTCGTCTCCCCATTCCGGTAGGCATCGCTGACCACGGCGATGTCCTTGGACACCGCCGCCAGACCCACGCCGGCCGTGCCGTACATGTCAAAGTTGACGACCCCTTCACCGAGCAGATTGATCTTCCCGTACACCGGCGACCACCGCGCCGAGAAGGCGGCGGCGATGCTGAGGCGGTCGATCGGCTGCTGAAAAGTAGTGCCCGGATCGCTCTGATAGGCGATGTCGAGCAAGGTGCGGGTCAGGTTCTTGACGCCGGAGGTGCCCGTGTTCGGCGAGTAGAGAACCGCGGCCTCGACAGACAGCTTTTCGTCGAAGTGGTAGGCGAGGTACGCCCCGCCCACGTAGCTGTCCGCGAAGGAGTTGTTCGGCACGTAGCCGAGGGACGGCGCAATCTCGAAGCGATTTCCCTTGAGGAAGAAGCGATTCCGGATCAGGTCGATCGGCTGCTTCTTTCCCTTGAATTCTTCGAGCGCGACCACGGCGCTGTTCTTGTCTTTGGCAAACGCCGCGGTCGGGCTGGCAAGGCCCAGGGCGAGCACAGCCAGCATCGACAAGCGACACAGCGCACGTGTTGAGGTTTCGATAAATCGTCCGGCAGGCTTCATTCCAGCTCTCCGCTAGCCACAATTCCCAGGGTGGGGTCCGAGGGCGGCGCACCATAGCACGGAACCCACGGTTAGGCTGTCCGGACAATCGGGTCCGCCATGGGGTTCTGGCTTTCGATCGCAGTCGCCGCTGGCACGGGTGATGTCGTGCTGCTTGGCCCGTCCGCGCCGCTCGCGTCGACCGACGCGGTCAGCCTTACGCTGACCACGCCAGGGGCGAGCTTCATCGACGGGTGCTCCCCGGTTGAGTTGGAGAAAAAGGATGGAGAGCGGTGGATATCTGTCCCCCGTCGGGCCTGCACTCAACGGCTGCCGGCCAGCCGGGTCGAGGGGAGCCTCGTGGTCTCGGTGCCGCCCCCCGGCCCCGGGGAGTACCGCGCTGTGGTGACCTGGGCGACGGGCTGTGCCGAAGGCGTGGCCCTCGCTCACGCGGCGTGCAGCGTGGTGGCTGCCGTTCGCTCCGAGCCGTTTACTTGCCGGGCGGAGGCGGTCAAGCCGGCGCCTTGAAGCGAACGCGCAGCTCGGACCAGCCCATCCCGCCTCGCCGATCGCGAACCACGACCCAGAGGCTCGCGGTGTCGTGGACTGGCTCTTCGGGGCTGAAGTAGACGGTGGTGTCCACCGGGAAGATCGAGTTGGACTGGCTGAACGAGCCTTCCTCCAGGTACCAGGACAGGTAGGGCTCCTCGGTCAGGGATTTGGTGACGCCGGCGCTGGTGACAAAGGTGTAGGGCTCCACGGAGCCCGAGGTGAGCTCCGCGCGCAGGTCGTAGGCCTGCCCCCGGTCGAGAAGGACCTCGGCGCCGACTTCGATGGCGAGCCCATCCACGCGCCAAGCCAAGACGGCCGGATTGTGGTTCGGTGTCGCTGCGAGCGAGACGGGAACGCGTTTATAGGCGAGCTCCACGTCGTCTTCGTCGAGCGTCCCGCCCTCCGCCACTTCCGGGATCGCAGCCAGGTAGGTCATCGCGAATGAGCCCTCCAAGCGCTCCGCCTCGGTCAGGGAGTCGAGGTAGTCGGCCGGGACGACCCAGGCCGGGGGAAGCGCGGGTAGGAAACCGATGAAGCCGGCGGCTGCAAGGTCCTCCGGGTCCGCCTCCTCGAGCGATCCGCCTTCAAAAAGCGCAGGATCCACCGAGCAGCCGAAGTCGTCGGAGGCGCCCCCGTCGCAGACGAACCAAGCGCTCCCCGCGAGCGGATCGACCGGGGACACGATCAGGGCGTTGAAGGTGACCAGATCTCCTGGCCGCGGCTCGGCTGGTTCGGTGGCGACGGCCAGGACGCGGAGGCGGTCAATCTGCCAAGACTGACTCAGATCTTCGGTGTCACACGCCACGAGTTGGAGAATCATCGAGATCAAAGCGGCACCTTCAGCTCGAAGCCGGGGCTGGGGATGATCGGAAGCCCCTTGAAGTAGGTCTTCTCGGTGTAGTCGTAATTGTATTGCTCGAACTCTGGATTTTCTCCATGGAGTGCGTTGATCACGTCCAGATAGACCAGCAGCTGCCAGGATTTGAAGGTGAACAGCTTGTCAATTCTGGCCGACACCGCCCAATATGGCGGAAGGCGTTCGCTGTTGGTGTCCCCCGACGGGAATGCCACGTAAAAGTCCTGATCGACGTCGTAGACTCCGAGTGCGTACGGGGTGGTCGGGTTGCCGGTGGTGTACTGCACCTTGGCGCCGAGCGAGAGGTCGTAGGGCAGCCGATAGCCGGCCACGGCGGTGAGGATGTGCGTCTGGTCGAAGTCGAAGAGGTACCAGTCTTCGTCTGGGTAATCTTGACGTTCGCTGCGCGAAAGGGTGTAGCTGACCCATCCGAAGAGCCTTCCGATGGGCTCGTGGCGGGCAATGACCTCCACTCCGTACGCGCGGCCGTCGCCCGAGTTGACGAAGTAGCTGTCGTCGAGGCTGCCGAAGGACCGGTTGCTGACGATCAAGTCGTTGAGGTCCTTGTAGAAGCCCTCCACCTCGAGCTTGATGGCCGGTCCGATCGCCTGCTCAAAACCGAGTGAGCTTGCCCAGGCCTCCTCCGCGCCAACGAGGGCGGGATCGTCGTCCGGGCGGTATTGCTGGAAGGGCTGGGGCGGCTGATGGTACAGGCCAGTCGAGCCCTTGATGACGCTGGTTTTCCCGACGGCCCAACGCGCGGAGAAGCGGGGGTCCAACGCGAGGACCTCGTTCTCATCAGGGATGATCACGTACATCAATCGAACCCCCGCATTGAGGGTCAACTGGTCCGTGTCCTGAAGCGGTTTCCAGCGAACGTTGAGCCAGGGGTCCGGCCCGTACCCGGTGGCGGTCCCCTTGAGTTGGTACGGCTCGCGTTCGGCAAGCGGGTCGATCTCCGCGAAGCTCGCGGGATTGAACGGCAGTTCGATGATGAAGTCGGCCCAACCGGCGATCAAGTCGAGCCCCGCGGTCACCGAGAGGTGATCGGCGTGTTCGTAGGCGGCCTCGGCCCGCAGCTCGGCGGTGTACCGCGTCTGGATCAGGTGGAAGGTGTCGCCGACGTCGAGTGCGGCCTCGTCCATGCCGAAGCTCGGCGCGATGCGAGCCGACCAGTGTTGGCCCCAGGCCCGGTCCCAGGTGCCGCCGAAGCGATACGTGCTATATTGCGTGCCGATGTCGCCCTGGGTGTCAGGGTCGGTGCCCTGCGCGTAGCCGTCCGGTGTGTGGATGAAGAGCGTGTCGCGGAAGCCGAAGGCCAGGAGCGAGAACTTATCTGGGTTGTCCCCCTGGTATTGATACTTCGCCTGGAAGTCCCACCACTGGGGCGAAACCGTGAATCCATCGTCAGCGAGAAAGGCGGGGAGGATGAGGTCGATGTACGACGCGCGGGCGGCGACGCCGACGCCGTGTTGGTGGTCCGTTCCGAAGCTGCCCAGCCACACGCCGCCGCTGTCCAATGCGTCTGTGGACCAGCGCAGCTCGTGTCGTTCGGGAAACTGGGTGCGGGTCGTGGCGTCGACGGAGCCGCCGGTGCTGCGGCCGTATTGCGGCCCGTACCCCCCTGGCAGATAGTCCACGCTCTTGACGAGGTCGGGATTGATGATCGATTCGAAGCCGCCAAGGTGGTAGATGTACGGGATGTACATGCCGTCGATGTAGACGCGGCTGTCTTCCGGATTGGCCCCGCGGATGATGAGCACGCCGGTCCCGAGGGGCGCCCGCGCCGCTCCCGGAAGGTTCTGCACGACGCGAATGGGGTCTCCGAACGTACCCGGAATACGACGAATCTCGTCCATTGAGATGGTGCGTCGGGTGACGTCGGCCGTTTCACGGCGATAGGTGCCGATGATTCCCGGATCGGCGTAGGATTGGTTCCGGACCCACAGTCGGGCGCTGGTGACCTCGCCCGCCACGACGTCGACGGGCTTCTGCAGCGTGTCGTAACCGGGGTGCAATGCCCTGACCGTGTGGCTTCCAGGAGGGAGGCCCCTGAACTGCCACCGACCCTGCGCGTCGGTCTCACTTTCGAGGTTCAGGGCGTCGATGCGGACGAGGAAGTCGGGGAGCGGCCGCCGGGTCCCCATCTCGACCACGGTGCCTTGCAGGTTGACGGGGAGCTCGGCAGGGTCGCCGACCGGCTGCGCCTGTTCGTGGGCACCGGCCTTAGCTGCCGCGTCGAGCACGAAACCATACGCGAACTCGATCGCGACGGGCACGGGGCCGGTGGCGTCCTCTGCCGGGCTGAAACGGAACTGCCGGGCCGCAGCTACCGCAGCTTCGTCAAAGCCGTTGCCCGCCGGCACCAACACCTCGACCAGGGTGACCGTCCCGGCCGCGTCGATCTCGATGAGCAGGTTGACCGTGCCTTCAAGCTTCAGGGCGGCCGCATCCGGTGGGTATGGCGCCTGTACGAAATCGAGGAGGGCGGGGTCCTTGGTCAGCGGCGGGAGCTCCTCGGCCGGGACCACGGGCGCTTCTTCGGCGCGTGCCAGCGGGCTTCCGACGAGCAGCGCGGTCAGAAGCGCAGAGATCATTGCTCGATCCGGACGGTGCAGACCTGGGGCAGGCCGGTCACCGCGACCGGCTGGCCGTCTTGCTTTCCGGGGATGAAACGCGCCTGGCGCCAGGCAGCGGCGCAGGCGTCGCCCGTGCCGTGTCCGAGGTCTCGCAGGACGCGCACCGCGGTCACGTTGCCTTCGACGCCGATGTCGATCGAGACCCGAACTTCGCCCTCCACACCTGCCTCCTGCGCTGCTTTTGGCACCTCCATCATCGGGCGCGCCCGCGAAACCGGCGGCGTCGTCACCGACGCGTAGCTTCGGGCCGCGGTGGCCTCGTCGGCGGACATCCCCGAGCCCTCGGCGGCTACCGTCGTCGAGTTGCCGGCGCGAACTTGGACACCAGTGCCGCTGCCACTGGCGAACGAGTTTTGATGAAGTCCCTGGACGACGCGCCGGGCCGGCTTCGCCGCCAGGTCGGGGGTCACCACCGGCGGGACGATCGGCTCGATGTCCTCGAACTTCACGACGGGAGGCTTCTTTTTTTCGGGTGGTGGTGGTGGTGGCGGCGGTGGCGGTGGCGGTGGCGGCGGCTTTTCCACGACCATCTCGACCCACTGCGCGGCGCGCGCGCGCTCGGTCGGCTGGGAGAGGATGGCAGCGGCCGCGACGGAATGGACGACCAACGAGACGCCGATCCCGACGGGGACGAGCAAGAGCCGCAATCGCGACTCCCTCCGAAAGGGCGACAGCGACCCGCTCGGCGTCATGGCGCGGCGAACTCGACAGGCTCGATATTGATGGCGAAGCGGGCGACGCCTTCCTGCTTCACAAGGTCGATGAGGTGAGTCACGTCGCCATGCCGGGCGTCCCGATCGCCGGCCACCAGGCAGACGACCTGGTCATTGGCGATGCGGGCGGCACGTACGGCCGCGCGCAGTTCCGGCTCGGTGACCGGGTTGCCGTCGAGGAGCAGTTGGCCGGCGGCCGTCACGGTGATCGCCAACGAAGACGGGGCGGTCGCGTCACCCGTCGCCGCGTCGGGCAGGTTGACCTTGATCGATGGGGAGACGATGTACGAGGTCGTCACCATGAAGATGATGAGCACGACCAGGATGATGTCGACCAACGGCAAGATGTTGATCTCGGTCATCCCCTCATCGTCGCCGCTGAGTCGCGCGCCGGCCATCCTACGTCCCCTCGGCGCGCATCCGTGCCACCACGAGGTCAGCCAGGCTCTCGATGCGCGAGAGCTGTGAGCGGACCATGCGGGTCAGGAAGTTGTACAGCACGACCGCGGGGATGGCGACCATCAGCGCGACGGCGGTCGACACCAGCGCCTCCGAGATCGCGCTCATGACCATCTTTCCGGAGTCTGTCGACTCGAGCGACAGCTCGTGGAAGGCCTGGATGATGCCCAGAACGGTGCCGAAAAGCCCGATGAAGGCCGCGGTGGAGGCGACCGTGCCGACGACCAGCAGGCCCCGCTCAAGGCGGAGGCGCTCGAACAGAATGGTCCCCTGCATGGCGTGTTGCGATGCCGCGGACACCCGTGCGCGAAGTCCGGCCAGAAGGACGCGGGACTCGACCCCCTGCTGCTGGTTCAAGGACGCCTCCAGCTCATCGCGAGGGCCGCCGGAGAGGTAGCGGCCCACCGCCGCCTCGAAGGGGCCGGCGGGGGTGCGGTTCACCACAAAGTACACCACGCGCTCGATCCCGATCGCCACGCAGAGGAACGACAAGATCACGAGCAACCAGAGCACCCACCACGCACCCAGGAGCGCGAAGTTCAGCATCGCCTTTGCCAGCATCACGACCCCGTCGGCGGCGCCCGCTAATTCGTTGCCTCGCTCCCGGGACACGCTCGCACAAAGCTTGACGCGCTACGGCCCGTCGCCTCGGGCAGCGTCGCCACGAGGTTCGCCGCGGCGATGATCTCCTGGGGAGAGTGTGGGGTGATGGCGGGCCCGATCGCACAGCCATCAGCAGTGTAGAAGCGCAGGGTGCCCGGTGGCTGGACCGCGTCGGATTCGAGCAGAATCGGGTGGAAGCGGTCGTTGAAAAAGGTGGTCACGTCGGGGTGTGCGACCAGCCGGTCCACGGCCCCCCATGGGGCATCCACAACCAAAACAACTGGGCGCTCGACCGGCTGGGTGAGCGTTCGCCAGTCCATCCACTGCGCGGCCGACGGGGTGGTGGTGGCTGGCGGCGGGTCCGGGGGATCGCTGCACGCCACTAGCGCGGCGAAGGGGAGGTGGAGGTGACGGGCGGGGTTGAACCGCCGTATGATGGTTTTGCAAACCATTGCCTTACCACTTGGCGACGTCACCAGGCGCCTCGTCCTAAGACCCGCTCCACGGTTCCGCAAGGGGGGCGAAGGCTGGCTACGATGCCAAAAGCCGCAGGCAGCCGGCGTGGAGCTCCCGGGCGTGGACCAGCACCTGGGCCTGCCAAGCGGAGTCGATCGGGGCGAAGGCCTCGCGCATTCCGAGCTTTGCGGGGTGATCGGCGGTGGGGGCGCCCCAATGGTGGAGGCGATTCTCAGCCCGGAGCCGGGCAAGGACCGCGAGGTTCGAGAGGGTACCGAACTCGCAGGTGAGGCCGTCGTAGCGGACGCCAGGGAGCCGGGTCATCACCGCGGCGGTCATGCCGCCCAAAATGAGGTATCCCTGGGGGTCGCTCGGGTCCCAGGTACGCACGTCCTCGCCCAGGGCCGACTTGATCCGGGCAAGCTCGGCTGGTGGCACCTTTCCTTCCAGCAGAAGGGTGCGTCCGCCGTACCGGCCGAGGGCGCTGTGCCAGTCGACGTGGACCACCCGTTCGCGGCCGCTCAGGCGCTCAACGAGGAGCGCAAGCACAGCGGCGGGGCCGACCTCGATCGCGGTCCCCCCGTAAAAAAGCCCTTTAGGAAATGTATATTGACCGCTTACGACGGCGTTTTTCAGGGCGCCGTAGCCTTGGGCGAGCACCGCCCACCCGGCCTGAAGCCAGAAGGTGTCCAGGCCCCCCGGCGGCGTCGGCGGGTTGAGCATCGGGTCGAGCGCCGCATACGCCGGTGCGGCGCCGACATACCCGCCGTCCGGCTCGAAATTGCGGTTCAGATCGACGTTGTTTTCGTTGACCCGCCGTAGGTTCGCCCAACCGTAGGGGTTGACCGCGTGTACGTACAGCGTCGCGACGTCGGTTGCAGGCAACGAGAGCGTCTCAAGCTGCGCAGCGCCGCCGCCGAATCCCTCCACCCCATGCACCCCGCTGGTGTAGACCAGCACGCGCGGCGCGTCGGCGCGCCCGATCCACGCCCAGTCGATGGTGAGGTCTCCGACGACAGGAATGCTGCCGTGCTCGACGTCGGCGGTGGCGGCGCGAAAGCGGCGACGCGCCTCACCGTAGTCCGGGCTGAATCTTTCGTTGATCGCGTCCATGCCACGAATCGTAGCGCGCGCGGTGGAGTGGCGGGGCGGGATAGGCCCCGGCGTGCTTTCCGCGGTGATCATCGCCAAGAACGAGGCCGATCGTATCGAGGCGGCGATTCGTTCGGTAGCCTTCGCCGACGAGGTCGTGGTCCTCGATTCGGGGAGCGAGGACGACACGGTGGCACGGGCGGTCGCACTTGGCGCCCGCGTCGTCTGCACCGACTGGCCCGGGTTTGTCGCCCAGAAGAATCGGGCGCTTCAGGCGGCCGCTGGGGAGTGGGTGCTGTCGCTGGACGCCGACGAACGTGTCGATGAGGCCCTTGCCACCGCCATCATCGCGGTGGTCGGCTCCTCCGACGCGGACGGCTTTGTCGTCAACCGGCGCACGTTCTGGCTGGGACACCGGCTTGCCCACGGGCACGCCTGGCCCGACCCACGGGTCCGTCTCGTTCGCGCGGCGCGGGCGCGGTGGGTCGGCCACGATCCTCATGATCTACTCGCTGTGGACGGGCGCGTGGGTACGCTCACCGGCGAACTGCTGCACGATCCATACCGCTCCCTCGCCGAGCACCTCGCCACCATCGATCGGTACACGCGGCTGGACGCGCGCCGCGGATCGGTGGTGGATGTACTTGTCCGGCCGGTCTGGCATCTTTTCCGTGCGCTCGTGCTGCGACGCGGGCTCCTGGACGGCTGGCCGGGGGTGGCCTTCGCGGGGCTCGGTGCGTTCTACACCTTCTTGAAGTGGACCCGCGGCCACCTGGATTTGCGGTGAAGATCGCCCTGGTTCATCGCCGGTATTCCACCAATGGCGGCACCGAGCGCTACCTCGTCGGCTTCTCCCGATTCCTGGTGCGTGCCGGCCACGACGTGAGCGTGCTGTGCAACGAGGTCGCCGCAGATCTGCGGGGCGAGCCGGAAATCCGCTTCGTGCACCTGCCGATGTGGCGACCGGCCAAGGCGCTGAGCCTCGCGTGGTCGGTTCGACAGGCGCTCGCTCGGGAACCATTTGACGCCGTTTTGGGTCTCGGGCGGCACACCGGACATAGCGTCTACCGGGCGGGGGGCGGCTCGCACCGGGACTATCTGCGCCGGCGCGCCTACTCCTGGCGTCGGGGGCTATCTTTGGGAGACTGGCTGGACGTGGCGCTGGATTGGGCTGCAGTGCGTGGCGCGCGGGTCTGCATCGCGAACAGCGAGCTCGGCGCGCGCGGTCTGCGGGAGGACTACGGCGCCACGAGGGTTGAGGTCGTGTACAACGGGGTTGACCTGGAACGGTTCCGACCGGACGCTGACGTGCGCGCCAAGGTGCGTCAGGAGACAGGCGTCGTCGGGCCAGTCGCGGTCTTCGTCGGCAACGACTTCGTGCGCAAGGGGCTGGATGTCGCCTTGGCGGCGTTGCCGCCGGCCTGGACGCTGTGGGTTGTGGGCTCCGGTCGGCCCCCGCCCGCGCCGGCCCGGGTTCGCTTCTTCGGCGCCCAAGCCAATCCGGAACGCTTCTTGCAAGCAGCGGACGTGCTGGTGCTGCCCACTCACTACGATCCCTTCGCGAATGTGTGCCTCGAGGCATTGGCCTGCGGCGTGCCCGTGTTGACCACGCGCGCCAACGGCGCCAGCGAGGTGCTTCCGGAACCGTGGATGATCGCTGACGACGTCGTTTCCTTCCGCGCTGGCTTTGCCCACGTCAACTCGTCGGTGGGCGCCGCTTGTCGGGCGACTGCGGAGTCCTTTCCACAATCCCGCAGCTTTCAGCGCGCGCTGGAGCTGCTCGTCGAGGCCTCACGATGAAGAAGTTGTTGCTCCGACTCCTCCAGCTCACGGCGCTGCTTACCGTGGTGGGCGGCGTCGTCGGAACGTGGGCCTATCGAAAGTATGTGCTCAATGATCCGGGCCCCGCCTTTGAACGCGCGGCAATCCTCGAGATCATCGCGCAAGAGTCGCCCGTCTACTACCGGGACGGGGTCACGCCGATGGGGGTGTTCTTCGACCAGGAGCACCGGACCTACGTTCCCTTCGAGCGCCTGCCCGAGGACTGGGTGCACGCCATCGTCGCCTCGGAGGACGGGAGCTTCTGGGAGCACCCCGGCATCGATCCCAAACACATCCTTCGGGCGGTGCTCCAGAACATGAAGGCCGGCTCAGTGGTGGCCGGCGGCTCGACACTCACTCAGCAGACGGCGAAGAACCTGTTCTATCGTCCGGATCGCTCCTTTCGCGCCAAGGCCGTTGAGCTTGGAGACACCCTGCGGTTGGAGGCGCATTTCTCCAAGAAGGACATCCTTGAGTTTTACGCAAACCAGTTCCACGTCAGCGCCAACGGCCGTGGGATCGGGATCGCCGCGCGCTACTTCTTCGACAAGACGCCGGAAGAGCTGGAGACCAAGGAGTGCGCCTTCATCGCCGGGATGGTGAAGGCGCCCAGCCGTTACAACCCCTTCATCGGGCAGACCGAGGCGCGCCGGGAGGAGGCGCGGACGGCGGCGGAGAAGCGGACCGCCTACGTTTTGCGCCGGATGGCCGAGACCGGCGAGATCAGCGAGGCCCGCCGTGCCGAGCTGGAGGCGACGCCGCTGGCGTTCCGTCGAGGCAGCTTTCGCTACGACCGCAGCGTGGTCCTGGACGAGGTCCAACGTCGTCTGGAGGAGCCCAAGTTCATCGAACTGTTTGAGCGCGCGGGGATCGACAACCCGTCCACGGCGGGGCTCCGCATCGTCACCACCATCGACAAACACGCCGAGGCCGCCGCGACCTATGGGCTGTGGCACCATCTGTCGGAGCTCGGCCCCCAGCTGGAGCGCCCGGCGCTGGACGCGCTGCTCCTGCCGCCGGCGACCACGGCCGAGGCGTCGCCTGGGCAGGCGCTGGCGCCCCTGAGCTTCCACGCCGCGCGAGTTGAAGCCGCCGCGGCGGATGCCCTCACACTGGATCTAGGCGGCCGGCCGTGCACCGTGGATGCGGACGGCATTCGGCGTGTGGCCAAGGCGTTTGGTGCCAAGGCGGAGGCATTGGCTGCCGCGCTCGTCACGGGGCGCTTCGTGCTCGCGAGCGTGCGGGAGGACGGCGCCTCCTGCGATCTTGAGTACCGCCCGGGCCTGCAGGGCGCGGTGCTGGTCTTGGAGGATGGCCAGGTCCGGGCAATGGTCGGGGGCAACGACAACCGACACCTGAATCGGGCCACGAGCGCGCGCCGCCAGTTCGGCAGCACCTGGAAGCCGCTCCTGTTCCTGGCGGCAAGCCAACTCGGTTGGCTTCCGACGGACGCCCTCGATAACCGTCGTAACGTATTTCCGTTCAGAGACGTATGGTATTTCCCGCGCGCCGACCACAGCGCCGACGCCTTTTTGTCGATGACCGCCACCGGGGCCCGCTCCGAGAACCTGGCGAGCGTCTGGCTGCTCTTCCACCTTGTCGACCGGCTCGACGACGCCCAGTTGGGACGGCTCGCCGCGCAGGTCGACCTGTTGCCGCGAGAGGGCGAGGCCCCCGAGGCGTTTGCGGTGCGGATGCGCGACGAGGCGGTGATCCGGTCGAGCCCTGAGCGGTTTGCGGAGCTGGCGTTCACCCGAGCCCGCACCGATGTGTTGGCAACCCTGGGGTCAAGCCGCCATCCTGAGGATGCCCTGGCGGTCCGTTCGCTTTTGTACGGCCAGGGGGTCGCCGCGGAGCGCGCCCGCGTCCAGCGGACGGCGACATCTGCGGAGCGCGCGTCGCGACTAGTTGCGCTTGAGAACAACCTGGTCGGCCTGGAGGAGACCGCCGCTGCCTGCCTCGCGGGGCCGTTGGCCGCGCTCTCGTGGGACCCCGTTTCGCAGGCGCTTGCGTGTGGCAGGGCGCCAGCCGGCTTCGTCCCGTTGCCGCCAGAGGCTCTTGCCCTGGCCACGGCCAGCCGCGTGGAGCAGGCGCTGGCCTTCGAGGCGCAGGACGACCTGCTTGTCGATGGGCGCGTCCACCTCGGCACCCTTCGTGCGCTCCGCGTGGCCGAGGACCTCCGCACGGCTGAGCTCGTTGGTCGCGACGCCTACGATGCTGATGTTCTGGTCCTCCACCCCGATTGGCGCGTGCTCGTCGGGGTCCGGAGCTTCATCCGCTTGTGCCATGACATCGGCGTGGAGGCCGAGCTTCCCGAGAACCTCACCCTCACGCTCGGCGCGGCGGACACCTCGCTCCAGGAAATGGCGAGCGCCTACCAGGCGCTGCTCGTAGGCGCCCGGTACCGCTTTTCCGGTGAGGGCTTCGTGGAGGGATCGGTGACGGGGATGCGCAGCACCTTCGCCCTTCCGGAGAGCGAAGAGGCGACCGCCCTGGTACAGGAAATCCGCGATGCCGGCGGCAATGTGCTGTTCCGCATGCAGAGCCGGACCGAACCCGTCGCTGATCCGCGCGCCGGGGCGATGGTGGGCGACATCCTCCGGAATGTCGTCCTGCACGGCACGGGGCGTCGGGCGTCGGGTGCCGCCGGCACCGAGGGCCGCCCGCTGACAGGAAAGACAGGAACGACGAACAACTATCGGAACGCAGCCTTCATTGGATTTGCGCCGATTCAAAACGGAGGGCTGCCGGTCTGGGGCGCTGCGTTCACGGTCGCCGCCTACGTGGGCAACGACGACAACACCCCGATGCGACGTGGCTCGTTGCGGGTGCAGGGAGCGAACGGGGCCCTTCCGGTCTGGTTGGAAACCGTGCGCCTCATGGGTGCTCGCGGGCTCCTCGGCACGGGAACGGCGGGTGAATACACGATTCCGGACGGGCTCGTGCGCGTGCCGAGTCCCGACGGGCTGGGCTTTGATGGCGAGCCGCTCACCGCGCTTCGTCCGCCCGGAGACCCGCCCGAGCGGCTGATGGTGGTCCCCGGTGGGGAGGCGCCGGTGTCGCGTCAGCCCGCTGAGGCGCCGCCATCCGGCGCCCTGGCCCTGCCCAACGACACCGAGTTCGGCCCGCCCGAACCGGACGAAGGCGTCGATCCGGAAGAGGCACCTCCGCCGGCTGAGGAGCCCCCTTCAGCGCCCACCGACGACGACGCCAGCCTTGTTCTGCCGGAATAGGCGCGAGAGAGGGGGAGAGCGCCACGCGCAGCGCGTTATCCAACGCGCCGCGCGCCGGAGGCCGGAAAGCGCAGCTTGGAGGCTGGAGGGTATGGCGCGGTAGGGGAGAGGCCGTTGCGGCCTTTCCCCCGTTTCCATGATAGGCGCAGAGCGTGCTGGTATTGCTCGCCCTCGCCTGCGTGATCAAGCCCTACGGTCCGCCGGTGGGCGCGCTGCCGCCGACGCTGCCGGTAGTGGAGCCGGCCCCGCTCCCGATCGAGCCCCTTCTGTCGCGACTCGACAAGCTGCTGTCTGCGACGGATGAGGTGGACCGTCGAGATCGGTTGGTGGAGCTCCGTGACCTCCTCGTGGGCCTCGGGAGTGTGGACGGCAAGGCCCAGGTCCGGGTGTTGCGCTACGCGGAGCGGGTCCTGGTGGTCGAGGAGCGCATGCGGCCGTTCGACATGGCCGAGAGCCCGATGGAGCTGGCGATTGACCTGGAACCGGTCATCGAAGTCGAGATCGGGGAGACCCCGCCGGCGGTGCCATGAACGACGCGCTGGCGGCCTGGTCCCGGGGTCGGTTGATCGAGGTCGAGGCCGCGCTTGCCGAGGTGTGCGCCGACGCGGAACCGGGCCTCCGCGAAGCGCTGCGGTACCCGATACAAACCGGAGGGAAGCGCATTCGCCCGCTATTGTGCCTGGCCGCGGCGGAGTCGGTCGCCGCCGACGGGGCCGCCGCTCTGCAACCGGCGCTGGCGCTGGAATTGGTCCATACCTACTCCCTGGTGCACGACGATCTTCCGGCGATGGACGACGACAACGAGCGACGCGGCCGCCCGACGGTCCATGTCGTTTTCGGGGAGGCGACGGCCATCCTCGTCGGGGACGCCTTGCTCACCGCGGCGTTCGAGCACGTCGCCGACTCGCCGACCCTGGTCCGGGAGTTGGCGCGCGCCGCGGGCGGGGCAGGGATGGTCGGCGGCCAGTACCTGGACATCCGCGGCAACGTAGATGGCATCGATGCGCTCAAGCACTTGCACCGTCTCAAGACGGGGGCGCTGCTCAGGGCGTCGGTCCGCATGGGCGGCATCGTCGGGGGCGCGTCGGCGGCCGAGCTCCAGGCGCTGACCCTCTACGGCGAGGCGGTCGGGCTCGCGTTCCAGATCGCCGATGACGTGCTGGACGCCGATGAGGTCGCCGACGAGGCCGGGCCCCCCAGCTACGTACGCCTGCTCGGGGTGCAAGGCGCTCGGACCGAAGCCAGGCGATTGGTGGAGGAGGCTGCGGCTGCCGTCGGCCAGCTCCCTCGGCCCCAGGTTCTGGTCGCGCTGGCGGAGTTTGTGGCGGCGCGGGCCTTTTGAGCGGGCGCCGCCGAATGTCGGAACGCCTGGACGCCGCGCTGGTCCGCCGCGCCCTGGTCGCGACATTAGAGCGTGCGATCGAGGAGATCCGCGCCGGCAATGTCCTGGTGGACGACACGGTCACCGACAAGCCGGGCGTGCGGGTTTCCGAGGAGGCCAGTCTTCGACTCCGAACGGCGCCGCGGCGCTACGTGTCGAGGGGTGGACTGAAGCTGGAGGCCGCGCTCGATGCCTTCGCCGTGGACCCCGGGGGCCGCGCTTGCGTGGACCTGGGCGCTTCGACGGGCGGCTTCACCGACTGCCTGCTGCAGCGCGGTGCCGCCCGGGTCTTCGCGGTTGACGTGGGCTACGGGCAACTGGCCTGGACCCTCCGTCAGGACGCCCGCGTCGTGGTCATGGAGCGTACGAATGCGCGGCAGCTCACGACGCTCTCGGAGCCCGTGGATTTTGTCGTCGGGGACCTCTCTTTCGTGTCCATACGCAGGATGCTCCCGGCCATTCGCAGTTTGCTCGCCGGCGGCGGAGACGCGGTCATCCTGGTGAAGCCACAGTTCGAAGTTCCGAAGTCTCAGATCGCCGTTGGGGGGGTCGTGGTGGATGAGCACGCCCGCGCCGAAGCGCTGTCCTGCGTGGAAGATGCCTCCCGTGAAGCGGGGTTTTCCGTAGTCGCCCACCTCGAGAGTCCTGTTCTGGGGGCGAGGGCCGGCAACCGGGAGTGGCTGTTGCATTTGGTAGTTCCCCATGCCGCCGCGCCCGTCGGCTCGCCGAGCCATGAAACGCCTGGGCGGCATGGGGGACTGCGGTGAGGGGGAGAGCGCCACGCGCGGCGCGTTAGCCAACGCGTCGGGCGCCGGGAAGTCCGGGTCCGGAGGTCGGAAAGCGAAGCTTGAAGGCCGGAGGGTATGGCGCGGTAGGGGGAGAGGGCGACGAGCCCTTTCCCCCGTTTCTTGATAGTGGAGCGTCGGAGCGTGCTAAGTTGAGCGAGGGAGCTTCCATGTCGCCCTTGCTCTTGGTTTTGATGGTTGCCGGCTGCACCTGGATCGACGACGCGGAGCGCGACGGCCGCCTCGGTCAGGTGGACGACGACGGGGACGGCGTCCCGGCCTCGCTCGACTGCGACGAGGAAAACCCCAACATCTCCACGGCCCAACCGGAGATCTGGTACGACGGCACCGACGGCGACTGCGGGGGCGACGACGACTACGACCAGGATGCTGACGGCTATGTTCCCGTCGAGTTCGTGGCCCTGACGACCCTCGGCGTCAAGGGCTCGGGCACGCTCACCGGTGGGGACTGCGACGATCAGGAGGCGACCGTGTCGCCGCAAGAGAAGGATGCCTGGTACGACGGCGTGGATCGGGCTTGCGATGGGGGCGACGACTACGATCAGGATGGCGACGGCTTCGTTCCCGACGAGTATGTTGGGCTCACGACGACCTACCTCGGCACCAGCGGGCTTTTGCCTGGGGGCGATTGCGATGACGAGAACAGCGCGATCCGGCCCGATTCGGTGGAGTCCTGGTACGACGGCCTCGACAGCGACTGCTCGGGAGAGAACGACTACGATCAGGACGGCGACGGCTACGTCCCCGACGAGTGGTTTGCCGTTGCGGGTGGACTGCCGAGCGGCGATTGCCACGATGGCGAGCCCGAGATCCACCCGGGCGCGACGGAGGTCTGGTACGACGGCATTGACCAGGCCTGCGACGGCGGGGATGACTTCGACCAGGACGCCGACGGCTACGTGCCGACCGTGCATCAGGGCAAGCAGACAGAGGATGTGGAGGGCACCGGGGATCTCCCCGGCGGGGACTGTGACGACGAGGATCTTTTGGCCCACCCCTACGCCAACGAGCTGTACGGGGACACCAACGATCGTGACTGCGACGGGGGGCGCGACAGCCTTGAACTGCGCGGAGTGACGGGGTTCACCTGGCTCAACCCCAACACACCGGTCTTCGTCGAGGCCCACGACCGGGTGTACCTGTCCGTCGCGGTCGAGCAGGTGCGAACCCCGACCAAGAGCTACTTCGACAGCGGCGTCGCGATGACATGGGACCGGGGCTCCATCGAGAACGATCCCGCCGTGGTGGGTGAGTACTCCTGGGCGTCCAGCACCTCGGATACGAGCTTCGACGTCGGCACGGCCCATTCGCTGCGCCTGTACGACGACACGCTCGTCGGCGTCATCGGCCGGGCCACCGCCAGCAGCCGCGCCCTCGCGTTCGAAGCCTTCCCGTTGAGCTCTGGAACCGGCGGGCAGTCAACCGCGCAGTCCGGACTCCCACCGGACGCCTTTTCGGCAGCCGATGTCTACATGGACAGTGCCGGTCGGATCTTCGGGGTCGGCTGCGACCCGGGCAGTAACGGCGTGCTCACCTACGCGCGCGTCGACGACATCACCAGTCCGAGCGCCACGGTTCACGCCAATGAGGCGCAGGGCGTCGGCGCGGCTTCGGACTGCGAGTTCGTCGATGGCGCCGAGCTCTCCTTGCTTCTGGCAGGCGCCACCACCCTCACCGAGGTGACCTTCGACGCCGACAGCGCCGCGCCGACCTTTGTATACGAGGACAGCACGGCCGACTGGGTTGCCAGTGACGTCGACACGAGCCGTCCCGAGAATCCCGTCTACGTGGTCGCGCTCCCCGAGCAGAGCGTGGTTTTCGTCGAGGCCTCAGGCGTCTCGGCGTTCGTGGGTCAAACGAGCGACGTGCCGGCCTCCGCGGCGGCCATCGAGCTCGCCGACGGGGACTACCTCATCGGCTGGGTCAACGACGATGGCACGGCGCGGCTGGCCAAGGGGAGCGACGCGAGCGGAATCGCTTACATCGCGCTCAACTTCGATGGTGTTGCCACCGGAATCGCCCTGTGGAGCGATGAAGACAACGCCATGGTCGCGATCACCACCGACGATCAGGTCGCCGTCGGCATCTACGACTGGTAGTCGCTAGTGCGTCAGCGCCACGCCGTCGTCGTTGAGCTCGCCTTCGCCGTAGACGTACAGCGTGCGCCGGGTGCGCACGCCGTGGCTGTCTTCGGCCACGACCACGATTCGGTTGGTGCCGGCAGCGATCGGGACGGTCACCGCCAGGTGGGCGCGGCGTCCGAAGTCTCCTCGCCAGGCGACCTTTTCTTCCTCCCAGTCCACACTTGCGTCCCATCGCACCCGGTCGACGCGCTCCGGACCCGTCCAGACGGTGACGTGGTCGATTCCGTCCGCGTCCGCAGCGTGTACCTGGAGGTTGAGGGGGCCGGGCGCCTGACGGGCGCGTGGGGTGCTGATGGTGACCGTCGGCGCGTCCCGCGTCGTGACCGCGCCGTTGTGGCCGATCGGCAGCGACCAGTCCGCGAGCTCGGACCACCCCTCGGCACGCACTTCCAGCCGCAGGGCGATCGGCGTGTCGGCGGTGATGGTGATGCGCTGGCGGACCACGACCTCGGAACCCGGAGCCAGAGTGTGCTCCACGCCGTCGGCGGCGCCGAGTTGCACGCCCGGCAGGTCCGGGAAGGGGATGTTGACCCGAACCCCGGCCAGCGTGACGGTGCCGCGGTTCTGGATCGTCACTTCGACGGAGCCATCAACCAGGCGCGCGGCGGCGTGCAGCGCGGGAGGGGCGCCGCCCTCGATGGCGACGGTGTCGTCGAGCACCGCCACCGGGGAGCAGCCGTCGCACTCCAGGACACCGACGAGGCGGTCGATGCGGGAGGGCGAGTCGACCGAGGGCGTGACCGTCGTCGTGACGGTTCTGGACTCGCCGGCCGCGAGGCGCCCGATCGGAACAACGAGGTCATCAAAGTCCACGTTGGCGGATCGCAGGCGAATCGCGGCGCGGAAGAGCTCGGCTCCCTTGTTGGCCACCTCGAACCGTAGCTCACCCCGCTCGCCCGCCCTGGCCACGGGCCCAGCCAACTGAGCGATTCGCACCACCGGCGGGCCGGAGCCGCCCGGAGCGGGCGACCAGTCCAGGCTTTCACCACCCAGCGCGTCCACGAGTCGTGACGCTTGAATGGCCGAAAGCGACGGGAGCAGGCTCTGCTGAGCCGCGAGTACGCTGGCGCGGTCGGGCCCGGTGCCGGACGCCAGAATGGCCGCGGCCAGCTCAAGGACGTCGTCCTGTTCGTCGATGCGGCCAAGGTCCGGGTAGTGGAGGACCGGTGCGCCGATGGGGTCGCGTGCACGCAGTCGGGTCGCATCGGGATACCAGAAGCGTTGGGTCCCGAGACGTACGGGGTAGAGGGCCAGGTCTGGCGCGAGTCCCACCTCGTTGACGCGGATGTCCTGGCCGACACGGTACTCGGCTACGGTCAGCTTCAGCTTCAGCCCGTCCGCGATCTCGTACAACGTTTGCACGGTGCCCTTGCCGAAGGTGGTCTCCCCCAACATGGACGCGCGGCCGAGGCGCGCCAGTGCGCCCGCGAGGATCTCGGCGCCAGACGCAGTCTCGTGATCGACGAGGAGGATCGTGGCGGGAAGGGGCAGCTTCGTGTCGGCCCGCGCGTCGAACCCCCGGGTGAGCCCCGGCACCTTACCGCCGTCCCGACCGGCCGTGGTCACGATGCGACCGTCGTCGAGGAAGACGTCGGCGGCTCGCGCGGACTGGCTGAGCGATCCCCCAGAGTTGCCCCGCAAGTCGAGGATCACCCCGACGTCCAGCAGGCCCTGCTGCCGGAGGTCGGTGAGCACACGCTCGAGGTTCGTGAGCGTCTGTTCGGAGAAGTGGTCGATCTTGATCACGCCCACCCCCCGCGGACCTGCGGCGCCGGTGACGTTGGGGATCGCGATCTCCACGCGTTCCAACTCCACCTCGAGCTCCGCCTCACCGCGGACAAACGCGAGGCGCACCCGGGTGCCGACACGGCCGCGAATGTGGGTGGTGGCGTCGGCCGGCAACATGCCTTCCGTCGAGATGCCATCGATGCGGAGGAGACGATCGCCGACTGCGAGTCCACCCCGCGCCGCCGGCCCGTTCGGGTAGACGTCGATGATGCGGAGCGTGCGGTCCACCAACTTCAGGGTGACGCCGATTCCACTGAGCGTGCCGGTCAGCCGCTCGTCGAAGCGCTCGAGCCCTTCACCGGCGAGGATGACCGTGTGCCGGTCCAGGGTTGAGAGTGCGCCTTTGAGCAGCTCGGCCCGGACGTCCACGCCCTCGTCCACCTCGGCGCCCGATGCGGCGACCGTGTCTTCGAGTTGGGCGAGGGCGCTGGGCAGGTCGCCGCGAAAGGGGACGGTCCAACTGCGCGGGCCCACACGGAGGCGCGCTGCGGCCTCGTTGGCATCCACCTGTAGGGGCTCCACTCGCTTCTCGAGGCGGTTGGCGGCGGCGCGAAACATACGCGCATGGTCGATCCGCTCGGGCCACAAGTAGTGGTCGTCCACCAAGCGAAGCGCGCCCCGGTAGGCGGCGAGATCGCCGGCCACGGCAAGGCTGAGCAGCCACAACCACATCGCTGGAACCTATCTCAGGATAGGCCCGCCGTATGCATCGCGCGCGGCTGGAGCAGCTCCTTGGGGCCGTGGCCCGGGGGGACGCGCTGGTCAGCGAGGTGGCGGACGTCCTGGAGGGGCTGGCTCACCTCCCCCACAGCACCGTCGATCTCGGCCGGGGCGCGCGGCTGGGACACGCCGAGGTCGTGTACGGCGAGGGAAAGAGCGCGGCCGAGATCACCGACGTTCTCCAGCGTCTCGTGGCCGACGCGGGCTTTGCGTTTGCCACGCGGGTCGATGCCGAAAAGGCCGCGGCGGTGGGTGCCGCGCTGGCCGGCAGCGTTGCGTACCACCCCGTCGCACGCGTGCTCCAAGTGGGGGAGCCTCCCCCCTGCGTGGGTCTCATTGTCGTGGTCAGCGCGGGTACAAGTGATCGCGCAGTCGCGATGGAAGCGGCGACGGTGGCGCGGTTGCTTGGGAATGAGGTGGTGCTGGTGCAAGATGTAGGTGTCGCGGGAGTGCACCGACTTTTCGCGCGGCTCGACGAGCTGGCCGAGGCTCATGCGGTGATCGTGGTCGCCGGTATGGATGGGGCGCTCCCGTCGGTGGTGGGCGGACTGATCGCCCCGCCGGTGATCGCGGTGCCGACCAGCGTCGGGTACGGCAGCTCGTTTGAGGGGCTCGCCGCGCTTTTGGCGATGCTCAACAGCTGTGCCCCGGGCGTCACGGTGGTGAACATCGACAATGGTTTTGGAGCGGCGTTTGCGGCGTCTCGCATCAACCAGGCGCGATGCCGAAGGGAGGCGTCGTGAGGGTGGCGTGGGTCGATCCGGTGGGCGGCCTCGCCGGGGACATGTTGGTGGCCGCGTTCATCGATGCGGGCGCATCAGAGGAGGGAATCCTGGGCGCGCTGCGGGCGCTGGCGCTGCCGGGGTGGAGCGCGCGCACCGAGCGCGTGTGGCGCGGACCCTTCCACGCGGCGCGCTTCGTGGTCGACGTCGAGCCGGGGCCTACACAGGACCACGACCAGGGCCACGACCACGACCACGGCCACGGTCACGGCCACGGCCACGCGCCCAGCCAGCGCTGGGCGGAGATCCGGGGCCTGCTCGAAGCGTCGTCGCTCTCGCCTCGCGCCCGGCGGAGCGCGATTGCCATCTTTCGGGCCCTGGCCGTGGCGGAAGGGCGGGTGCACGGCACCGATCCTGAGGCGGTCACCTTCCACGAGGTGGGTGCGCTGGATTCGATCGTCGACATCGTCGCGGTGGGCGTGGCCCTCGATCTGCTCGACGTGGACGAGCTCGTGGTCGGTCCGATCCCCTTGGGCCAGGGCCACACCATCGGCGCGCACGGCTGCATTCCGCTGCCGGCACCCGCCACCCTCGAGTTGCTTCGTGGCTTTGAGGTTGAAGGGCGCGAACTGCGCGGGGAGACGGTGACGCCGACCGGCGCGGCGGTGGTGGCGGCGCTCGGTCGGGCGGGTCCGCTTCCGCGCATGCGCATCCTCGCGACCGGCGTCGGGGCGGGCTCCTGGGATCCGGCCAGTCACCCCAACGTGGTGCGCGTGGTGATTGGCGAGGCCGATGGCAGCGCCGCGGCGGAGGTGGCCGAGCTGCGGGCCGAGGTGGACAGCCTGCATCCGGAGCTGGTGCCGCCCTTATTGGAGGCGCTCCTGGGCGCGGGGGCGCTTGACGCCTACGTCACACCCATCGTCATGAAGAAGGGGCGCCCGGGGGTGCTCGTCACCTGCCTGGCTCCAGTGGCGATGCGTGCCGCGATCGGGGATGTGCTGCTACGACATGGCGGGACGCTCGGCTACCGCTGGTCGTTGGCCGCTCGTGACGAGTTGGCGCGCCGCTTCGTCAGCGTCGAGACGCGCTTCGGGGTGGTGCCGATGAAGATTGGCGAGCGAGATGGCGCCGTGATTCACGCTGCCCCTGAATACGAGGTGTGTGCGGCGTTGGCGCGAGCGGCCGGGGTTCCGGTGGCGGAAGTCTCGGCGGCGGCCTGGGCAGCCTGGGGATCGCGGGGCTGAGCGGTCGGCACCGACGCACGCCGGATTCCCCAAGGACAACCCCCATGTGCGACAAATTACCGCACCGAGGGAGCGCCGGGTTGGAGAACTTGCGGATAATCGATGTCGTGCTTGAGAACGCCGCACAGAACCTGACCTCGCTCCTGGACATGCTTCCGTCGGCAGTCTTGTTCGCCGATACCCGAGGGCGCCTGACCTTCGGAAATCCCGCTGCGTGTGCGCTTCTCGGCTTTTCGACGATCGAAGTACAGACACTGCTCCACGTCAGTGACATTTACCACCGCACCGACGACGCACGCAGGGTGCTCAAGGCTGCCCAGGACGGCGGCGGCCTCAGCGCCGCTCCGATCGAGGTGGTCCTGCGTTCACGTTCTGGGGAGTTGATCCCAGCGAAGATCCATGTCCGAGTGCTTCGGGATGCCGCGGGCGCCGTGACCGGAACCATGGGCGTGCTCATCGATCAGCGCGAGCTTGGAGAGTTGAGCCGCCGCCTGGAAGATGCGTCGGCACAGGTGATCAGTTCTGAGCGTCGCGCGGCGGTCGTGGCCCTCGCGGGGAAGGCGGCCCACGATCTCAGCCAGCCGCTCATGGCCGCGATGGGCAACATCGAGCTGATCCTGATGCAGAAGAACCTCGACGCGAAGGTCAGTACCCGGCTGGAGCGCGCGTACGAGCAGCTTGAGCGCTTGCGCGGAATCATGACCGATTTCGTGAAGGTGACCGGGACGCGATCAGGTCCGTGACCGGGCGCGACGTTGCGGAGTGCGGCGAACCGGGCTAACCGCCGCGCGCTTCCGCGGGGATCCGCCCGCGGGGACATCCACGTCGGAGTTAGCTCCCGCCCCGTGGTGCCGCCCAGTCCAGGGCGGCCGGGTGGCGAGACCGGCGGTCGCTCAACCACGAATCTGGAAGGCTCCTCATGTCCGTTTCTCTCCGCGATCTCCTCGACGCCGGCGTCCACTTCGGTCACCAGACCCGCCGCTGGCATCCCCGCATGAAGCCGTACATCTACGGCCAGAAGAACGGGGTTCACATCATCGACATTCAGCAGACGGCGACCAAGCTTCTTGAGGCTACCCGCTTCGTGCAGTCGCTTACCGCCCGCGGCCAGACCGTGCTCTTTGTCGGCACCAAGCGCGCCGCGCGCGAAATCATCTCCGAAGAGGCGCGTCGCGCCAACATGTTCTTCGTCAACGAGCGCTGGCTCGGCGGCACCCTGACCAACTGGGAAACCGTCAAGAAGAGCATCGATCGTCTCAACTTCCTGATCAAGTCCCGCACCGAAGGGCGCCTGGACCAGCTCACCAAGAAAGAGGCGCTCACGGTCACCCGGCAGATTGAGAAGATGGAGAAGTCGCTCGGCGGGATCAAGGACCTCAAGGGCCTTCCGGGTGCGGTCTTCGTCATCGACCCTCGCAAGGAGCACATCGCCGTCAGCGAGGCCAACAAGCTCGGCATTCCGGTCGTGGCGCTTTGCGACACCAACTGCGATCCGGACGGGATCGCCTACGTTGTGCCCGGCAACGACGACGCCATCAAGTCGATCCGCTTGTTCACCGGCGCGATCGCAGACGCGGCCGCCTCCGGCGCCAACGAAGGCCGCGTCGACTCCGTGGCGACCGCTCGCTACGACGACGACAGCAGCGTCGAGATCGTTCGTCGTAATACCGCCACCGCCGCGGCTGTCGCCGCGCCGACGGAAGACGCGGTCTAAACCTACCGACTCGGAGACATCCCATGGCAACGATGGAACAGATCAAAGAACTGCGTGAGCGCACCGGCGCCGGCATCCTCGACTGCAAGAAAGCGCTCGGCGAGGTCGGTGACGACGTGCAAGCGGCGATCGACTGGCTGCGCGCCAAGGGCATTGCCTCGGCGGCCAAGAAGGCTGGCCGTGCGGCCGCTGAGGGTCTCGTCGAAAGCTACATCCACGCCGGAGGCAAGATCGGCGTGATGGTGGAGATCAACTGCGAAACCGACTTCGTGGCGCTAAACGAGGGCTTCCGCTCGCTGGCTCGTGACCTCGCGATGCACATCGCCGCCGCAGCGCCAGAGTATGTGCGTCGTGATGAGGTGCCCGCGGAGGCGTTCGAGCACGAGAAGAAGGTGCAGGTCGAAAAGACGATGGCCGAGGGAAAACCCCAGGCGATTGCCGAGAAGATCGTGATTGGCCGCATGAGCAAGTGGTACGAGGATGTCTGCCTTCTGGACCAGAAGTGGTTCAAGGACGACAGCAAGACGGTCGATCAGGTCGTCAAGGAAGCCTCGTCCACGATCGGCGAAAACGTTCAGGTTCGCCGCTTCTCGCGCTTCGTCATGGGCGAGGGCTTGGTGCGTCGCTCGGACGACTTCGCGGCTGAGGTCGCCCGGGCGGTCGGCGGTTAGCCACGCGGCCCATGCGCCGCCCTCCGGGGCGCGATACTTCGGCGCCGTGCCTGCTCCTGTCTACTCTCGTGTGTTGTTGAAGCTCTCCGGGGAAATGCTCGCTGGAGAAAAAGAGTTCGGCCTGGACCCAGGGGTCATGGGCCGGCTCGCGGATGAGCTCATTGAGGTCAAGGCCCTCGGTGTGCAGTTGGGCCTCGTCATCGGCGGCGGCAACATCTTCCGGGGCATCTCTGGTAGCGAAAAAGGCATGGATCGCGCGCAGTCCGACTACATGGGCATGCTCGCGACGGTCATCAACGCGCTCGCCATGCAGGACGCGATGGAGCAGCGCGGGTGCTACACCCGGGTGATGAGCGCGATGCGGATCGAACAGGTCTGCGAGCCGTACATCCGCCGCCGAGCGATGGCCCACCTCGCGAAGGGGCGCGTGGTCATCTTCGCGGCCGGAACCGGAAATCCGTATTTCTCGACCGACTCGGCGGCAGCCCTTCGGGCGGCCGAAATCCGGGCCGACGTGATCCTCAAGGCAACCAAAGTCGACGGGGTCTACGACAAAGACCCGAAGAAGTTCGCCGATGCGGTGCGATTCGAGCGGATCGCGCCGATGGACGCGTTCAAGCGCGGGCTCAAGGTCGCAGACGCGACGGCCATCGCCCTCGCCATGGAGAACAACACGCCGATGATCGTGTTTGATCTCAGCGTTCCCGGAAACATCAAGCGGGTAATCCTCGGCGAAGCCGTGGGTACCCTGATCACGGCACCCACCCCTGTTGGAGCCCCCACATGAGCGAAGACTACGTCAAAAGTGCCAATCTCGACATGGTCAAGAGCATGGACCAGCTCAAGCGGGAGTTGATCTCCGTGCGCACCGGCCGGGCGTCTCCGACGTTGATCGAGCACCTTCAAGTCGAAGTTGCCTCCTACGGCAGCACGATGCCGCTGAAGGAACTCGGTGGAATCTCGGCCCCTGACGCCCGGATGTTGGTGGTGAACCCGTGGGACAAGGGCACCATCAAGGACATCGAACGTGCGATCGCGGTCAGCGGGATGGGATTCAATCCGCAGAGCGATGGCGTGGTGGTCCGCATCCCGATTCCGCCGCTCACCGGTGAGCGCCGGCAGCAGCTGGTCAAAGTGGTCAAGGTCCACGCCGAAGAGGGCAAGGTCCGGGTGCGCGGGGTCCGGCGCGACTACAAGGAAATGTTGGAAGAAGCAGAGAAGGACGGTGAGCTCACCGAGGATCAGCTCAAGCGCGCCCTGGAGAAGTTGCAGGAGGCCACCGACGCCAACGTGAAGTTGGTGGACGACATGTGTGCGAAGAAAGAGAAGGAGATCCTCGACATCTAATCCGAAACAGGGGGAAGGGGCACACGCCCCTTCCCCTACCGGGGCGTCCCCTCCGGCCGCCGGCAAGCCGTCGGCCTGCGGCGCCCGACGCGTAAATAACGCGCCGGGACGCGCCCCTCTCCCCATCCTCGCAGCCGCAGAGCCGGCCGGCGTTTCATGGCCCAGGGAGCCGGCGTCGCGACGGCATGAGTGACTAACAAGAAACGGGGAAAGGGCCTCGCCGGCCCCTTCCCCTACCGGGCCATACCCTCCGGCCTCCAAGCTGCGCTTTCCGGCCTGCGGCGCCCGGCGCGTAGATAACGCGCCCGCTTCGCGCGAGGCCCTCTCCCCATCCCCGCAGTCCCCCATGCCGCCCCTGTGTTTCATGGCCCTGGGAGCCGCGGAACGCGGCATGGGGAACTAACCTGAAAGCGGCTCCCGGAGCCATGAAACGCCCGGGAGCATCGGGGCCGTCCGGAGGGGGGAGAGGGGCGCCCGAAGCGCGTTATCTACGCGATTCGGGCCGCAGGCCGACGGCTTGCCGGCGGCCGGAGGGAACGCCCCGGTAGGGGGGAACCGCGAAGCGGTGCCCCCCCTTTTCATGATAGTCGAGCCTCCCATGGCCATCCCTGCCCACGTCGCGATCATCATGGACGGAAATGGCCGCTGGGCCGAGTCCCGCGGCCTGCCGCGCGTCAAAGGCCATGAGGTCGGCGCGGAGAGCGTCTCGGCGGTCACGACGGCCTGCCGCGAGTTGGGCGTCTCGGCGTTGACGCTCTACAGCTTCTCTACCGAGAACTGGAAGCGTCCCGAGGACGAAGTTGGTGCTCTGATGGGGCTTTTGGCGCGCTATCTTGTGCAGGAGCGCCGCGAGATTCTTGACAACGGCATCCGCCTGGGCGCGGTCGGTCAACTGGATCGACTGCCGCTGGCGGTGCGGGCCGCGCTTCGAGAGTTGATGCACGCGAGTCGCGACAACACCAAAATGACCTTGACGCTGGCGCTGTCGTACGGGTCGCGCCAGGAGATGGTCGAGGCGGCGCGCGCCCTGGCCAAGAAGGCGGCGTCGGGGCGGCTGCGGCCCGAGCACATCGATGAGAAGAGCTTCGCAGCGGAGCTGCAGACGGCCGGCCTCCCGGACCCAGACCTGCTCATCCGAACGAGCGGTGAGCTGCGTTTGAGCAACTTCATGCTGTGGCAGCTCGCCTACGCCGAGATCTACGTGACGGATACGCTGTGGCCGGACTTCCGGCGACCCGAGCTCGAGGCCGCCTTCGCTGCCTTTGGGGCCCGCGAGCGGCGCTTCGGAGCCACGGGTGTTCAGGTCCGGTCGGGGGCCTGATGGGTCTGCGCCTGGCTTCGGGGCTCATCGGGCTCGCCGTCGTCCTGCCGATTCTATTTTACGGCGGCGTCGGGGTGTCGCTTCTGGTAGCGTTCGTGGTTGTCGTGGCGATGGACGAGTGGGCCTCGATGACGACGAGGGACCTGCCGGGGGCGCGCTCGCGGGCCAGGGCGTTGCTCATCCCGGCGGGGCTGGCCGTGCACGTCGCGGTCACCCACGGCCCCGAATCGGCGCGGGTGGCCGCGGTTGCGGCGGCGGTGATGCTCGGCATGCTGGTTCCGATGTTCGGGGAGTCCAACGTAGGCAAAGCGGGCACCGAGGCGGTGCGCAACGTCACCGGTCTGGTCTATGCACCGTTGTGTCTGGCGCCGCTTGTCGCGCTCCGTGGCCGCGAGGACGGGATCTGGATGCTGCTTTACCTTTTTGCCGCGACCTGGCTGGGGGACACCGGGGCTTACTTCGCGGGGCGCGCGTTCGGAAGGACGCCGCTCTTCGCGCGCGTGTCCCCCAAGAAGACGCTGGAGGGCGCGGTGGGCGGGCTCGTGCTGTCGGGCGTCGGCGGGTTCGTTTTCGCCAAGGTGGGCCACCTGCCCTTCGGCGTTTGGGAGTGCATTCTCCTCACGATGGTGCTCGACGTGATGGGCGTGCTCGGCGACCTCGCCGAGTCACTTCTGAAGCGCGCGTGGAACGTGAAGGACTCGGGCTGGATCATGCCCGGTCACGGGGGAATCCTCGATCGGGTTGATTCGTTGTGTTTCACCGCCCCGGTGCTGTGGCTGTGGTTGGCGTACCGAGGAGGGGGCTGATGGCGTTTTCCGGCGTGGCCCAGTCGATTCTGGCCGTTGTCGTCATGGTCGGAACCCTGGTGCTGATTCACGAGAGCGGCCACTTCCTCGTCGCCCGGTTCTTCGGGGTGACGGTGAAGGTGTTCTCCATCGGGGTCGGCGCACGCGCGTTCGGCGTCCGGGTGGGGCACACCGACTACCGGGTGTCCTGGCTCCCGATCGGCGGGTACGTCCGCTGGGTCGGCGCGGACGCGTTCTCCGACGGCGGGGACGAGGACGGTGAGTCGGTCGATGAGCGAGGCTCGTTCATGGCCAAGCCGGCCTGGCAGCGCCTGCTCATCGTCGCTGCCGGTCCCGTCACCAATCTCATCCTGCCGCTCTTCGTATTCAGTGCCCTTTTCCTGTGGGGCGAGCCACAGTGGCGTGCGGACGTCGGCTATGTCGTGCCCGGCAGCGCGGCGGAGGCGGCTGGGGTCGAGCCGGGTGACCGGATCGTCGCCGTCGGGACCGTCGCGACCACGACGTGGGTCGATGTGGCCGAAGCAATGGAGGCGCAGTCGCCCGACGTGAGCGTGCCGCTGGGCGTCGAGCGCGCGGGAGCCGCCCTGACCCTCGACGTCCCCATCGCGGATGTAGACGACGTCCACCACTTCGGGGACTACGGCCTGGATCCGCGCGCCATGGACACCAGCCTCTTGGTTGACGACCCGGCATCTCCCGTCGGGCGGGCCGGCTTGCGCACCGGTGACCGCGTCCGCAGTGTCGACGGTCGCGACGTGGCGGTCTGGTCTGAGCTGGTGACCGCGCTAAAAGGCAAGACCAGGGCTCACCTCGTGGTGGAGCGCACTCGCGCCGAAGGGGGTGGCCTCCAGCGGGAGGAGCGGGCGGTCCAGGTGGACGACGCCTGGGCGCCGACGCGGTTTCCCGCCGATGACGCGCTTTGGGCCCGATGGGGCCTCGCCAACGGGATGCTGGGTGTCGCGACCATAGGTCCGCTTCCCGATGACACGGCCTCGCCGGCGCAGTGCCAGGGCCTCCAGATCGGGGACCGCGTTTTGCGCATCGGCGAGCGGGATGTCCGGAGGTGGGCCGACGTGACCTCCGCGGTGGCGCTTTCCTTGCCCGACGGCGGGGCACTCCAGGACAAAGCGGCGGTGGTCCCGTTCAAGATCCGCCGCGCCGGAGTGATCCTCGACCTGCAAATCACCCCCGCAGTCGTGCAGGACGTCGACGCCAACCGCCGGTACCATGTCCGGCCGATGGTCGGTTTCGGCCCGGGCGGCGCCTTCGTGTACCCGGTCGACGTGATTCGTCCGTACGGGCCAGTGGCGGCGGTTTCGCGCGCCTTCGAGGCCACGGTCGGCAGCGCGGGCCGCATGATCGAGCAGCTCGGCCTCATGGTCACGGGCGGCGCCCCGGCCAGCCAGAATCTTGGCGGCCCCATCGAGATCTTCGCCACGGCCGGTCGTGCCTGGGAAAAGGGACTGTTCGAGGCCGCTGCCACCGTGGCCCTCTTGAGCATCTCGCTCGGGGTGCTGAACCTGTTGCCGGTCCCCGTGCTCGATGGGGGGCAGATCGTGATGTATTTGGCGGAGTGGGTTCGAGGTCGCCCGCTGCCGTATCGCCTGAGGGAACGCCTGCAGCAGGTGGGCGTGCTGATGTTGGTGACCCTGTTCCTCGTCGTGAGCGTCTGGGACGTTCGTCGTCGCTTTGAGCCCGATGAGGACGCGCCGCCGGGCGAGCCCGCGGCTGCCCCCAAGTGCGCCTAGTCCTCCTCGATACCGCCGGCCCCGTCGTTGGGGTTGCCGCCTTCGCCGACGGACAATGCGTCGGGGTCGAGACGGCCGCCATCGTCTCCGGCGCCGACGGCTGGCTCACGCCGGCGCTCTCCCGGGCCATTGCCGCGCTGAATCGGCTTGACGGCGTTGGCGTCGTCATCGGCCCGGGCGCGTTCACCGGGCTGCGCGTCGGCCTGGCTCATGCCCTGGGTCTTGCCCTTGCGAGGGGGCTGCCGGTCTTTCCGTTGCCAACCTTGGCGGTGCGGGCCGCGGCCGCCCCCGGGCACGCGTCGGTGCTCGCGGTGTTGGACGCCCGAAAAGCTCGCTTTTACGCGCAGCGCTTCGACACTCGCGGGCTCGTGCCTTTGCCGCTCGACTCACCCCGGGACGTCGGCATCGCCTCGCTGATGGAGGGACTGCCCGCGGGGACGGTGGCGGTGGGCGAGGGGCTTGCCGTGCTGCACGACGTGCTTGTGGCGGGCGGCGTGGGGCCGGTGTCGGGCCCCGATGACCGCTACCTCCGGGCGGCTGGCCCTTCGCTGGCGATGGCCCCCCCGCAGGACCCTGCGTTGGTCGCCCCGTTCTACCTCAGGGAGCCTGACGCCGTCATCCCGACTTGATCGGTCGCGTACGCCTCTGGTACACTACAGACTCAAGGAGTGTGAATGGAACGGCACGAACTCGATCTGATCTCTCGCCTTGCCGGCAACCATGACGAACTACGGCACTTGTGGGGCCGGCATCAAGGCTTCGAAGCTCACCTGAGTCGGCTGGACGGCGTGCATCACCCGTCCGAGGCGGAGCGCCGGGAAATCGGGAAGCTCAAGCGGATGAAGCTGCGCGGAAAGTTCCGCATGCAGGCGATTCTCGACGCGCATCGGGACGCGTAGCAACAACTCTCGACTGCCAGAGCCGCGCGCGCCGGTGCCGAGGGCGATAGTCGCCCCCGATGATGGGTCCGACAATTGCGGTGCTGGGTGCGACCGGGAGCGTCGGCGAGGCGCTGCTCGCGCGTCTGGCCACGAGCGCGCTGGCCAGCAGTGAGATTTTTGCCTACGCCTCACGCGCCATGCGTCGCGACACCGTGGATTTCGGCGGCCGCTCGATCGCGGTCCACGTATTGGCGGAGGCCGCAGATTCAGCGCCCAACGTGGTTTTCTCGGCGTTGCCAGTGAGTGTGGCCCAACGCATCGTTCCGACGCTGGCTGCGCGCGGCTCCCTGGTCATCGACGTCGGGAATGCCGCTGCAGGCTTCTTCGCGGGTCCACTGCTCATGCCCGGCCTGCGCGCGATCCCTGAAGCCGACGTGGCTCGGGCGGGAGGTGCGCGCACGCCCGGCGCCGTCGGTTGGCTGCTCACCAGCGTCCTGGCGCCGCTTTTGCCGCTTGGCGCCCACACCGTCACTGGGCTGGTGAGCCTGCCCGCCAGCGCCTACGGGCGCGCCGCGATCGAAGAGCTCTCGCAGCAGGTGGTGGCGTCGTTCAACCTCCAGGATCCGCCTCGGCGCCACTTCGCGGAGGGGCTGGCCTTCGACACCCTGCCGGAAGATAGCGATGGTGGTGAATGGAGCGCCCGGGAGCTCGGTGCTTCCCAGGAAGTCTCGGAGATTTTGGGCGTGAATCCCTCGCGAATCGCGGTTCAGGTCGCGACGCAGTCTGTCTTTAGTGGCATGACGGCGGCGCTCCACATCCGGGGGCTCGACAACGCGGAGGCCGCGGAGGCGGCGCTGGCGTCGGCGCCCGGCTTGGCGACCGCTGCGCGCCTCCGAACCCTGCGCCCGCGCAAGGTGATGGGCCGCGCCCCTGTCTATTTCGGCGGCCTGCGCGCGGATCCTGCTGGCGACGGGGTACACTTGTGGGTCGCTGCTGACAACATCGCGGGGGCGGGTGCCGCGGTCCCCGTGGCGCTGGCGGAGTTGTTGATTGCGGCGGGGCTGACGTCTCGTCTGGAGGCCTGATGCTGCTTCTTTTGGCCCTCGCGAATGCCGCGCCGGATCACGTCGCAACCACCTTCGCGTCTGGCGCGGTCGCCGACGTGGCGGTCAGCGGGGACGAGGCCTCCGTCGCCTGGGTGACGACGGAAGGCGAGCTGATCGTGGTGGACACCGCCACGTGGACGGCGTGGAACGTAGCAGTGGAGGGTGGGGCTACCGTCACCAGCGTCGGCTTCGCGGGAAGCACGGCCGCGCCGTCGATGTGGGCGGGGCTCAGCGATGACAGCGTGGGGGAGTGGTCGCTGCCCTCGGGTCTCGCGCCGCTGTGGGTCGCCGCGTATCCGTTGGCAGGCGCCGCGCTCGCCGTCGAGGCGGACGGCACCTCGGTGTACGTGCTGGTCAACAGTGACACGCTCGGCCCCGCGATTCAGACCTACGACCTTGTCGCCCGAAGCACCGATGCCGAGGCTCTCGCCGAGTTCTACGACGATGGATTCGTCGACATGGGCGCCCGCTACACCGTCGACGAAACGACCGGGGCGCGCACCATCACCTACCTGTACGTCAGCCACGGCGGCGCGAAGTTGGGCCGGGTGGCGGTCTCGGCCGGTTCGTTGACCACCAGCCAGCTCAACGAGAACGAGGGGTCGCGGGACTTCGGGGACGTCTGGGTCGACGGGGGCAGTACTACCTGGATCGCGAACGGGGACGCGCTTTATTCGTACGGCATCGTGAGCGGGGACAGCGCCGATTTGGACGTCCTCTTCACCCTGCTCGATGGCGTGGGGGCTACCACTGCCGTGGGCGGACTCTCCACCGACAGTTGGATTGGCTTCGGCGCTGACGATGGGCTGCACCTCTACAACTACGACGGGACTGCGGTCGGCGACGCGGTCGTGACCATCGCCGACCTCGGCGGCATCAGCGAGATCGGCGCCGTCACCGGCTACGGGTTTGTGGGCACCGCGGCGGGCCTGGCGACGATAACGGACCGCCCGTGGGTGGAGATCACCTCGGTCTCCGCCGAAACGGTCACCACCTCTGACACCGTCGAGCTCACCTTCACCAGCGATGTTGCGGGGTCGTGGACTGCGTGGCGCCAGGAACTGGGGCTTGCGAGTGCCCCCGAGGAGATCGACGGTGCGTCAGGGACGGTCGAGGCCGCGGTCCCTGGGACGGCCTCGTTCAGCCTCCCGGCGACTGATGAGGGCGCAGACGTCACCTGGCTGGTGGAGATTCGCGTGACCGAAGATGGCGGCGAAGTCGATGGCCGCGACGGCACATTCTTGACGGTGGACGACGTCCCCTCGCAGGTGGTGCTAGCTGCCGGAAACGTCACCTTCGGGGACCAGCGGGTTCTGATCGAATTCGAGGCCTTCGATACGGAGGTGGCCAGTTCCTATCAGGTCTGGATCACCACCGAGCCTTGGGAGGCGGCCGACTACGCCACCGGCGGTCCGCTGTACGTGGGGCCGGACAAGGACCCGGGCGAGCTCACGGACGAGCCGGATGCCCTGGGCATGGTTTCGAAGGCCATCGGCGGGCTGACCAACGGCCAGATCTACTATGTGGGCGTTCGCGCCATCGACGGCGCCGACGACGCCAAGCAGGAGGGAGCCATGTCCAAGGTCATCGCAGTCACCCCGGAAGAGACGTACTCGGTCAGCGAACGCCTGGGCATCGCCAGTTGGTGCGGGCTTCCGCTCGGCGCAGCGGGCTGGCTCGGGGCTTCCGCCGCTGTGGCGGCGGTCGTCGCGCGTCGACCCAGACGGCTCCGCAAGGCAGGCGGTGCCTCGCTGCTCGCGCTCCTCGGGGCGGTCGCGCTGGCTCCTATGCCTGCCCAGGCTCGCCCGCACGAAGACGACCTCACCTCGCGTCACTGGAACCTGGAACTGCGCTACGGCCCCTTCCTGTCCCAGGACAACGAGGTTCTGACGGACGCATTCGGGACGTCCGACAACCGCCTTTTCCGCGCCGAGCTCGGGTGGACGACCAATCTTCTCGAGGTGGATTTCAGCGCCGGCCTGTGGAGCGACGAAGGGGGTCAGGCCTCGGCCAGCGGCGCCACTTCGAGCGACAGCGAAACGATCACGGCCGTGCCCTTCGGCCTGGACGCCACCCTTCGCCTGGACTTCGCCAAGGAACAACCGGTCGTCCCCTTCGTCCGCGCCGGGTTCGACCTTTGGCTGTGGAACGACACCTGGGTCTCGAAGTACGACGACGACGGCGGCGGCGAGACCACCTCGGGATCGCCCGGATGGCACTGGGGCGCGGGTCTTTGCCTCTTGCTCGACAGCCTCGACCAGGGCGCCGCCAGCCGCCTCGAGACCGTCGTGGGTGTCAACGACAGCTACCTCGTGGCCGAGTATCGGCAGAGCTACGACCTCGGCTCGGAGAGCCTGGACTTCACCTCGACCGAAGTGACCTTCGGGCTCAAGTTCGACTATTGATCTGAAAGGGGGAAGGAGCCTGCGGCCCCTTCCCCTACCGCGCCATTCCCTCCGGCCTCCAACCTGCGCGGTCCCCAATGCCGATCTACCGTCTGGTCATCGAGTACGACGGTCGCGCGTTCTCGGGTTTTCAGATGCAGGCTGGTCACCCGACGGTTCAGTCGACGCTGGAGACAGCTCTGGCGACCCATTTCGGCGTGGAGCGAGTGATCGTACATGGGAGCGGACGTACGGACGCTGGCGTGCATGCGTTGGGCCAGGTCGTGACGTTCCGAGCAGACGTCGAACGGGATCCCAATCGGGTGCGCATGGGCCTCAACAGCGCGTTGCCGAACGAGTTGTCGGTGGTGGCGGCCGATATCGTCCCCGATGGTTTCCACGCGCGGATCTCAGCGATCGGCAAGACCTACCGGTACCGAATCTTGGAACGCCGGGATCGCAGTCCGTTTTCCATCGGCTTCGCCCTGCAGGTCAAGCGTCCGCTGGATTGGGCCGCGATTGACGCCGCGCTGCCGGCCCTCGTCGGCACCCATGACTACACGTCCTTCCGGGGAGCAGGCTGTAGCGCCAAAACAGCGGTGCGCACCATTGATCGGGCCGAGCATCGGGACCTGGGCGGCGGCGAGCACCACCTGCTCTTTCACGGCAACGGCTTCCTCCGTTACCAGGTTCGCCGCATGGTGGGCACGCTGGTGGAGATCGGTGAAGGACGCCGGGCTTCTGGCGATCTCGCGCTGATTCTCGCGGCGAAGGATCCGCGCCGGGCGGGTCGGACCGCCCGTGCTGACGGCCTGTACCTGGTGTCGGTGGATTATCCAGAAACGCGGTGAACGGGCGGCAGCGCGGAGCTCGATGCCGGGCGCCGGTCAGGTCAGCGCCGTGTCCTCCTCCCTCGGGCTGGCTCCCGAAAGCCAGCTAATTCCCCGTTCGAGGGCGCGGAAAAAGCCGATGCGGTCCAGCGGTCGGTTGAGCCAGCCGGTGGTGATGCAGTAGTGCCGATCGTAGGGCGCCGCGTGGTGCAACGCGTGGTGCTCGGCCCCCAGGGCCAGATGGGCCGCCTGAAGCCAGCGGACAGCCCGGGGCGGATCCGAGAGGTGCGCCCACTTGTGGAACTGGTTGGTGGCGAAGACACCGAGGCAGAGCGCGAGCAGGAAGGCCATCAGCAACCGCCCGCCTGGGGACCCAGGATCGAGCAGCAGCGCCGCCACGAGCACCGGGCAGGTCGCCAAGCAGTTGCTGCCGTTGACCTCGACGAACCCATGGCGAGTGATCGCGGTGCGATCGACGTGGTGTTCACGAAACGGGCGCACGAACATCGTGCCGAGCACCGGCGTGCGCACCGACAGCCAGGTGTCGAAGAACCAGTGCACGGTGCCCGAGAAGAAATCGGCGCCGATGTAGCCAGCAAGCAAAGCCCCCCACATCAAGGGCTCGGCAAAGACGCCCTCGACGCTGCCCAGGCGCGCCAAGACCGCGCCGGCGGCGGCGAAGAAGCCCACGATTCCCAGGGTGTCGAGCGCTCGAGCCCCGGTCGTGTACTGGGCCAACGCATCTCGACTGGGCGGGTCCGACATCGCGAGGGTGAGCATAGCACCTGCGGATCGTCGCCACACGTGCTAGTCGCGCGGCATGGCCGCGTATGCCCGCCTCTCCTTGGTCATGGTCCTTTGCTTGACCGTTTTCGGTGCGCTTCGCGCCCGCGCCCAGGCCCCGGAGAGTCCGGTCGCGCCCGTGTCGGGGTCGGCGGTGACCGAGGGCCCGCCAGGGGGACTCCGCACGGAGGCGGACGCGCTGGCGCACGAGGATGCGGAGCTGATCCGCCTTTCGGCGCGCTGGCACCTCGCTCATGGGGACAGCGTGCTCGCGCGTGCGCTCTTCGGTGTCGCGTACGACAAGGATGAGCTCGCGCTGTACTTCGGCAAGCAGAAGGAACTGCGCGCCGCCGTCGTCTTGGAGGGGCTCGGGGACTTCGCCGGGGCCGCGGTAGAGTTCAGGAGCCTCGCGAAGAAGGACCCGCTTCACGCCGCCCTGGCCCTGCGGATCATGAGTCGGTCTCCCGAGCGCGATGCGATGTTCGCCGAAATCGTGGCCGACGTGCGGAGCCGGGTCGAACGCGCTCGCGCCGGGGAGTCCGTGCCGATCTACGTGACCAGCAAGGGTGAACAGCGCACGATCGAGGTGATCCCAGCGGACCGCGTGCTCGCGGCCCTGTCGCGACCAGACACCGATGGAGAGGCCCGATTCCGCTACTGTTACATCGACAAGCTCGATCTCACGGGGGTGGACACCTCGACCCTCGCGGCGCGCATCGTCTTCGACCGGTGCATCCTCGGAAGCGTGCGCATCCCGAATCGCGACATTGGCACCTTGTCCATGAAGGGTTTTGTGCTCGGCGACTTCGATGTCGGCAAAACCTGGGAGGGCGAGGTCAACAAGAGCAAAGCCGTGCCGGGGAGTCGGTTCTCGGAGTTGGGGACGCGCGAGACGGTCTTTTTGGGGCGGGCCAACTTCCAGGACGTCGCCGTTACCGGGCGGGTGGCCCGGTTTCCCTTCACCGTTTTCGAGGGTGCGGCCGATTTCCGCGGTGCCCGGGTGGCGGGCGATGCCGACTTCCGATTTTCGACCTTTGGCGCGGGCGCCAACTTCAAGCGTACCCGACTCGAGAAGTCCGCGTTCTTCGGTCACACGCGCTTCCGCACGGCCACGCGCTTTTCGGAGCTTGCGTCGGTGCAGACCGTGTACTTCGACTCCGCCCGCTTCGAGGCGCCGGTGAGTTTTGACGGGTGCGAGTTCGCTCGGGGAGCGACGTTCGAAAATGCGAGCTTCGATCAGGGAGTGTCCTTTGATGCCTCCCGCGTCGTGGGCCGACTGAACCTCAGTCGGTCGGTGGTGACCGGCACGTTGGCGATGAAGGAAGTGAGCCTGGGCGGCCTGGACGCCTTGGGGGCTCATCTCAAGGGAGACGCGGACTTCGTGGACGCCGAAGTGCTGGGGAAGGTGAGGTTCTCGCTCGATGGCGCCGCTCGGGCTCGCAACCGGCTCGATCCCTCGCCGCTCCTTGCGGTGTACCGCGACTACCAGGGCGACGACGACGCTGCTGAGCCTCTGGCCACGCGCTCCAGCTACGGCGTCGCCTCCGTCGACGACCTCACGGCGCGGATCGACGGCAATCTCCGCTTCACCAACGCCAAGATGACTGGTTTTGTGATCTTCGAGGGCGTCACCTTCGGAAAGGCAGGCGCCGACACGCTCGCAGAGTTCTACAACACCCAGTTCGGCGGGGAAACGCACTTCGAGCGGACCCGGTGGCACAGTCAGGCCGACTTCACCACCGTGTACGCTCAGGAATTGGCGTTCAACGAAGCGACCTTCGAGCGGACCCTGGTGCTGGACGATGCAAACGTCCCTGGACGGGTCACGCTGACCGACGCACGATTTTCGCCGGGCGCCACGCTCTCGTTCTACGGCGCCGAGGTCGGCACGCTGCAGATCGACCGGGACCAGGTCGAGGATGTCGCCTCGGGCGAACATCGTCTTTGGTACGCCCGTTGCGCGCGGGCGGCCCTCGCTCCGGTAGGTGACTTGCGCCACGCCCGGCAGGCGCCCGGGCGCGAGTTGGACGAGGCAGGGTTCCGCGCCCTCTGCTTCGACCGGGCCATCGACGAGTACACGACGCTGAAGCAGAGCTTCGGCGACCGCGCGATGACGGCTGACGAAGACTGGGCTTATTGGTGGATCAAACACAGCCAGACCCACGACGCCCTGGTGCGCGGGGGCGTGCTGGGTACACCCCTTTGGCTCTTGCGAACCGTGGTTTTCGAGCTTGCGTTCGGATGGGGGGTGCGCCTCGGCAATCTCGCGGTCACGGCCGCGCTTCTCTGCGCGTTCTTCGCCTTGTTGTACCGTCGTTACTGCCCGGACACGGTGATGAGCTATGGTGGTGCGGACGTGCGCATCCGCGACATCCCCTGGCTGGGGCTCTTCTACATCTCGATCCAGACCCTCGGCGGCTTCAACACCGGGTGGGACTTTGGCGAGTCCGACAGCCGCTTTCGCTACCTGAACACTGCGCAAACCTTCGTCGGGTTGATCATCCTCACCTTCTTCGTCGGCGCGTATACTCGGATGATCCTGGCCTAGTCAGCGGCGAGTGAGCTTTACATACGGATGTCGCGACACCACATCGCCCACCTCCGCCAGCGCGGCCTCGACGTCTGGGCGGTCGAACCAGGTGCTCCCGACGCTGCCGTCCACCCACCGTTCCGTGCCGTCGTACTCCCAGTTCAGGAACATGCCACAGGTCGGCACCCCGGCCATGACCTTGCCGTAGGTGCGAATTTCCTCCGCTGACATCGCCCAGCGCCCCTTGGCCCAGCCCGGCTGGCGGCTGGAGCCGTCGCCACCGTTGGCGATGTTGAGCCCATTGATCACGCCCAGATCGAGCCGCGCGGCGGCGTTGGCCTCAACCATCGCGAAGGTTGCCACGTCCCCGTCCAGGGCTTTGTACTGGTTGACGATGGCGTCCACGTGTTCGTATTTGCCGCTGTCGGGCACCGGCATCGCGGTCGCGCGCTCGCGCACAAAGGCCATCACCTCCGGAAATAGCTCATGGCTGTACCGGGCCATCTCGTCGAGCTCGGCTGCGGTCGGGTCGCGGCCAGTGTAGTTCTTGATGTCGTCGAGCAGCATGTGTCCGACCACGGTGCCGTCGCTGATATAGGCTTCGATCCCGGTGTTGTGCCACTTTTCGAGGTGGAACTTCCAGGCCGGTAGGCTGAAGTCCCCGTTGGGGAGCGTGTAGTTCTTGGGGCCGCCGGTGAGGCGCAGGCTGACCTTGACCCCGGCGGCCTTCATCGCCGGAAAGATGTCCAACAGGGCGGAGCGGGGGTCGGTGGTGGCCATTTGGACCAGGCCCATGCGGATGCGGGTACGCAGGGAGGTCAAGTCGCGGACGTTCCAGAAGCCGTCGAGGCCCCAGAATCCGTAGAGCGGCGCCGGTGCTGGCGCCGGGCCGATGGGTGCAGCCGCGGCCAGTGCGAAAAGAAGAAGGGTGGTCATGTCGCGTACCCCGCGGGATTGTGAGCCGCCCAGGTCCAGGCCGAGGCGAGCATGTCATCGAGGGTGCCAGTGGCGATGAAGCCGGTGGCAGCATGAAAGCGGGAGGCGTCTGCCGTGGAGCGAGCCATATCGCCGTCGCGACGAGGACCGTCGGTGGTGGGGACCTCCCGGCCGGTGACCCGCCGGCACGACGCCAGGACCTCTCGGACGCTATGCGGCCGGCCGCTCCCCACGTTGAAGATGCCGTGCTGCCCCGGTAGGAGCACCTGCAGCGCCAGCAGGTGGGCGCGGTTGAGGTCGGCGATGTGGATGTAGTCGCGCAGGCAGGTGCCGTCCGGCGTTGGCCAATCGGTGCCATAGACCGTGAGCGGTTGGTCGGCGTGCTGAAGCGCGTTGAGCACGCGCGGCGCGAGGGCGGCGGCGTCGCGCTGGGGTTGTCCGATCCGACCTGAGTGATGGGTACCGACCGGGTTGAAGTACCGGAGCGATGTGGCGGCCCAGCCCCGGCGTGCGCACATCCACGACAACATCGTCTCGCCCTGTGCCTTGCTGACGCCGTACGGGCTCTCCGGGTTGAGCTGCGCATCCTCCGAGATCGGGGCGTCGGGCTGCGGCCCATACACCGCCGCGCTCGACGAGTAGACCAGGCGCGTGACGCCCGCCCGCACCATGGCCTCCAAAAGCGCGGCGGTGCCCGCTACGTTGTTGCGAAAATAGCGCTCCGGCGCGACCATCGACTCGGTGACCAGCTTGAACGCCGCGAGGTGAAAGACGGCATCCACGCCGTCGAGCGCGGAGGCCACGGTCGCGACATCGGCGATATCGGCGTGGACAAACCGACATCCCCGCCCAGCCAGCTCGGCTACCCGCGTCAGCGCGAGGTGGTGCCCGGTGCTCAGGTCGTCCACCACCACCACATCGTGACCCGCAAGGAGCAGGTCAAGGACCAGGTGCGAGCCGATGTACCCGGCACCGCCGGTGACCAGGAGCTGGGCCATCAGATCGCGGACTCAGGCACGTACAGTTTGTCCCCGGCCTCCAAGAGAACGTCCGCCGCCTGACCGCTGAACACCCGGCGCAGGTTCACGCGGATCCGTTTGTCTCCGCGGAGGACGTAGACCTGGCCGAGCGCGGCGGTGGCCAGGGCGCCACCGGTGTTCGCGATACACTGGGTGACTGTGAGCCCGTTTCGATAGGCGACCTCGCCCGGCTTCGCCACCGATCCGATGACGGTGACCAGGCTCTGGGGGACGAAGACGATGTCGCCGCCGCGGACGCTCAGCTCGTCGGCGCTTCGACTCAACAGCTCGTTGTAGGGCAATACGACCGGCGCCTGCTCTTCGCCCTGGTGCGTGATCCGCACCTCGTTGACGCCAGACTGGGCCACGCCGCCGGCTTCGGAGAGAATCGCCATGACGGTCGTCGGGCCGTGCAGGTAGTAGAGCCCCGGCTTGGCGACCGCGCCGAGCACCTGCACCGGCTGACTCCGAAAGCCCGAAACGGAAACGGTCACGCTCGGATTCACAAGGTATCCAGCCATCAACTGCGTGCGAAGCATGATCATCACCTCGGGCGGTGCCAACCCTCCCACCAGCACCCGGCCCAAAAGCGGAAAGTCGAGCCCGCCGCTGGCATCGACCGGGAACTGGCCGCTGAGGCTGGGCTCGCCGTACACCTGCACGCTTACGGTGTCTCCGGCGCCGATCTTGTAGTCGCCGCCAACCTCAACCGGCGGGCCGGGGGGTTCCGCGCGGGCAGGGAGGGTGAGGACCAAGCAGAGCAGGCAGAGGAGGAGGGCTCGCAGCATCGTTGCACCAAACGTTATCATGAGGTCGCTTGTTCCTTCCGCCGGCTCCGGTACAGCGCTTCGTAGGCGCGGGCCATTGCCTCGGAGCTGAAGCGCTCGTTGGCTATCAACGTGGCCGCGCGGCCGAGCCTTCGCGCGCGGACGAGATCGCCCGCCATCGCCGTCATCGCCATCGCGAGTCCATCGCGGTCGCCCGGCTCTGTCAATTTGCCAGTATCGGGTGAAACGAGCTCAGGGACACACCCGACCCTCGTCGCGACAACTGGGAGACCGGCGGCCATGGCCTCCATGACAACCAACGGATTGCCCTCCCACGACGACGGCATGACCAAGGCGTCTGCGGCGCCGAAGAGTCGCGGAACGTCGGCGCGCACGCCCAGGAAGTGGACCGTCGTGGCGATGCCCAGGGCGGCTGAGCGGGCTTCCAACTCCGGTCGGAGGTCGCCCTCGCCGGCGATGAGCAGGTGCGCACCGGGGATCGCGGCGGCTGCGAAGGCGTCGAGCAGCAGTCGGTGATTCTTCTGGGGGTTGAGGCGGCCCACGGCCAAGAATACGGGCGCTCTTTCGCTGATGCCCCTCAGCAGAACCTCTCCTGGCTCCGCGCGCCACTGAACCGCCCGGAGTCGCTTCCTTCCCGCGTGACCGCCTACGACCTGCCCGGCAATCGCGAGTTGGCGTCATGGAACCTCGAAGAGGCTGGCATGAACGCAGTGTTCAGCATTCTGCCGGTCGCCTGAGCTCGGCTACCAGGAACCTGCAGGCCCGCCATACGCGCCCATGTCGTTGTCCGTTCCATCGACGTCGCTGTAGGCCGACGCCGGATTCCCGGCGTCCAGGCCGCCCGACGTTGCATCCAGCATCCAGTCGTCGTTGCGGGCGTTGCCATCGCACACCGAGCGGACGAAGTTGCCGCCCATGCTGATGCTGCCGGAGCCGGCCGAGAACGACCCGCCGTAGGTGCTGCCGGAGTAGTTGTCGTTGTAGATGTTGTTGTACTGCAAGGTGGCTGAGCCGGCGCCGTACACCATCGATGTCGCGATGTCGTTCTCCACAATCGAGTTGATCAATTGGAAGCCCGTCGCCGAAGCCAGCCACAGGTCGGCGCCGCGGGCGCTCCCGGTGATCGCCGACTCGTTCCCGTAGACGGCGATGTTCTCCCCGTCGATATTGGCGCTGGACTCGGTGAACAAGCCGCCGCCGTCGGTGGTCGCCGCGTTGCAGGCGAGGACAGAATTCGTCATGTTGATCGCCGCTTCGGTCACGAAAAGGCCGCCGCCGTCACTGGCGTCGTTCTCAGCGATCTGGGTGTGGGTGGCGGTCAGGATCGCGCTCCCCGAGACGTAGATTCCGCCGCCAGCGTCCGCGTAGTTGTTGATGACCCACACCGTGTCGAGGCTGACGTTCCCGTCCAGCACGCAGATGCCACCGCCGTAGCTGCTCAGCCACACCTGGCTGTAGTCGCCGGTGGAGGCCTGATCCGCGATCGGCAGCTCGTTGTTGTAGACGATGACGTCCTCGAGGATCGGGTCGTCGCCGTCAATGGCGATGCCCCCCCCACAGTAGGTGTACGTGGTGACCGAACACGTGTTTGAGCCGCCGTGCGACGACGACGAGTCCGCGCAGGTCTCGGTGGTCACCGCGGACGAGACCGAGCCCGTTCCGCCCTCGATGGTGAAGCCGTGCAGCGTCGGCGCCGCCCCCGACCCCGACGAAATCTCAACGGCGGCCGCGCACGCCGTCGGGTTGGCCGTCGAACACACGCTGAGGGACGGGTCGATCGTCGTGTACTCGGCGCCCATCACCCCCCACACGTCGATGCTCTTCCCGCTCAGGTCGATGGACTCCGAGTAGGTCCCCTCGAGCGCGACGACGCACTCGCTCGCGTCGTCGATGGCGTCCTGGAGCGAGCTGTAGGGGGCGGCGAGGGTCCCGCTACCCGCGCTCGAGCCGTAGATCGCGTCGGCGACCACGGGCTCGGAGACGTTGGCGTCGTTGCAGTCGTACGCATTTTCCACGTACCCCGCGGGCAGGGCGCACTCGCTGACCCAGTCGAGGGGGTCGCCGAAGCCGTCCGTATCGTCGTCCGCATAGAATGTGGTGCCGTCAGTGGGCGCGTCGTCGACCACGCCGTTGCAGTCGTTGTCGGCTCCGTCACAGACCTCGATGCCTCCGGGGAAGCTGGTGGCGTCGAGGTCGTCGCAATCGGTGCTGTCGGCGACGTAGCCCGTCGGCTGGTAGCACTCGACGTCGAGCGTCGCGACGTCGCCGAAGGTGTCCGCGTCGGCGTCCGCGTACCAAGCCAGGGCGTCGGCCGCGGTGTCCTCGTCCACGGCGGCGTCGCAGTTGTCGTCGAAGCCGTTGCAGAACTCAGTCGCGCCAGGATTGGATTCGAAGCGCGCGTCATCACAGTCGGTCGCGTCGAGCACGTAGCCGGCGGGCTGGTAGCATTGGACCACGCTGGTCGAGGCGCTGCCGTAGGTGTCGGCGTCGGCATCGACGTACCAGGTCAGCGCGTCGGCTGCGGACGCTTCGTCGACGTCGCCGTCGCAGTCGTCGTCGACCGCGTTGCAGAGCTCGGTAGCCGCCGGGTTGACGGCCGGGTCCGTGTCGTCGCAGTCCAGCGCGTTCTCGGAGTACCCGGTGGGCAGCGAGCACGCGTCCTCAGGGACGAGGATGTCGCCATAGCCATCTCCGTCAACATCGGCGTAGTAGAGGGTGGTGACGCCCTCGTCCACGCGGCCATCGCAGTCGTTGTCGATCGTGTCGCAGACCTCAGCGTTGCCCGGGTACGCCCGGGACGTGCTGTCGTCGCAATCGGTGTTGTCGGTCACATGGCCGACCGGAGCTTCGCACGCCGCGACGAGGCTGGCAGCATCGCCGTAGTTGTCCGCGTCGGAATCGGCGTAGAAGTTTGTGGTGACGCCTTCGTCGATGCTGTCGTCGCAATTGTTGTCGATCTTGTCGCAGACCTCCTCGTTCCCGGGGAACGAGAGGGGCTGCGCGTCGTCACAGTCCCCGTCGGTCGCGACGTACCCATCGGGCTGTTCGCACGCGATCTGTGTGGCCGCGGTGTTGCCGTACCCGTCCTGGTCGAAATCCTGGTACCAGGCCGAGCCGACACCTTCGTCCACCGCACCGTCGCAGTTGTCATCCCGGCCGTTGCACGTCTCGACCTCGCCCGGGTTGACGCTGGAGTCGCTGTCGTCGCAGTCGTTCTCAGACGGCTTGTAGCCGTCCCCGTCTTCATCACAAGCCGTGGGCGAAATGTCGCACGCCGTGCCGGCGTCCAACCCACCGGCCGTGTCGTTGGATTTGCCACCGGGTTCGCACCCAGCGACAAGGAGCGCGGCTCCGAAGAGGGCAAGTGTACGCATCGGGGACGTCTCCGCAGTCAAAGCAATAGCACAGGATCGCCGAAGGGCCCACCGGCAAAAACGACAGGGCCCGCCGAAGCGGGCCCCGAACCTTCAGCGCGGTAGCGCGCTTACCAGGTGCCGCCAGGGCCGCCGTAGGCGCCCAGGTCGTTCGTCGTGGTGTCGACGTCGTTGTACGCCGGGTCCGGGTCGCCAGCGTCGATCGACGCGGCGCCAGAAACGAGCATCGCGTCGTCACCGACGAGGTCACCGTTGCACGTGATTCCGCCGAACTGGCTGCCGATGCTGGTGGCGGTGCCGGTGCTGGACCAGGTGCCGCCGGTGCTGCCACCGGAGCCGAGGTTGTACAGGTCGCCGTACCCGCTGGTCCCGGTGCCGCCGTTCTGGAACAGCGGCGAGGTCGTGTTGCCCTCGGCCACGATGTTCCAGATCACGCCGGTGGTGCCGCTGCCGACGTACCCCTGCGAGCCGTTGGCGGTGCTGGTACCCGAGGTGTTGTAGGCGAACAGCACGTTCACGAAGCTCGCGGAGCCACTGGAGGAGGTGAAGAAGCCGCCGCCGTCGACGGTGGCGTTGTTGCACGCGAGCACCGAGTTGGTGACGGTGAGCGTGGCATCTTCGGAGGCGACACCGGCGCCGTCAGACGCCGAGTTGTCGTCCCACCACCCGTGGGTGACGTCCACCACCGAGCTCTGGCTCGCGAACAGACCGCCGCCGACGTCGGCAAAGTTGTCCGAGAAGACCACGTCATCCAGGGTGACGGTGGCATTGACGGTGCAGATCGCGCCGCCCGCGGACGCCATCCAGATCTGCGTCCAGTCGCCGGTGGAGACCTGGTCCAGTTCAGGGAGGTCGTTGTTGTCGAACACCATGTCGGAGAACTGGGGGTCGTCACCGCTGACGAACACCGCGCCGCCGCAGTAGTCGTAGTTGGTGACGCTGCAGAGCTCGTCGCCCGCATGGGACGAACTGGAGTCGGCACACGTCTCGGTCGTGGAGCTGGTCGCCATGGCGCCGGTGCCGCCGGTGACGGTGAAGCCGTGGATGACCGGAGCCGCACCGCCCCCGGAAGCGATGCTGAACACCGACTCGCAGGTGGTCGGGTTGCTGTAGTCGCAGGTGGTGAGGCTCGCGTCGATCGTGGTGGTCTCCGCGCCCTCTACGCCCCAGATGTCGATGTTCTTGCCGTCGGTGCTGATGGAGGACTCGTTGTAGGTACCGGCGAGGACGATCACGCACTCATCCGCGAGGTCGATACCGCCCTGGACATTGTCCACGGGGTCCGCGTTGTTGCCCGTGCCGCCCGCGGTACCCGCGGTCGAGACCACGATCGGCTCCGTGGTGTCGCCATCGTTGCAGTCGTAGTAGTTCTCGACGTACCCGGCGGGGAGGTCGCAAGCCAGGATGGTCATGCTCTCGTCGCCGTAGGAGTCGCCGTCCGCGTCGGCATAGTAGGTGTTGCCGTCGGAGACGCCGCCGTCCTCGTCGATGAGGCCGTCACAGTCGTTGTCGATGAGATCGCAGATCTCGTCGCGGCCAGGGTAGGCCATCGCGGTGGTGTCGTTGCAGTCGGTGAAGTCGGCCACGTAGCCGGCGGGGACTTCACAGCTGTTGGTGGGCACGCCAGGGTCGCCGTAGGTGTCCCCGTCGGTGTCCACGTACCAGGTGGGCGCGTCGACTGCGTAGGTGTCGTCGATGATGCTGTTGCAGTCGTCGTCGATGAAGTTGCAGTACTCGTCGGCGCCAGGGTTGGTGTCGGAGCGGCCGTCGTCGCAATCGGTGTTGTCGGCGACGTACCCGGTGGGGACGTAGCATTCGATGTCGCTGACGGCGGGGTTGCCGTAGAGGTCGGTGTCGGCGTCCTGGTACCAGGTCAGCGCGTCCAAGGCGGTGTCCTCGTCGACGTTGCCATCGCAGTTGTCGTCGAAGCCGTTGCAGAACTCGTCGGCGCCCGGGTTGGACTCAAAGCGGGTGTCATCGCAGTCGGTGTTGTCAGCGACGTAGCCGGTGGGCTGGTAGCACTCGACGTCGAGGACGGTGGGGTCGCCGTAGGTGTCGGAGTCGGCGTCGGCGTACCAGTTGAGGGCGTCGGCCGCGGTGTCCTCGTCGACGTTGCCGTCGCAGTTGTCGTCGAAGGTGTTGCAGTATTCGGTGGCGCCCGGGTTGGTCTCGAAGCGGCCGTCGTCGCAGTCGGTGTTGTCGGCGACGTAGCCGACAGGCTGGTAGCACTCGATGTCGACGACCGCGAGGGCGCCGTAATTGTCGGAGTCGGCGTCCGCGTACCAGGTCAGCGCGTCCGCGGCGGTGTCCTCGTCGACGAAGCCGTCGCAGTTATCGTCGAAGGTATTGCAGAACTCGGTGGCGCCCGGGTTGGTGTCGAAGCGGCCGTCGTCGCAATCGGTGTTGTCGGAGACGTAGCCCGGGGGCTGGTAGCACTCGACGTCCAGGACGGCGGGATCGCCGTACCCATCGACGTCGGTGTCGGCGTACCAGTTGAGCGCGTCGGCCGCCGTGTCCTCGTCGATCCTGCCGTCGCAGTTGTCGTCGATGGCGTTGCACAGCTCGGTGGCCGCGGGGTTGACGGCGGCGTTGTTGTCGTCGCAGTCGGTCATGTCGGCGGAGTACCCGGCGGGCACGTCGCACGCGAGGGTGGTCACCGTGGCGTTGCCATAGGTGTCGCTGTCGACGTCCTGGTAGTAGGTGTTCTGGACGTCCTCGTCGACGATGGTGTCACAGTCGTTGTCGAGCTCGTCGCAGACTTCGGTCGCGGCTGGGTTGGCCTTGTTGGTGGTGTCGTCGCAGTCGGTGTTGTCGAGGACCCAGTCAACCTCGGGGGCGCAGAGGAGCGTGCCGGGGTTTTTCTCGTCGCCGTAGCCGTCTTGGTCGGCGTCGGGGTAGTACAGCGTGCCCACGCCTTCATCGACCTGCCCGTCGCAGTTGTTGTCGATCTCGTCGCAGACTTCGGGGGCGACCGGGTTGATGTCGGCGTCGGTGTCGACGCAATCGCCCGAGACCGCGGAGTAGCCGTCGGGCGCTTCGCAGGCGAGCTCGGCGGTGGCGGTATCGCCGTAGCCATCGCCGTCGGCGTCGACGTAGTAGGTCTCCATCAGGCCTTCGTCGATCAGGTCGTCGCAGTTGTTGTCGACGTTGTCGCAGATCTCTTCCGCGCCGGGGTTGATGGCTGCGTCGTTGTCGTTGCAGTCGTCGTCCGAGATCTTGTACCCGTCTCCGTCCTCGTCGCCGCCGACCTCGTCGCTGTCGAGGCTGTTGATCGCACTCGTGTCTTTTCCACCGTCTTCCCCGTCACATGCAAGGAGCAGGAGAAGGGGCAGTGCGAACGTATAGCGGATCATGGGTGCCTCGAAGATTGGCTTGGGAGGTGCGTGTCTGAGCGATCGGCGCGGGGAGGAGCGTCAACGGGCCAAGGGCCCTCCAGCGGGTCGTGGCGAACTGTAGCCGGGTACACGTTCAGTGTAAAGGACTTGTAGCGGTTTGTCGCGGTCGGTCACTCCGCGACGAGACCGAACCTCAACCCCCGGTCCGAGACCCGCCAGGCCTGCCGTCGGGTAAGCTCGAGGGCTCGGAGCAGGATACATGCTCCTGCGAGCAGCGTATCCGCACGTTCAGGGCTCACGGGTACCAGGGCCCGCCGCTCGTCGGGGCTGGCCACGAGCAGGCGGTCGATCCACGTCCTGAGCTGCGCGGACGACAACGCACTGTTGTGGACCGCGTCGGCGGCGTAGGTCTGCAGTCCGGCGCCGGTCGCGCTCAGCGTGGTCGCGGTTCCGGCCACGGCGACGGCGGTGCGGGGCGGCACGGGCAGGTGGATGCTGGCGAAGGCGTCGTCAATCTCCCGGCGCGCGCGCGCGAGGCTGGCGGGCTCCACCTGCCCGTAGCCGAGGAAGGCGTCGGTCAGTCGCACGGTGCCAAGCTCGAGCGACTCCCGGTAGTGGATGTGGCCCGCCTCGCCCAGGATGACCTCGGTGGAGCCGCCGCCAGGGTCCAAGAGCAGCACCGGACCGGGGGCCACCTCGATGCCGGACACGCCTCCCAGCCAGGTCAGACGAGCCTCCTCGTCCCCGGAGATGACATCTACCCGGAGTCCGGTGGCCCTGGCCACCGCGGCGAAGAAGGTGGTCGCGTTGAGCGCCCGGCGCGATGCGGAGGTGGCCACGGCGCGCACTGCAGCGGGCGCTACCCCGAGCTCTTTCGCGCGGTTGGCGTAGTCCCGCAAGACGCTGATGGCGCCCTCCATCCGCTCAGGCCGAAACACCCCCACCTCGCCGAGCCCCCGACCGAGGCCCACCACGCGGGCCTCGTCGTGAACCACCCGGCCGTCATCCACGACGACCAGCAGGATCGAGTTGCTCCCGATGTCGATCGCCGCTCTCACCACGACAAGTGGCCTGACCAGTGGGGGTTGGTGTAGCCGCCGGCTCCTTGCGAGAGTTGGACCTGGTGCTTCCCCTCGGCGCTGGCCAGCCAGATCTGCGACGCGCCCGTTCGCGTCGAGGAGAAGACGAGGTACTCGCCGTCTGGCGACCAGCTGGGGTCCTCGTTGTCACCGCCTCCTTGCGTGATGCGCTGCATGCCGCTGCCATCGACGTTGACGGTGAAGACGTCGAAGTTGCCGTCGCGCCCCACGAAGGCGATCTTGTCGCCTTTGGGTGACCACGCCGGGGAGGTGCTCTGACTTCCGGAGAAGCTGACGCGCTTGGCGTCGCCCCCTTCGGCGCTCATGGCGTAGATCTGTGCGCCGCCACCGCGCTCAGAGACGAAGGCGATCCGTGAACCGTCGGGCGACCAGGTCGGGGAAACGTCGATGCCTGGGCTCTTGGTCAGCTGCGCAATCTGGGTGCCGGCCAGCGGGTCGATGGTGAAGATGTCGCTGTCGCTACCCGGCGACAGGGTCAGGGCGATTCGATCGCCGGATGGGGCCCAACTGCAGCCGGTGTTGATGCCCGTGCGCGCCGAGATTCGCCGGATGGCCGATTTCGCGAGATCGGCGACGTAGAGGTCGGGGTTGCCGTTGAAGTAGCTGGTGAAGCAGAGCGCCGTCCCGGCGTGGTTCCAGCGGGGCGCAAGATTTATGGCCTTGTTCTTGGTGATCTGCCGGCGGCCCCCACCGTCGACGTCCATGACGAAGACCTCCTTGTTGCCGGAGACCTTTTGTACGAAGGCAACGCGGGTGTCGAAGAAGGAGCGCTGGTTGGTCACCAGCAGGATGATCGCGTCCGCGGTCCGGTGCGCCAACATCCTTGCCGAGGTCTTCGGGCCAGAAAAGGCTTTGGCCCCGAGCTTGGTTCCGCCGGCGACCTCGTATACCCAGACCTCGGCGCGGGTCCCGTCGGCTGTCGTGGTCAGCTCGGTCTTGGCGAGCGCGGCAGCACCCGGGGTGCGCCAGGCCGCGAAGTCGAAGTCACCAAGCCGGATGCCGGTTCCGGTAGGCTCGACGTACGCGGCCGGGTCGATGATCCGGAACCATCCGCTGAGCTCGAGGTCCCGCCGGAGCGTGGCGTAGAACTCGTCGGTGGCGGTGCCGCCCCGCGGTGTCGGGAGCGCCAGGGGGATGTCCTGATGGCCGGCCCCCTTGGTGGTGAGCGACACGTTGGCCAGCCCCTCACCCGCGCTTGACGTGCCCCGGCCAAGCCCGAAAAACAGCGCGATGGCCGCCACAGCTGCGATGGCAACCCGCCGTAGGTTCAGTTGCACTCACACCTCAGGTTGGCCCGGAGGCCGGCTGCGTACTTTGGGGGGAGGGGCGGGAGCTGACCGGTCGTCGCGAACGCGAGCACACAGGAGGCATCGTAGGACTGGGACTTGCTGGTCTCGACGATGGCCGCCTCTTCGGTAATGCGCCCCGAGGCGTCGACCGCGGCGGCGCCGACCGCGAGAATAGCGGGATTCGCTGAGCACCACGCCGGCAGCGGATGGAAGTTCTTGGCGAGCGCGCTCTGGGCTGCCTTGACCCACTTCGCGAGCTCAGGGTCGCGGACCCCCGCCTGCGCGCTGTACCCGTCACCCGCGTTGGCGTCGGCGCTGGTGGCGATGCGGTCGGTTCGGCCCTCGGGCGCGTCGAGGTCGCGGAGCAGGTCTTCCCGGCGCATTTCGTCCAAAAGCGCCTGGCGGGCGTCCGCGCGCTCATCGCCAGCCTGCGCCTGGGCGTCGGGAAGCGCCATGTCGCTCGGATTCGGCGGCGTCGGCTCTGGGCTCGCGGTGCCGCGCTGCACGTCGGGGGCGCGCTCTGCCTTCTGGGGCATGCGCGAGGGCTCGCTCGGCGGGCCGGACATCTCTACGATGATGGCGTCTTCGGGTCGGAAGAGGGGGGTCGTCGCGCTGCCGCACTGGGCGAAGATGACGACGGTGAAGACCACGAGATGCGCGACGCCCATCACCGGCCACTCCCAGCTCGGCAGCGGGTGACGGGACATCTACTTGGCCTTTCCCGGCTGGGTGACCAGGCCGACCTTGGGGACGCCGGCCAGCTTCGCCAGTTCCAGGAGCGTCATGACCTCCTGATAGGGGAGGGAGCCATCCGCCTGCACGAAAACGGGCTGCCCGGGATGGATCTTCCCCTCTTCCACGAGGTTCGCCTCGAGCTGCTCCCGCGTCAGCGGCAGGGGCTGCCCGGTACCCCGCGCCAGCGTCAGGCTACCGTCCTTCTGGAGGCCGATGACCAACTCCTGGCCGGTGAGCGTGGCCGGCGGGGTGTTCGCGCTCGGCAGGTCGATGTCGACTCCGGTCGTCATCAAGGGGGCGGTGATCATGAAGATCACCAGCAGGACCAGCATCACGTCCACGAAGGGGGTGACATTGATCTCCGACATCATCGCGCCGTCGCGGGATGGCCCGGTCATGCTCATCAACGACCCCGGTAGTGGCGTTTGACGATGTTGAGGAAGTCGGACGAGAACGCGTCCATTTCGCCGTGAATCGTCCGGATGCGGGTGTTGAAGTAGTTGTAAGCCATGACCGCGGGGATGGCGGCAAGCAGTCCAACGGCAGTCGCGACAAGTGCATGCGCGATGTCCGGTCCCACGACTTGGATGCTGGCGTTGCCGGTGGCGCCGATCTTCTGGAAGGCCCGCAGGATGCCCCAGACCGTCCCAAAGAGGCCGATGAACGGCGCCGTCGAGCCGGTTGTCGCCAAAAACGGAATCAAGCGTTCGAGCTGGGCAAGTTCGGTGTTGGTGGTTCGACGCAGCGCGCGCTCGATGTTCTCGGTCAGGCCCAGGTCCATCGCGCCGGCGCCGGCGCCGCCGGTGAGGCGGCCGAGCTCGACGTAGCCGGCCTTGAACACCTCCGCGACCGGAGAATTCGGAAAGCGACTGGTTCGCTGGTACACGTCGTCGAGCTGCTGGGCCTTCCAGAAGCCGTCGAGAAACTGAGTGGACTGGGCGTGCGCGCGGCGCACCGTGTTCCACTTGTTCAAGATGATGCCCCAGCACACGATCGACATGCCGATCAGGGCCAAAAGCACAAGTTGAACGACCAGGTCTGCCTCGAGAACCAGCGCCAGGATCGAGAAGCCTTGCTCGGGGGCTGCGGTCACCGTGGTGACGAGGATGGCGTTCTGCAGGTCCATGGGCGGCGCCTATCTCGTTCGCATGTACCCTTCGACGGCCTCGGCGCTTCCCGGGGCCAGCTCGGTCGCACGCTTGAACGCCTCGGCCGCCAGACCGCGCTGGCCAAAGCTCTCGTAGGCCCGTCCCAGCATCAACCACGCGCCAGGGTGCGTGGGAAGGAGCCTCGTGGCGTTGCGCAGGGCGCGGATGGTCAGATCAGTACGCGCCTGGTCGCCAGCGAGCTGCGCGATCGACATCCATGCGTAGCCGTTGCACTTGTCCAAGGTGAGCGCGGCCTTGTAGTCGCGGAGGGCCTCGGCCGAGTTCCCCGTGATGCGCAGATCGTCGCCGCTGCCGACGCGCTTTCGGCTCTCGCTGCGGATTGGCTCCCTTGCCGGGGAGCAGGCATCGGGCGGGTCCGCCGGAAGCTCGAGCACAGGGGGGGGCGCCGGCGCGCTCGGAGCCGCCGGCGCCTTGGGCGGAGCGGGCCAGGGCGCGCTTGGCGGGGGTGTGGTATCTGGCGGTGGCGCGCTTCCGGGCGTCGGAGCGGGCTGACTCTCCGGCTCGGCGACCAACGGCCGGCCGTCGATGACCACCACGATGGCGCCGGCGCCCGGCGCGCGCCCGGGGCCTACGGCGAGCGCCTTCTGGTCCACGGCGAGGGTGTCCTCACAGCCCACAAGGCCTATGTCGCCGCTGGCCGTGGCTGGACCTACGCACACGTTGCGCGGGAGAGCGCACGCCTGCGCGAAGCAGTGGACTGCCAACGGATTCTTCCCGCTGCCCACGACCTCACCGTACTCGGGTTCGTGATCGAGCTGGCGGACGATCGTCGGGTCGAACCTGCCGCTGCCGTCGCAGGCGACGACCCACGCACCCATCAACTCCCAGCGCGAGCCCAGCGGTTCCGTCGCCGATCGTTCCGTGCGCACCTCAAGCGTGGTGGGACAGCCGCCAATTCCGCCGGCGCGGCAGCAAGCGAGGCAGGTCGCGTCGTCGGCGAGCGCAAGCCGCGCCAGGAGCAGGAGCACGGTGCCTGCTAACCCGCGGCCAGGATCGACTCGTACAGATTGAAGATCGCCCAGGCGTGCGCTTCCATCGAGGGTCGGGCGACCGGCGGACAGCGTCCGCGCCCGCGGCGCACTTCGTTCGCGAGGGCGGCGGTAAGCGCCGCGACGTCGCCAGCCTCCACCAGTCGGGCTTCGGGCGCGACTTCGGACACGCCACCCACATCGCTCGCCAGCACCCGCAGCCCCGCGGCGAGGGCCTCGCCCACCACCAGCGGCGCGTTCTCCTCCCAGGTGCTGGGCAGCACGAGCACGTCATGTCCGACCAGCGTCTCCGCCACGGCGTCGCCTGCCAGATGGCCGAGCACGCGCACCCCAGGTGTCGCTCGCGCACGGCGCTTGAGCGCGTCGGCCCAGACCGTGCTGCCCCGCCAGGGCGGGCTCGGCCCCGCCAGCGTCAGCACCGCGGCCCCCGCCGGGAGCCGCGAAAATGCCTCCAAGAGCACCTGCGGCCCCTTGGTCGGCAACCAGGAACCCAAAAAGAGGAGTCTCAACACCCCTGAAGGCGCGACGGGTGCGGGAGAAACGTGTCGGAGAAGCGGCAGGCCCAGAAGGGTGGCGGGAACGCCGAGCCGGGTGGCGACATGGCGGCTTGGCGCGAGAAAGAGGCTGGTCTTTTCGCGAATCTCGCGCCATAGCTCAACGCGTTGGGCAATCGGACCTCTTCGCGGGGGTAGACGCGCTGCCAGCGCCGCGGGCACCGGCGCCCACAGGTCAGGCGCCAAGCAGGCCGCGCAGCGATCGGGCTTCGGTCCGGCACACCGCTCTCCGCCCAGGTTGATCAGCTGCCCGCGCGCGCACGCCAGCCAATAGTCGTGAAGGGTGATCACGACGGGGACGCCTTCCCGGGCTGCCACCACCGGGAGACTGAGCGACAGCCCGGAGAGATGGTGGATGTGCACGAGATCCACCCCGCCGAGCCGTGCCCGGAACGACGCCTCGGCCGCGGGATCGCGAAGCGTGCCGACGAACCCTCTGGCGCGCTTCCCGGTGACGTCCTCAGGACCGAAGCGATCGACCAGCGCTCGCGATGCCAACGCCCCAGCCAAGGCGTCGGCGTAGAGGGCGCTGCCGCCTTCCGTCCACCCGTGCGAGACCTGCAGAATCCGCATCAGCGCGCCGGCAGTGGCTCGCCGATCACATCCTCCGCGCGCTCGCCGCCGACGAGGCTCTGCAGCTCTTCGTCGTGATCGTCACCTACACGAGCAACGTAGCGGAGGGCGCCCTCGAAAACCGGAAAGGACAGTTGTTCCCCACTGAAGGTGTGGGTGAACGCGATGGTCTGGTCGTCGAAGAGCTGAAAGGCGCCGAAGCGGGCCTCGCTGTTGAGGCGCAGCAGCCTCGACAGGAGGTCAAGCGTCGTCTGAGCGCCGACCAGAACGATGCTGGCGAGGCGGACGTAGGCGTGGCCCTCGTCCTCGAAAACCGAGATCAGCACCACGGTCGAGCCGAAGCGCGCGGACCAGAAACCATCCGCGGTGACGTCCGAATCCACGCCGAGCCGGAGCATGAACTCGTCCACCGTTGCGGAAAGCTGGTCGAGGCGATCGCTCATCGAAGTCCATCGTATACACGAATCAGGCCGTCGAGGTGGTCATCCAGGGTGGGTGGTAGGCGCACGGGAGGGGTTGCTCCGAGCTCGGCCTCGACCAGGCAACGCGCGAGGTCGTCAACGTTTCCTGGTTGGTAGAGCCAACCGTCCTGTCCGGGCACGATGAGCTCCGGAAGGCCCCCCAACCGGGGCGCGATGATCGGGCAGCCGGCTGCTCGCGCCTCGAGCACCACCATCGGCGCATTTTCCGGCCAGCGCGAGCCGAGCACGAGAGCCTGAGCCCTGCTGAGCAGGAGGCTGGCATCTTGGACCGCGGCCTGATGCGGCACCGCCGCAACATAGGTGGGATCGGGTCCATCGGGGCCAACGATGTCGAGCGGTGTCGCCAAGCGTGCGCGCGTGTGCGCTTCGAGGACCAGGTCGGGCCCCTTGTGGGCAGCGATGGTGCCGAGGAAAAGGAAGGGCCCGCCGCCCTGGCGAACGGGCCCCCGGGGCACCCCGTTTGGCAGGTGCTCGACCGAACCGAAGCCCCGGCGCTCCGCCTCGTCTCCCAGCCAACGGCTCGGCGCGAGCCGCACCGCGCATCGAGCCGCAAACGCCGTGTAGGCGTCGGTCCGACGGTCGATGGCGTCGGCGGGGAGTGAGCCGCGGCCCCTGGTCAGGCGCGCACGGAGGCCGGCGGGGAGGCGCTGCCAGTTTTGGTGCAGGACCGTCGGGGGGATCCAGCGCGCCGCGGCTCCCGCTGCCGCCAGCGCCACCGAGACGGCGCGCCCGTCCTTGGCCCAGGCGCCGGCGCAGGCTGCACACGCCGCCCCCGGTCCGGTGCAGGCGCCGCCGTCGCGGAAGAGCTGTCCGCCCGCGGCGCACCAGCCCCACGCGTCGTGAAGGGTCCACACGATCGGAGCGGCGCTTCGGAAGCGGGCGTCGAGGGAGGCGAGATGGTGGACATGGACGATGTCGGGACGTAGCTCTGTAAGTTTGCGCTCGATCCACGCCCGGGCCGCGGCGTCTTGCCCGGCGTTACGAAGGGCCGCGTACGGGGCGTTGTTGACCAGACGACTGACGCCCGGCTCCTCCCGCTCCGCGTACATCGGCGCGCCGGGCTCTGTCGTCGCCGCCAGCGTGTGCACCCAGTATCCACGGCTGCGTAGGCCGTCGGCCGCGAGCGCGGCAACGCGCTCTGTCCCCGCATTCTCGCGGGGCGGAAACCCGTGCACGATCTGAACGACGCGGCGGATGCGCCCCCCCTGGCCCCCGGCGGTGTATCCTTGGCGGGTGGGCACCCCACAGCTTCGCGTACTCGTTGTCGACGACGAGGAAAACCTCCGCCACCTGCTTGAGCTCATCCTCGCGCGGGCCGGCTACGCCGTGGTGCTGGCGCGTAACGGTCGCGAGGCGCTTGGACTTCTCGGCGCGGCGGACATTGTCCTCTGCGACATCCGCATGCCCGACATGGACGGGCTCACCTTCCTCGACAGCCGACCGGAAGGCGCGCCCCCGGTGGTGATGATGAGCGCCTATGGGTCAGTCGACACCGCACTCGAAGCGATGCGCCGAGGTGCGTACGACTACGTCTCGAAGCCGTTCAAGTCCGATGAGATTGTGTTGACGCTGAAAAAGCTCGAGGAGCGCGAACAGCTCGTGGCCGAACGTGGCCGCCTCGCGATCGAGAACGCCCGACTGGCCGAGCGCACGGGAGAGCCGGTGGAGGGATTCGTTGGCCGCGCGCCGGCGATCACCGAGCTCCTGCGGGTGCTGGCTCGGGCCGCTGCACACGACTCCAGCGTGCTCGTCACCGGGGAGAGCGGAACGGGGAAGGAGCTCCTTGCACGGGCGATCCACCGGCTCTCACCGCGACGCGACGGACCCTGGGTCGCGGTGAACTGCTCGGCGATTCCCGAGTCGCTCTTGGAAAGCGAGCTATTCGGCTATCGTCGAGGGGCGTTCACCGGCGCGGTCCGCGACCACGCCGGCTTCTTCGAGCAGGCGGACCACGGCACACTTTTCCTCGACGAGATCGGGGAGCTGCCGCCGCCCTTGCAGGCCAAGCTGCTCCGCACGCTGCAGGAGGGGACCCTCCGTCGACTCGGAGCCTCCGCAGACACCTCGGTGGACGTGCGAATCGTCGCCGCCACGGCGGCCTCCCTGCTCCCGCCGCGGTTTCGCGAGGACCTCTACTACCGTGTCGCAGTCGTTCATCTCGCCATCCCGCCGCTTCGCGAACGGGCGGACGACATTCCGGTGCTCGTCGACCACCTGCTCGCGGGTCTTTGCGCCCGCATGCGGCTCCCGCGTCCGCGGGTCAGCGACGAAGCCATGCGCGTGCTGCTCGGCCATCGGTGGCCCGGGAATGTGCGACAGCTCGAAAACGCGCTGGAGCGTGCGCTCCTCGTCTCCGACACCGACTCCATCGAGGCGTCGGCCTTGCCGGCCGAGCTCCGCGGGACGCCGCCCGTCGGTTTGGCAGGCGACTCGCTCTCGATTCCGGTCCGCACGGCAGAGTTGGAGCGACGCCTCATCGGCGCCGCCCTTCAGCAGCACGACGGAAACAAGGCGGCGGCCGCCCGGGCGCTGGAGATTTCGTACAAGGCCCTGCTGTACAAGGTGCGCGGTTACGGGTTGGACGAGACATGACCGCCCTCCTGCTCCTCGCATGCGCCGGTCCCGTCGAGCGAGGGGAGGCCGCGCTGGCGAAGGACGATCTCTTCTCCGCCGAAAAAGAGTTCCGCCAGGCGCTCGACGCCGACCCGCAGAATTCCGACGCGCTGTACGGGCTCGGCTGGACCTTTCACAAAGCGGGCGATCGCGATGCCGCGCGCGACGCGTTCGCACAGTTCGTTCGCCTCCACCCTGAGCTGCCCGCCGGCTACCGCGGGCTCGGGAGCGTGCTTGCCGGTGAGGGCAACCTCGCAGGCGCTCGCGACGCCTTGTCCAAGGCCCTTGAGCGTGCTCCGCAGGACGCCGGCGCCAACCAGTCGCTTGCGCTCGTCGATCTGGCGGAAGGAAAGGCCGCTGACTCGCTCGCGCGCCTGGACGTGCTTGCCCAGGCGGGTGTCCAGACCAGCGAGCTCAGCCAGGCGCGCGCGGCGGCTTTGGTTCAGCTCGGGCGCACGCAGGAGGCCATGGAGGTCGCCGGGGAGTCCATCGTGAGTGCGGATAGCACGATCGCGCTGGCTTCGGCGCGGCTGACCTGGGTGGAGGCCATGCTGCAGCACTCTGACGCGCGCAGGGACCCCGACCGCTGCGGGATCATCGTGCCGGCGCTCGACGCGTGGTATGACGCGGCCGATCATGTGCTCGATCAGGTTCAGGCGAGCGGCGCGCTCAGGGCGCCAGTGGTGGACGCGCGGCGGGAGGTGCGTCGCCGCCGTGGGTGGCTGGAAGACGCGTGCGTTCCCGGTGGGAAGTGAGTACCCGGATGGGAAAAGAATTCCCTGATCCGGGCCAGCGCCAACGGCGCAAATACCCGATCTCAACGGGCACGATTCTTGCTTCTTCGCGTGCAGGTCACACCCTGGCTGAACTTGCGGTCGCCCTTGCGGTGGTCGCTGTCCTGGTCGGAATGGGGTGGGGCATGTTCCGCACCCGAATCACCAGTTACCGGATGTTCCACGTCGCACGCATGATGCACTCCGACCTCACCACCGCCAGGGCCCTCGCCCTCGACACCAATCGAGAGGTGCGGATCCACTTCGTCGAGGCGGACCTCGCGCTTGACCCGAGCGATGCGCAGCATGGCGCCTGGGACATTCAGGTGGGCAACCGGGGCTCGGGTAGCACGGAATGGGACACCCTTCCGCTCGACGAAGATGGCGTCGTCGACGTAAGTCAGGGCGAGCGCAGCCTGGAAGAGGGCGGCAGCAACGAGGCGGACGACATCAGCCTCGCGGATTGGGGGTCCCTGGACGACGACGCGGTGGTTTTCACGCCGCGCGGGTGGTTGGGTAACCGCAACGCGGATTTCGTAGATGGCTTTGTCGCCGTGGAGATCGTCAACAAGCGCGCGCTTGCGGAGGGGCTGAACGAACGGGTTCGCCTGACGGTCGCGCGGAGCGGATTCGTCCGCATGGAGCCGATTCTGGAATGAGCCGTTTCCCCCCCAGCTCAACCGCTCGGTTCACGCCTGCTCGCTTCAGGCGCGCGGGCTTCACGTTGGTCGAGGTGATGGTGGCTTCGGCCATCCTCGGCGCCGCGCTCATCGTCATGTTCGGATTCCACAGCCAAGCGGTGCGTTCCAACATGAACGCCCGCCGGCTCACCGACTGCACCTACCTCGCCCAAACCCAGATGGAGCGCCTGCTCGGGATGGACTGGACCTCCACGGGGCGCCCGACTGACCTGACGCAGGGCATGATGGACGATACGGTGATGGGATCTGACGCGTGGAGCCCGCTCTACTGGCCGCTCCCCGCCCCGGTCAACGCCGCGTTCGAAGAGACGGAAGCGCTTGGACCGGCGGTCTACTCGCTGTCGTGGGACGTGGAGGACATGGACGCCGATGGCACCTGGACCCGCGTCAGGGTGCGCTGCACCTACGATGACGCCGCCTTCGATACCAAGCATGGGACGACGATCTCCTCGTTCCGGTTCCGGGACTCCTGATGCGCCGCGCCTTCACCCTCATCGAGCTGCTCATCGCCTTGGCCATCGGCACCTTCGTCGTGGCCGCCCTGTACGGGCTGTTCCGCGTGCAGTTGAAGCAGTTCGTCTACCAGGATCTTCAGATGGAGATGCACCAGAACGTGCGCCTCGCCCTGGATATCCTTTCGCGAACCGGTCGGACGGCAGGGCTCGGAACCACCGGGCGTGTCGCGGGCGCGCTTGGTGTTGGGGGCAGCGAGGCGAACAACCTGCCGACGGTCATCTCGTACGATGGCACCGGTCCCGGCGGTTCGGATGCCATCACCATCGTGTCGCAGGATGCCAACCTGATCATGTTCGCGGACCCCGATGCGCTTCGAGATTGTTCGGATGCGACGGTGGAGTTCGATCTGGAGCGTCCTGGCAACGCGGACAAGGTGGGTGAGATCGCCGCGAATGAGTTTCTACTCTGTTCGGACCTGTCCAATCCGCAGCAGACCCGGTCGATGATGTGGGTGACCCAGTCTGCCGGCGATGCGACCACGGGCTCGATCACCGTGACCGACGGAACGACCAGCTACGGCGACTTCGCCGACTACTGCCCGGTGGGCGAGAACATGCCCACCGCAATGCAGTGCTCGCGCGCGGACGTCATCACCTTCTACATCGATGCCGACGAGTCCGATGGCATCGGCTCCGGGTCTGCGGAGCACCCGGTGCTCATGATGGACCTTGACTTTGAGTCGCCGGACGACGACGATGTTCCGGTGGTCGACAACGTCGAGGACCTTCAGGTCGAATACTGCTTCTTCGGCACCGACTGCTCCAGCACCGACAGCGCGGGTTGGGTCAACACCGTCGACAGCTACGCCGACACCGACAATGCCAACGACCCCGACGATCTCACCATGATGCGGTTCACCATCGTGGTGAGATCGGCGCGGGAAGATCTCAATCACAGCTTCGCTGGGGCCCGGCTGGCCGTCGGCAACAACATCCCGGCCACAGACACCGACCACTACTACCGCCAGGTGCTAGCATCCGAGGTGACCGTGCGGAACATGAGGGTGCTCTCGTGGTTGTAAATCCCCGCCTTCGCGGCCGCCGCGGCTACGCGATGCTCGTTGCGCTGGTGCTCATCGCCATCATCACGATCATCGGGGGCACGTCCCTGAGTATCGCGGGTGTCGACCAGCGAGTGGCCAACTATACGCGTCGTCACGCGGCGGTGGTTGACGCGGCGGACGCCGGTGGCACCCATGCGCGCATGCAGCTGATGTTCGCCTTGCCCGACGACGAGGGATGGGACCCCGACGCGCCACAGGTCTTCGTGGAAGAGGCTGACGGTGCCACCTACTTCGAGGGCGACGCCACGATGATGCCGCTGGGCAGCTACCAGGTCGCGGCCTCGTTCGCCAAGTGTGGCACGCCGCCGAAGGGCTACAGCACCGAAGAGGGGAACACCGGCTGGCGTTCCGACTACTGGGCGATGGAGGCGAACTCTTGGTTCGAGTCCACCACCACTGGCGGTGAACAGACCAATCCATCCGAAGCCCGGGTGACGACCATGCTGCGCAAGGTCATGCAGGGCTCATGCAAGATCAGGTGAAACCAATGAAAAGCCACCTTCTCTCGCTGTCCGCGGTCATGCTCTGGTTGCCGATGTCGGCCTACGCCGGCGGCGCCAATCCGGTGTCCGAGGCGTTGTCCAGCAGTCAGGCGGTTCCGCCCACCGTGATCTTCGTGATCGATCGATCCAGCACGATGGGGAGCGCCTGCTACAGCGGCAGCGCCACGACCTGCTTGGAGGACGCTGTCGAGGTCGTCAAGCAGATCAGCCGCCACTACCAGGAGCTCAAGTTTGGCGTGGTCGCGACCGCGGACACGGCCTCCGACAGTGCTTTCTTCGAGGTGGCACCGGCCGGCAGCAGCTACGATCAGGTAGCCACGGGGCTCGCGACGCTCGCAGTCGCGTCTGGCACCACGCGAAATCTCGCCGAGACCGTCGATAGCCTCAGCACCGACTACCTTTCGCAGGCGACGGCCGAAGACTGGGCAGACGACGATGGGGACGGCTTTGACGGTGACTGGGCCGAAACGCCGTTTTCCTACTATTGTTCCAATGTTCACGTCATCGTGCTCACCGGCGGCCTCCCGGTGGACGACGAAGACCCGAGCCTGGCCGCCGGTTCAGCCGCGCCGATCGCGGACGTCATGTGCGACAGCGCCGGCTACGTCGCGACGGACGTTCTCGACAAGAGCTGCCGCTACGACAACGTGGTCTCGCACGTCTACAGCCTCGATCACGGCAGCGCGCTCAGCGATACCCAGCGCGTGGTGGTCAGCACGGTCGCCATGGGACTCGACACCTCGACCACGGACGGCTCGATCGCCGACGCCCTGTTCCAGAGCGCGGCCGACAACACCGACGGCGACGGCATGTACGCGCTGACCGAGCCGACCGACACGCGCGACGAGGCGATCAGTGGGGCGGTAGGTGTGCTCAGCGATCTGATGTCGGGCCTGTACGCGCGTTCGAGCCCGGTCATGGCCACCGACGGCAGCTACATGCTGTACACCTACTACGAGTTGACCGGCGACGTTCCCCTGGCAGAAGGCCACGTTCTCGCCTACGAAATCGACACCGATCCTGAGAGTACGACCTACGGCAACGTCATGTACTACAGTGGCGCGCCCTACGATGACTACCTGGGCGCCCTCTGGGACGGCGGGTGGTTGCTGTACTCTCGAATTGCGAACTCCGGTGAGGCCAACAACGACGACCAAGACGGCTTCATGGAACGGGACATCTACTTCTACGACAGCACATTCGCGACGTACATGACCGGGGACGCTGCCGAGCGTCGGCTGAGCTTCGACAACCAGTTCGTCGACGTCATCCAGAGCAACAGCTCGTTGCTCACCAGCGTGCTCGACTCGAGCAACTCCGCTCACGACGTCGATGGCAGCGGAACCGTCGACTACCTCGATGTGCAGGGTCTCGTCGACTTCACCCGCGGTGTGAGTGACGCCCAGTTCCGATACCTGGACATCGAGCGCGGTGCGTGGAAGCTGCAGGACTCACCGTACTCGGCGCCCGTCGTGGTGACCGCGCGCAGCAACACCTACTCCAACAGCACGTCCTACCGCACCTTCCTCGACCTGCTTGAGAGCGAGGCGAGTCAGGACATCGTCCTGCTGGCCGCCAATGACGGCATGCTCCACGCGTTTGCGTTGGTGGACGACGAAAACACGCCGACCGACGATGAAGCGGGCGAAGAGCTCTGGGCGTGGATCCCCGACACCCTCATCATGCGGTCGCGAGGAAACGACTGGGGCAATGGCCTCATCGACCCGGTGTTGTACGGTCGCAGCTATCTGTTCGATGGCACCCCGGTCGTAGAGGATGTCTGGATCGATGCCGACGGCGATCGGGTCAAGGACTGCGGGGCCACGCTGGAGGATTGTGAGTGGAGGCGCGTCGTGGTGGTGCAGCAATCGTTCGGCGGGTCGCGTACCCTCGCGCTGGACATCACCGACACCGAGAGCCCCGAATTCTTGTGGGAGCAGACCAACACCACCGACTCCTCCGCGATGGGGTACACCACGAGTCGGCCCTCGATCGTCAACGTTTACGACCGATCGGACCCCGCTGCACCCACCGATCGATGGGTGGCGCTGTGGGGCGGAGGCCGGGCGGTGGACTACTCCACGTCGACCACCAACTACTACCAGAGCGTCGAAGGCAACCTGTACATGTGGGCCATCGGGGACAGCGAGTTCTCGTCGTCTACGCCGGTCTTTTCGGCGGAGGGTGAAAACATCGGGGCCGACCACCCGGACTACGCAGCGAACAGCAGCGCGCTGGACCTCGATTCCGACGGAAAGCTCGAGTACACCTACATCTCAGCGCCGCCGGCCGTGGTCGACACCAACTCCGACGGCGACGCGGACGTGGCCTATTTCCCCGTGACCATCGGCTACGATCCCGACGTTGGCGTCACGCCCAGCCTCAGCCCGGGGCAGTCGTACATCTACAAGGTGCTCATCGACGAGTCCGATCCTGACAACTTCACCTGGTGTGAGTTCTACGATCCCGTTGACGGGGCGGAGCCGGTGACCGATGACACGGCGAGCAGCGGCGGCGGGGCGGTTGCATACGGCAGCCGACCCGAGGTGTACTACGCGATCACGACCTCGTGGATGACCGGCGGCAACCTCGGCGTGTACTGGGGCAGCGGCTCGCCCTTCCAGGACAACACCGACAGCACGGCGGGCGTATTCTTCTTCATGATGGACTCCGACCCCGACAGCTGCTCGACGGCCAAGGCCCTGACCTGTGGCAGCGAGAGTGGCGGATTCTACCAGTTGGCTGCCGGTGAACGCCTGACGACCGACCCTCAGGTCTACGCGGGGATCGTCTTCTTCAGCACCTACACGCCCAACAGCGACGTGTGTACCGAGGGAAATGGCCGGCTGTACGGGCTCAACTATGAGGATTGCGGTCCCGGGCTCGACACCAACGGTGATGGCGAGGCGGACTCCAGCGACGATGATTACATCGAAGAGGCCGGATTCGTCTCCAACATTGCCGTGGGTCCCAACGGGGACATCTGGTACGCGTCGGGAGGCTCGGACCTCAACAACATCGAGCCGCCCTCGGACCCCTTCGGCCGCACCGCGATGGTCGGCTGGATGGAGATGTACTGAGCCCTGCGGGGGCTACTCCGGCGCGGTCGGCAGGTAGGGGAGCGGGTCGACCCGCTCGCCATCAAGGAAGAGTTCGTAGTGCAGGTGGGCGCCGGTGGACATTCCGGAGCTCCCCACCAGGGCCACGGTCTCGCCGGCCAGGACCTCGTCGCCCACCGAGACCAGGAGCTCCGAGGCGTGGCAATAGCGCGTCACCACCTCCTGGCCGTGGTCGACCTCGATCATCCGGCCGTGGCCCGAGTGCCACCCGGAGAAGGTGATCACGCCTGCACCGGTGGTGAGGATGGGGGTCCCGTAGTCGGCGCCGATGTCGAGCCCCCCGTGGAACTTCCAGCGCCGACGGCCGAACGGGTCCCGCCGCCAGCCGAAGCTGCTGCTGACATAGCCTTCGACGGGCCAGAGCTGCGGCATCGCCTCGTTGGCCTGTTGTAAGCGGGCGAGGTTCTCGTCCAGGGCGTCGAGATCGATGGCGAGGAGCTCCTGGGTGAGCAATCCGACGTCGGGTGGGGCATCGGCGGCGGGGGCGCCGCCGACGACGCCTTGGATCCAAGCGTCCCGCTCGGCCATCGACTCCGCGTCGAGCGGGCCGAAGCCGGGCAACGCACCCTTGGCCGCGAGCGATCGCAGCTGGTCGTCGTAGGCCCGCACCCGCTGGATGAGCGGATCGAGCTCCGCGAGCTGGGCGCGGGTGTCGGCGACCTCGGCCCGGAGCGCTGCGTTTTCGGCGAGGACGTCGTCGTGCACCAAAACCCGGGGAAGCGTCATCAATTGGAGCACGGCGGCGAGACAAAGCAGACCGAGCAGGGTTCCTGCCCCGATGGCGGCGCTGCTGACGCGCCGCCGCGTCCATGTCCGCTCGAGGACAGCACCACGCCCGTCCTCGGGGACCAGTAGAAACGTGTAGCGAGGCTCGGCGGGGTCTCCGTCGGGCCGCTTGCTCATCAGTCGACCTCGTCCACTCGGACGATGACCGTGGTGATGTTGTCGTCGCCACCGCGCTCACAGGCGAGTTGTACGAGGTGCCGGCAGGCCTCTTGTGGAGAGCCGGCGCGCGCCGCCTCCCCGATGTCGGCGGGCTCGACGAGGTTGGAGAGGCCGTCGCTACAAAGGAGAAACTTGTCTCCGCGGCGAAGGGCGCGAACCTGGATGTCGACCTCGACGTCCTCGAGGTAGCCGAGCGACCGGGTGATCACGTTCTTGAGCTTGTGGGTCTTGGCCTGGTCCGGGGTGAGCAGTCCGGCACGGATGCGCTCGTTCACCAGGGAGTGGTCCTCAGTGAGCTGTTCAATCCGGCCCTCACGCACCAGGTAGGCGCGGCTGTCCCCGACATGCGCCAAAAACGCATTGTTTCGGTCGAGCAGCAGCACCAGACACGTGGTACCCATGCCGTGATAATCCGGCTCTGCGAGCGCTTTTTCGAAGATGCGCTTGCCGGCGAGGCGCACTGCGTAGCGCACGCGCTCGCGAGCAAACTCGACGTCGCCATCCGCCCGCGCGGCCTCCAGTTCCGGCGTTGCCGCGGGACCGCTCAACACCTCTTCGACCGTATTGACGGCGATGGCGCTGGCGAACTCCCCGCCGGCATGCCCGCCCATTCCGTCGCAGACCACGTAGAGCCACAGTTCGTCGTTAATCAGGTAGTTGTCTTCGTTATTCGTTCGCTTTACGCCGACGTCAGTGATGCCACAGGAGGTGATGCGCATGGATTCTCCTGCCGAGTAGCGCGGCGACGCCGGTTTTGCCAAAAGCGAGCGGTCGTGAAGTGTTTCAGTTTTCCACGGCCGCTGCCGCGAGGCGCCGCCAGCCGGATAGATCGATCTGCTCCGCGCGGGCACCAGGATCCACGTCCGCGGCGGTGCACCACGCAATGGCACGCTCCCGACCAACCTGATTGCCGAAGGCGTTGGTGAGAGTCTTGCGCCGCGCCGAGAAGCCAAGCCGGACGATGCGATCGAAGGCCTCGAGCGCCACCCCTCCGTAGTCGGGACTCGCGTGGGGCGAAAAACCTACCACCGCGCTGTGCACTTTGGGTGCCGGGTGGAAGGCCTCCGGGGGTAGCGTCAACAGCCGGTCGACGGCTGCACGCGCCTGGATCTGCACCGAAAGCGCCCCGTAGGTCCGGGAGCCGGAGTCGGCCTCGATGCGGTCCGCAACTTCACGTTGGAACATCAACGCCATCGGTACCCGAAGCGTCAACAGCCGCATGCAGATTGGCGTTGCGACGTTGTAGGGGAGGTTCGCCACGACGCGGTCCACGGCAGGAAGGGGAACGTGGAGCGCGTCGCCTTCGATGAGCTGCACCGACGGCGCCACCTCGGGGAGCGCGGCAGCAAGGTCACGATCGAGCTCGATGGCCACCACCTGCGCGCCCGCGCGGGTCAGCGCCGCCGTGAGTACGCCGAGTCCGGGGCCGATCTCAAGGACACGGTCTCCTGGCCGAACGCCCGCGCGCGCGACGATTGCCTCTGCGAGTCCGTCGGCCACGAGGAAGTTCTGGCCAAACCGGCGGCGGGCGCGGCCCTCGAGCTCCCGGAGGCGCTGCGCCGGGTGAAGGGTGAAGCTCACGCGCTCACCTCCCACCGCGCGCGCGCGCTCGTGCCCAGAGGCGAGGCGACACGCCCCGCGGCCAGATGTAGGGCGGCCACGTTGGCGATCATCGCGGCATTGTCGGTGCAACGGGCCTTCGGCGGCAGGAAGACGTGCAGCCCCGTGGCGACCATCGCGTCACGGATGTGACCGTTGGCTGCCGCGCCCCCGCCGAGCGCCACCCGGCGAATGCCGGTGAGCGCCACGCCCTGAAGGACGCGATCGACCAGATAGCGGGCGACGGTATCTTGGAAGGACGCCGCCACGTCCTCGGTCCGGGAGTCGGGATGGCGCTCCAACCGCGTGCGGACCGCGGTCTTGAGCCCCGAGAAGCTCAGGTCCATGGGGCTGGCAGCGGGTCGCGGCATCGGGAAGTTGATGGCACGGGGATTGCCGGTGCGTGCGGATTGCTCCACGCGGGGTCCGCCGGGGTAGCCGAGGCCGAGCATTCGGGCCACCTTGTCGAAGGCCTCGCCGACAGCGTCGTCAGTGGTCTCACAGAGCACACGGTAGTCGCCGACGCCGCGGGCCTCGTAGAGGGTGGTGTGACCTCCCGAGATGACCAGCGACAGAAAGGGGAAGGCGGGAGCCGGATCGTCGAGCAGGGCGCTGAGCAGGTGCCCTTCGAGGTGGTTCACCGCGACGAAGGGCACCCCCCACCCCAACGCCGCGGCCTTGGCGAAGGAGAGCCCGACCAAGACGGCACCGATGAGGCCAGGACCGGCCGTCGCGGCGACGGCGTCAGGGCGATCGATGCCCGCAGTCGCGAGCGCGGCGCGCGCGGTGGGCACAACCTGTTCGATGTGGGCGCGGGAGGCGATCTCGGGCACCACGCCGCCGTAGCGGGCGTGCAGTGTCTGGGAGTGGATGACGTCCGCTAGCACGACGGCGCGGCCCTCGCCGGGGTGCTTGATGGAGACCACAGCGCACGCCGTCTCGTCGCAACTGGTTTCGATAGCCAGCACGTTCATCAGTGTGCCACCTTCGGCCGGTAGGTGAGCTCGTCGAATCGCCCGCCGTCCTGTCGCGAGTCGTGGCATTGCACGCACTGGCTGGTGGGCGGCTCACGCACGAGGTGGGCGGTGGTCGGTGCGGCGATGTGTGCCTTGCCCGCGCCGTGACAGCTCTCGCAGCCGACGTTCTCCAGTCCATGGAGCTGGCGCGGGTCCGTCGGGCCGGTGCCGTCGAATGCGCCGGTGATGTGGCAGGAGTAGCAGTCCTGGTCGAATTGGCGGTCGTCGGCCACGATGGACGCGTAGGCGCGCGCATGGCTGGTGTGTGACCACTGCGCGGCTTGGGCAGCATGGCACGTCGTGCAAGCGGCCGAGCCGACCCAGGAGCCGATTCCCGCCGCGGCTCCAGCGGGGGTGGCCTCGGCCGGCGCGGACTGGGAGCCGGTGAGTGTCGCCTTGACCGCCGCCACCAGGGCAAAGGTGGGCGCGTGCTCGCCGACGTCGTCGCCCAGGCCACGCAGAGTGTTGTTCAGCACGTTGGTGGGCCCGGCGGTCGCGGTCGCGAGATCAAGTGCGGTCCGGGCGGTCGCCTGCTTCTTTGTCCAGAACTCCTCCTGGCGTGTCAGCCGGGAGAGCTCCCGGGCGTCGGTCGCCTTGGCCTTTCTGGTCGCCAGTTCGGTCAGGCGGGTGGTCGCGGTGTCGACATCGGTGGCGCGGGCGGCGGACGCACCGGCGTCCCGCCAAGCCCGGGCGCCGGGCGTCACCTCAACGGTGGCGACGCCGAGCAATTTGCCGCGGGCGCCTGAGCTGAGGACGAGCGCGCCCGTCGCCAGCGCTTCCGGGGTGGAAAGCGTCTCGGTGGAATCAGCGCGAAGAAAGAAGTCGACGCCTGGCGCGCGCACGGCGATGTCCGATTCGGCGGTGCGGCCTAGGTCGGCGAGCACGATGACCACGGTGTCACTCACCGGGATGCCCTCAAGTGCCTGGCCCGCATCCATGACGGAGCAGCCGGGGAGCTTGAGCTCGGGGTGGGCGATGCCGTACACCTCCACTCGCGCGCCCGCCTTGTCGAAGCTCCGTACGGCGGGCCACGGGAGGGGTGTGGAGCAGGTCACGTTGCTCAGAACGTAGGGCAGCTCCCAGGCGGTCGCGACCTCCGCGACGAAGGGCAGCCCGAAGGCGAAGTCGCCACGCGCGGGCAGCATCGCGTCAATTCCGCCAAGGTGGGTGGCCTCAGCGATGAGCCGTGCCTTGGCCTCGCGCTCGGCGCGCTCCCCGCTGGGCAGGACGGCGGAGCGACGAAACAGATTGCCCGCGTCGACGACGAGCAGGTCGCCGCCCCGCGCCAGCGTGCTCAGAACCGAGTTTCTCCGGGACAGACCGCCCTGGGGATGTCGTGGTCACCCACAAGGTTCGATTTCGCCATCCACCGCCCCTTGGTAGGCGAGGGTGAATGCGAGCGACGTTGACGGCGTCGCGGCCGGCTGCGTGTCGGTGCCGCAGCCCAAGAGCGCGACCAGGCCGAGGGGGATCACTTCTTCCCCTCGCTCTTTCGTTTCAGAATGCGCTCCTGGCGCTCCGTTTCCCGGACTCGGCGCTCCTCGGCGGCGATGCGTTCTTTCCGCTCTTCTTCGGCCGCCTCGCCCCGGGCGTGACGACCATGCTCCCGGTGGAGGTCCTTCAGGACGTCGACCAATCCGTCATCGACGATGTAGATCTCTGGGAACGCGGCGTTGCGGGCGTAGAGCCGGCTGCGCTCGTGACCCTCCTGGTCGGTGGTGGGACTGGCGGCCTTGCCGAGGAGGACCGTCGAGGTGCGTCCAGTGTCATCGACCATGTCCACGCGGGCGATCGGCTTGTCGAAGCCGTACGAGGCGTCGGTGCCGGTGACGCCCACGAACTCGTCGCTCTCGATGTCGGCCGCCCGACCCGCGACCCGCCGCGGCGTGCTACCGGGAACCAGGACGCCGTCCTCCCACTGCCACTCCGACGCGGCCTGGCGCACGACCACGGTCCCCGCGAGGTCCTGGTCGTCGGAGTCTGCCGGCGCGAAGGTGCTGGTAAGCGATACGATCTTGTTCTGGTCCATGCGCCCGAACTGCTTGAGGCGCAGCTCTTCGGGGTCCCGAAGGTAGTCGTCCAAGAAGACGTCGCGCACCTGGTAGACGAAGGGCTCTCCCTCCAGCATGGCGTATGCGAGGGGGTATTCACCATCGACTTCCCCCGAGGGGTTGCCGAGCACCAGGGTGAGTGGGGCCTTCCCGCCGGCGAACTGGATGCTGATGCGCGCGCGGGGCTCCGCGAGCCCGTACTCCCCGAGTGCGGCGGCGGACTCGACGAAGCGAATCGCCTTCATCGCACTGATCCGGCCGAGGAGGCCGCGAACTTCCATGTCTGCAGCGGCGATCTGGATAGGTTCGACCAGGTCCCAAGCCCGATCCCCCTCGGCGGAACGCTGTACCCGCAGGCGCTTCCCCTCCGGGAGCGTCGCGTCGATACCGTCGACATCCTTGGAGTCGAATGAGGCAAAACGCCGTTCGCGGAACTCGTTGAGTTCCAGCGAGTAGTAGTCGACCGCCGACTTCTTCACGGTGTAGACGACATCGTCTCCGGTGCGGCGAAGGTAGAAGCTGACGCCGGATGGGTTGGGATCGCCAGCGTCGAACTCCTGGGTCGAGCCGTCCCGCATCGTGAGCTTGATGTGGATTGCGCTGGGACCGAGTCCGTAAAGCGCGCCCTCCTCGCTTTCTCCCGCGACCGTTGCCCGGGAGACCAGATCGTGGAGCTGATGCTTCACCCGGTTGACCATCTGCCGGCTGGCACGCATCTCGGTGCCTTCAATCCACCACGACCCGTCCGCATGCTCGGTGAGCGTGATGGGACCGTCGCTGCGGGTGACCTCGACCGCCACGAGATCGGCCTTCTCGAAGACGAAGAGGGGCACGCCCTCAACCTTGGCCATCGCGGCCTTGCGCTCCTTGGGCGTGAGCTCTGTCGGGCGGGCGAGGGTGTAGCCGCCGATCAGGGCAAGCAGAACTGCCAGCGCCAGGATCGTGCCTTTGAACTGCTTCATTACCTACCTCCCCCGCCGCGACGCCCAGACGCTCACGCCGAGTAGCAGCACCAGCAGGGGGCCGAGTCCGATCGCCAGCCAGCGAATCTGGTCGCCGTCCTCGGCAGTCAGCGCCAACCGACGGGCCTTTTTTGCACCACCGATCACTGAGATCCGTGCTTCGTCCCCGATGAGCCAGCGGAAACTATTTAGTACAAAGCTGGCGTTTCCCGGGCCCTCAGACAAGAGCCCGTTGGTGAACACATCGCTATCGCCGACAACGAGCACCCGGCCGATTCCCTTCCGAACCAGCCCGCTGTCGCGACTGACCTCGAGGGCAACCGCCATCGTTGCCGGACCCTGCCCGTCGATCTCGGGCTCGTAGAGTCCCTGGCCGTTCTTGAGCGCCCCGCCCCGGTCAATCCAGCCATCGCGACTGGTCTCGAGCACGATGGTGCTGCGAATTCCCTCGAGTGGCGGCACCGCAGCCTGTACGGGCGCTACGCCGCTGACCACCGTCACCAAGCTATCGTCGGACAGATCACGGGTGATCGGGTGCGATTTGTAGCGGGGCACAGGGCGATCGGGGTACGGGAAAACCAAGATTTTGTCCAGCACCCTGCCCGACGGAATCACCACGCCGAGCCGGCCGAGGATCGAGGGGACGGGCGACTCCGGATCCACCGCGATCACCAACGCACCGCCGCCGGAGAGGTACGCGAGGATCAGGTCCTCCTCCAGCGATGGGATGGGCACCTTCGGGCGAAGGATCGCGAGCGCCGCGGCATCATCTGGAACGCGGGGCACGGGCATGTCCCGCTGCCGAACGAAATCGAGCCGCTCGAGCTTGTAGTCATCCTGCTGCAGAACGGCGGCCGCTTCTGAAAGGCCGCCCAGGTCGTGGTTCTCGGGGTCGAGCTCGCCGTGGCCCACGAGCGTGTAGACGACCCGGTGATTGTCGGCGGTGAGCTGTGCGAACGCCCGATCAAGCGCCTTTTCACCGAGGAATTCGAGGTGGCGCTCCTCCCCTTTGCCGACACGCTTGAAGAGCTCCCTGTCCTTGATGTCGACGCGGGCCGCTCCGCGTTGCACGACCACGGTGCTGTAGTCGGTGACGCCCAGTTTTTCGGCAGTCAACCGCTCTTTATCGAAGTCTACGAACGCAACGGTGACCACCTGGGAAGCGAAATCGACCTCGTCCAGCAGGTCCCGAAGCGCGCGGTCTTTGTAGTAGGACTCCTGCTTGCCCCGCTGCCCAGAGAAGGCGGTGACCGTGACCGGTGTTGCGTCGCGATCGAGCAGAGCCAGCTTGGTGAGGGTATCGGGCAACAACGCCGCGCCCTGGTCGGCACTGAGGTCGATCCGAACACGGTGCAGGTCGACGAGCAGGTACCCAACGCAAGCCACGGCGACCACGATGACGCTGACGAAGAGCGAGTTGCTCCCGGCGGCGAAGCGTCGGCGGGCCTGGTTCATCGCCATCGGCGGGACTCAAGCGAGCGGTAGGTCAGGAACAGGAAGGTGAAGGTCATCGCCGTGAAGTAGTAGACATCGGCGCTGTCGATGATCCCGCGCCCGAAGGCTTCCAGGTGGTTGAGCACACCGAAGGGCTGGAGCTTCAGGGCCAGATCGTCGCCGACGAGCGCCTCGGCCCGGCTGATCAACCAAAAGGGCAAAAGCACGAGAATACCGAGGAGGCCGGCGGCGAGTTGGTCATCCAACAGCGTGCTCGTGAAGAGGCCGGCGGCGCAGAACGCGCCGGCGACGAGGAGCAACCCGACGTAGGTGGAGAACACCACGCCCCAGTCGGGGTCACCGTAATAGGCCAGGATGATCGGTAGCACACCGGTGCCCACGAACATGAGGCCGCACAGCGTCACCGACGCGAGCCACTTCCCGATGACAAGGGAGAATGGCGAAATGGGCGCGGTGAGCAGCATTTCCAGGGTTCCTTGCCGGCGTTCCTCAGCGAAGTGGCGCATCGTGAGCATCGGCAGGATGAACAACTCGGCGATTGCCAGGTTGCTGGACAGGACGCGGAGGCTCGCTTCCCCGGTCAGGGTGACGCCGAGGTAGAAGAAGAGCCCGGCGAGGAACAGGAAAACAGCCAGAAAGGCGTACGCCGTTGGGTTGACCGCGTAGATCCGGAGCTCCTTCTTCCAGATGGTCGTGACCGAATTCATGCTTGGCCGCCCTCGCGACCGACGATATGGATGAAGGCGTCTTCCAGGGTCGGTGCGCGACGTTCCAGGGCTCGAAGCTGAAACTCGCCCGCTGCAGCCCGGGTGGCCAGAAGCTCCCTCGGGTCTGTGGTTGCCCGCACGCACCACGCGTCCCAGCCATCGACGGCCGGCAGGGGCTCTACCTGGGCGATTCCCGGCAGGCTACCGAGCCGGGGACCGTCAATCCCACGTACTTCCACGTAGGTCCACGCTCCGCCCGGAGCTTGCTCGCGAAGCTCGGCCAACGTGCCCTGCGCGACAACCCGGCCTCGGTCGATGATGATCGCTCGCGGGCACAGCGCATCCACTTCCGAGAGGATGTGCGTGCTCAGAATCACCGTGTGGGAGCCCGCGAGCGAAAGGATCAGCTCCCTGATTCCGGCCAACTGGGCGGGATCGAGGCCAGAGGTTGGCTCATCCAAGATCAGCACGCTCGGGTCATGCAAGAGCGCCTGAGCAAGCCCGACCCGCTGTCGGTACCCCTTCGACAACGAGCCGAGCAGCCGGCTTTCCCAGCCACGAAGGCCCACGCGCTCCATGGTGTCGCCGATGACGGTGGCGCGCTTGGCCTTGGGGACTCGCCTGAGCTCGGCGCAAAACTGCAAGTAGGCCCCGACGCTGAGCTCCGGGTAGAGCGGCGGAGTTTCCGGCAGGTAGCCCACACGCTCGCGCACCTCGTACGGCTCGTCAAAAACGTCGTAGCCCGCCACCCGTACGACCCCGGCCGTCGCGGGTATGTAGCCCGTGAGGATCCGCATGGTCGTGGTCTTGCCCGCACCATTTGGGCCCAGGAAGCCCACGATCTCGCCCTTTTGAATCGTGAAGCTCACATCGTCGAGGGCGAGGCGCGGCCCAAACGTCTTGGTGAGCCTTGAGACTTCAATCATGGCCGTCGGGGTTAACGCGAACGGGATGTTCGTGTTGAGCCTGTCACTGGCCCTCGCCGAGCCGCTCGACCGCGTGCTTTTCATCGTTGGCGAGCGGATCGTGACCCAGAGCGACGTCGCGTTTGAGACCTTCTTTGACGCGCACGACCAGAGCCCGGTGCCCGCCTTCGAGGACTCCAGCACTCCGCTGCCAGATCGACTTCGAGACATGGCGGTAATCCGGCAGCTTGCGGGGGATGTTTCCGTCTTCCGGCCGTCAGCGGCGGAGGTGCGCACCCGCGCGGAGGCCTTCCTGGCGCACTGGCCCCGTGCTGACGACGGGCTCGCCGATCTCCGGGATTGGGGGCTCGACGAGCAGGCGTTCATGGGCCATCTGTACAGTCGGATGGTCGTCGAGAAGTACGTCCTGCGCAGCGTTGCCGTCCCCATCGGACCCCAAGATGACGCGGAGATCGTGGCCTGGCGCCTCCGGTTCGCCGCGTGGATCGCGGACCTGCGGGGGCGGGCAGACGTGCGCAAGGCGACGATTCCGTGAGCGTGCGCGAAGTCGGCCCCCAGGACCTGGCTCGCATCTTGGAGTTGGAGGAGCTGTGTTTCGGTGCGGAGGCATGGACATCGTCGATGGTTGCGGAGGAGTTCGGACGATCCGGGGGGATATTCTTGGGCGTGGGTCATCCACTCGACGCCTACGTCTGTGGCTGGGCGATCGTCGGCGAACTGCACCTGCTGCAAATCGCAGTTCATCCCGATGCGCGGCGACGGGGCCTCGCGACCCAGGTCCACGAGGCGTTGCTCCGGGCGGCGGCCCCACATGCCGAGTACGGCTGGTTGGAGGTCAAGGTCGGCAACGCCGCGGCGATCTCGTTCTATGAGCGCCTCGGGTGGGTACCCACCGGGCGGCGTCCTTGCTACTATGCCGATGGTAGCGATGCGATCGTGTTCCGACTGCCCTCGCTGGCGCCGCCTACCACTCCTGCCCCGAAAACCGCCACGTCTTCGCCACGGTGAACTCGTGCGAGATTTTCTGGAAGCGCCACCCCCCGACCTGCCGGCGAATGCAGGCATCGACGGCATCGTCCTGGGCTTCGAGTGCCTTGGTCGAAATCTTGCCGACGGTGCCGTCGGGCATGATCTTGAAGGTGACCTTCCAACTGCCTTTGAAGGAGGAGTCGGCCTTGAGTCTGGCGGCGACGCAGGTCTCGATCTGCGGCGCATAGGCGCCGCTGACCTCCTTGGCCATGGCGCGAATCTCCTCGTCGTCCTCGAGCACGATGGTGTTGGACCTGTTGACCTTGATGTCGACTGAGCCCAACGTTGACGTGCCCGCGCCCCCGGTAGTCGTCGCGACTGTCGCGTCCGTGCGAGGTCCCCCGGGGGTGTAGGTGACGGTCGTGGCGTCAGGTGCATCCGCCGTCCGCGCGCCCGAGGGGAGGGAAGGGATATTCCCCACAGAGGGTAGGCCGGGGTCGCGGCGGAGGCCGGGCTTTTTCGTCGGCGGCTGAACCGCGCCGGGCGCGCTTACCGGCCGCTCCTGCGAGGCGATCAGGCCGTCGCGAGGGGCCATATAGACGTCGTCCAATTCGTAGACGAGCTCTTCCTCTGCCAACTGCACTTGCCAGTACCCCACGGCGCCGAGCGCGGCTAGAGCCGCCGCGGCGAGCGCTCCGACAACGCGGCTACGTGCCCTCCGGCGACGCTCCTGCGCGATGTGCACCGCGGCGAGCTTCTGCTTCTGCTCAAGTCCGGGGTCGGTCGGCGCCTCCTCCCCCGGAATCTCCAGCATGCAGTGGGGGCAATTGCCACCTGCCCGTAGCAGATCGGGGGAGATGCCCCCTTTGCAGTAGGGGCAGGCGGGGCCGGGATTCTTGGGTAGGGCGGTCACGGGCGCGTGAGGCTAACGGGGCGGCTCGGGACGAGGCAAGGCAAGCTCAGGATCCTGACACCTTCTCACCCGACCACTCCGACATTCCGCCCAGCACATTGACGACATGCGTGGCCCCGATGCTGGTCATGAACTCCGCAGCTGACGCGCTCCTTCCCCCGCCCTGGCACACGAAGACGAGGTGCGTCGTCTGCCCGAGCTCCTGGTATCGGTGGGGCAACTCGTCCAAGGGGATGTGCCGAGCGATCGGTGAGCGCTGCGAACGGAACTCCTTGAGTGTACGCACATCGACGAGCAGGTAGGGGCTGTCGGCCTCTTGGAGCAATGCCAAGGCATCTGCGCTTGCGACGTCTCGGACGGCCGCGGCCGGGGCACCCGGCGTGCGGAGCTGGCCGTCACCGGTGGCATGCTCTGGTGCTGCGGGCGGCGGAGGCGGGGGCGGGTCCCGCCCCTCGACGGTGGCGACGATGTCGAGCAGGCGGTCGACCTTCGGCAGCCCGCGTTCCGCCAAGCGCACGGTCCCGTCCTTGCCGACGAGCACCACTTGGTCACGACAAACTGGCGCCACGCGCCCGGAAGCTCGGTACCCACGCGCCGCCAGTGCCAGCGGATCGTAGAGAAGGAAGGTCTCCACCCCCAAGCCGGTTCGCCAGGCGCGGAGCGCGTCCGTCCGCGAGGTGTTCACCCCGAAGACTGCGCAGTCCAGGGCCTCGAACCGGGATCGCTCCGCATCCAGCCCGCGTAGCCATGCGCCCGTGCCCTCGTCGAGCGAGCGAAGGAAGACGAGGAGGACATGAAGATTGCCCTTGAAATCCTGCAGCTTGATCCAGGTTCCATCGTCAGCGGTGAGCGAGAGGCCCGTCGCGGGCGAGCCGACGGCGAGGGGCTTCCAACGGAGGAACTCGATGAGGCTCGGCATCGCCACTCCTACCGCGCTGCGCTCGGTCGGGCTTGTAAGCTAGCCAGCCTCGGCGCGGGCCTCGTCGCGTCGGCGGAGCGCCTCAAGCAGCAGGAACTCGGCCTGACCGTGGATGTTGTCAGCCCCGGTGTCGTCGAAGCGCACCTCAAATCGGCCCGCCGCCAGGGTCGCGAGCGAATACAGGGCTTCCTCCCCCGTCCGGCGCCCGTGCTGAGCGGCGACGATCTGCCCCTCGCGTACCTGGACCGCACCGGGGTCACTCTCCGCGGTGATCTGCACCAGCGCCGTCTTGCCCCCGAGCGTAAGCGTCTGCAGCAGATCGATGAGACCGAGGTCGGCGAGCGTGCCGGAGATACCCACGCTCTGCGCGGGGCGCCGCGCGATCGCCCGACGGATCTTGGCGACCACCACATCGGGATGCAGCGGCTTCTCCAGAACATCTTCCGCCCCGAGCTCCAAGCCGCGGGCGACGTCACGGGCGCCGCCGCCCTTGTCGGTGATGAGGATGACGGGGATGTGGCGGGTGTTGTCGTGGCGGCGCAGCTCCAGAATCAACGAGATGCCGTCCTTCCGGGGCAGCCGCAGGTTGGCAACGATGGCAGCGGGGACCAGATTGCGCGCCAACTGCGCTGCCTGTTCACCGTCCGCGGCCACGATCACGTCGAAGCCGGCGGCCCCGAGGCGGGCCTCCAGGGCGGTGAGCACCGCCGCTTCGCGTTCCGCCACGATCACGGCCGACGAACCGCCGCCGCCAGCGGCAACCTGATGGCGTAGCCCCTGTCGGCGAAGGACGTGTGCGAGCGCGCGAAGCACCCGGGCGTCGTGGCGAGCGGCCTCGGCGCCGAGGGCCTCCACCGGATCGCCCCCGTCGAGCACCGCGGATCGAACGGCAGCGCGCGCGCTGTAGACGATTTCGACCCGAAGGTCGCGACCGGGACCCTCCTGGCCCGCGAGCCGACGCTCGACGCCGGTAAGCAGCCCTTCCACATCCCAAGGAGGCTCGAACTGGCGCAGGACGGTCATCGCCAACGCGAACCGACGCCCCTCGTCCCGGGAGTCCATCATTCCCGAGATGAGGCTGAGCTCGTCGATGTCGCAGAAGAGCGCAGCGAGCTGTACTGCGTCGCGATCTTCGGGTCGGAGATCGAGCTCCTCGGCGAGGGAGTGAGCCAGTCGAGCGGTACGCCGCACGCGTGCGCGCGCGTCCATCTGTCGCGACTCTCCAGCCAGAAGCAGGAACTCCGTCAGCTGCATGAAGAAGTGCCGGGCGCGATCGTCTGGCACGGCACTGCGTCCGCTGACACCGAAGGAGTCGATCGGACAAAGTTGGAGTCGGGCGCAAGCCCGTCGCCACCCGATGAGGTACGGATCGAGCTGCCGAGCGTGGCAACGTCGGTAAAAAAGCCGCACCTGTCGGTCTGATCCCAGAAGCGTCGTCACCGAATCGGCATCGCTGACGACCTGGGCATCCCCCCCTTCGAGCGCCTCCAGCCGTCGCAGCGCGGCGGCCATCGCCGGGTCGAACTCGACCAAAACGCTGATGGCGTCGTCGGGGTCGGCCAATCGCGCGTCAGTGACGCGGACCGTCGCGGCCGCCTCGACAGGGGTTTGCGGTACCAAGCGTTCGACGAGGCGGCGAAGCGCCGGGCGCGAGGCGATGAAGAGGCGCAGTCGCGCGGCCTGCGTCGCTGCCTGGACATCCCGCAAGGCGGTGATGTCGGTGGGGTCGGACGTCAAAAGCGACAGCACACGCTTTTCGGGATCCAGAAACGTCGGTACGAGAAGTCGCTCGCGCATCAGCCCGGCGGGCAAGAGCGCGAGCACGTCCGCCGCGATCTGCAGCTTGTCGACACGATCGTCAGGGACGAGGTTGAGCCTGAACTGTTGCGCGAGCGCGCGGCTCAAGGCGGACTCGTCCAGGATACCGAGCGCGAGGGCGACGTCGCCGAACCGCAGGCCCGATCCGTCGGTCTCCGCCATTCGCGTCAGCACGGTGGCCACCTGCGCCGGGCTGAGGATGCCCAGGGTGACGCAGATCTCGCCCAGAGGAGCGTGGCTCATGCACCCCATCTATCCCCGATCCGGAATAGGCTGCGGTCCATGGCGCGTGATCGCGGCGATGCGCAAAAAACAGGCACTACACATGCGCAACACCAGGCGGCGATTCGGGTGCGTGAGGCGTTCGCGGCACTCCTGAAGGACGCCAAGGCCGAGCGGATGTATCTCGGGACCGACCTGGGGGAAAAGCAGACTGCGCACTCGCGATTCCGCGCGGCGTTTCTCGTGGGGATTCGCGACGCCTTGCAGGAGATGCCGGTGGTCGTCATCGACGTCACCCCCGACGGATTGCTGCTTGGGGATCATGTGATTGCGGCGGCGACCGAGCGACGAGGCGACTTTGCCGAAGTGTTGTTCTCGGAGGGTCTCCGGGCGTTGTCGATTGAGGCGGGGGTGTCGGATGACGAGCTCGTCACCATGGCCAAGCTGCTGGTGACGCCGTGGCAGAACCAGGGGCCTGATGCAGCCGACCTGGCCACCGCGGCGTGGGATTCGGACTTTTCCCACGTGTACTTCGAGGTCGTCGACTCCCTTGCGGACCGGGACAACGAAGAGCTCGGGGAGAGCCCCATCGTCCGGGGACTCCAGGGGCTGGTTGCTGAGCTCAACGCCCGGGCGGACGAGGGGGGTGAAGCCGAGGTCGCGAGGCTTCGTCAGGACGAGCTCGCGGTGCTGTTGCGCGTCAAGGATCATGTCGACTTCGACGACAGTGGGGAAGAGGCCGAGGAACTGCTGCTGGAGTCGAACCTGAGCCCCGGTCTCTTGGCCGAGCTCAACGCGTGTCGGGCCGACGAGGACATGGCACGAGCTGACGTAGCTGGGCTTCTGACCGCGCTTTTGGGCGTGGTGGCGACCGCTGAAACGGCTCGTACCGTCGGTGAAGCGCTGTACAGCTACGTGGTCAATGCGGTTCTGGTGGAGGGAGCCGGCAGCAGTCTCGCCCAGCGCACTGCCGAGCTGCTTGATCCGGATTTGACGCCCCACCTTCCGCACCGGGACACGCTGCGCGACGCCGCAGCGGTGCTCGCAACGGAACCGACGCGCTCGCGCCTCGGTCGGCTGGCGGCGACCTCGGAGCCCAAAGAAACCAGCGGGCTGCTCTTCACGCTCTTCCTGCTTCTCCCCGGCGAGGATGAGGCCATCGCGCTTGCAGAGGCACTGCCTGCATGGGCGGTACAGGTTCTCGCGGACACGGTGCTCTTGCGAGCCGCCCCTGAACCTCTGGTAGCCATCGATGTGCCGAAGCGCTTCCTGGCCAGGACGGAGCGGGGGGCGCTCGTTCTGGGCCTGGCCATGGCGGCCCGACAGAACGATCCTCGCCTGATCGAGCCGGTGCTCGTCCACGCCTCGAACGTTGCCGACGATGTTCGCGAGGGGGTGCTCGTCGCCATCCGGCATCAACAAACCCCGAAGATCAGAGAAGTTGTGCGGGCGTTCCTTGCCGATGCGTCGGAGGCTGTGCGCCTTGAGGCCCTGCGGAATTGTGTGGCGTATCGCGACCTCGAAGTCTTTGCGCTCATCGAGGGGCGGCTGGTGGGAACCATGCCTCTGTCGGACGTCGAGCTCCGAGCCATGTGCATCAGCTATGGGCGCATTGGCGGCGCGAACGCGCTTCCGCTTTTGGTCGAGGTCGCCGACGGCACGCGGCCGGTTCAGCGCGCCGCGCTGCCGCGTCTGGCACTCCACGGGATCAAGGCTCTGGGGACGGAGAGCGCACGGAGCGCGTTGGGGCGCATCGCCCACGTGGTCCCTGCCCTGGCCGATGAAGTTCGGAATCTACTCGGAGGGGCCCGATGAGCGCGGTCGCCCCGACGGACGGGCGGCTGCTTGCACGCCACCTTGGGGCCATCTCGCGCGCGATCCGCATTCATCGAGTCGGCAATCGCGCCGTCTCGGGGCTGATTCGCTGGTGCGCGCGCGACTTGACGGAGCTGTCGCGCGCCGGCGGCGTCGACGCGCGCGTAGAGCTGGATCTCAAAGGCGTGCTCATCGTCAACGGTCAGCCGCAGCGGCTCCGCCGGGAGGTGCGCACCCAGCTCCTGCCGCTCGCGACCATGCTGCGGGATCTTGGCGTCGGCGGATTCAAGCTCGCCGGGGACGTCTCCGAGCCGGCGCTTTTGAACCTCTTCTCCCTTTTGCGGGAGCACCACGCCGCCATGGATCGTGTGGGGTTCCAGACTGCGCTTGACGACGCTGGAGCGGAGTGTTTTCGCCTCCTCGTCCCGCGCGTACTGGTTTCCGGGCTGGGCGGGGGGCCTGGGGCGGCGGTCCGGGTCGCCGCGGCGGAGACGCTGCAGGCCTACATCCGCGCGGTGCTGGCGGTGGACGAGGCCCGCCAGGAAGGGAACCTCCTGCGGATCCCCCCGGCGCTTTTTCGTGCGGCGCAGGGTCTTGCGGAGCTCGCCGACGGCGACTTGCGAATGCATCTGGCGCTGACGGCGCTCAAAGAGGACCTCGACTACGGCACTCGTCACCCCGTACACAGCATGATCCTGGCGATGGCGCTGGGCTCTCGGGCGGGATTGCCTCGTACCCTGCTCGTGGAGCTCGGCATCGCCGCGGTGGTGTGCGCATCCGTGCCCGAAGATGCCGGCGCCGACGAAATCTTGTCGACGGTTTTGGCCATTCTTCCGACGTCCCGACTGTCGCTCGCTCGGGCGCGGCGCATGTTGGCCGTATTCGAATTCCGCGCTGGTCTCGATCGCACTGGCCCGCCCTACATTCTGCTGGATTCGCCGCCGCATCTCTTCGGGCGGATCTGCGCGATCGCCATTCGGTTCGACCAGCTCACGACCACCCGACCTGGGCATCCGGGCGTGCTGGCCGACGAGGCGCTGGCCCTCATGGCGGAAGCCACGGGCAACCGGCTCGACCCAGAGCTTCTGCGTCTTTTTGCAAGCGTTGTCGGCCGGTATCCGCTCGGCTCGGCGGTGCTCTTGGACAACGGCGAGGTGGGCGTCGTCATTCACACACCGAGCGAACCGGCGCTCGCCGCCAAACCGCTCGTTCGAATCGTCCGCGACGAGCGCGGCGCGCTGGTGCGCAACGGCCCGATCATCGACCTCAGCGACCCCGCCTGTCCCCGGTCGGTGCGGGGCTCCGTCGACGCCGAGGCCCTCGGCATCGACACCCGACGGGCCCTCTTCGGATGATCGTGCTGCTCACCGATTTTGGGGTCACCGACATCTACGCAGGAGTCATGAAGGGGGTGATCGCCAGCGTCGCCCCGGAGGTCCGGGTCATCGACCTTTCCCACGGAGTTCCGCGGCATGCCATCGGCGTCGGCGCGCTGTGGTTGGATGCGGCTTGGCGGTACTTTCCGGAGGGCACGGTCTTCTGCTGCGTCGTGGACCCGCGGGTGGGCACGGCGCGGCGGGCGATCGCCCTGCGCGCCGAGGGGCGAATCTTCGTAGGGCCCGACAACGGGCTTTTCGGGCTGCTGCCAGCGGGAGAGTCCCGCGAGATTACGGCCGCTTGGTCCTTGTCGCCGCGTTCACGCACCTTTCACGGTCGCGACGTGTTCGCGCCGGTCGCGGCCCGATTGGCCGCTGGCGCTCGCTTCGAGGACGTGGGGCCAATCGTGCTGGATTTTGTCGCGATGCCGGTTCCTCACGCCGAGGGGAACGCGGGCGAGGTCTTATGGGCAGATACCTTCGGTAATCTCGTCACGAGTCTGGCGCCGCGCGCGCACGGGTCGGTGGGCTGCGCGGGACGGCTCGCCAGGGTGGTGGAGACCTATGGAGACGCGGAGTCGGGCTCGCTCGTGGCGCTGACGGGCAGTTCCGGACGCCTGGAAATATCGTTGGTCGAGGGTGACGCCGCCGCGCTACTCGGCGCGGGGCCCGGCACCGTCGCGACGTGGACCCCCACGTGAGCGAGGAGCTCGCGGCGGACAGCGAGGCGTTGGCTCGGTTGTCGCGCCGGCTCGGCGAACTCGGCTCGGTGGTCGTTGCTTTTTCGGGTGGGGTTGACTCTTCGCTACTGCTGCACGTCGCGCAACAGGTGCTCGGAGGCCGGGTCTGTGCGCTGACCGCCGCGAGCGAGTCGCTGACCGACGAGGAGCGGGAGCAGGCTGCCGCAGTGGCGGGGAGCTTTGGGGCGCGACACGTCGTCGTTTCGTCGCAAGAACTCGACCGGCCGGGGTATCGGGCGAATGCCGGGGACCGCTGCTACCACTGCAAGACCGAGCTGTTCGAGCTGGCGGCCGCGTTTGCCGAGCGGGAGGGCTACGCCGCCGTGGTTGACGGAACGGTGCTGGATGACCTCGCTGAGCACCGCCCGGGCCTCCGCGCGGCACAGGAACTCGGCGTGCTTCATCCGCTGGTCGAAGCCGGCTTTGACAAGGGTCGGGTGCGCCGAGTGGCGCGCGCGCGGAACCTCGCGGTCTGGGACAAACCGGCGGCGCCGTGCCTCGGAAGCCGGGTGGCGGTCGGCACCGCGGTAACCCGTGAGCGCTTGCGCGCGATTGCCGCTGTCGAACGCCAATTGAGGGTCGAGGGCTTCTCCGTGTACCGAGTGCGCGTGCACGCAATGGATGGTGGCGATCTCGCCCGCATCGAGGTCGGCGTCGAGGAGCTCAGTCGAGCGGCCGAGCCCGCGGTGCGGGGCGCGTTGGTTCGGGCCGGGCGAGAGGCTGGTTTTCGCATGGTCACCCTGGACCTGGCGGGCTACCGCCGCGGCGGAGGGACACCGGCTTGAACGGCGTGGCTGAGCTGGGACCGACGGACGCGCCCGCCCCTTGGGCGTTTCGGTGGCGTGTTCTGGGGGAGCTGACCGCCCTTTGGCTGGTCACGTTGCTGGCGATTCGCTTGGTGACGGTCGTCCAGACCTTCATCCCGCCCGCAATCGGAGTCGCTGGGCTTCACCTGCGCGACGTGGTCCTCGCCGCGGTCCCCTTCCTCTTTATCTACGTTCCTGTCTACCTGTGCCAATGGCGGGGGGTCGACAGCTACGCCTACCGGATCGCGATTCCGGCGTTCGACGACCGGGCGGCGTGGTGGGCGGGCGCGCGGTTGTGTCTGGCCGTGGTGGCGGTGGCGGTGGTCCCGTACCTCGTGGGCTATCACCTCTATCAGAACGCTCTGGCGGCGCTGCTCGAGCTGTCAGGCAGCGTGGCGGACGTGGACGATGTTCGGCGGCTCGCTGCTCACCTCGTCAGCTTGAAGTGGCTCGGCGCGGATCCGTGGGCGACGCTCACGCGCACCCTCGACCCCACGCTCATCGTGCCCCCCGACCCGTTGCTTCTGGTCCTGTACCACCTGTTCTACGTCGCGATTCCCGAGGAGTTCTTCTACCGGGGCTACGTCCAGACCAGATTGAACGAAGTCTTCCCGCGCCGTTGGTTGATTTTTGGAGCCCATGTCGGTCCTGGTCTCGTGATCGCAAGTCTGTTCTTCGCGTTCGGTCACTCCCTGGTGACGCTGCGCTGGTGGCACTTCGCCACCTTCTTTCCTGGGCTGGTCTTTGGCTGGATGCGGGAGCGTTCGGGCGGGCCCCTTGCGGGCGCGCTTTTCCACGCCTTCTGCAACATCAGCGTCACCTGGCTCAACGCGGCCTACCTTGGCCGCGCGCTCAGCGAGTGACCGTCTGGAGGCCGCGGCGGCGGGCAGCCACCTCGGTCGAGCGGTAGTCCGGCGCCAGATCGTGGAGCTCGTCGAGCAGCCGCAGGGCTGCCCTCGTCTTCAGCGTGACGATATACAGCCCAGAGAGATCGAAGATCGCTTCCGGGTAGGCAGGGTCGGTGTCGGCGGCGTCGTTGGTGGCCTCGCGCAACATGTCCAACGCCCCCGCCGGGTCGCGCAGCCCCGCCAGGCATCGGGCTTCGATGACCCGCGCGGCAAGTCCCGTATGGTGACACGCCAGGTCGCGGGCATCCTGGAACTCGCCCGCGGCGGCGAGCTCTCCGGCCCGAGCAAGGTCGGCGTCGGCGCCCTCGGCGTCACCCCAACCCCCGCCACCGAGTTCGTCGGGCTCGACCTCCGCGAAGGTTCCCTCGTCGGGCGCACCGAAGTCCGGCTCGGCCGCCGGCGCTGACTCAGCGGCGCGGGCAGCATTCCGGAGCGCGGCGATTCGGCTGAGCACAGCATCGTCGAGGGGATCTTCGGCGAGGGCCTCTCGCCAGGCCAGCAACGCGCCGGCCAGGTTGCCTTCCCGATGCAGGCGGTCCCCTCGCTCCGTCGCACTTTCGCTGGCCCCTGGCGCCGGGTTCTTCGAAACCGGGGGCGCGGTCGCTGGGTCGTCGTCGTCGTCGAGCAGATCATCGTCGCTCACCGCGGCCGGAACCTCCACCCGGTCGATGCCGCGAAGCAGCGCCATACGGTCGAGAATCATCGACGCCTCGGCTCCGGCGCGCGGCACGAGCCGCTCCATCCAGGGCAAGGCATCCGGGACGCGGCCAGCGGCCACCAGCAGCTCGGCGAGGCTCGCCATCAGCGCAATCGAGTCGGCCTGGCCGCTCATCGCGGCGCGCAGCTCATCCTCCGCGACCGCGAACTTCCCATATCGAACCAGCACCTCGGCGCGGACCACCGCCCGGAGCGTGCCCTCGTCTGCGGGCTCGACGCAGGTGAGCCCCGTGACCTTTCGCTCGAGGCGGCCGAGGCGATCTTCCGCTCGGGCCAGCCGGTCTGCCACTTCGGAATCGTGAGGTCCGAGGGCCGCAGCGCGCCGAAGGGCGTCGGCCTCCGCCGCGATGTCGTTTCGGTCAGCGCCGATCCGAGACAGCTCCAGAAGCACCTTGAGGGCGCGCTCGGCTTGTCCGGCACCTTCGAAGGCGCGCGCGAGGAGGTCCAACGTTCGCGGCTCTTTCGGGGCCTTGAGGAACGCCGCTTGGAGTGCCTGAAGCGCGCGCTTGAACTCACCCTGCTGGATCCGGCCCGCGGCGGCGTCGAGCAGGAGTCCAACATCCTCCGGGCGGCCCTTGAGCGCCAGTTCGGCGATGCGCCCCACCTCGTCCATGCGTCCACGGCGACGGAACTCCTCCATCACCTCGGAGTAGGCTCCGGACGCCCCGTCCATGTCTCCGCCGGCTTCCAGGAGCTCGGCCACCCGCAGCCGTGCGGTCTGGTCTTGTGGGCTCGCGTCCACGAGTCGTCTGGCCGCTTTCGCGGCGAGGAGCGGTTTCCCGAGCCCCATCCAGGCGCGCAGCGCCGCGTCAAAGCAGGCCTTGGCGTCCGATTGGTAGGACCCCGCAAGGTACGACTCCCCGAGGTCGAGTTGAATCTGCGGATCGTCGGGACGCAGGGCCGCGAGCTGTTTGAGCACCGACACCGCCGCCCGGTGGGCGTTTTCTTTGAGCAGCCCCTCGGCGACCTCGCGTAGGTGCCGCTCTGCGTCTTGGTTCTTCCCCTGGCGTACGTAGATCTCGCCGACCTTCTGGCGCACGCGGCGGTCTTTCGGGTCGAGCCGCAAGATCGACAGGTAGGCCTTCAGCGCACCCTCGGCGCTGCCGCGATTCAGCTGCTCAAGAGCTTCTTGTTCGAGACGTTGGCGTTCGTTGCTCACGGGTCGCTCACCCCGGTCGGTTCTTCAGCCATTCATCGATGAAGCGGGTGTGGAATCGCACGCCGCTGAACGCCGGGTCGGCCAGAAGCAGCCGTTGGAGGGGAAGCGACGTTCGGATCCCTTCTATCACAACCTCATCCATCGCTCCCAGGAGCTTGCGAATGGCGCCCTCCCGGTCGGGCGCGTGTGCGATGATCTTCGCGGCCAGGCTGTCGTAGTAGGGCTGGACCATCGCCCCTTCGTGCACCGAGCTGTCCACCCGGATTCCGGGGCCCCCCGGCGCGTGGTAGCCGGTGATCTTCCCAGGGGAGGGGGTGAATTTCCAGGGGTCTTCGGCGTTGACCCGGATTTCGATGGCGTGGCCGCGCATCCGCACTTCGCTTTGTGCGAAGGGCATCGGCTCGCCGGCCGCGAGCCGGATCTGAAGTTGGACGAGGTCGATCCCCGTGACCATCTCGGTGACCGGGTGCTCCACTTGGATGCGCGGGTTCACCTCCAGAAAGTGAAACTCATCCCCTTCGACGAGAAACTCACACGTTCCGACGGTGACGTACCCGGTGGAGGCGACGAGCCGTGCCGCAGCCGCACGGATCCGGTCCCGAAGGTCCTCGTTCAAGTTCGGCGCTGGCGCCTCTTCGATGATCTTCTGGTGCCGGCGCTGCATCGAGCAGTCCCGTTCACCGATGTGGACTGCGGCGCCGAACCTGTCACCCGCGAACTGGACCTCGATATGCCGCGGGGCACGCAGAAAGCGCTCCAGGAACACGGCGCCGGAGCCAAACGCCGCCATCGCCTCGGCGCTGGTGACCGCGAAAACCTTGCGCAACGTCTCCTCGTCCTCAACGACGCGCATTCCCTTGCCGCCGCCGCCGGCCGCGGCCTTGAGCATCAGCGGGAAGCCGACCAACCTGGCGACCTCGACGCATTCGTCGAGTGACTCGACGGCCCCGTGGCTGCCGGGGAGCAGGGGTAGGCCCGCGGCTCGGGCGGCCGCCTTGGCGGAAAGCTTGTCGCCGAACTGGCGGAGATGTTCAGGCGAGGGGCCGATGAACGTCATCCCGTGCGCGTTCACCGCCTCCGCGAAAGTGGCGTTTTCCGCAAGGAAACCGTAGCCGGGGTGGACCGCGTCCGACCGCGTGATGTCCGCCGCGGAGATCACCGCCGGGATGTTGAGGTAGCTTTGGCGGGCGGGCGGTGGGCCGATGCAGACGCTCTCGTCGGCGAACCGGACGTGGAGCGCGTGCCGATCGGCCTCCGAGTAGACGGCGACCGTGCGAATGTCGAGCTCGCGACAAGCGCGAATGACGCGCATCGCGATTTCGCCCCGATTGGCGATGAGGACTTTGCGAAACACCGGGACTAGCCGGGCGACAGCCGGAACAGTTCCTGACCGAACTGCACCGGTTGCCCGTTGTCCACGAGGATCTCGGCCACGACGCCGTCAACGTCGGACTCGACCTGGTTCATCAGCTTCATCGCCTCGATGATGCAGACGACCTGACCCTTGCGTACCTTGTCGCCAACGCTGACGTACACTGGCACATCGGGGGAAGGGGCACGGTAGAACGTGCCCACGATCGGTGCGCGAACGACCTTCTGGTCGACGGCGCCGGCGCGCGCGGCAGCGGGCGCTGCTGCCGGGGCGCCAGACGCCAGTGAAGGGGCCATTTGGATGACCGGCGGGGCAGCCGCTGCGTAGCCGCCGAACTTTACGGTCAGCTCGACGCCTTCTTGTTTCCAGGTGAACTCGGCAACGCCCTGAGTTTTCATCAGGCGCACCATCTCACGCACTCCCTTCTGATCCATCCGGTCTCCGCGGCGCCGGGAGCCTAACCGAGTAGCCCGCGCAGGCCCAACTCGTACGAAGCCGGGCCGAAGCCGCTGACGACGCCCCGCGCGATGTCGGAGAGGTAGGAATGGCGGCGGAAGGGCTCGCGAGCATGGATGTTGCTGACGTGCACCTCGACAAAGGGTAGCCCGACTGCCAGGAGCGCGTCACGCAGAACCACCGAGGTGTGGGTGAGGCCTCCGGGATTGATGAGGATCGCGTCGGCATGACCGCGGGCTCCGTGAATGCGGTCCACGAGTACGCCCTCGTGATTGCTCTGCGCGCACTCGATGGTTGCTCCGAGCTCGGTGGCGACGCGCAGAAGGAGCGCATCGACGTCGGCGAGTGTGGCGCTGCCGTACGTCTCGGGCTCGCGCTCGCCGAGCAGGTTCAGATTCGGACCGTGGAGCACGAGAATGCGCATCAGTCGCTCCAATAGCCCCGTGCCCACGCCGGGAGGCCTGAGGGGGCCGGCCCCTCGTGGTCGTCGAGCAAGGCCCGAACGGCGTCGCCGTAGCCGGGCACTCGGTGGCGCGCGCGAGCCGGCTCGCGGGTGCCCGTGCTGCTGCCGTGGCCGTCCAGCGCCCGGGAAAGCTCGACCACCCGACTATGGGCACGGGTATCCCGGGGATTGGCGCCGAAGATCCGCTGCCACGCCCGAGTTGCGCGTGGATAATCGCCCCGGCCGGCCAGGCGGTCTGCCCACACCTCAGTGTCGAAGGGGTCGCTCCGGTCCCCGTGAAGGCGGCGGAGGGTCGGTCGGGCCCGCGCCAGCAAGGCCTGGACAACCGGGTCACCAGGCGAGCTTAGCCGAAGCCGCTCCAACATCGACTCTGCCTCGCGAAAGCGCCCGTCCTCAACGAGTAGTCCGGCAAGCATCGCGCCGGCGGCGACGTTCTCAGGGTCGACCTGGGCCACTTCCTCAAGTACGCCCAAGGCCAACGCACGATTTCCGGACTCCAGGTGAATCCGGGCCAGAACCACCCTCGCCGGACCGTGCTCCGGGTGATGCCGGAGGCCAGATCGAATCGTCGCCAAGGCTTCGCCACGGTGCCCGTCCCGCCTGAGAAGCTCCGCCAAGGGGACAAACGCCAGGGAACGCGCGTCTTCACGCACGCGCCTCCGCAGCTGAGCGATCTCCGCCTCGGAGTTCGTGACTACTTGCCCTCGGTCGAGGCGGAGCTGACGATGAGCACCGTCTGATCGACCGACGTGCTCATCTCGATACCGAAGTCAGTGCCGCCGCCTGGGGTGCTGTCGAGGAAGAGGTAGAAGTCGACGATGCCGCGGTTGTCCGTGACGCCGCGAAGGTAGTTCGGCCGGTACGTGGCCGGGTCGCCGGTATCCGAAGCGAGCAGGAACTTCCCGGTCAGCTCGTAGTACTGGTTGTCCGCGTCGTTGAGGAAGACGTCGCAAAGCGCCTGGAACTCCTCGTCGCCGTTACCCTCGCTGCATTCCGTCAGGTAGTCGTCGACCTTGGTCACGGCCTTTTCGGGCAGCAGGTAGGTCCCCGACCAGTAGCTGTAGATTTCGACGACGATGTTCTCGAGCGGCAGGTTTCGCCCGTACTCGTCTTCGTGTTTTACAATCGCCTGATTGTGATAGACGAGCCCGTAGCCGTCTTCTTCAGCCACCGCCGCGTTGTAGATGACCGTGAGCCCTTCTGTAGACGAACCGATCGTGGCGTCGTAGGGGGGATCAAACGGCCCTTCCGAGCACGCGTTCATGTTGAGCAGGGCAGCTTGGGCGAGCAGCAGAACCATCGCAGAACCTCGGCTGGATCAGTGTACCACAAGCGAATCGACGAATTCGATCTCGACGCTGGCTACATCGCCGCCGGCCGAGATGAAGATCGGCACGCTGGCTCCAGAATCCGGCGCCACGTCGACGAACACGTCGAAGCTGATTCGGCCGGCGCTGGAAGAAACGAGCTCGAGCCAGGTGCAGTCTGTGGCGCCGCCGCCGCAAGGTCCCAGCTCGATCACCTCGTTGGTGCGCACGTCGAGCACCGCGGCGTCGGCCGTAAGTCCGGGCAGGCGCACCGAAGCGCCGTCCCACCCACTGAGCACGCTGACGCGAACACCCACGGCCGGCGCGCCGTCGGGACCAATCACCACCGCCTCCATGGGAAAGCGACCACCGATGTCATCACTGTCGGCGTAGGCCTCGTCCCACAGCTCGGACGCGTCGGGCGGGGCCAGCACGATCGAGCCCGGCTCCGCATCGGGTGGGGCACATGCCAGCAAGAGCAGGGCAGTCACTTGCGCACCCGGCCATGCTCTGCAAGGCGCACGAGGGCGGTGTCGGGAACGACGATCAAGCGCACATCTCCGGCGGACACAGGGATCACCAGCTTGACCATACCACGCTCCCGCTTCTTGTCGAATCGCATGGCGGTCACCAGCTCCGCTGGGTCGAGGTCAGCGGGGAGTTCCGTGGCAAGTCCGAGTCCGGCCGCGGTGCGTTCGAGCTCGCGGACGAACGCTGGGCTGGTTCCTGCGAGCTCCTGTCCGAAGCGCGCCGCGGCGATCATGCCGATGCACACGGCCTCACCGTGGGACATCGCGCCGTAGCCAAGCGCGGCCTCGACCGCGTGGCCGAGGGTATGACCGAGGTTCAGGAGCACGCGGTCGCCAGCTTCGTAGGGGTCGGCCTCGACCAGCCGGGCCTTGACGGCCACCGAGAGCGCCACGGCATCGGCCGCGCGGTTTTCATCGTCGCCCCCGAGCTCGCTCGCGCCCGCGTTGACACCGGCGAAGGCGCCGGGCCCGTCCAGCACTGCATGTTTGAGGACCTCGCCCAAGCCGCACCGCCTCTCCCGCACCGGTAGGGTCCGGTGGGTGTGCAGCGCCGTCCAAACGAGCTTCGGCTGGTGGAACGCGCCGACGAGGTTCTTCCCCTCGGGGGTATTTACACCGGTCTTTCCCCCCACTGACGCGTCCACCGCGGCGAGCAGCGTGGTTGGAACCTGCACCAGGGGCAGCCCGCGGAGCACGGTGGCCGCCGCGAAGCCCGCGAGGTCCCCGATGACCCCGCCCCCGAACGCGATGACTGCAGTGTTGCGATCGACGCGGTGGACGAGCAACGCGGAGACGAGGAACCGCCAGGTGTCGAGGTTCTTATGTGCCTCGCCATCGGGCAGCTCAATCCAGTGGGGCGCCACCTGCTGCAACTCTGCTGCGAGCGCCGCACCGTGCAGCGTACGGACCGTCGGGTTGGTCACGATGACGGCGCGGTCGATGCCTAGGGTGGCGAGCGCCCCGGCCAGCCCCCGGAAGTCTGAGGCAATCTCCACCGTGTAGCCAAGCGCCAGGTGGATGCTGCGAATCAGCATCGGGCCCGCACCGCATCGACGACGTCAGCAATGTTCAGTCCGTCAGTCCAGATCGGGTCGCCGTACTGCGCCCACGTCGCGCGCCGCGCCTCCAGGAGCTCCCGCCATCGGCCCGACAGCGGTCTCCCCTCGGTGGTGAGTCGCGACGCGAGCGTCGCTTCAGATGCCATGAGGACCAGAACGTTCCATTCGCTCAACAGGGCGCGGTTCTCCTGAACCTGAAGCGTCCCGCCGCCGAGAGCGAGCACTCCTTCGGCGCGCGCGAGCCTCTCCAGCGCGGCGTGTTCCGCCCGCCGGAACGCTGGCTCGCCGCCCCCGGCAAAAAGCGCTGGGATGTCGCCGACCTCGACGTCGAGATCGTGAGCCGTGGCGCCGAAATACGCCGCCAACCCGCGCGAAACCGTGCTCTTGCCAACGCCCATCGGGCCGCCCAGGGCGACCCTCATGGACTACTCGCTCACGATCCGCGGCGTGATGAACACCAGCATTTCGTTCTGCTTGGTCTGCGAAGCGGAGTTCTTGAAGAGGTAGCCGATCAGCGGAATCGAGCCGAGGCCCGGTACGCGCTCCTGGCTCCAAGACTCTTCCGTCGCGTAGACCCCGCCGAGCACAGCCGTGTCGCCATCGGCGACGAGGACTCGGGTTTCGAGCTCCTTTTTCGCGATCGCAGGGCGCCCTTGGACCGTGCGGCTGAAGTCCGCGCGGTTGTTCTTGATCTTCACCTCCATCGCCACGTTTCCGTCGGTGGTGATGTGCGGAGTGACGTCGAATTGGAGCACCGCGTCGACGAGCTGCACCTGGGTGCCACCGTTGCTGACGGTCTCGAAGGGGATGGCTTCACCCTGCTTGACCGTCGCGGTGGCGTTGTCCATCACGTTGACCCGAGGACTCGAAACGACACGCCCCCAGCCCTCGGTCTCCAACGCGCTGAGTCGCGCATCGAGGTCGATCAACCCCGGAATGCTCCCGAGGGAGAAGGCCAGCGCGCCGGAGGAGCCACCGGTGGTGCCGAGGTCGACAAGCAGGCTATCGTTACCGGGAGAGTAGAACTGGGACGCGCCGGCCCGGGTGAGGCCGCCGGAAACACCGATTGCGTTGGGGAAGAACGCCCCGGTCTGGTAGCCGGTCGCGCCGGAAGCATCGACGTTGCTTCCCCACTGGATGCCGAGCTGGTGCACCTTGCTGCTGGTGGCCTCGACGAAGCGTGCTTCGATCGAGACGGCCCGGTTGGCACGGTCCACGCGCTTGAGCAACTCGCGCATCATCGCGATGCTCTCGCGCACGTCTTTGATGATGAGCTGGTTGGAGCGCTCATCGATCTGAATCGTGCCGCGCTCGCTCAAGAGCTCCTTGAGCTGTTCAGAGACCTCCTTGGCGTTGGCGTAGTTCAGCGGCGCCACGTAGATCTCGAGGGGCTGCAGCAAGTCCTCGGACTTCTTCTTCTCCAGCGCAGCCTGCTGCTCGGCCTTCATCGTCTCGATCGGCGCGACGCGGATGATGTTGCCGAAGCGCTGGGCGGAAAGGCCCTTCGCCTGAAGGATCGACGCCAAGGCTTGATCCCACGGCACGTCCTTGAGGCGCACGGTGACGGTGCCCTTGACGTCGTCGCTGGACACGATGTTCAGGTCGGCGGTGTCGGCGATGAAGCGGAAGACCGTGTGGATATCCGCGTCCTGAAGGTCGATGCTCATCCGCCGCCCGCGATACCGCGCTGACGAAGCGCCCGGGGCGTCGTCCGCGAAGGACAAGGAGTTGGCATCGGCCGAGCCAGACCCCGCCCCGAACTGGGCTTGAGGATCTTCGGTGCGCCCGCTTGCGCCGATGAGCACTTCGGTACCGGAGGCGTTGCCGATTGGGGCCGATTCGTTGGTGCCCGGCGCCGAAGGAGCGGCTTCGGCGCTCTTCTGAACCTGCTCGGTGCGCGCGCGCATCATGCTGTCGGGATTGGTGACCTCGACGATGTAGAGGGCGCCGTCCCGTTTGACCTGGTACTCGACGGATTCCCGCAGCGTGATTTCGACGCGCGTTCCTGCCCGCGTGGGCCGAGCGTGCACCGCGCTGACGGGACTGAAGAATCGGCTGCTGTCGATCTCTCTCGCCAAGGAGTCCGGCATCCTGGCGCCAGGAAGGTCGATCACGATGAGGCGGGAGCTGGGCTGAGACACCGCCGGCTCTACCGACTGCAAGCCCATGACGACGCGGCTGTGCGACTCGTCGAACGCGAAGTCCAGCGTCGTCAGCGCGGCGCCGTCGATGGCGGCTGCGGGACCACTGAGTCTCCCGTTCCCGAGGGCGCTGGCGAGGGGATCCGCCTCGGCACCTGGAACGAGGGACACGACCAGGTCGGTCCCGTCTTGACGGAGCTCATGCGTGAACGGTCCGGTCAGGAAAAGTGTGAGTCGCACGACGTCGGACCCGTCGTTGAACGTCGACAGCTCGCCTCGGCTGACCATGCCCGCGCCAGACACGGCTGCGCCTTCGGCGAGCGTGCTTGCAGGGAAGTCGATCACCAGTCGGTCCGGACCCGTCGCCTTGAAGGCGCTGTAGGCGGGATTCTCGCCGCTGAGGGGAATGCGAACTTCCGTCCGCTCCGCTCCTCCAGTCACCGAGGCACCACCGACGGTCGTCGGCGTCGCCGCGAGAGCGGGACTTCCCGCCAGGGCCACAAAGCACAGCACGCCGAACAGCACGCGTGGCCGCATCATCACTCCGTTGAGTTTGGTCTTCACTTTTTCACCACGCCGCCGAAGCGGATGGTCACAGGATTCACGACAAGTTCGCCATCGAGCATTCGGTATTCCTCGGTGACGACGATTCCATCCTCGGAAATCGCCGTGACCTTGCCCCAGTTGCGACCGACGTAGGTGCCGTGGCGCACGACGTGACCGATCCCCTCGGGGTCGATCACCAGGGCGCGGGGGGCCTCGATGTTCCAGATCACGCCGGTGAGCAGGAAACGATCGGTCTCCCAGCGTTGCAGCGGTGGCGCGTCCGGCGAGACCTCATCGGGGCCGCGCTGCTTGGCCAGGAACGAGCTGAAGGGGTCGCGCTTTCCGGCTGGGTTGTAGAACCACTCTTCCGCGCCATCGTCGCCGGCCACCCGCGGTGCGGGCGGCGCCTTTTTCTCAGCGGGCTTCGCGGTCGGCGCGTCGAGCGACTCACCACATCCGTAAGCCAAGAACATCAGGAGTGCGGCGGCCCTCATTCGGCACCCCCACCCTTTTTCTTCTTCGCTTCCTTGGACTTGGCGGCGCTTTCGATCTCGGCTTCGGTCAGGAACCGGTAGGTCACCACCTTGCCCTCGATGGTGAGCGACGTCTCCGATCCCGCCTCTTTGGGGTTGCTCATCTCGATGTCCTCGACCGACACGATGCGGCCCATCTTCCCGACCCGGTCGAAGAAGATGGCCACCTCATGGAAGCTTCCCTCCATCGCGACCTGGACTGGGACGTCGGCGTAGTACTCGTGCTTGACTTCCGGCAGCGGCTGGAACTTTCTGACCTCAAGGCCAGACTTCCGCGCAAGCGCGTCGATCTCGCTGAGCAGGCCCGGAATCTCCCGATCGTTCGGCAGCTCCTTGAGCGCCTGTTTCAGGTCGGCCTGGAGCTGTTCGAGCTCCGCCTCGAACTGACCTTTGTTCTCGGCCCGCGCGCGGACCTCGTCTCGTTTCTTGGTCAACTCCTCCCGCGTCCTGGTGCCGCTTGCGATCGATTCCACCGTGGGCCCGATGAGCGCGAAGAAGAGCGCGATCACCAGGACGAGGTAGCCGAGGCCGTAGACGATGACGCGCTGGGAGCGCGGAAGTTTGCCGAGGCGGTCGAGGAGCTGACTCATGGGGTGGCCGCTCCCGCGGGCATCGCGCTGGCACCATCAATGCTGGCAGGTGCCGCCGGAGCAGGGACTGCTTCCGGAACGGCGGCCGGCGCGGGGTCTACCGGGGCGGACGCGCCGGTTGGGGCTGCGCCAGCCGGGGGTGCCCCCGGGGCGGGTGGTGCGGGGGCCACGGCTGGGGCGGCTTCGGGCTTTTCGCCGGCCTCCAGGAGGTGCGCGGTAAGGGAGAACTCTTTGAGCAGCACCGAGCTGGACTTGTCCTTGGCCTCGTATGCCTCGATGTTCTGGAGGTACACCTGCTCGAAGTAGTCGCTCGCTTCGAGGGCGCGGAGGAACTGACTGATCACCTCGTTGCTGACCGCAAGACCGCCGAACTCCAAGTTGCCAGCGTGTTCGTTAAGCGTGAGCATCTGCAGCTTTTCAGGTGCGGCCAGCGCCAACTCGTCCAGCATGTGCGCGGGACCAGTCTTGCGTTCGCGTAGCGTGGCGATCACGGAGAGCTTCCGTTCCAACTCGGCCTTCGCGGCTTCCATCGCGTCGACGTCATCAGCCTCTTTCTTCAGTCGGGTGATGTCAGCGTTTAGGGCGGTGTTTTCTGCCGCAAGGCCGCTGTCGCGGATGCTGAGCCCGGCCCAGACGAAGAGGCAGCCCCCGGCAACCACCGCGCCGAGCAGCCCGGCGAGCAGCGTCTCGCGCCTGAGCGCCTCCGCCTTCCGCGTCTGCCGGATGGGAAGTAGGTTTATCTTGATCATTTGTCGTCCCCCCGCCGGAGGCCGAGGCCCACGGCGATGGCGGCCTGGCCAGCGACATCTTGAAGGAAGCGCGGATTGAAGGCCCGCTCGTCAACCGAGATGCGGCGAAATGGATCGACGAGGGTGACGGTGGCGTTGGTTGCGCGTTCGATGGCGTGGGCCAGCCCTGGCGTGCCAGCGGCGCCGCCAGAAAGGTAGACGCCAGAGAGACCCACCCCGCCGGATGTCGACAAGAAGAAGTCCAGAGAGCGGTGAACCTCGGTCGCAATGTTGTCGGAGACGCCGGTCAGCACCCGCTCAACTTCTTCCGGCACAACGGCCGAACGGTCGCGCTCATTGCCGCCGACCTTCAGGGCTTCGGCCTCTTCGAAGCTGACGTTGAGCGAGCGTTGGATCTCTTCGGTGTAGACCCGGCCGCCCAGACCGACGTCCCGTGTGAATGCGCTGCTGCCGCCGCGAAGGACGTTGATGTTCACAGTTGCGGCGCCCACGTTGACCAGCGCGACGGGGTCAGGCCCGACGTCGTAGTTGAGCGCGAACATGTTCTCGAGCGCGAACGCGGCCACATCGATGACCGCTGGTCGAAGACCCGCTTCGATCAGCAAGGCGCTGTACTCGTTGATGAGATCCTTGCGCGCGGCGACGAGCAGAACCTCCATGTGCCCGGCCTCGTCGGCCCGCTGGCTGAGGATGTGCACGTCGATGTTGACGTCGTTGACGTCGAACGGAATGTACTGCTCTGCCTCCCAGGTGATCGACTCCTCCAGCTCATCTCGCGACATTTGCGGCAATGAAATTCGCTTGATGATGACGGAGTTGCCGGAGACCGCGACGCAGGCATCGCGCGTCTTGACCTTGTGGCGCGCGAGCAGCTCGCGGATCGCCGAAACGATCGCGCCGGTGTTCATGAAGGCACCGTCTACGACGGCCTCTGGCGGAAGCGGCGCGATACCGAAGTGTTTGAGTCGGTATTTTCCCGGCTTTTCCGTGTCCAGTTCGAGCATCTTGACATGGCTGGAACCGATGTCGAGCGCGACAGCGCTGCGTGGGCGTGCGAGCAGAGCCAAGTCCATCCTGCGGAGCGCGACAGTTCTACCAGAATGCTTGCCCTGTGGTCAACGAGCATCCTGCTCGCGCTATGGGGGAGGGGTGACGCTGAACCTGCCTCCGGGCCTGGCGACGAGTGCTGCGGCGGTGGCGGCCGGGGCCGTGCTCGCGGTTGTCGGCGCGCGTGTTGATCAGATTTTCGGCGGGGCCCCGCTGCCGCAGGTTCTGGCGAGTTGTGTTGGGACAACGCTGGTCTTGGCGCTCCCCAGGCGCGGCGCATCGGTCGCCTGCGCGGCCGGCGTGTCGGTCCTGCTCACGCTGGAAATGGCGATTGAGTGGGCCGGGGTTGGGCCGGGGTTGGAGTCCGCGACAGTTCTCGCGCCTTGGCTCTGTGGTGCAGCCGGAGCCGCGGCGCTAGCTCCACTTCGACCCGCGTTGCGGCGCGCGAGGGGGGTTCACGCCGGTCTGGCCCTTCTCAGTTGGGCGGTGCTCGGCGGTCTTGCCGCTCCTGCGGTCGTAGTTGTGGCCGTTGTCGCCGGCGTGGTCGGGCTCGGGGTCGGTCCTTCCCTGACGAATCTTGGCGCGCGCACGCTGAAAGTTCGTCCCGGGGCCGCGCTGGGCGCGACGCTGTTTTTCTTGCCGGCGCTGGTGACCTGGTTCCTGCTTCGCCCCGCGCTTGGTCCGACGCCCGCGGCGCTGGCCTGGTTCGCCTCGGGCATTGGAGTCGCCGTTTCGCTACCTCGTTCATGGATTCTCGCCGCTGCGGCCCACGTCTTGGCCGGAGGTGCGGCCTGGTTGGTGTTGACGGGGCCGGCTCCGGCGCCGGCAGCGATCTTGTTCGCACTCTTCGGCGCGGCGGGTGGCGCGGGGTTGGGCGCGGCGCGGGCGGGCGACACCGTTCTGGTCGCACCCCTGCTCGCGGCGCTCGCGTTGTTGCCCGCGGTGCGCGCGCTGCCGGCGACGTGGCAAGCGGCGGGCGCGCGCTCGCTGGCGGCGCTTCCAGCGGACACCTTCCTTCGCGATCGCGTGGGGACATTACGCGGCGACAAAGAGGTCCAGACCTTCTGGGGCGGGTGGGGCGCCAGTCAGGTGTGGGGTGGCGAGCGCGTGACGCTGGTTGAGTTGGACGGATCGACAGCGGGGAGCTCGGGTCGGGCGCGCGCGGTGGAGCGCCTCGCGGGCACGCTCGCGGGCTGCGCGTCGGCGGGGCGCGGGAGGGTGCGTGTGGTGGGGGACGACTTTGGCCGGGCGGTCGTCTCCCTGCGCGAGCAGCATTTTTCAGGGATCGACGCGGCGCTCCCCGACTCGGAGTTGGTGGCGCGACTCGCGGCGGCGGATCCGGGAGCCCACCGGGCGTGGTTGTCTTCTGAAACACGCCTGCTGTCGGTTCCAGGTGCCGCACTCTTGCGCGCCCGCGGTACGGTGGATGCGGCGGTGGAGATCGTCCGCGGGGGCTGGCAGGATGGCAGGACTCCCTGGCCCACGGCAGCCCGGCTGGAGCGCACGGCAGCGCACGTGTCGCCGGTCGGCGCCCACGTCCTGGTGCTTCCGGGGCTTGGCGTGGAGGCAGCGGTGCTCGAAGGGGCGGTGCGCGCCTTTGGCACGGTGTGGCCGACGGTCCTGGTCTGGGTACCTCCGGAGGGCGCGGAGGCGCTCCTGCTCGTGGGCGTGCGCGCGCCGGTTCCGTGGAGCCAGGTGGAAGAGTGCACGCGGGTGGCCTCAGGAGCTCGGGAGCTTGGCCTCACCACCGCGCTGGAGTTGGCGAGCCTGGTGGTCGCCGACCACCACTTTGCTGTCGGCCTGGAATCGTCGGCGTCTCCGGGACGGGGGCTCCCGCACGAGCGCGATCCGCTGCCGATCGCAGGGTTGTTGGCAACGGCGGTCGAGGCGGACCACGTTTTCGCGGGCGCGCCGGTGGAGTTGGCGGCTCGCCAGGCGACTCGGCGGGCGTCGCTGTCCGTGCTCCGGTCCAGCGCCATCGGCGATGTTCGGGCGGCGCTGGAGAGCGCGCGGGGCATGCAAAATCAGCCGGGAGCGGGGTCTGCTATCGATCCGATGGTCGCGCCGATGCTCGACCGTGCGCGAGGCAGCTGGCGCCTCGCGCGCAGCCAGGGGGAGGATTCCAGGGAGTGGGCGGCCGCGGATGCGGCGATCGACACGGCGCTGCTCCTGAACCCGGCCTCGGCCACCGCTCGCTGCCTGCGCGCCGACATCGCAATGTCACGTCGACAGTTCGACGTGGCGCTCCGCTGGTATGGGGAGTGCGCCGAACGTGACCCCGAAAGCTGGCTTGCCTATCAGGGGCTCGCCGCCTCCCGACAAGAGACCCGGGACTTTGCCGGGGCAGAGGCGGCTTTCCGCGAATCAGCCCGGCTCGCTCCAGAGGTCTGGCAGACGTCGCTGAATCTGGGCGTCTTCCTTCGCGCCCGCGGGAACTTCATCGAGGCGGAGAGCTGGTTGCGGCGCGCCGCGGACTCGTCCGCGTCGGATACGGCGGTCGGGCGTTCTCGGCCCCATCGCGCGCTCGCGATGCTCTACCTGGAGTCTGGCCGCCAGGAGTTGGCGCTGGTCGAGGCGCGCCGTGCCGAGGCCGACGAGCCCACCGGGGACTCCGCGTGGCTGGTAGGCGCTGCCGGCTACGAGCTCGGCCGTTGGGAAGAATCGGAGGCGTCGTTTCGGCTGGCGTTGGCGCGCAATCCCAAGCTGGTCGAGGCGCGGACGGGGCTCGGGTTGTGCCTTGCTCAGCGCAATGACTACCAGGGTGCGGCAAAGGCGTTCCGCGAGGCGCTGGCGCTTGACCCGAACCACCAGATCGCCCGCGAGAAGTTAGAGTTATTACGCCCACTTCTGGCGCCTGTCTCGCCTGGAACGGCGCCCGCCTCTCCGTGAATCGCCGAGGGTGACGTTCGGTTACGCGGGTGCGCGCCGCGGTGCTTAGCTTCCGGTGCTCCCGCCGCGTTCAGCGGCGCGGGGACGTCTGGGGCGTTAACCGCGCCCGCTTCCTTAATACCAGGTCTCCATGATCACCGACCTCATCCGCCGCGTCATCGGCAGTCCCGCCGACCGCCTCATCAAGAAGATGCAGCCGACGGTGGTTCGCATCAACGAGCTCGAATCGCGGTACACCGCGATGTCGGACGCGGACCTGCGAGGTTGTACGGCGGGATTCCGACAAAGGATCGACAACGGTAGCGCGGTCGACGACTTGTTGCCCGAGGCCTTTGCGGTGGTCCGCGAAGCGGGCCGTCGCACGCTGGAGATGCGCCACTTCGACGTGCAGATGATCGGCGGAATCGTGCTCCACCGCGGCATGGTGGCGGAGATGCGGACGGGCGAGGGGAAGACCCTGGTGGCAACGTTGCCGGTGTATTTGAACGCACTGGTGGGCAAGGGCACGCATGTCGTGACCGTGAACGACTACCTCGCCAATCGTGACGCGGAATGGATGGGGCGGATCTACAGCGCCCTTGGCCTCTCGGTGGGCACGATCCTCAGCGCCGTGCGCGACGATGCGTCCAAGCGTGCGGCATACGCTTGCGACATCACCTACGGGACCAACAACGAGTTCGGGTTCGACTACCTGCGCGACAACATGAAGTTCTCGATCGACCAGTATGTGCAGCGGGCGCATCACTTCGGGATCGTGGACGAGGTCGATTCCATCCTGATCGACGAAGCCCGGACGCCGCTCATCATCTCGGGTCCGACGGACGACACGGTCGACAAGTACGAGGTGATCGACGGGGTGATCAGCGTGCTTCAGAAAGAGGTCGACTTCACGGTCGACGAGAAGCAGCGCCAGGTAGGGTTGACCGACGAGGGCGTCGACAAGCTTGAGGCGCGGCTGAAGATCGCCAACCTGTACGACCCCGCGAACATGGAGGTCCTCCACCACGTCAACCAGGCGCTCAAGGCTCACTACCTCTTCAAGCGCGACAAGGACTACGTTGTTCAGCCCGATCCTCGCTCGGGGAACAAGCTCAAGGTCATCATCGTCGACGAGCACACCGGGCGGCTGATGTACGGAAGGCGCTGGTCCGACGGGCTCCACCAGTCGGTCGAAGCGAAGGAACGCGTCGAGGTCGAGGCGGAGAGTCAGACCTACGCGACGATCACCTTCCAGAACTACTTCCGGATGTACACCAAGCTGGCCGGGATGACCGGTACCGCAGCCACTGAGGCGGAGGAGTTCGCCAAGATCTACAACCTCGAGGTGGTTCCGGTCCCCACCAACCGCCCGGTGAATCGCCTCGATCACCACGACATCGTCTACAAGTCGCAGGACGAAAAGTTCAAGAAGGTGCTGGCCGAGCTCGAGGAATGCTACGCAAAAGGGCAGCCGGTTCTGGTGGGCACGACCAGCGTCGAGAAGTCCGAGCTGGTTCATCGCCTGTTGGAGCGCAAGGGCATCCCCCACGAGGTGCTCAACGCCAAGCAGCACGATCGTGAAGCGCTGATCGTCGCCCAGGCGGGTCGCCGAAAGGCCGTCACCATCAGTACCAACATGGCCGGCCGCGGTACGGACATCAAGCTGGGCGGGGACCCGGAAGGGCTCACCCGCATCGAGCTGAAGAACCGCCGCGAGGCTGGCGAGGAAGCCGAGGGGCTGTGGCCGGTGGAGCAGGAGGCGGCGGCGCGGCTCAAGGGTGCGCCCCCTCCTGGCCCTGATGTCCAGCACCCGGTGTATCGGGAGACGCTGGCCAAACACCGCGCCGAATGTGAGGAAGAACGCCAGAGGGTCCTTGAGGTGGGCGGTCTGCACATCCTCGGTACCGAACGCCATGAGTCCCGCCGGATCGACAACCAGCTCCGAGGGCGCTCAGGGCGCCAGGGTGATCCGGGTAGCTCCAGGTTCTACCTATGTCTTCAGGACGACCTGTTGCGCCTTTTCGGCTCGGATCGCACCGCGGTCTGGATGGAGCGGATGGGGATGAAGCAGGACGAGGCGATTGAGCACCGGTGGGTGACCTCGGCCATCGAAAACGCGCAAAAGAAGGTTGAAGGTAACTACTTCAACATGCGCAAGAATCTGCTCGAATACGACGACGTCATGAACCTCCAGCGCAAGGCGGTGTACGAGCTGCGCCGTCGCGCACTGACCGGCGACAACATGCGCGGCATGATGCTCAAGAGCGTCGCCGACCTCGTCGACGATTTGATGGGCGAGTGCATTCCGCCGGGTACGCGGCACGACGAGTGGGACACCGCCAAGCTCATGGTGCGGGCTCGTGATGTCTTCGGTATCGAGTGGGCGGACGCGCCGGAGTCCCTCCGTGAAGAGGCGCGGACCATCCTGGCGGAGCGGCTTCTGAAGGACGCCACCGCGCAGTACGTGGCCAAGGAGGCGGAGATTGGCGCTGAAACGCTGCACCTCGCCGAACGACAAGTCCTGCTCCAACTGACCGACCAGTTCTGGAAGGACCACCTCGCTGCGATGGATCGTCTTCGTGATGGCGTGTCCTTGCGCGGGTACGGCCAGAAGAACCCCCTCTTGGAGTACAAGAAGGAGGGCTTCCAGATGTTCCAGCTCATGGGTTCGTTGCGCGATGAAGCGGTGGTGAGCCGGGTGCTGAAGGCGGACTCGCTGCTGGCCGAGCGTTTTGCCCAGGCCGCCCGTCCGCGCACCATCACCGCGGCGGACATCGAGCGCCAGCTTGCCGTACAGCGCGCGCGCGCTCAGGCCGAAGCGGACGAGATCGCCGAAGAGCCGCTCGTCGTGATGCCGCCGCCGCGGCCCCCGCCCCGCCTTCCCGAAAAGGGCGCGGAGGCGCGCCTGGTCGCGTTCCAGCAAGGATTGCGCCGGAACGATCCCTGTCCCTGCGGCACCGGGCTCAAGTTCAAGCGCTGCTGCTACGACGAGGAGGAGGACCGCGCGCGGGCCAACTCGATGGCTGAACTTGCCGCCGCCGCCGCCGCCCTCGCCGCTGTGGGCGCCATCGAGCCGGCCGAGCCCGCCACTGAATCGTCGGAAGGCGCCGCGTCCGTCGATGGGCTCGCATTCAGTGAGGACGCGCCGACCCAGGAGGAGCGCGGTGATGTGGACGCCGCGGGCTGGATGCCGGCGGACGTTGGGGTTCTCGGGGGGACCGATGGCGGCGAGGTTGCGGAGGCCGAAAGTCCCGCCGACGATGGCGAGCGTACCTAGCGTCTGACCTCCGCGTGGTCCAAAAAGTGGCGCGGACACGGAACGCATGTTCAGTGGTGCGATGCTTCCAGGCCGGCTCGCCCACGTGCGCATCTCTGCCCGCGATCCTGCCCGCGCCGCGCGGTTCTACGCGGCGTGCTTTGGCTGGCAGGTGCTCCGCACCGAAGGCGACGCGGTCCGGTTCAGCGCGCCGGGCGGGCTGGAGGGCAGCTTCTGGGGCGGGGGTGAGCCCTCCAGCGCCGGTCCAGAGCTCTATGTCGAGGTGCAGGGCATCGAGCTCGTGGTTCGGCGCGCGGTCGAGCTGGGGGGGATGCGGATCGCTCGGGTCGGTCCAGGCCCGGGCGGCGTGCTCGTGGCGCAGCTGTTGGACACCGAGGGCAACCGCGTCGGCGTATGGGAGCTTGCTCCGCTCACCGAAAACCGCTGACGGCCTGGGTCCATGTGCTTAAGATCCTCGCTCACCCCGACCCGAGGACCGCCATGTCACTGTGGAATGCCCTGAAGGGCCAGGCTGCCGCTCAGTTCCTGGACGTATTGGAGTGGACCGACAACACGTCGGACACCCTGGTCTACCGCTTCCCGGTCTTTCAGAAGGCCATTCAGGACGGGGGCAAGCTGGTCGTCCGCGAGGGGCAGACGGCGGTGTTTCTGGCCGAGGGCAAGCTCAGCGACGTCTTCTCGCCCGGGACCTACGAGCTGAGCACGCGCACCAAGCCGATCATGGCCTTCTTCGAGAGCATCAAGTACGGCCTGAACATGCCCTACAAGGGCGATGTCTACTTCGTCTCCACCCGGCAGTTCACGGACCAGAAGTGGGGTACGCCGAATCCCATCCCAGTGCGGGACGCCGACCTTGGCGTCGTGCGCCTCCGCGCGTTCGGCAGCTTCGCCTTCCGGGTGTCCGACCCGGCGCTTTTCCTCAAGGAGATCGTCGGCACAGCCGGCATCTTCTCGACGGACGAGATCACTGGGCACGTCAAGCGGAAGGTCGTAGCGGCGCTGGCGGACACCATCGGCGAGGCGAAGATCCCGCTGCTCGATCTCGTGGCTCACTACATGGACTTCGGCGACGCGCTCAAGGATCGGCTCAACACCTGGTTCCAGGGCAATTGGGGGCTCACGCTCACCGATTTTGTGGTGGAGAACATCTCAGTCCCGCCTGAGGTCGAAAAGATGATGGACAAGCGCAGCTCGATGGCGCTGGCGGGCGACATGAACGCCTACACCCAATTCCAGGCGGCGAATGCGATGGAAGATGCGGCCAAGGGTTCGGGTGGCGGGGGCGCCTTCATGGAGGCGGGCCTCGGCCTCGCGATGGGCGCGAACATGGCCGGCGCGCTGGGTCGGGCGCAGGCCAGCGGTGGCGTGTTCAATCCCCAGGCGGGGTTGTCGGCGGGTCCGCCCCCACTGCCACCGGCGCTTCCGGGTGAGGTGCTGTTCCACTACGCCGGTCCGGACGGGGTGAAAGCGCAGTTGAACGCTGCGGACATCGCGACGCGAGTCCGCGGGGTGGCCGGGCGGCATCTCGCGTGGAAGGATGGCATGGCCAACTGGGTCGATGCCGCATCGGTGCCTGAGGTCGCGGCCGCCTTTGCCTCGACGCCGCCGCCGCTTCCCTAGGCTCCCTCGATCAGGGCGCGCCGACTGACGTCACGGTCAGTCGGGCCCCGCTCACCTCGGCCGCCGCCGAGGCGGATTCGCCGGGGCGCTTCGCGTTTTCCGCGGCGGACTCATCCAGCTTCAGCAGGATGAAGGTGAGAATAGCCAAGCTGACGAAGCAGAACGCCACTCGCGGCACGCTGATCTGGCCTTCGTCTGTTTTCATATTTTTCGATTTATCGGCATTCCCCAGCGGGCGCACCCGTACGATCGTGAAAAATGTAGTCTTCCCTACAGTCCGCGCCGCGCCGATCATCCGATGACGAGCGACGCCACGACCAGGCCCACCAGCTCGGCCAGCAGGTACAACCCGAAGGTCCTCGACAGGCGGCCGCTCGGGGAAGCCGGCCGGCAGCGGGGACCACCCGGGCCCGTTCACTCGGTGTTCCGCACGTGCAACTCGCGGAGCTGCTTCGGATCGACGGGGCTGGGCGCGCCCGACATGAGGTCCTGGGCGCTGGCAGTCTTCGGGAACGCGATGACCTCGCGGATGTTGTCGGTGCCGCACAGGAGCATCGCCATGCGGTCAAAACCGAAGGCGAGGCCGCCGTGCGGAGGGGCGCCGTGGCGCAGCGCGTCGAGCAGGAAGCCGAACTTCTGCTCGGCGTCTTCGGGCGTCATGCCGAGCGCCGCAAAAACCTTGCTTTGCACATCGGGATCGTGGATGCGGATGCTGCCGCCGCCGATCTCGTAGCCGTTGCAGACCAGGTCGTAGGCGTCGGCGAACATCTCGCCCTCGCGGCCGGTTCCCATCAGCGCGATGTGCTCGGGACGGGGGCTGGTGAACGGATGGTGCACTGCCATCCAGCGACCGCTCTCCTCGTCGAGCTCGAAGCTGGGGAAGTCGACGACCCACACGAAGGAGAATCCCGGCGGGACCAGGCCCAGCTCCTTCGCGACCGCAGCACGTAGCTTCCCGAGCCCGGCATTGACCGCGGCGTAGGTCCCCGCGCCCAAGAGGACGAGGTCGCCGTCGATCGCGCCAGACGCCGCGATGATCGCGCTCTGCTCGGCCTCGGAGAGCTTGGCGAGCGGTCCGGTCCAGGGCGAGCCCACCTTCCCGTACAAAAGTCCACCGAGCTTGTACGTGCGAACGAAAAGCGTCCACGCGTCGAGCTGCTTGCGGCTGACGCTGGCGCCGCCGCCCTTGACGACGAACACCTTGGCGATGCCGCCGGCGTCGAGCGGCCCGCGGACGACGCCGAACTCGGTGGCGCGCAACTGCGCCGTGACGTCGCTGTGCTCCATGCCGAAACGGGTGTCGGGCGAGTCCACCCCGAAGCGAGAAATCGCCTCGGTGTAGGAGATCACCGGAAGCTCGCCGACGTCGTGGTCGAGCATCTCCTTCCAGACGGTCCGCACCAGGTTCGTGGCCAACTCCATGACCAGGGCGCGGGTGGCGAAGCTCACCTCGATGTCGATCTGGGTGAACTCGGGCTGCCGGTCGGCGCGCAGGTCCTCGTCGCGGAAACACTTCACGATCTGGAAGTACCGGTCCATGCCGGCGACCATGAGGATCTGCTTGAAGATCTGCGGGCTCTGCGGCAGGGCGTACCACTGACCCGCGTGCACCCGGCTGGGCACGAGGTAGTCACGCGCGCCTTCGGGCGTGGCCTTGGTGAGGATGGGGGTCTCCACCTCTACGAAGCCCTCGCTGTCGAGGTAGCGGCGCACCGCGAGCGAGGCGCGGTGGCGCATGATCAGGTTCTTCTGAAGCTCGGGCCGGCGCAGCTCAAGGTAGCGGTACTGGAGGCGCAGGTCCTCGTTGGCCGAGATGTGCCCTTCGATGGAAAAGGGCAGCGCCGGCGTGCGGGAGAGGATGGTGACCGAGGCGGCGACGACCTCGACCAGGCCGGTGGCCAGCTTCGGGTTGGCGCTGGCGCGTAGGGCTACAGTGCCTTCGACCTCGACGACGTACTCCAGATGCACGCCCGCCGCGGCTTGCCGAACCGCGTCCGGACAGCGCTCGTCGGCGACGACTTGGATGATCCCGTGGCGGTCGCGCATATTGATGAACACGACGCCGCCCATGTCGCGGGCGTTCTGCGCCCAACCCTGCAAGACGACGCGACGGCCGACGTCCAGAGGGCGGAGCTCTCCGCAGGTGTGGGTGCGGCGCGCGTTGTCGAACATCGTGTGCTCCCGGGCGGCCCGGAGCTAACCCGGCGGACCGGGGCGGGCAGGCCTCCAGCCTCCACCCTCCAGCCTCTCAGTACGCCTCGAGGTTGTCGTAGCCGCTTCGGCAGCCGGGCTCGTCCGCGTCCTTGAAGCTGTTGATGTCGTTGTCGACGTCGTCATTGCACTGGTAGTCGCCCGAGAACGCCGCGGGATCGCCGCACGCGATGGTCTCGGTGTCGGTGATCGGGGTGGCGCAGTCGGGGTCGAGCACGTCGATCCAGCCGTCGCAATCGTCGTCGGTGCCGTTGTTGCAGGAGGTGAGCGGATCGACCTCATCGGTGTCCGCGCCGCCTTCGCAGCCCCAGTCCACAGCGTCGACGAGCCCGTCGGCGTCGTCATCGAGCCCGTTGTTGCAGGCGGCGCCGCCGAGGCCGTCGTCTTCGAAAAGATCGGTGCCGGTGACGCAGACGGGGTCGTCGGTGTCGGTCCAGCCGTCGCCGTCGTCGTCGTCGCCGTCCATGCACTCGTGGATGTGGGTCTCGTCGGCGTCGAGGGCGCCTTCGCAGCCGGGGTCGAAGGCGTCGGTGAGGGTGTCGCCGTCGGTGTCGGTGCCGTCGTTGCAGACGAAATCGGTGTCGAGGCCCGACTCCTCGCCGAGCCACGCGCAATCGGGGTCGTCGCTGTCCACCCAGCCGTCGCCGTCGTCGTCGCTGCCGTCGACGCAGCTCGGGCCGCCGGCCGCGGACGGGGTCTCGAGGTTGTCGTCGGCGTCGCTGCAATCGCTGTCGACGGCGTCGGCGGTGCCGTCGCCGTCGTTGTCGACGCCGTCGTGGCACGCGGCGGGGCCGACCGCGCCCCGCTCGGCGGTGGCGATGACGCAGTCGGGGTCGTCGCTGTCGGTCCAGCCGTCGGAGTCATTGTCGCTCCCGTCGCTACAGCCCGAGGCGGGGTCGTTCTCGACATCGTCGGCGCCGCTTTCGCAGCCGGGGTCGTCAGCGTCGGTGAGGCCGTCGCCGTCGTCATCGAGGCCGTTGTTGCAGCCGAGGGCGGAGTAGCCGCTGGCATCACAATCGGGGTCGTCGTCGTCGGTCCAGCCGTCGCCATCGTCGTCGCTGAGGTCGGCGCAGTCGCTGCCGACGCTCTCTTCATCGTTGTCGAGGCCGTCGTCGCAATCGCTGTCGTCGGCGTCGACGAGGCTGTCGCCGTCGTCGTCGAGGCCGTCACTGCACGCGGACGCGGCGTAGCCATCGCCCTCGGCACCGCCCAGCGTACAGTCGGCGTCGGCTTCGTCGGTCCACCCGTCGCCGTCGTCGTCGGCCCCGTCGGTGCACGACGCGGTGCCCGAGCCTTCGTCACCATCGGTGGCGTCGTCACACTCGGCGTCGTCAGCGTCGACGTCGCCGTCGCTGTCGTCGTCCTCACCGTCGTTGCACGCGGCAGCGCCAAAGCCGATTTCGTCGCCGTCGAGGGCGCAGTCCGGGTCCTCGTCGTCGGCCCAGCCATCGTTGTCGTCGTCGCTGCCGTTGTCGCAATCGTCCGGCGTGCTGCTTTCGTCGTCGTCCCAGCCGACGGCGCAGGAGCTGTCATCCGCGTCGATGGTGCCGTCGTGGTCGTCGTCGATGCCGTTGTCACACTCGCGTGTGCCGGCGCCGAGCTCGTCGCCCACGGTGCCGCAATCGGCGTCGTGGCTGTCGGCCCAGCCATCGGCATCGTCGTCCACGCCATTCGCGCAGTCGTCGGCCGTGGCGTCCTCGACCGGATCGCCGGCGGCGGCACAGCCGGGGTCGGCCGCGTCCAGGATGTGGTTGCCGTCGTTGTCCCGCCCGTCGTTGCACTCGCCGCTGCCGAAGCCCAGCTCGCCGGTGCCGCCGTCGCAGTCAGGGTCCGCCTCGTCGCTCCAGCCGTCGCCGTCGCTGTCGGCCCCGTCGAAGCAGTCGCCGGAGGGATCCTCTTCGTCTTCGTCGGAGGCGCTGGCGCAGCCGGGGTCCTCGGCGTCGATGGCGCCGTCGCTGTCGTCGTCGTCTCCATCGTTGCAGGCGGTCGAGCCGAAGTCCAGTTCGTCGTCGCCCGCCGCGCAGTCGGGGTCGTCCGCGTCGGTCCACCCGTCGAGGTCGCCGTCGCTGCCATCGGTGCAGTCGGTGGTGGCGGTGTCCTCGATGGTGTCGGTGGCCAAGGCGCAGTCCGGGTCGTCCCGGTCGGTGAGGCCGTCGCCCTCGTTGTCGGCCCCGTCGTTGCAGGCGGCGTCTGACAGTCCGGTCTCGGACGTGCCGCTGGCGCAGTCGGGGTCGTCGGCGTCGCTCCAGTCGTCGCCATCGTTGTCGAGGCCGTCGCTGCACCCGGTGATGGGGTCGTCTTCGTCGTTGTCGTTGCCGCTGGCGCAGCCCGGGTCGGTGCTGTCGATCAGGCCGTCGCTGTCGTCGTCGCTGCCGTTGTTGCAGTCGTAGGTGCTGACCGACGGGGCCTCGGTGGTGCCGGTGGCGCTGGCGCACGCGGGGTCCTCGGTGTCGGTCCAGCCATCGCTGTCGTCGTCGAGCCCATTGGCACAGGCGTAGTCGGTCTCGTAATCGTCGAGCGCCTCGCTGCACTCAGGGTCCAGGCTGTCGGTCAGGCTGTCAGGCGTGGTTTCGTTGTCGAGCCCGTCATTGCACTCCGTGGCACCGAAGCCGATTTCGGTCGTGCCGGCGGTGCAGTCCGGGTCCTCATCGTCGAGCCAGCCGTCCGCGTCCTCGTCCACGCCGTTGTCGCAGTCGCTGGCTTCCGCCGCGGTCACGGCGAGCACGCAGAGCGAGTCCCCGGCGTCGAAGGTCAGGTCGCCGTCGTTGTCGACGCCGTCGTTGCATTCGCCGGCGCCGTAGCCGACCTCCTCGCTGCCGGTGGCGCAGTCGGGGTCGTCCCCGTCGGTCCAGCCGTCGCCATCGCCGTCCACGCTGTCGTTGCAGCCGTCGGTCTCGTCGTCGTCGAGTGCGTCGTCGCAAGCGGGGTCGTCGGCGTCACGTTGGCCGTCCGCGTCGTTGTCGACGTTGTCATTGCACGCGGTCTCGCCGAAGCTGCGTTCGGTGCCGAGCGCCGCACAGTCGGGATCGTCGGCGTCGGTCCAGTCGTCGCCATCATTGTCATAGCCGTCCTCGCAGTCGCCGAGCTCGGAGGCGTCGTAGGCGTTGGCACAGTCTTCGTCGAAGGCGTCCGCGTAGCCGTCGCCATCGTCGTCGGCGCCGTTGCTGCACGCGTCGGCGTTGTCGATGCCCCCCTCGTCGTCGTCCAAGAGGCTCGTGCAGCCGGGGTCGGCGAGGTCGGCCCAGCCGTCGCCGTCGTTGTCGAGGTCGTCCGCGCAGCGGTTGAGCTCACTGTCGTCGGTGGCGGACTCGCAACCGGCGTCGTCGTTGTCGGTCTTGCCGTCGAGGTCGTCGTCGATGCCGTTGTTGCACAACGTGTCGCTGGTGGAGAGCTCCTCGTCGCCGACGTAGCAGTCGGGGTCGTCGTCGTCGGTCCAGCCGTCGCTGTCGTTGTCGATGCCGTCAGCGCATGGCGGCGTGGATTCATCGTCGTCGAGCGCCGAGTCGCATTGGCGATCGGCGCTGTCGATGTCGTCGTCGCCGTCGTTGTCGATGCCGTCGTTGCAGGCCGTCAGGCCAGGGCCCACCTCGTCATCGAGGTCGGCGCAGTCGGGGTCGTCGAGGTCGCTCCAGCCGTCGGCGTCGTTGTCCAGCCCGTCTTCACAGGGGCCCGCCTCGGCGAGCCCGTACGCGTCCGCACAGCGGTCGTCGGTGCCGTCTTTGCCGCCATCACCGTCGTTGTCGATGCCGTCGTTGCACTCGTTGGCGCCGAAGCCCGCTTCGGCGGACCCTTCAAGGCAATCAGGGTCGGCGGCGTCGATGAAGCCGTCCGCGTCGCCGTCGCGGAGATCGTGACACCCGTCGATGGGGGTCTCGAGCGGAACCATCGTGAAGAGAAGGTGTTGGACCTCGCCGTCGACGAAGGACAACGGTCCGTACGTTCCCGACCCGACGGTCAACACGTCGTCCTCCCATCCGGCCCCGCTCAACGAGAACGCTGCGGCGCTATTTCCCTGGTGCAGCTCGACCGACGCAAAGGCGCCGTCCCGCACCACGACGTTGACGCGGCATTCGAGCGCGACGTCGTCGAGCACCCAGTCGGCGAGGCAGTCGTCGTCGGCGCTGGTGAGCTCGACACCGTCGGCGTCGGCATAGGGCTCGGACGGGTCGACGAAGAGCGCGAACGTCCCGGCCGCGGCGAGGGCCTCGTCACCCTCGACGGACACGACGATCGCGGTTCGACCGTCGCCCTCGGAAGAGCAGGCAGCGAGAACGAGGAAGGCGAGAAACGAGCGAGCCATCATGGGAGGGTCACGACCACGTCGCCTTCGGGCGCCGGTGCGGGTTGGTTGGCGGCGACGACGACGGCGGCGGTGGTGCCCGCGGCGACGGCGCCGCCCCCGACCGCGGCCCAGAAGCCCCATTGCCGGGTGAGCGGCTTCGATTCGACGACGCTCTTGTCGGTCGCGCGGGCCAGCACCGAGCCGGAGCTGGGCACCTCGACCTTGCCGGTGACGGTCCGACCGTCGGAAACCACGGTGATCTCGGTCTTGCCGCGCGCCACGCCGGCGACCTTGACGCTACTCCCGCGACCGACCTCGACCCCGTTGAGGAGCACGGTGGCATCGGCGTTCCCGGTGCTGACGACCACTTCGGCGCCGCCCTTTTGGAGCGCCCCCTCGACCGTACCGCGCGCACCGCCGGTGGTGTCCACCTTCTTGTAGGTGGTGGCGTAGCCGTCCAGGCGGACCTCCACCCCGTGCACCCCCGGCTCGATGTCGCGCACCTTGACCGGGGTGACGCCGAGCTCCTTGCCGTCGAGGCGCACCGTCGCGCCCGGGGGCGTCGACGTGACCGCGACGACGCCGACGCTCGACTCCAGCACGATGGCGACGAGGTAGTTGCGCCCCTTGACCAGGGGGATGGTGCCGCTACCGGCTTCGAAGTTCGGCGCCTGCCCCTGCCACACCAGGCTTCCGGCGCCCGGAGACGGGAGGCGAACCGGGACCGGAAAAGTCTGCCCGTTGACGCTGACGGTGGTCCCGGCGGTGCCCGTGAACTCAACCGAGCCCGGCCCCGGGGTCATCGCCGCAGTCAGCTCGAGGGTCTTGCCGGCCTGGACGTCGATCTGACGGACGAAGGGCTCGAAGTTGTCGGCCACGATGCGGAGCTTATGGGCGCCGACGGCGACATATTTGGTGAGCGGTGTGGCGCCGATCATCGTGCCGTCCAGGTACACCTCGGCGCCGGGCGCGGAGGCGGAGAGCTTCACGGCCCCCGTGGGGTCGGCTGCCGCCGCCGGGAGCACGAGGCCAACCAAAAAGAGCCACAACGCGAGCAAGGACATGGTGCGGCAGGGTAGCACGAGAGCGCGCTACTCTGAAACGTTTCGGGGCGCGCAGCATCGGAGCGGCGGCATGCACCACGTCATCGTCGGAAACTCGATTGCGGGCGTCGAAGCGGCGTTGGTGATCCGGCGTCGGGACGAGACCGCGCGAATCACGCTGGTCTCCGATGAGTCCGACCACCCCTTCGCCCGCACCGCGATGATGTACGTTTTCTGTGGGCAGTTGCGCCAAGAGGACACCGAGTTCTACGACCGGGGACTCTACGCGCGGATGCGTTTTGAACGGGTGCGCGACCGTGTGGTGGGGGTGGACTGCGCCGCCCACCGGGTCGTCCTCGAGCGGGGCGGCGCTCTGCCCTACGACCGGCTGCTACTCGCCGTCGGGAGCGCCCCGCGTCGGCTGGCCCTTGACGGTGCCTACGACGGACCGGGCGTCCATCACTACGTGTCGCTCCAGGATCACGCTGCGCTCGATGTAGCAGCGAAGGCGGGCATGCGCGCCGCCGTGGTCGGCGGGGGGCTCATCGGCGTGGAGGTGGCGGAGGTGTTGCACGCCCGCGGGCTCGTCGTGCACTGGTTGGTGCGTGATGCGTGGACCTGGCCGGTGGCGCTCGACCGAGACGAGGCGGCGATCGTCGAGGCGCATGTGCGGCAGCACGGGGTGGACGTGCGGGCGGGGGCGGAGGTGAGCGCGCTCGCGCGCCGGGGGGCGCTGACTCTGACCCTCGGGGCCGGCGATCAGTTGGAGGTCGACCTGATTGTAGGCGCCATTGGCGTGGTGCCCAACACTCGCTTTCTCCTGGGCTCGGAGGTTGCGCTGTCTCACGACGGCGGGATCGAAACTGCCGCCGACTTGTCGAGCACGAGCGCACCGGACGTCTACGCCGCGGGGGATTGCGCGACGGTCACGTGGAGCGACGGGAGCCGCCGCCCCGAGACGCTCTGGTACACCGCCCGGGACCAGGGACGGGCGGCCGGGGCCGCGATGGTCGGCGATTCGGTGATCTACCGGCGAAGCACCTGGTATAATTCCGCGAAGTTCTTCGACTTGGAATACACGACAGCGGGCTACGTGCCTGTGGCGGAGCCGGCGCGGCGTGATCCCACTCCGGGCCACTGGCAGACGTGGTTTCAGCGGCATCCAAATGAGAACGCGAGCCTACGAATCGTGACCAAGGACGACCGCGTCGTGGGCTTCAACGCGCTCGGGCGGCGCTGGAGCACCGAGGTCTGGCTGCGGTGGATCCACGAGCGGAGGTCGTTGGCGTGGGTGCACGAGCACCTCGCGGAATCAACCTTCGACGAGGAATTCATGGCGCCCTTCCCGATCCTCCCCTCGGCCATGCTGCACGAGGGCGCCTGATGCAGGCCGGCCTGCTCGACACCTGGAAGCGGCCATCGCGGGCTCGTGGCGCCATCGCGTGGCTTGCGGCGGGGCTTCTCATCAGCTTCTACCTGCTCTTATACCTGCCAGAAAGTACCTTCACGCCCAATTTTCCGGACGTGCTCAGCCCGATCGCCGCGGCCTTGCACTTGCCATCGAAGTGGCTGCTCTACGGCCTTCTGTACTCGATTGCGATGGTCGTGGGCGGGTTCTTCATGCTTCGACGGCATGGGAGCAGTCGCTACCATCGGATTCGCACCGTGACCGTGGTCACCGTGCAGATCGTTCTGGGCTTTTCGCTGCCCCTGGCGCTGAAGATTGCCGGAAAACCCGAGTTGTACCTCAGCTACGTATGGCCGCTCTCTTACGACAAGCTCTTTCCCGACACGCTGGCGGCGATGCCGGCGGCGGCGGCGCTGTGGTTCATCTTCGCGTCGTTGGTACTCTTTCCAGTGTTGGCGTGGCGCTATGGCAAACGCTTCTACTGCTCCTGGGTGTGCGGCTGTGGGGGCCTGGCCGAGACCTTCGGCGACGGCTGGCGCCACCTCTCCGACAAGTCGACCAAGTCGTGGCGCATCGAACAGTGGAGCGTCCACGGCGTCCTCGTCCTCGTTCTGTTGATGACCGGGCTGGTGATCGCGGATGGGGTCAGTCGATCGGGGGTGGTGGGTGCGGCCGGGGGTGCGGAGGGCGCGCGCGTGGCGTTGTCGGCGCAGTTGGCGCTGGAGGCCACCACCCTGGCGGAGCTGGCCGCGGCGGAGCTCGCGCCGCGGGCGGAGTCGATCCGTCGTGAGGTGGAGGCGACGTTGCCGCCGACGTGGGTGCTCGACAAGCTCGCTCCGGTCGAGGTCGCAGCGACAGCCGGCGACGCGGCGGCAATGGCCTCGGCGGTCGAGGATCTGGCCTACGGGGTGATGCCCGGCTCGCCGCTCGGGCGCGCGGCGGGGACAGTGAAGGGGCTATACGCTTTCTTCATCGGGGCGATGTTCTCGGGGGTGGCCGGCGTGGGCCTCTACCCGCTGATGGGCACCCGGGTCTGGTGCCGCTTCGGGTGTCCGATGGCCGCGATCCTGGGCCTCGTGCAGAAGCTCGGCCGCTTCCGCATCGCCGTGAAGAAGGACATGTGCATCAGCTGCGGGAACTGCTCCGCGTATTGTGAGATGGGCATCGACGTGCGCGCATACGCGATGGCCAACTTGGATGTCCGCCGCGCCAGTTGCGTGGGTTGCGGCATGTGCGCCCACGTGTGCCCGCGCGGGGTGCTTCGGCTGACCAACGATGCCGACGTCGGCCCCGGCCAGCGGGTGGGCGAGTGGGTGGTGGAGATCTGATCAGCGTCGCCGACGACGGATGAGCGCCGCGCCCGCCACCGCCGCGACCAGGCTGGCCGAGGCCGAGCCGGCGTCGCACCCGCAGTCCCCGGACGCCAGCACCTCGTCGCAGGCGAGGTCGGCCCCGGAGCAATCCTGGTCGATCTCGTCGCCGCAGACCTCAGCCGCGCTCGCGTTGATCTCGGCCGCGCTGTCGTCACAATCCGGGCCGCCGGCCTCCGAACCGGCGGCACCGTCCCCGTCCAGATCCTCCAGGTCCGTGCCGTCGCAGTCCTGATCGACCCCGTCGTAAGCGACCTCCACGCCGGTGGGACCCACGCTGGCGTCGGCGTCGTTGCAGTCCGTTCCCCCATACGTGGCGGCAACCGCCCCGTCCGCATCGCTGTCGGCGGGTTCGGAGTCGATGGTCATGTCGTAGTAGTAGTCTTCCAGGTCCGGCGGGTCGAAGGCGTCGGGCGTTGCGTCGACTGCGTACCGGTAGGAGCCCGTGACCCCACCAAACCAGGGATCGTCAGAGTTATCGGAGTAGTAGTACACCCAGGAGCCGCCCAGGTGCGCGCCCACGGCGTACTGCTCGCCGGGCTGCAGCACCCAGGCGACCTCGCCGGAATCGGCGGTGCCGTCGCCATCATCGGGGAGCCCCGACGCCGCGACGGAGCCGAGGAGCGAATATTCCTCATCCACCCACTGGTACACCACCAGGTCGATGTCGTCCGTGCCGCCCTCGTCTGACACTGCGAAGCGAAGGCGGGTGATCGCGACCACCTCGTCGACCTCCACAACGACCAACTTGAGCATGTCGCCTTCGTTGTTGTCGGAGTCATTTCCCCCGATCTGGTCGGTTTCGGCGAGCGCGAGCGAAGCAAGGAGGAGTTGCATTCGGCGCTGGTATCCTCAGTCGTCGAACTCGGCCGACGCTCACCGCGATCGTCACTGCAAAAGAAATCTAGAATAAACTATTGTATTTGCATGGCCTCTACTCGGCGTCGTTATTCGATCGTAATGGGGATGCCCGCGGCCGGTGATACGTCGTGTTGACAGATTTCTGACCGCTCGGCGCGATTTCCTCCTACCACGAACGAGGGTTCCCCATGCTCGAAGGAGTCAGTGCGTCTGAAGGCATCGTCGCCGGCGGCGGCGTCATGGGCGCGCTCATCCGGGAAACGGACTGGACGAAAGAAGCCGTGGGTCCGATGCTGTCGTGGCCACAGAGTTTTCGCACCGCCCTGGGCATGGTGTTGGATTCACAATTTGCGATGGCGATCGCTTGGGGGCCCGAGCTTCGCTTGTTCTACAACGATGGGTATCAGCCGATCCTTGGGCGTTCCAAACACCCAGGCGCGTTGGGCGCATCCTTGGAGGAAACGTTCCCGGAGGCGTGGGCTTTCATCGGCCCGCTCATGGAAAAAACGCGCGCCGGCGGCACCGTGGGCCTCGAGGACGTGCTCGTCCCTTTGGACCGGAACGGGTACTTCGAGAGCTGCTGGTTCACGTTCTCCTACAGCCCGATTCGCGACGAGTCTGGCGGCGTGGGAGGGGTGCTGATCGTGGTCGCGGAAACGACCGCGCGCGTAGAGGGAGCGCGGCGGCTGGGCACGCTGCGCGACCTCTCGCGGGGCACGGCCGAGGCCCGTTCGCGCGCCGAAGCGGCCAAGGCGGCCGTGGCGATTCTTGGCGAAAATCCGGCCGACATTCCCTTCGCCCTGATCTACTCGGCGGACCACGCGCGGGGCAAGGCGCGGCTCGTTGCGCATTGCGGGATGCCCGACGATCACCCGGGCACGGCGGTGGAAGTCGACCTGGTGGGTGGCGGAAGCTGGCCGCTCGGCGGCGTCATGTCTTCGAGGAAGTTGGAGCTGATCACGGCGGCCTCGTTCGGGATTGCGGGCTTGCCCGGAGGGGGGCATCCCGAAGCGACGCACGGCGTGGCGATCATTCCGTTGGCACGCCCGGGCCGTGAAGCCCTCTGTGGATTCCTGGTCGCCGGCGTCAGCCCGAGGCGCGCGTTTGACGACTCGTACCATGCTTTCTTCGGCCTCGTGGGGGAGCACATCTCGGCGGCGCTCGCGCACTCCGGCGCCTTCGAAGACGAGCGAGAGCGCGCCGAAGCGCTCGCCGAGGTGGACCGTGTGAAAACGCAATTCTTCAGCAATGTGAGCCATGAGTTCCGCACCCCGCTCACGTTGATGCTGGGACCGCTGGAGGATGTGCTCGCCGGGCGGCACGGGGAGCTCTCGGGCGCGCTCGCAGAAACGCTCGGCATGATGCGCCGCAACAGCCAGCGCCTGCTCAAGCTGGTGAACACGCTGCTCGACTTCAGCCGGATCGAGGCAGGTCGGGTGAAGGGAGCGTTTGCCCCAACGGATCTCGGCGCGTACACCGCCGAGCTGGCCAGCGTTTTTCGTGCGGCGATGGAGGGCGGTCAGCTCAGCTTCGTGGTTGACGGCTATTCGATGCCAGCTCCCACCCGGCCCGCCGTGGGGTTCATGGGGACAATGGGAGGTGGAGGCAGTCGACTGTCGCATCCAGGAGCCTCGGCGCCGCACTACGAAAGGTCGAGCGCGGCCTTGATGCCGGCCTCCACCGCCGCGAGAACCTCAACCGGCAGCGCCCCGAGTCGCCGCGTGAGCTTGGCTCGATCGAGCGTCGTGAGCTGGTGGCACACAGCGATCCCATCCCCCCTGAGCCCGCCAGCGCCATCGGGGATCGGAACCGCCGTCGGGCCGCGGCGTGCCTGGTTCGCGGATGTGGTCAGCGGCACCACCGTGACCGACTTCCAGCCGGGCACGCGGTTGAAGCTGTCGTGAGACACCACCAGCACCGGGCGATCGCCCTGGATCTCCGCCCCGGAGCGGGGATGCAGGGCGGCCAAGTACAATTCGCCGCGCTTCATCGAGCGTCCGCGACGAGCAGGTGCTCCACGCCCGCCTGCTCGAGCTCCGGGTCGAGGTCGAGATCCGTCCCCGCAAAGTCCAACGCGAATCGGTGAATCTCCTTGGCCACCCGCTCGCGCTGCTTCGCCTGAAGCCATCCGGCGAGGGCGTCGCGGGCCACCTCGGTCGCCGGGCGGTGGTCCGCGGTCGCCTCGCGGCGAAGCGCTTCGTGGAGGTCATCGGGGAGCGGCAGGTGGAAGGTACGCATGAGTGCTCCGGGCTTGGCCGATTTTTCGGCCATGTTCTATGGCCATTTAGCCAGCCAGCCGCGGACCGTCAACGACCCGCAAGCTACAGCGCACGGCCCGAACGCTATTGCCGCCATGCACTGCGCGGCCGGTGCTGCGAGAGGCAAATCACCGAACGCATGGACGACCGCGGGCTATTCGCTACCAGCTCCCGCCCGGCCCGCCGAAGGGATCATCGGCGCGCTATCGGCTCCATGTCGAGGCGGAGGGGGTGAGGAGGCCGAGGGTCCGTGCCGCCCCGTAGTGGCGCGAGATGGGCTCGCGCCAGATGTAGTGGCGCGATAGGAGGCTCGCGCCACTACGGAGGTCCTGGTGCCCCGCCCGCGTCCCGCCGCGTCACTCGACGCCATCGTCTCGATCGTCGAGGCGCACCCAGACGGAGTGTCCGTTGACGACCTCATCGCACAGCTTCCGGGGCTCCCGAGGCGCACCCTGCAGCGGTACCTGGCGCAGCTGGCGTCCACCAATCGGGTCCACGCCGTCGGCGGCTCATCGGCACGCCGATATCTCCAGGCCCGCCCGCCGAGGTCGGACGACAAGTCTCTGGGTGCCACGCGGGCCGGGCCCCGCGAGTGGAAGCCCCAGGCCGGGGCCGAGGTTGAACGACTCGTCCGCCGGCCCCTCTTCCAACGAACTCCCGTTGGGTATCGACGGGACTTTCTTGACGCCTACCGCCCGAACCGCGATTACTACCTGGCGGCCCCCGTCCGCGCCCACCTCCACGACGTCGGGCGCTCGCCCGACGGGGCCCGCCCCGCGGGGACGTACGCGCGGCAGGTCCTGGGTCGGCTCCTCATCGATCTCTCGTGGGCCTCGAGTCGCCTCGAAGGCAACACGTACTCGCGACTCGACACGCAGAACCTGATCGAGTTCGGGCGCGTGGCGGAGGGCAAGGACCAAATCGAAGCCCAGATGATCCTCAACC
>CANLGL010000003.1 GCA_947490345.1 Deltaproteobacteria bacterium
ATGATCTCCTTCATGATCTCGCTCGACCCTCCGCCGATGGGGAGGATGCGGACGTCTCGATAGGCGCGGGCGATGTCGTACTCTTCGGTAAAGCCGTAGCCGCCGTGGAATTGCAGGCATTCGTAGGCGACGGTCTGTGAGAGGTCGCCCGCGAAGAGTTTGGCCATGCTGATCTCGAGCGTGGCCTCCTCGCCCCGGTTCATCTTGTCGACGGCGTGGTAGGTCAGCATCTGCGCGGCTTTGACCTTGGTCAGCAGCTCGGCGAATTTGTGGCGCCAAACCTGGAAACCGACGATGGGCCGCCCGAAGGCCATCCGAGTCTTGCCGTAGGCCAGCGCGTCGTGGATCTGGACCTCCATGCCCGAGGTCGCCATGAGTGCGCCGACGAGCCTCTCCCCCTGGAAGTTGCGCATGATGTAGGTGAAGCCGGCGTTTTCCCGGCCGATCAGGCAGGACTGGGGCACGCGGCAGTCTTCGAAGTGGAGGAGCGAACTGTCGACCGAGCGCGTTCCCAGCTTGTCGATCTGCTTGCCGACGGTGAAACCCGGGGTGTTCGTGGGGAAAAGCACGAGCGAGATGCCCCCGTGTCCGGCCTCGCCGGTGCGGACGGCGAGAATGAGAAAGTCGGCAAACGCGCCGTTGGTGATGAAGGTCTTGGCGCCGTTGATGACGTAGTCGCCGCCGTCCTTGCGGGCGGTCGTCGTAAGCGCGGCGACGTCGCTGCCGCAGCCGGGTTCGGTGATGCCCAGGGCGCCAATCAACTCGCCGGCGAAGGCCGCGGGGAGGTAGTCGCGCTTCTGTTCGGCAGTGCCGAGCTCAGCGATGACTGGGGTGCTGATGTCGGTGTGGACGAAGATGCTCATGGTCACGCCGCCGTTGCGCGCCCAAGCGAGCTCTTCCACCATCGCGGTGTGCGTCCACCAATCCAGGCCAGCGCCGCCGACTTCCTCAGGAAAGCGGATGCCGAGCAGTCCGAGCCCGGCCATCTTCTTGAAGATCTCGCGCGCGGGCCACTGGCCGGCGTCGTCCCACTCTTTTCGGAAGGGGTACAGCTCGCGCATCACGAAGTCGCGAACTGTCTTGCGGAGGAGCGTGTGTTCATCGGTGAACGGAGGAAAGGCCATCCGTGCAGGGTATCAAGAAAAAGGGGGAGGACGCTCGCCGCGCCCTCCTCCTACCGCGCCGTTCCCTCCGGCCTCCAACCTTCGGTTTCCGGCCTGCGGCGCCCGTCGCGTTTCTAACGCGACGGGCGCGGCGCTCTCCCCCTCCCGGCAGCCCCCCATGCCGCTTTGGCGTTTTCATGGACCTGGGAGCCGCGGCACGCGGCATGGGTGGCTAACCGCGCGGTCGGCGCCGGAGAATGGCCAGGGCGCCGAGCAGGCTGGACGCACCGATGAGGGTACCGCCGCTGTCGCACCCGCAGTCTGTGCTGGACCCCTCCAACTCGGGCGCCGAGGCTTCGGTGACCTCGGTGACCTCGGCGCAGAGGGGGTCGCCTTCGTTCCAGACGCCGTCGGCCTCGCGGACGTCGACCACCGCACACCACTCGGGCGGCGTGGCGGCGTCAGCCGTCGCAGTGGTCCACCGGTGGGCCGTCCCTGCGGATGTCACCGCCATCGCATGAAAGCCGAGCGAGGGCTCCTCCGCGGGGGCCGAATCCCGCCAGCGGGTGAAGACGTCCCGCGAGGCGGGGCCGTCCAGCGTGGCGGACGCCTCGAGGACCAGAAAGCCTGTTGCGGGGTCCCAGGTTGGCGCCAACGATTCGAGCGTCGCGAACGCTTCGTGGGGGACGTGCGGACCTTGCCCGGTGGTGAACGCGATGGTCGCCGGGAAGGCGATGTCGTCGGTCGCGGTGAGGGCGAGGACGTACCCCGTGTTCGGGCTCATTTCGGGCGGCGCAAACTCGACGTAGAGGCCGCTGACATCGGCGATGAGGGTGTGGACTTCCGTGCCCTCGGCGTCGTTCAGCGAGAAGGCCCACTCCAAGGAGGCGCAGAAGTCGCCGTCGAAGAGCACCGCGATCGAGGCGTCGGTGGGCACGCCGACCGCACCGGCGGCTGGAATCGACAGCGTCGGGAACATGCCCCCGCAGGCGACGTCCAGCTCGGCTTCGCTGTCGTCGGCGAAGGCGGGGGCGGCGACGAGGAGGAGCGTGAGCACGACCGACCATTCAGCAAAACCCGCGCCAGTTGGGGCAACGCCCAAAAGTCAGGAGAGCCCCGGCCAGGTGCGACCCGCGCGCCGCGCAGATAGGCGCCGTCGTGCCCATCGTGACTCTACCCGAGGCTGCCGAGATCCTCGCCGAAGGTGGCCTCGTCGCGATTCCGACCGAAACAGTCTACGGGCTAGCCGCGAACGCGCTGGATGGGGCGGCGGTGGCTGCGGTGTTTGCCCGAAAGGGCCGCCCGGCCGGACATCCGCTCATCCTGCACGCGCGCGACCCCCGGCCCTACGCTCGCTTCGATGTCCGCGCGGAGCGGCTGTCGGCGTTCTGGCCGGGACCGCTCGCCATGGTCTTGCCGATGGTTCGGGAGTCCGGCGTGGTTGCTGAGGTCACTGGATGTCGCGACACGATCGCGGTTAGATGTCCTGATCACCCAGTCACGCTCGCGCTGCTGGCGATGCTCCCGTTCCCGCTGGCGGCCCCCAGCGCCAACCGATTCGGGCAGGTCTCACCGACCACCGCCGCCCACGTCCTGGCCGCGTTTCCGGAGCTCCCGGTGGTGGATGGCGGACCCTGTCGGGTCGGGCTCGAGAGCACGATCGTCGACCTTACCGGCCCGATTCCGGCGATTCTGCGGCCGGGCGGGATTCCCGCGGACGCCGTAGTCCTGGCCCTGGGCGAGGAATTGGGCGCGGCCGGTGACACTGTGGCGCCCGGCAGCCTACCCGCACACTACGCCCCCCGCGCCCGCGTGGTGCTCGCTGAGGATGCTGCGAGCACGGTAGCAGCGCTGCGGAAGGCGGGAATTCGTGCGCTATCGATCTTACGACGGCCCGCCCCGGCGTACGCCCGCGTGCTCTACGCGGAGCTTCGGGAGGCTGACGCGGCCGGGGCCGATGTGATCGTTTGTGAGCCTGCCGTCGTCGGTGGGCTGGGTGACGCAGTCAATGACCGCCTCCGCCGCGCCGCCGCAAGTTGGGGAGCGCCGGGGTAGGGGCGGGAATGCTCCCTTCCTTCGGCATCCGCTCTCAGCTCAAGCGCGCGCTCGGCCTCGGGGGCCGCACCCACCTTGCCGTCGGGGCGACCGCCCCCGCGATTGACGTGGCTGACGCGTCCGGCAAGACGTGGTCGCTAAGTGAGCTGCGCGGCCAGAACGCGGTCATCTACTTCTACCCCAAGGACGACACCCCGGGTTGCACGCGCCAAGCGTGTGATCTGCGTGATCACAGCGCGACGATCGGCGCGGTGGTCCTCGGCGTGAGCACCGACAAGGCCGCCAGTCACCACGCGTTCGCGCAGAAGTTCAACCTTCGCTTTCCGCTTTTGGTGGATGTCGGCGGCGCGATGGCGACTCGCTGGGGCGTGCTCGACGGCGGCACCGCGCGCAGAGCCACGTTCGTCATCGACCGCGAAGGCCGCATCGCCCACGTCATCGACCCGGTCAAGGTCGACGGCCACCTGGCAGAGGTCCGGGCGGCGGTGACGGCGCTGCCGTAGGCGGTCGCGCGGCCTTACGCGAGAACGACGTTGTTCAGGAACGCCACCAGCACCCCCATGATGCTGACGCCGGCAATGATTCCCGCCGAAGCCGGGACCAGGTAGTCCTCGGCCGATTTGGCGGAGCGCTTGGTCCAGATGTAGGCGATCATCGCGCCGATGAACATGCTGAGCGGGTACTGGAAAGGCAGGATCAGCCCCAGACCGACGCCCGTGGCCGAAGGCAGCCAGCCCTTGATGTTTTTCGGGGCGATGGTCTCCAAAACCAGGAGCACCGCGCCGATCACCAAGCCCACCACGATCGCCTGTTGGTGCATCGGGTGCATGTTGGCGAAGCCGTCCTTGAACAGGTCGGCCACGGCTTTCCACGTCTGCGCTGCGGGCGCCGGGAACGCGGGGGCCCGGCCATCCACCCCGGTGAGCGCCGTCGCGTCCGGCACGAGCAGATAGAAGCCGCCCACCGTGGCGACGGTCCCGGCCAAGATCCCGGAGACCTGGGCGATGAACTGCCGGCGAGGATTGGCGCCGAGGAGGTAGCCGCTCTTCAGATCGTTGAGGAGGTCAGCGGCAGCGCCGGAGGCACTGGCGGTGATCGAGGCGGTCATCAGGTTGGCAGTGGTCGATTGTGGGATCAGCACGCCGTAGGTCAGCTGCATGATCTTGCCCATCGCGCCGACGGGGGTGATGTCGCTTTCCCCGGTCGCGCGGCAGGCGACGAGCGCCAGGACGAAGGTCATCAGCACCGCGAGGATGCCGTAGTACCAGGGCACGCCGAAGGACCATGCGGCGATGGCCACGCAGCCGGAGCCGGACACTAGGGTGCCGATGAGGAACCACTGGAATGGAACCTCAGTTTCCGCCACCAGCTTCTCGTGCGCGCTGGTCCCAGACGTGCCGCCGCGCACACCCTGGAAGGCCCGGACGATGGTGCGCCACTGCAGGCCGAACGCCAGGAGTCCGGACGAAACCATGATCGGCACCCCAAGCCACAGCCCGATCTCCTTCCACGCCTTGTAGGGCACCGAAGTGGCGTAGATGGTCTTGCCGGTGATGGGGCTCAGCCAGGAGGCTTCGGCTCCGAGCGGACCAACCACGTAGGCGAGCAGGATTCCCGCCGCCAACATCGAAACCGTGACGCGCAGGCCAACGATGGCGCCCGCGGCGATCATGACCGGGTTGTGGTCCATCACGATCGTCCAGTCGCTGGGCTTGTTGGCGACGAGCTCTCCGCTTTCTGCGGCGTGGGTGCCGCGTGCTGGAAGCCAGTCGAACAGCTTGGAGTCAGTGGGGAGCAGCGCGGCGGGGTTTCCGTCCTTGTCTTTGCTCAGCTGCAGGTCGATGAGCAGCGGGACGATCGCACTGAGTCCGGCTGTCCAGACCAGCAGCTTGGCCTTCTTCAGCGCCGATGCGCCTTCTGAGTACAACGAGTACAGCGTCACCGCAGCCGCGGTGCCCGACGGGAACTTGAGCTTTTCCCGGTTGATCATGTTCCGCTTCATCGGGATCGCCAGGACCGTCCCCAGCGCCGCCTGGAACAGCGTCCACAAGCCCAGGACCAACCAGGGGAGGTGCTCCCCTTTGGGGTTGGCCTCGGTCGCGGAGAGCATCAACAGCGCTGCGATGGCGGAGACGATGGTACCCACGGTCGCATAGCCGGCCGCCGAAGCGGTGGACTGCATGCAGTTGGTCTCGAGAATCGTCATCGGGGTCTTGACCACGCCGGCTTTGAGCAGCATCGTCCAGATGCCGTAGGCCATGATCGCCGCGGTGATCGCCACGCCGAGGCCCCACCCGGTCTTGAGTCCGACATAGAGGTTGGTAAACGCGAGGAGAAAGCCGAGCGCGCTGCCCAGCGCCACCGCGCGTACCGTCAACTGCGGCGCGTCGGCGCCCTGGTACACCTCGGCGTACCACTGCTGTTCGTCCATCTCGGCGACGCGATCTGGCGAAACGTTGAGGGGCCGGGGAGCATCCTCGGGTTTGTCCGGGGGCGTCTGGAACAGCGACATGGTGGGGGTCCGGGGAAGCGCGCGAGTCTACCGCAGTCGGGCTAAGCTCCGCCATGCTTCTGCCCGAGCGGCCGACGACACCGGCGCTCCTGGACCGCTTCGGGCGGCTTCACGACTACCTGCGCGTCAGCGTCACCGACCGCTGCAACTTCCGGTGCGTGTATTGCTTGCCCGAAGACGGGACGACGTGGCTGCCTCGCGACGGCGTGCTGCACTACGAGGAGATCGTCCGCGTCGTGCGCGTGCTCGCACCGATGGGGCTGCGGCGGGTGCGCCTGACCGGTGGCGAACCCACCATCCGACGCGACATCGAAGCCCTGGTGGCGGGGATCGCGGCCGTGCCGGGCATCACTGACCTGACGATGACCACCAACGCCCATCGATTCGCAACGCAGGCGGCGGCGCTGAAGACGGCCGGCCTGCGTCGGGTCAACATCTCGATCGACTCGCTGGACCCCGCCCGCTTCGCTGCGATCACCAGGGGAGGGGACCTGCACGCGGTGCTGGCGGGCATCGACGCCGCGGTTGACGCGGGATTGTTGCCGGTCAAGCTGAACATGGTGGTGATGGGCGGCCAGAACGACGACGAGGTGGTCTCGATGGCGCGGTGGGCGCTGGAGCGCGCTCCCGCGGTGCAGCTTCGGTTCATCGAGTACATGCCCTTCGACCAGCGGTTGCACGCCGGCGTCCCCGCGGCCGAGCTGCGGCGCCGGCTGGAGGAGGCGTTCGGCGCGCTGGTACCGGTGCGGGAGCGGCAGGGGGGCGGCCCCGCGACACACTGGCAACTCGATCCGTTGGTGGTGGGGTTCATCGCGCCGATCACCGAACATTTCTGCGCCTCTTGCAACCGGCTCCGCTTGCTCGCTGATGGCCACCTCCGCACTTGTCTGGCCCACGAGGACACGCCTTCGCTGCGGGACGTCCTGAGGGCTGGCACCTCCGATGACGAGCTGGGAACGCTACTTCGGAAGATCGTCCGCGGAAAGCCGGCAGGTCACCAGGCGGAACTCGATGGGGGCACCGCTTTTGAGGGGGTGATGACCCAGATCGGGGGTTGAGCGCCAGTCGCTCCCGGCTACCGGCAGCCCAGATCGGCCGCTTCGGGTGTCACCAGCGTGGCGCAGACCCCGGGCGGGAGTTCGATGCGGTTTCCGAAGGCGAAAATTCCAGTGTCCCAGGCGTCGGCTCGCAAGCCGTCCGGCGCGACCACGAAAACGCCCGAGAGTGCCCCCGCGGGTGTGCCGCTTCGTGCGTCGGCGATGTGCCCAGGCTGCTGCTCGGCGCTGGCCGTCGAAAGGCCCGCATTCAGAAGCCGAATCGGGAAGGTGCGTCCGTCGACTGCCGCGGTGACTGGCCAACCGGGGGCGCCGTCGCCCCGGTCGCCGTGGGCGACAAGGTCCCCCCCGATGTCCACGACGAAGTTCGCCACGCCGTTCTGGAGCAGTGCCTCTGCGGCGCGGTCCGCCAGCCACCCTTTGAGCAGGCCGCCAAGGTCCATCGCGGAGCAGTCGTTTGCGGTGATGGCACCCACTTCCATGGTGATGCTGCCGCCCTTCCAGCAGAGATCGAACGCACCTCCGGTAGCGATGCGCACCTCGTCCGCGACGTTGAAGAGCGCCAGCTCCGTGGGAGTGAACGCGGCGGGGCCGCCGCGGGCCAACAGCGCCGTCTGGGAGTCGGGCCGCCACTCCGACAAGCGCGCCTCGCCGGCTTCGATGGCGGCGAAGGCCGTGTCGATGGCCGCCGCGGCGGTGCCGGCGGGGGCGGTGATCCCGACGATGGTCCCCGCGCCCGGTCGCGACGCGCGCATCAACGCCGGGCCGGAGTGGTGGGCGCACCCGGCCAACACCACCGCCAGAGCGGCGATCACGTTCGTGACCCGCGCAGGTCCATCGCCGCACGGGCGATCATGTAGCCGAAGCCCCCCAGGAGCACGATGTGCACGGGCAGAAACAGGATACCCACCGCCCCGGTGAGGTAGGTGCACACCCACGGCAGGGCCACCTGGAGTACGATCGCACCCGCGGTCGCGACGATCGCGACGACCTTGCGACGGGGGGTATCGCTGCCCAGGACGTAGAGGTGCGCCACCACCAGGAGCGCGACCGGCTCGGTGAACAGGTGGAAGTGCGTCAGCTCGGCCAGCTGACGGTAACTCTTGGCGTAGGTGGCGATATCATCCCCACGCCACCACCCTGCCGCGGTCGCGCCGGAGGTGCCAAGCCCGTCGAGGTGGAGCAGCGCGGCGGTGAGCAAGCCCAGCGTCGTGAGCACCAGGTACGCCGCGTACAGCGCGCGGGCGCCGGGCTCCAGTCGCGCCAACGCGTTCGGCGCCTTCGATTGAAAGTCCTTCATTACACCCGCCCAAGCCCCGCCCGCCATACCTCGCACAGCACCGCCGCGCGTCGCGCCCCCGTTGCCAAGGAGCGCGAGGACACCGTGGCCCCCGACACCAGTTGAATGTCCTTGCCCACCCGCAGGGGGTCCCTCGCCGTTTTACCCGCGAACTGCCTGCGGAAGGGCTCGGCGCGGACGCCGTCCCCGTACGCCTCGCGGTAAACCATCACTTCGATGCGGTCGATGACGCAGTCGGCGCCGAGCTTGACGCCGAAGGTGATCGGCTCGTGCTGGCCCAGCTGTTCGTCGATGATGGCGAAGCCGGTCGGCGCTTGCGCTGAGCCCGCGATGGTCCAGCCGAAGCTTGCACGCGGCACCGGGTAGCCGAGCGTGGTTCGAAGGGCGGCGAGCTCCGTGGGCGTGGGAGTCCACGTTGTCGGCGAGGTGGATTCCCCAGGGAAGAAGCTGGTGAAGAGCGCATCCTCGGTGAACCAGGTGTAGGCGGCTGCCGGAGCGCTCAGGCAGCCGACCACCGAGGCGATCGCGCACATTCTGAGAGCGGTTCTCAATTTGGCCTCGACATTCATCCTCCCTCGAAATAGCATATTGATAACGAAAGTCAACATCGTTTTCCCGGGGTCTTCATGCTCAGCCTTCTCCTGTCCCTCAACGCCGCCCATGCGGGAGAACGCGTTTTCGCCTGGTCCTACGGCTACGGCACCGTCCCCAAGGGTGGCGTTGAGGTGGAGACCTACACGACCGTCAAGATTTTCGAGGATGCGCTTCCCGCCTGGGAGCACCAGGGCGAGCTTGAGTACGGCATCACCGACCGGCTTGAGGGCGGCCTGTACCTGGTCGGCGCCAACGAAGGCGCGGGCCCGGTGTCGTTCAAAGCGTGGAAGGCGCGGCTGAAATACCGCTTCGGGGCCGAGGGTGTCGGTCCCGTCGATGCGGCGGCGTACGTCGAGTACATCGGATCGCCCGACCTGGACGAGCACGGTTTTGAGGCCAAGCTCATCCTCGGCAAGGACATCAAGCGCTTCCGCAGCGCGATCAACGTGGAGTACAAGCTGGAGCTTGAGGGGGAGGGGGTCAAACACGAGATCGAGCCGACCTTCGGGCTGGGCGTGCGGGTCGGAAAGCCAGTGATCATCGGCGTGGAAGGGGTGGGCGAGGTGGTTCTGGAAGGGGGCGCGATCGAGGGTCCTTTTGGGTGGGTGGGGCCGACCGTGCACCTCTCCGGCGAGGGCGGGAAGGTGTGGTGGACGCTGTCCGCGCTCGCACCGATCGGCGCCGACTCGGCGGCGGACGGGGGCTGGAAGGTGCGGTCGCTGGTCGCGATCAACCTGTAGGGGATGAGGAGAGCGGCGCCCGAGGCGCGTTAGGTGCGCGACTCGGGCCGCAGGCCGGGCGCCTGCGCCCGGCCGGAGGGAACGCCGCGGTAGGGGAAGGGGCCCTGCCCCTTCCCCTTTGTTTCGGTGTAGACAGCGGCGCGAAGCGGCGACGCGATGCGGGACAGGACCCTGTCGAGGGGCAGGCGGCCAGCGCCCGCCGCATCGCCCAAAAGGGGTCGGTTTCGGCGTGGACTGGGCCCGAATGGCGCGCTACCTTGGGCCCCCTTCGAGGACGACACCATGAGCGACGAACTGCTGCCCTTCACCATCACCGCGGACATGCTCGACACGGGCATGCGCGGCTTCCCCGTCAGCACGGTGTACACGTCCGAGGTCGACCCCGGCGATGGCCTTCACTACGTGGGCTACCCGATCGCCGACCTGGCGAACCTCGACCCAGAAGCGGCGGTCTATCTGCTCTTCTACAAGAAAATCCCCAACAAGAGCGAGCTGGCCAAGTTCAAGAAAGAGCTCCGGAAGCGCGCCAAGGTCGACAAGCGGGTCATCAAGCTCATCACCAGCCTCCCCAAAGTGGGCCACCCGATGGAATGGCTGATTGCCGGCCTCACTTTTGCGGGAATGTTGGGCAAGACCAATGACTACCGCGAGGATGGGCTCAACGTCGTCGCCCAGATGCCGGAGATCGTGGCCGCCATCTACCGGACCCGCTCCGGCTGGGGCAAGCCGATCAAGAGCAAGCCGCAGTTGGGCCTCGTCGAGAACTTTGTGCGGATGATGGGCGTTCCTGGCGCCGATCCCGCGCGCCTCACCCGCCTTTTGCGCGTGTTTTATGTGCTGCACATGGACCACGGCGGTGGCAACCTCAGCACCTTCGTCGGCAAGGCCGTCGCTTCCGGAAAGGCCGATACCTACGCCTCGCTCGGCGCCTCGATGGCCGGTCTCTATGGTCCCCTGCACGGGAGGGCCAACCAGGAATGCTTGGAGTTCCTGGAGAAGTCGGGCACCAACGATCCCGACAAGATGGAGCAGTTCATCCGCGATGAGTTCGCGGCCGGGCGCTCCATCTTCGGCTTCGGACACGCCGTGCTCCGCGCCGAGGACCCGCGCGCCGGCGTCCAGTACGAGCTCGGGAAGGAGCTATGCCCGGACGATTCGTTGTTCAAGCGCGCCGTCATCATGCGGGAACGTGCGGTCAAGGTGCTCAAGGCCAACCCCAAGGTCAAGAATCCCTACCCCAACGTCGACGCAGTCTCGGGCAGCCTCTTGCGCGCCTGCGGCCTCGCTGACAGCGAGTACTACACGGTGCTCTTCGGCCTGAGCCGCTGCAGTGGCATCGCCGCCCAGATCGTCGACGAGCGCCTCGTTCATCGCAACGGCAAAGGCGTGGCGATCTACCGCCCCAGCGACATCCCGGTGAACCAGCCGCGGCGTCGGTACAAGGCGAAGAAGTAGCATGAAGATCCACGAGTTCCAGGGAAAAGAGGTCCTTCGAAAGCATGGAGTTCCCACTCTGCGTGGTGTCGCTGCCCACACCGTCGAGGGTGCGGTGGCGGCGGCGCAGTCCATCGGCGGATCGGTCTGGGTCGTGAAGTCGCAGGTGCACGCGGGTGGGCGCGGAAAGGGAAGGTTCATCGGCGATGTCGACGATGCGGCGCTGGACCTGGCGGCGGCGGGGCACGACGCGCCGGGAAAGGGCGGCGTGCGGGTCGTCAAGTCCATCGAGGACGTACGGCTTGCGGCCAAGGCGATGCTCGGGCAGCGGCTGGTCACCAAGCAGACTGGCCGCGAAGGTGCAGTGGTGCACAAGCTTTTCATCGAAGAGGGCTGCCAGATCAGCAAGGAGTACTATCTGGCGATTCTGCTCGACCGCGGCGCCGGGAAGATCGTGGTCATGGTCAGCAAGGAAGGCGGCACCGAGATCGAAGAGGTCGCGGCGAACCGGCCGGACGCGATCGTGAAGGAGTGGGTTGATCCGCTGACTGGGCTTGGCTCGTGGCAAGCGCGGAACCTGGCGTTCGGACTGGGACTCTCCGGTAAGGCGGTCGGCAACTTCGTGAAGATCGCCCAGGCGCTGTACCGGGCCTTCCTCGGCGCCGATTGTGCGATGCTCGAGGTCAACCCCCTCATTCTCACGGCGGATGAGCAGGTGCTGCCGCTCGACGCGAAGATCACCTTCGACGACAACGCGCTTTTCCGTCATCCTGAGTACGAGGCCTACGCGGACCCGGCGGAGGAGGACCCCCAGGAGACGGAGGCTGCTCGACACGAGCTGTCCTACGTCAAACTCGACGGCAACATCGGCTGCCTCGTCAACGGCGCTGGTCTGGCCATGGCGACGATGGACATCATCAAATTCTACGGCGAAGAACCAGCCAACTTCCTGGATGTTGGCGGTGGTGCCAACAAGGAGAAGGTCACGGCGGCCTTCAAGATCATCACCGCTGATCCGGCGGTGAAGGGCATCCTGGTGAACATCTTCGGCGGCATCATGAAGTGTGATGTGATCGCTGAGGGCGTGCTCGCCGCGGTTTTGGAGACGGGCCTGAAGGTGCCGCTGGTGGTGCGCCTCGAAGGCACCAACGTGGAGCTTGGGAAGAAGATCATCGCGGAGAGCGGCCTGCACGTCATCGCGGCGGATTCAATGTCAGATGCGGCCGAGAAGATCGTCGCCGCCGTACGGGGGGCTTGAGATGGCAATCCTCGTCGACAAACACACGCGGCTCTTGGTTCAGGGCATCACCGGCGCGGCGGGCGGCTTCCACGCCAGTCAGTGTCGGGCCTACGGCACCAACATTGTGGCGGGGGTGACTCCGGGCAAGGGCGGTACCTTCTTCGAGGGCGTGGTGCCGATCTTCGACACCGTCCAACAAGCTGTTGATGCGACGGGCGCGAACGCGAGCATGATCTTCGTGCCGCCGCCGTTTGCGGCCGATGCGATCCTCGAAGCGGCCGACGCCGGCGTGAAGCTGCTCGTCCCCATCACCGAAGGCATTCCTGTTCGCGACATGCTCCCGGTGCGTGCGTTCCTCGACGCGCGCGGCATCCGGATGATCGGCCCCAACTGTCCGGGAATCATCACGCCAGGCCAGTGCAAGATCGGCATCATGCCGGGCCACATCCACAAGCCGGGTCGCATCGGGGTCGTCAGCCGCAGCGGCACGCTGACCTACGAGGCGGTTGGTCAGTTGTCACGACTTGGCCTGGGCCAGAGCACTGCCATCGGCATCGGCGGCGACCCGATCATCGGGACCAAGCACATCGACGTGCTGAAGCTCTTCCAGGCCGACCCCGACACCGACGCGATCATCATGATCGGCGAGATCGGGGGCAGCGCCGAAGAAGAGGCCGCCGCGTGGGCCAAGGACCACTGCACCAAGCCGATCGTCGGCTTCATCGCCGGGGCGACCGCGCCTCCGGGCCGACGGATGGGACACGCCGGGGCGATCATCTCCGGCGGCCAGGGCACGGCCGAAGCGAAGTTCGAGGCCATGATTGCGGCAGGGATACACATCGTGCGTAGCCCTGCGGAGATGGGGCGCAAGCTCGCCGAGGTCATCGGGCACCGAGCGTAGGTTCGCACCACTCGCCGCGGGTGTCGCCTCGGTTCGTCCACGTGGAACAGCTTCCGCATCCCGGAGCGACAAGGTCCGCGGCTACCCGCTCGTCCTCCGTCTCCCAAGCGGCGCTGCCCAGGGCTTCACAGGCGATCGCCGCGGTTGCGCTGAGCGTCGCTGAAACTGCGTCCCCATCGAACTCGTAGCGCCCTGCGCCCTCTGCGGACGACCAGCTGTCCTCGACGCTCAACGACGCTGCGAAGCCACTGAAGGACACCGACCCACCGGCGCGAGCGGCGACGAAGTCGAAGGCGGCGAGGTTGTGCGCGCCGTCAGTCCGGATCCAGCTCACGTTGCCGTCCCACTCGTCGTCGCCCACACGCACCGCGGCGAATCGCCAGGCGCCGCCATCGGGCGCCTCTTCCACGGCGATCGCCCCGTCGAAGGAGCGGCCGTCATCCAGCTCACAGGGCCCGCTCAGCGTCAGGATCTCGCCGTCCTGGGTCTGCACTGGGCACGCGTTGGCTCCCGCCTGCCAGCCCCGCGCCTCCCGCCACGCGGTGACCGGTGCCACGCTCAGCGGCAACAGCAGCTCGGCGAGCGCCAACGCCGTGAGCACGGCTGGCGCCACGGTGACGTCGCCGTTGGGCTCTGGCGTACACCCCCCCGCCACGATCACGCTGGCGGCGCCGAGCCCTCGGAGATAGACGCGCCCCCCCGCCACGGAGCCCAGCATGGAACGCACCCTCTCGATCATCAAGCCCGACGCCGTCAAGGCCCAGAACATCGGCAATATCGTCGCGCGCCTCGAGTCCGAAGGGCTGCGGATCGCGGCGATGAAGAAGCTGCAGCTCGATCGGCGCATGGCCGAGGGCTTCTATGCCGAGCACAAGGGCCGCGGCTTCTTCGATGAGCTCGTCACGTTCATGTCGAGCGGCCCGGTGGTGGTGATGACGCTGGAGGGCGAGGACGCGATCCTCCGCTACCGCACCATCATGGGCGCCACCAACCCCGCCAACGCGGCCGAAGGCACCCTCCGCAAGCTGTACGCGGCCAGCGTCGGCGAAAACGCGGTTCATGGCTCCGACTCGCCCGCCAGCGCCGCCCGCGAGGTGGCCTACTTCTTCGCGAGCACCGAAGTCCTCTAGCCGCCGCGCCTGTGCCAGCCACGCTACACTGCGGGGCGGAGCGCGGGCATGAGCAAGCAGATTGGCGACGGCTACCACCTGAAGTTCACCATCGGCCGCGCGCTGTGGAATGACCTCTTCGGCGCCGGGTTGCCGTTCGAGGTCGGAAAGGGCACCTTCGACCTGGTCAAGCAGGTGCGGGCCGGCGTCAAACAGCTCGGCGTTCGTGAACGGATGCGCGGGCTCTTGGAAGATCGGCAGGTCCAGCTTCCCGAGGTCATGGTGCGCGGCAAAGACGCTGCGGTGCGGGTCTGGGAGGATCGCCGCGAGTCGGTGTGGAAGGTGGTCGAGGAGCTGGTTCGGGTCGAAGGGGACTGGCAAGTTCACGTCGACCGCGACGGCAGCGACTTCCACTACGGCAATCAGCGCTTCGGCGTCGAGGCACACGTTAAGGCTGTCGCGACGGGAAAAGTTTATCTGCTCCGTGAGAACATCGAGTTTCCGTTCGTGCTGGAGAAGCGCATCGGCGCTGAAGCCGCGCTCGGCGACATTCGCTACGACAAGGAGCGCAAGGCGCTGATGGGCCAGCTCCAGGACGTGGAGATCGACCTCGGCGAACACTTCGTGTTGCAGATGCTCAGCCGCGGCGTTGAGCGCCTTTTGCAGGAGCAGGTGGGCAAGGTGAACCCGGTGCCGATTCTGCGTAAGGACCAGCTTGAGGACATGGTCTCGCCCGCGGGTGGTCCCCTCAAGATGAAGATGGGGGTCGAGGATGTGGCGCTCGACATCTCGGACGACGAGATGACGCTCAAGGTCCGCTTCGGTTTCCAGCAGCTTCAGCTCACCGGCGGGTAGCCGCGGGCGGGTAGCCAGTGACGCGCCTCCGGCCGCAAACCGCAGGTTGGAGGCGGGAGGGAATGGCGCGGTAGGGGGAGAGGCCGCCGCGGCCTCTCCCCCCTCAGGATCAGTGCCGGCCCAGCTTTGAGATCTCGGGGATGATCGCCGGCTCGCCGCGGCCACCCCAGAAACGTCGCCATGGGGTGGACGGGGAGCCAACCCGCAGCACGACCACACCACGGATCGCGGCCAGCGGGACGGGCCCCCACCAACGGGAGTCGAGCGCACCGTCACGGTCGTCGGCGCCAAGGTAGACCGAATCGTCGGGTACGCCCACGTCTTCGCGTTTGAGTCGGGTGGTCTCGACGCTACCGAGCGTCAGGTGGGTGCCCTCGAGGTATACCGGCCGGCCGAGGTGCTCTCCCATATCCAGGACACGCACCTTCGGGCGGTTTGAGGTGCGGAAAGCGCGGCCGTCGTACGCGACGGCGCCCCCGATCGACTCGACCCGGCGGAGGGTCCATCGTGCGGGGTCCAAAGGGTCGGTGACCGCGACGATGTCGCCCTCGCGGAGCGCGACGTCGAGAATCATCACGAGGTCGCCCGGCAGGAGCGAGGGGGCCATCTCCGCGTCCGGCACCCAGGCGGTGTGGGTCGCGATGCCAACCGCGCCGAGCAGGGAGGCGAGCGCGACAGCGAGTCGCCGGCTCATACCGACCGACGCAGATTCGGGGGCGGGATCACTCGCAGAAGGGCTTCTTCTGTCGGGCTTCGTTGTTCTCCTCGTCGCACTCGGTCAGGGTGCCCGTGCCCGAGCCGTTGTCGTCGACGTAGACCCAGATCGCCTCAGCCCCATCGAGCTTGGCACTCTTGACCGAGAAGCTGACCGCCTCGGAGGTCTTCCCCGATTTGGTGCCCTCGACCGTCACGGCGGTGGCGACGGACTCCAGCGTGCCGTCCTTCTCGGTGTACAAGGCGAACGAGAGGCCGGGCTCGACGTCCACGGCGCCGGAATTCCGGGCGCGGGCGGTGACCGTGTACCAGCCGCGGTCACAATCGTCGGAGCAGGTGGCGAGGATTTCCACTTCGAGGTCCGCCGCGAGCGCCTCCCCCGGAGGGAGCGCGTTGGCCGAACGATAGTTGTTGTAGGTGGTGAAGTTCGGTGTGGCGTTGACAGGAACAGTGAGGTCGTCGTTGATGTTGGTGATGCTGTAGGCGAACTGGTTCCACACCGGACGCGCCGGAGCCCAACTGTTGTTGACGTCGCGATACACACTGAAGGCCGAGCCGTAGAAGCCGTCGTGGCTGACCACCATGTCGGCGTGGCCGTCGGCGTCGACATCCGCGATGACGGGGTAGTCGTACATGGTGTCGCTGCCATGGTCGTCGGTCTTGAACTTGACGGTGCCGTCAAGCCCGTCGAAGGCGTAGATGGCAACCTCGTCGAAGTAGACCACCTCAAGGACTCCGTCCCCCTCGAAATCGAAGCTGGAAGCACCGCTTGCCCCGGTGGTGTCGCTGACCTTGGCCTTCCACAGGACCGAGCCATCCTCGGCGTTGAGCACCCACAGGTTGTTCGCGCGGGCAGCAAAGACTTCCGGAAGCCCGTCGCCGTCGACATCGGCGATGGAGGGCACCGACATGATGCCCTCGGTGTCGCCGCCGCCACCGGGAAGGTCAAAGGTCCACAGCTCCGTGCCGTCGGTGTCGTGGGCGACGAGCTCGCTGTAGGTCGAGCGGATGAACTCCGCCTCGGGGTCGCTGTCGAGATTGGCGATGGCCGGCGCTCCGTCCGGTCCGCCGCTGATGGTCATCGTGGCCCGAGCGTCGGGATTGTAGAAGGCGTTGCCGACGACCACCTCCTCGATGCCGTCGAGGTCCATGTCCGAGATCGCGGGGGTGCTGCCTTCCCCGTACAATGCCCCCAAGCCGACGTAGTTGTCGCAGCCGCGGCCCTCCCGTCCTACCCCGCGCTCGGTAAGGTCCTCGGTGAGGAAAAGGCGGCCGGCGATGATCTCCACGTCGCCGTCGTGTTCCATGTCGGCAACGATGATCCCGGTGGCGTGGTCGAGCTCGCCGTCGGTGTACCGGTCGGACTCGGCGAGAATGTCGCCCTCGGAGTCGTACTTGACCACGCTGTAGTCGCCGTTTCCGAAGAGGTTGTCTTGGTACATCTTCACGACGAAGATCTCTGCCTGCCCGTCTTCGTCGACGTCGGCGAGGGTCGCTCCACTGCCGTATGCGAGGCTGGCACCGTTGGTTTCCCAGAGCAGGTTCCCCTCCCCGCTGTAGACCGTCAACTCGGCCTTGGAGTTCAGCACGTACCCGTCGACGACGACGATCTCGGGCATGCCGTCGCTGTTGATGTCCCCGACCGCGGGCACCGAGCACGAGGCGCTCCCCGCCTCCCAGGCCACAACCGGCTTGAAGCCGCCGATCTCGTAGTGGCAGGTGTCCCCCAGGACCACGTCCTCGCGCGGGAACTCGTCGGGCTCACACGCGCCGAGATCTTCGGTTTCGGGGTCGAACTCGCCGTCGTCGTCGGCGCTGTCGACGCCGACCTTGTCGGTCGTGCCCTCGAGGTTGAAGTCGCTGCAGGCGGCGAGGACCAACAGAAGCGGGAAGGTGCGCATTGGTCAGGCGCTATCAAGTTATGATGGCGCATGCTTGACCCTTCGGGCGAGTTGGCGCAGCTGCGGGCGGAACTCGCCCTGCTGCGCTTCCGCTTTGCGCTGTTGGTGGAGGACAGCGCCGACGCCTTCTACCTGAAGGACGCCGACGGTTGCTACGTGTACATCAATGAGGCGGGTGCGGCGATGATGTTCCACCGCCCCGAGCAGTTGATCGGGCATGACGACGTCGGTCTGTTCTCTCCCGAGGTCGTGGCAGAAATCCGGGGTGACGATCTCCACGTCATCCGAACGGGGCAAACAGCGGTGATCCGTACGGCGCGGGCCATGACCGACGGGACCCGGCTGGACTATCTGACCGTCAAACGCCCGTGGTTCGACGCAGATGGGACGGTGGTGGGGGTCGTCGGCACCACGCAGGACATGACCCCACAGGCGGAGGCGCAGCGTGCCACGGCCGGGACGTCGGAAGCGTTTCGTGGCCTGGTGCAAGCCGCCTCCAACTTGATTCTGGTGCACCGCGGCGGGGTGGTGCTCCATGCGAATCCGGCGGCCCTCGCGGTTCTTGGTGGCCGGCCCGGCGCCTTTGTGGGCAGCTCCGCAACCGAGCTCGTTCACGCCGACCACCGCGACGCGCTCCGAAAGCTCCTCGCGGGTGGCCGGTCGCATGTTGACACCGCGTTCATTCGGGCCGACGGCGAGCTGGTTTTCTTGGAGCTTCGCGACCTACCTGCAACCTGGGATGGCGAGGCCGCCCGCGTTTTGATCGGTGCCCCTGGGGTGCATGGCGCGGCGCCGGGCCATTGGTCGGACGCGTCGGATGCTACGGCGCCGGTTTCGGAGGCGCTGACCAACGGGCCGATGGCGCCGGACGTGCAAGCGGCGCTCGACCGCGCCGCCGTTCTCGCGGGCAGCCGCCTGCGGGAACGCAAATCTGGTCTGGGCGGCCGAGGCGGCGCGCACCCCGACGTCGATGCCGAACGCAGGCTGGTACAGGTGCTGATCGACGCGCCAGCCCACGCACCTCGCCCCTCGCCCGCCGGGAAGCCCGGCCGGGTGACGATGAGCACGTCGGTCAGCAACGACGCCGGTGGCCGGCCGTGGGCCTCGTGCTCCATCGTCGTGGAGCCCGCGCCGCGGAGCTCGGTCATCTCGCCCGCCCCGTCCCAGGATCGGCGCCCGCGCCTCCTGTTGGTCGACGACGAGCGCCTCATCAGCGACTTGTTGGTCGATGGGCTCGCGGGAAGCTTCGAGGTCGTCGCCGCCGACGGGGTGCAGGCCGCGCTGGCGCTGGTCACGACGTCGCCGCCGTTTGATCTGGTGCTCTGCGACCTGATCATGCCCGGGGGCGGCGGGCAGCGTCTCTTCGAGGCCCTGGACGAGCGGGGTATTCGGCCAGCGATGTTGTTCATGAGCGGTGGAGCGGCGACGCCGGAGGCCCGCAACTTCATCGAGCGCGAACGAATCGTTCCCATCGAGAAGCCCTTCCGACTTGGCGATGTTCGCAGGCTGCTTTTGGGCGCGCTCGCCGGGCGCACGATCCCGCCCGAGTAGCGTCAGTCCAACGCGGCGAGAACGGCGTCGGTGGCTTCCCGGCTGCTGAGGGAGCCGCCAAGCTCGCGGGTCACCTGCCCCGCACGCAGGCAACGCTGAATCGCGCGTTGAATTCGCACTTCGTCGTTCTTTCTACCCAACCACGCCAGCAGCATCCCTACCGTCAGGATGGTCGCGACGGGATTGGCGATGCCCTTGCCGGCGATGTCGGGGGCGCTGCCGTGCACAGGCTCGAACAGTGCTGCTTTTCCAGGGTTCAGGTTCCCGGATGCTGCCAGCCCGATACCCCCCTGAAGGGCGGCGCCGAGGTCAGTGACGATGTCACCGAACAGGTTGTTGGTCACGATCACGTCGAAGTCCTGGGGCGCCTGGACCAGCCGCATGCACAGGACATCAACGTAGAGGTGCGATGGCTGAATATCTGGGTACTCGGCCGCGACTTCCTTGAACACGCGCTGCCACAGGTCGTGCCCGTGCCGCATCGCGTTGGCCTTGTCGCTCATGCACACCCGGCGCCGGCCGTTGTCCCTGGCCCAGGCAAAAGCGGCGCGGATGATGCGCTCGACTCCCTTGCGCGTGTTGATCTCCTGCTCCATCGCGATCTCGTCGGCGGTGCCGCGCTTGAATTGGCCGCCGACGCCCGTGTACAGGCCCTCGGTGTTCTCACGGAAAACCACGAAGTCCACATCCGCCTCAACGCGGTTTTTGAGCGGGCAATAGCGCGCGTCCAGGAGCTTGCAGGGCCTGAAGTTGATGTAGAGATCGAGCTGGAAGCGGCTGCCCAGCAGAATGTCCTTGGCGTGGACGTTGCTCGGCACCCGGGGGTCGCCGAGGGCGCCAAGCAGGACGCCGGCGAACTCGGAACCGAACCGAGCCATGACGTCGGCCGGCATGGTGGTGCCGTCTCGGAGGTAACGCTCGGCCCCGAGGTCGAAGTGCTCCAACTCCACATCCGGCGCCAGCGCGCCCAGCACGCGCAGACCCTGCTCGATCACTTCTGGTCCGATGCCGTCGCCCGGCACCACCGCGATTTTTGGCATCAGGCGACTTATCTCGGGGCCCCGACCGCCGCCCTACTGGGCGGCCGCAGGCTCAGCCGGAGCGGGTTGCGCCCGGTCGGCCTCGGCGTAGCTGACCATCCGACCTTGCCCTGGGTCCCACACGTTGTCCTTCAGGCAAATCCAGACGTCACGCGGATTCCAGGTGGTCCGATGGGGGTTTTGAAGCTCGGGCATCCCCGCCATCGCCTCCGGGAGCCGGTAGAAGGCGATGCGATGGTTCAGGTGGTGCACGTGGTGGTAGCCGATGTTTCCCGTGAACCAGTGCATCAGGGCCGGCATGTCGAACATCGAGGAGCTGTGCAGCGCCGCAAACGTGTATTCCCACTCACGACGGCCCTTGATCTGCATCCCGGGGAAGTTGTGCTGCGCGTAGAACAGGTAAGACCCGGCGGCGGTGGAGATGACGACGGGCATGAGAAAGCCGAGGATCGCAGCCTGCCATCCCCACAACGCCCACGCCCCACCCACCACCGACCAGTGGAAGAGGAGCGAAAGCAGCCCGTCGAGATGCTGCTTGGGCTGACGACGGAAGGGGGACAGGCACATGCCGATGACGAACATGAAGACGTAGCCGAAACACATCGTGAGCGGATTACGCACGAATCGATAGCCGAAGCGCTGCATGGGCTTCATCTCGTGCCACATCGCAACCGTGACCACCGGGTAGCTCCCGATCGACGCGCCCACCATCTTGGCCGTGTGCTTGTGGTGGTAGTCGTGTGACTCGCGCCAGACGCTGGGTCCTGCCAGGATGTAATAGCCGAAAAAGCGCATGATCAGCCCACCCACCTTCGAGCCGACCAGAACCGCCGTGTGCAGGTGGTCGTGGTAGAAGATGAACACGCGAACCATCAGGAGTCCCGACAGAATTGTGGCGGGAATCGCCAGCCAGAGCGGCGCCATCGATGCGACAGCGATGCTGAGGCCCCAATAAAAGAAGGTCACCAGCAACAGGCGCCAGGTGCGGGCCCGGTCTTCTTTGGCGTATTCGTTGGATGCGCGGACCAACTCAGGACCGGTTCGCATGCGCGACTCCAGAATGCCCGGTGTTTACAGGGACTCGCGGCGCTGGGCAAGGGCTCCCTCGCGCCTTTGCGTCATTTGTTGACCCCAGTGCCGCGCCGGCGTGTTGACGGGCGGCCTGCAACCGCGCACGTTGCACTGACATGGGGAGCATCCGCATTCGGGCTGACGGTGTGGAGTTGGAGGTGGCCGACGAGCACTCTTTGGCCCAGATGGTCGCCGATGGATTTTTGGGCCCGCACAGTGAACGATGGGATGGCGCACGCTGGCGCACGCTGGGCTCGGGCGTCAGGGGAGTCGCCGACGACCCTTGGATTGCCTGGAACGAGGTTGACGAGTCGGCTGCAGAGGCGGCGCTCAGCACGATGGTGCGGCCTGACGAGCCGTTGGAGCTGCCCGCGGGTTCGGTTGTGCCGATGCCGCAGCCGATCGTCGTGGTCCAGCGGGGCGCCGCTCCTGCCGTACCCGCCGCCCCACCGCGCGCCCCGAACCTGGCTGGCAAAGCGGCGCCGGCTCGGGCCGTGCCCCCCCCGTCCGTGCCGCCGAGGGAAGTTCCGGGAGCTGGCGGACTCCTCATCGACTTCCCTCGGCGGAGCCCGCCGACCCCGCGGCCGCACGGCACAGCGGAGGCCGTTCCGGTGCTGCGGCCCGTACGCGTCTTGGCCATGGTCGCCGCGATGCTCATCGTCGTGGGTGGATTGTGGGGTGTGGCTGAGATGACGCGGTCGCCGGCCAGCGCCCTCCCCAAGGCCGCTCAGCCCCAAAAGGTGGTAGCCACCGATCCGCTCGCGGCCGTTGAGGCGGCACTCCGGGCGGTTCCGTTGGGCGCGATCCGACCGGTGCGCAAGCCGGGCGACCTCGACGACGCCCTCTCGGTGGAGTTTCAAAAGCTCGGGGTCGATGTGGTCAGCGTGCGTGCACCGGTGACGTCCTGGCGGGGTCGAAAGGACGACGATCCCACCTCGGCTCAGGTCCACGTGGTTTTCCGTGCCAGCGAGGATCTCAACCGTGATCTCGGCGCGATCGCTCTGTCAGTCGGAAGATACAAGCTTCAATATCAGCTGACCATCGATCCGTTCGAGGTGATCATGGAGAGCGCCGGGGGGCGTTCCTCGACTCTGCTCGACCCGGCCCGTGCGGAGCGCTTCGCCCAAGGGCGCCTTTCGCTGTCCGAGGTGATCACGGCCCCCTGATACGCAAGCGCTGACCCAGAACACGCAGAAAGAAAGCGCTGTTACCCAACAGGTACCTTCGCCACAGCCGCCCTGGCTCCACCCATAGGCGGGCCAGCCACTCCTGGCGCTGATGCAGCCACTGTGGGCCGCGCGACACCCGTCCCGAGATGACGTCGTGGGTGGCCCCGACCACCCACACCACCGGGGCGGCCAGCTCGCTGCGCCAGCGCGCTACCCACCGCTCCTGGAGGGGCGTGCCCATGCCGACAAGCAACACCTGCGGGGCGAAAGCGTTGATTCTGGCGATCAACGCTGGAACATCCTCGTGAAATCCGTGGTCAGTCTCTATCTGTAAGGCAGGGTGCGTCTCGCGGAGCCGCGCCGCCGCTGCCTCCGAGACTCCGGGCTCTCCGCCGAGCCAGAAAACCCGCCACCGTCCGCTCGCGAGCGCCGCGAAGTCCCAGATCCAGTCGGCGCCGGTCATGCGCTCTGGCAGGCGCTGCCCGGTGAGGGCGGCTCCGTAGACCACGCCAATCCCGTCGGCATAGACGACATCAGCATCGGCAAGGAAACGCCGGAGACCCTCGTCGCCCAGAGCCGTGTTCAAGACGTGGACATTGGCGTAGGCGATCGTCGATGCCTGCCCCCGATGCAGGAGGCTCGCCACCTCTGCCAAGAGGGCCGCACGGTCCAAAGGGTCGATTTCGACTCCGAGCAGCCGCGCGCGCGCGCGGTTCACTTCGTGAAGCCCGCTCCGAAGACCGTGTACTGACCGATGACGGCGCTCTCGGAGCTGTCGTAGGGGATGGTCCCCGACGCCAGCTTGTACCGCGAGATCTGGATGTTCAGCTGACGGTTGACTGGCCAGCTCGTTTTGAATGCGTCGCTGGGGACGTTGAAGGCGCCGTCGTCCTCTACGTGGCAGGTGACCGTCTCTTGAAAAGCGTCTCCTGCGGAATTCACCAGCCCAAGGATGACGAACACCCCGTCAGCGGCCGCGCCGCCGGACCAGGCGATGGACATGGTTCGACTGACCAGAGGCGGGGCGGCCCCGGTGATGTTCGGCACGTTCACGGTGAAACTGGCCGGGGTCCGCACCAGGTCAGTCATCGTGAACGACGACACCTCGTCGGTGTTGGCCGGATCGAACTCGGTGAGGTCATAGGTGGCGCCCGCCGCGAATTCGCTCGCGACCACGTTGCCATTGTAGAACCCGTAGGTATTGTCCCACGAAAAGTCGATGGTCTTTCCGGCGGCATCGAGGGACGCGCGGCTGCCGCTCCCCAACTCGTAGGCTGTCAACGACGGCGCGTAGTCGTACGTGTCGCTCGAGTCGTCTGAGCTACAGTCGTCGACCCCCGGCGCATAGACCAGCCCCCATTCGAATTCCGCAGGCATGATCGGATAGAAAAAGGCCGTGCCCTTGTCGGTCGGCGTGTCCCAGTAGTCGCCGACCATCTCGACCCACTCCAGACTGCCGACCATTCCCGGGAGCCCCGCCCCCTCGGTGTAGTAGGTGAAGCCGTCGGTGAGCTTGGCCGTTTCGTCGTTGCTGTCCAGCACGATGTTGACGACGCCCGCCTCGCCGGCCTCGGGGGTGTAAAAGTGGAGCTCGCCCCGAACGGGCTGAACTGACTTGATCTCGGCTTCGACCCCGCCGACGCGCACCGAGGCGTCGTCGTTGAACTGCCCGTACAGGACCACCTCGAGGCCACCATCCGTGCTGCCTCGGTCCGGATCCACCGAGTCGATTTCTGGATCGACCAGGTCCGCATCGGCGTCGGCATCCGAGTCGGCGTCGGTGTCAGCGTCGGCATCGGCGGCCGTGTCGGTGTAGGCCCAGAGTAGACCGTCGGGGGTATTGGGCCCTAGGCCAAATCCGCAGCCGACGAGGAGGGAGGGCAAGAGGGGCCAGGGCGTACGCACGCCGCCACCTTAGCGCAGTTCTCCGCCTGATGGCAAAGCCGGCTACAGTAGTTGTGTGCTGCGCTTCATTCTCCTGCTCGGGTTCGCGCTCGTGGCCCTGTGTCCAGCCTTGCTGATCGTCGGCTGTCCCGGCACGTCCTCGTCCGGAGAGACCGGCTTCGACTTTGGAGAAACGGGTTCGTTCTGTCGCGATACGGGAGCAACGGACCTGTTGTACGCCGACATCGACGCCGACGGCTTCGGTGACGTGGACGCGGCCCTGTCGAAGTGTGATGCCCCGGAGGGCTTCGTCGCGGACGCGACAGACTGCAACGATGGCCTCGCTACGGTGAACCCCAGCGCGGTGGAGGTCTGCGGGGACGCCTTGGACCAGGATTGCTCCGGCGCCGACCTGGCGTGCACACCGTAGTTCGGCCTGGTGCGGGCTAGATCGGCGCGATTGCCGTCACCCGGCCCGCGGGGACGGTGCGAGCCGGTGGTGGGCTGGCCAGGAAGCGGACCAGACGAACGGCGCTGCGGGCTTTGTGCTTGAGGTCGTCGAGGCCGGACACACTGCGGGCGCTCTTGAGCACGCCGGATGGGCTGAGGTACTGGCCGGCATACGCCAGCTTCAGCGCGAGTTTCAGTTCCCAGGCCGACAGGTGCGGCAGGTTGACAATCGCGTCGCGTTGATTGTCAACCGGGAAGAAGTCACCGTCGGTGAACCAGCCTTCTTTGCGCGCGATGTCGTACAGCTCGGTCGATGGGGAGGGGAGGGCAACGGAGAAGTGGACGAAGCGCGTGCCGAGGCTGCGGGAGGCGCGCCAGCTGTTGAAGAGCGTGCGCCAGGTCTCATGTTGCGACGCGCCCATCAGCACGCTGACTTCGGGATGGACGCCATTGTCACGGCAGGTTTGTACGGCCTTGTAGACGTCCTTGACCTTGAGGTCCTTGGCCATGTCGTCCAAGAGCCCGTCGTCGAAGCTTTCGCTGCCCATGTAGACGAGTTTGCACCCGGCGTCGGCCATGGTGCGGAGCGTCTTGCCGTCGTGGAGCATGTTGGCGCGGGCCAGGCAGAGCCAGTGCAGTCCGAGGGGCGCGATGCGGGTACAGATTTCCTGGGTGCGGGCGTTGCCCCAGGTGAAGATGTTGTCCGCCACCTCGACGCCCTTGTACCCGAGCGCCGCGATGGCTTCGAACTCGGCGACGATCTGGTCCACGGTCCGCTTCCGCAACGGGGGCCGGTCGACGTAGGTCGGCTGCAAGCGCTTGAACTCGAGCTCGATCATCTGATCGATGGCGTTGGGCGTGCAAAATGTGCACCGAAAGCCGCAGCCGCGGGACACGACCATCGTGGTGATCGGGTGAACGTCCAGCCGGTTGGCCCGGTACTTTCCGTGCAACAGCGTCCGGTCGGGCATGGGCAGCGCCGACACGTCCAAGAGCGTCCGGAATCCCGTACGCCGGAGCTGCCCGCGATCGAGGAACCCGAGTCCAGCGATCTCGGCCAGCGCTCGGAGGCCGTGGAAGGCCTGGTCGAGCTCCTTGAGCGTGTCCTCCGGCTCTCCCAGGAGGCAGAAGGTCGCCTCGTCGTCCAGGAACTCTTCGGGCCGCCACGTCGGGGCGGTGCCCATGTACACGGCGCGGAGACCGGGGTTGGCGGCGCGAAGCCGGCGCATACCCGCGAGGTCCTCCCCCGCTGAAAGATAGACGCTGTGGGCCACGCCGACGTCCCAGCGTTTTTCATTGACGATGGCGTCGAAGCCAGCAACGTCCAGTCCCTCGGCTGGGCAGTCCACCAACCGGACGTTCCAGCCCAACCGCTCCTTGGCGACGGTGGCAAGCTGCAGGAAGTGAATCGGCGGCTTGTAGTCGTAGCCGTAGTTGCACCCGTAGACGCGATCGACGGCGAGACCAGCGTGGCTCAGGGCGACGGGGGGGATGAAGAAGAGTGCGTTCACGAGTCGATGTCGCCTTCGATACCCAGGATGGCTTCGGCGGCGGCGAGGCGCACCTCTTGATCGACGTCGTCAAGCCGCGCGCGAAGCGCCGAAACGGCCTCCGTGGCGCCCAGGTCCTCGAGCGAGCGGCAGGCTTCGGCTCGAACCGAACCGTCCCTGTCGTCAAGCGCGTCGAGCAGCGGCGGCACGGCGCGGCGGGTCCCCGAGAAGCCGAGAAGTTGCACGCACAGGAACCGCAGCACGGCGTCTTTGCGATTTTTGTCCAGGCATTCGACGAGGTCGGGCAGCGCGCCCTCACGATCGAACAACACCGCATCAAACGCCGCGTCGGCCGCCACGGGATCGGGGTCGCGCATGCGTTCGAACAGGTCCTTGTAGCGTGGTCGCACCCTCGATGCCTATCTCGGTTAGATGCGGCGGGCGTGCGGATCCTGCTCTCCAACGACGACGGAATCGAGGCTGCGGGGCTCGCCGCGTTGGAGCAGGCGGCTGCGGAGTTGGGGGACGTGTACGTCGTGGCGCCAGCCACCGAACAGTCGGCGAAGAGCCACAGCTTCACCATGAACGAGCCGCTGCGGGTCATCGAGCACGGTCCTCGTCGTTGGGCAGTCACCGGGACGCCGGCCGACGCGGTGTACCTCGCGGTGCATGGTCTACTCCCGGAGCGGCCAGACCTCGTGCTTTCCGGCATCAACCGCGGCTCCAACCTGGGGACCGACGTGGTCTACTCAGGCACGGTCGCGGCAGCGCGTGAGGGTGCCGCCAACGACCTCCCGGCGGTCGCGCTGTCCCTGCACCAGCCCGAGGGCAGCGCTGTCCAGCATTGGAACACGGCGATGCATGTGGCGATTCGCGTCGCCCGTCTCGTGATGGCGCAGCCGCTACCGCTGGGCCAGGTGCTCAACGTCAATGTCCCAAACGTGCCCCTGGCCGAGCTTCGTGGCCTCCGCGTCGCGCCTCTGGCCCGGCGTCGCTATGCGCCGATGGTCAAGGTCTCCCTCGATCCCCGCGGGCGGAAGTACTATTGGATCGGCGGTCCGCACGACCGTTTCGACGGTGAGCCCGAGGCCGACGGACCCCTCTGTCTGCAAGGATTCGCCACGCTCACCCCGATGTCGCTCGACATGACCGCTCACGACGCGCTCCCCGCGGTGCGGGCCTGGAACCTGGAGGAGACGTGCTCCACGATTTGATGAAGACCTGGTTCGAATGGTCCCGTGATGCCGGCTACGCTGGTGTGTTCATCATGATGGCCTTGGAAAGCACGGTGGTACCTGTGCCATCCGAGATCATCATGCCGCCCGCGGGCTATTGGGCAGCCCAAGGGAAAATGAGTTTGCCCGGGGTCATTCTTGCCGGCGGGCTCGGGTCGACCTTCGGGTCGAGCCTCTGCTACCTGCTCACCTACACGCTTGGTCGGGCGTTCGTCGCCCGGTGGGGACGTTATTTCTTGCTTCCCCCCGAGCGGCTTGTCCTCGCGGAGACGTGGCTGGCCCAGTTCGCGCTCCCCGGAGTCTTCCTGGCGCGCCTGCTGCCGGTCGTTCGCCACCTCATCGGCTTTCCCGCCGGCCTGATCCGGATGCCTTTCGCGGCATTCGCCACCGTGACCTTTGTCGGGTCGACGCTGTGGTGTGGCGTGCTCGCGGTGTTCGGCCATCAGACCCTCGGCGACCGAAAGGACCTCTTGGAAAACCCGTCCGCGCTCGCACACGAAATCAAGGCGGACCTGATGTGGTTTGTGCTCCTCGTCGCCGGCGTCGGCGCGGGGTGGCTGTTCATCAAGTGGTACTCAACTCGGAAGGTGGCCCATGTCTGAGCTCGAATCTCGTCTGAAGTCCACGATTCGCGACGTTCCCGACTTCCCGAAGCCGGGAATTCTGTTCAAGGACATCACCCCCATCCTTGCCGACGCCTCCCTGATGGAGGGGGTGACCGAGCGCTTCGCATCGGTCTGGAAGGGCCGCAGCATCGATGCGATCGTGGGCATGGAGTCTCGAGGCTTCTTGTTCGGCATGCCGCTCGCGATGCGCCTGGGCATTCCGTTCGTGCCGGCCCGGAAGCCCGGGAAGCTGCCCTACCACCGGGTGTCGGAAAGCTACGCGCTCGAGTACGGCAACGCGACCTTGGAGTTGCATGTCGACGCCTTGGCGGCCGGACAACGCGCCTTGGTGATCGACGATCTCATCGCCACCGGCGGGACCGCCCTGGCAACCGCTCGCCTTGTGGAGCGCCTCGGCGCCACGGTGGCCGGCTTCGGCTTTGTGATCGAACTCGGCTTCCTCGACGGCCGCCGCGCCCTGAGCGGCTACGAAATCGACGCGATCGTCCGGTACTAGCCCATGACCCTGGATGCCGACCTGGGGGGCTACGCCGAAGTCCGTGGGATGTACCTCGTGGATGTGGAAGGCACCCCATGGACGAGCATCGAGAAGGTGCGCCCGACCTTCGAGATCTCTTCAGGCGACCGCGTGCGCGCGGTCGCGACCGTGGAAGGCGTTTTGGCCCAAGGCCGTGAAACCAGCGACGAGCTGGCGCTCTTCCTCGAGAACTCCGCCATCGGCCCCGACCTGGACGAGTACTGTGCCCGCGTCGAGACCTATCACTTCGAGGGCGTGCAGCAGTACCTGACGGTCGAGCGGCTATATGTCGACTTCACGGGGGAAAAGGTAGACTTTCGTCTGGGAAGGCAGGCCGTCAACTGGGGCAGCGCGCTGGTGTTTCACCCCTCGGATCTCATTCACGAGGTGGTCGCCTCGGAGCCCTGGCGGGAGCGGCGGGGCGTCAACGCCGTCCGTGCCAACATTGCGCCCGCCGCCAACGTACACATCGTCACTATCGTCGCGTTGGGTGACGACCTGAGCGCCTTCGAAAAGACCGATGCGGGCGAGGTCCCGGAAGGGGAGGACTGGCCCTTGTCGGGCGCGGCGAAGGTCACGGTGCACGCCGCCGAGACCGACTGGAGTGCGGTGGGCAACTACAACTTGGACGGGCGCTGGTTCGCCGGAGCAGACCTCAAGGGCCAGTTGGAGCTGGGGTGGTGGGTCGAAGGGGGATGGCACGGTGACCTGAGCGAGGTGGATCCCGAAGGCGCCGAGGTGGTCGTGGGTCTCGACTACAGCATTCCCGTTCTCAATCGAGTCTTTTTGGCGGCCGAGTATCGGTACGACGGCACCGGCGAGCCCGATCCCGAGGACTATGACTACGGCCAACGGTCGGGCGGCGGCTCGAACGTGCCCTTCAGCTGTCCTTTCTCGACCACCGGGACCAACGAGGAGGCCGATGCGGCCGTGCCGTCGGCCCGCGTCACCCTGGGCCAGCATTACGTGCACGGCACCCTGAACGTCACGTTTGCGGACGACTGGACCGTCGGGGCCGTGGCAATCGTCAATGTTCAGGACGGGACGGGCCTCCTGGTACCGGATGCGGCCGTCGTCATCGGCGAGCGTTGGCAGGTGCACGTCGGTGCGCTGATCCCAGTCGGCGAGTCGGGCGAGTTCGTCCCGCCCGCTGACGAGTTCGACGTTGTCGTGGGGGCGAACACGGTCAATCTGGCCGGATTCCTCCCAGCGGCAACTCTCAATACCTGGGCACGGTACAGCTTTTAGCAGCGGGTGGGGAAAGGATGATTTGCCAGCTTATAGGCGTAAAAAAGACCTATCCGATGGGCGATCTCACCGTCGTCGCGCTCAGCGGCATCGACGTCGGTGTCGACGCGGGCGAGTTCACGGTTTTCGCCGGCCCGTCGGGGAGTGGCAAGACCACTGCGCTCAACCTGATTGGCTGCCTGGATCGCCCCTCATCGGGACAGGTGCTCCTCGACGGTCGCGACGTGGCAACCCTGGGCGACGACGCCCTCGGACAGGTTCGCGCCAAACGGATCGGTTTCATCTTCCAGAGCTTCAACCTGATTCCTGTCCTCACCGCCGCCGAGAACGTCGAGCTGGCGCTCCGGCTCGCCGGATTGGACGCGGGGCGCAAGGAGAAGGTCGAACAGGCGCTGGTAGATGTCGGTCTGAAGGACTTCATGGGCCGCCGGCCGAACCAGCTCTCCGGTGGGCAGCAGCAGCGGGTGGCCATCGCGCGGGCATTGGTGAAGAAGCCCGCGATCATCATCGCTGACGAGCCCACGGCCAACCTCGACAGTCACAACGGCGAAGCGATCCTCGACCTGATGCGCCTGATGAACGAGCGCGACCGTGTCACCTTTCTCTTTTCCACCCACGATCCCATGGTGATGGCGCGTGCGCGGCGGGTGGTGCGGCTGAAGGACGGCGCTATCGTGGGCGACGAGCGGATGGCCTAGGTGGGCTTTCTCCTCGCCATCGCGGCGCGCAACCTGGTCCGGAACACCGTCCGAACCGTGCTGACAGGGGCGGCCGTGCTTTTTGGGGTCGCGATTCTGATTCTCGGCTGGGGCTTGGTGGACGGAATCGACGAGAACATGCTCCGCTCCGCGCGCACGACCTACGCCGGCGACATCATCTTGCGGCCGGACGGCTACCCCGACGACGGCATGCGATACCCGCTCGCCGACGCCAAGCCGCTCTCCGATGAGCTGCGGGCGCGACTGGACGCGGTGGGCCCCTGGACGGCGCGGACCGCGGTCCCGGCGCGGTTGGTGCTCGGCGCCGAGGCGCAGCGCGTCACCATCTGGGGCTACGACGAATCGAGTGATCTCAAGATTTTCGACCGGAAAGGTTGGATGATCGACGGTGAGTTCCCTGTTTCCGGTCGGCTCGAGGTGGCGTTGGGCAGCTCGTTGGCACGACTCCTGGAGGCCAGGCTGGGGGACAGCGTGGTCCTGGAGGCGCGCACCCGCGACGGGGCGATCAACGCGCTCGGCTACGTGGTCTCCGCCATCGTGAAGTCCGACAACTCGTCGATGGACGCGCTCGGTGTCTGGATGCCGCTGAGTCGGCTCGACGAACTGGCGGTGCTCCACGGCGTCGCGACGCATATCGCCGTGCTGGCGCCGAAGGACCCGGCCGCCGCGGCCTTGACCCTCACTGGGCTGGGCTTCGTTCCGCTCACGCTCGCCGAGGAGTGCGAGGACCTCATCGCGCTGAACCGCATCCGCCGCAAGAGTCTCGGCGTCATCGTCGGCATGATCCTGCTGATCGCCGGGGCGGGCATCGCGAACACGGTGATCATGGCTGCCTTCGAGCGCATCCGGGAGATCGGCACCCTTCTCGCCCTTGGAATGTCGCGACGAGATGTGTCGCTGCTCTTCCTGTTCGAGGGCGGCATCATGGGCCTGGGCGCGGGCCTCGTCGGGGCGACGCTGGGGTCGGGGGCCGTGCTCTACTTCCAGGTGCATGGCATCGATCTGAGCTCTGAGCTGGAGGACGTGGGCGCGAACATGTCGATCGCGAGCATGATCTACACCCACTTCTCCTGGCCGCCCGTGTTCACGGCGCTGGGCTTCGGGGTCACCATCGCGGTGCTCGCCTCGGTCTGGCCTGCCCGCCTCGCGTCGAGCACCGTGCCGGCCGACGCGGTGAGGGCGGACTGATGGAGCTGTTGATCACGATGGCGGTCCGCAACCTCGGCCGAAATCGGCGTCGCACCGCGCTCACCGCGCTCACCGTAGCGCTCGGCACTGCGCTATTGACGGTGGCGCTGTCGATGCTCAATGGCTTGCTGGTGACCACGCTGGAGAAGGCGGCGGGCCAGGCGGGACACGTCCGGGTCGTGGATGTGGACTATGCGCGGCGTGAGCAGCTGATGCCCCTGTCCGAGAACCTTCCGGACACCGCGCCGATCGTCGCCGCGCTCGCTGCCGATCCGGACGTGCTCGCCGCGTTTCCGCACATCGCCATGGGCGTGACCGGTTGCCTCGAAAGCGAGGAGATCGGAGAAAAGTTCGCGCTTTTGCACGGGGCGCCCACCGCCTACTACACCGACGTGCTGCACCTGGACACCTCGCTCTCCTCTGGGGCGATGCCGACCGCCGAAGACGAGGTGCTGCTCGGCCGGGCGTTCGCCGAGGACATCGGCGCCGAGGTGGGCTCGACCGTGATCTTGCTCGGGCAGACTCAGGACGGCTCTCCGGCACCAGCCCGGCTCCGCGTGGCGGGCCTGGTGGACCTGGGGAACCGGACCCAGAACCGGCAGCTGTGGGTCTCGATGGAGAAGGCCCGCTGGATGGCGGATATCGACGGTGGCGCCACCGAGGTGCTCGCGCAGGTGCGTGACTACCAGGCCGCGGGCGCGGTCGCAGCGCGGTTGCGGAGCCACCAGACGTTGTCGGCTTACGATGTTCATGCCTGGGACGAGCGCTCTCCCTTCGATCAGATCGGCGGTGTCCTGGTCACCATCAAAAGCGTGGTGGCCGGCATCATCGTGTTCATCACCGGCCTCGGCGTGCTCAACACCATGCTGATGTCGGTCCTCGAACGCACCGGAGAGATCGGGGTGATGCGGGCCTTTGGCCTCCGGCGCTTCGACACCGTCCTGCTCTTCTTCTTCGAGGCGATCGCCATCGCCGGCCTCGGCGGGCTGGGTGGGGTGGCCCTTGGCGCGGTCGGCGCCACGATTCTCGGCCGGGTGGGAATCCATCTGGGGGAAGGGGCGTCCAAGATGCCAGCCACCATCCCCATCAACGAGACCATGTACCCTCAGCTCACCGCCGACGTCCTGGTGACCGGGTTCCTGCTCGGCCTGTTGATGGCGGTGGTCGGCGCGCTGTTGCCCTCGATTCGCGCCGCACGAATCCAACCCGTCGATGCGATGCGTCACCGTCGTTAGCTCGGAGCTCACGTGAACCTCCTCCTCTGTTTCCTCGCTTTTGTCTCCGGTCTGGCCCATGCCGTCACCGTCGAGGAGATCCTGACGAAGATCGATGCGAACCTCACCTACGAGGCCCGCGAATCTTCCCTCCAGATGGTCGTCACCAAGAAGGGTCGCAGCAAGACCTACCGCATGCACAGCTTTGGCCGTGGTCAGGAGGACATGGCGATGGAATACCTGGAGCCGGCGCGCGACAAAGGCACCAAGATGCTCAAGAAGACCGATGACCTGTGGATGTACCTGCCGAGCTTCGAGAAGCCGCAGAAGATCTCGGGTCACATGCTCCGCCAGGGGCTGATGGGCTCGGACATGTCCTACGAAGACCTGATGGAGTCGTCGCGTTGGCAGACGATGTACAATGGCACGATCGCGGCAGAAGAGGTGATTGAAGGGCGAAAATGCTGGAAGGTGGAGCTCAAGGCTAAAGAGAGCACGGTCTCCTACCCGAAGCGCGTCATCTGGGTTGATCAGGCCAACTACATCCCGCTGCGGCAGGAGCTCTACGCGTTGTCGGGGATGCTCCTGAAGAGTTGGACGATGGGCGACGTGCGCAGCATCGAGGGTCGCGAGTTCCCGATGAAGATGGTGGTCGAGGACCAGGTCCAGAAGGGCAGCGTGACCGAGATCGTCTTCGAGAAGGTGACCTTCAAGGTGGCGCTGGCCGAGGAGGTCTTCTCGTTGCGGTGGCTGGAACGCTGATCGTCGCTGCGGCAATCTGATCCGGACCGCGCCACCGGGCGTAGCGTCTGCATGGTCGCGCAGTTGGCGCAATTCTCCGCCACCGGGTACGGGCGATGGGTGTTGGCCCCGCCTGACGACGGTGTATTGGTCGCGTCGATGGCGCTGGGGGATCGACGCGCGCTGGGCGAACTGTACGACCGCTACGCGCCGTTGTGCCTTGCGGTGGGACGACGGATCCTCCGGGACCAGGCCGAATCGGAAGAGGTGATGCACGAGGTCTTCGTGGAGGCCTTCCGCGCGGCGGCTACCTACCAGCGTGAGCGCGGCTCCGTACGCACGTGGCTAGGCTTGCGGATGCGCAGCCGATGCCTCGACCGGGTCAAGTCGGCCGGTCGCTCGCGCCGCGTTGGGCTGGACGATGTGGCGCCGGGGCGGATGGTAGCGCCCTCGACCGGCGCCAGCGGAGACGAAAGACGTATCGCAGACGTGCTCGCCACCCTGCCGCCCGATCAACGCCTGGTCATCGAGCTTGCGTACTTCGACGGGCTCTCCAGCTCGGAGATTGCCGAGCGAGTGGGTGTCCCCCTCGGCACCGTGAAGTCGCGGACCGCGGCGGCGTTGGCGAAGTTGCGCGCCGCGTTGGGCGCCCGATGAGTCGGATCTTCGAGGAGTTGTCGGCCTTGGAGGAAATCGCGGTGGCCGACGCGCTCGTGGCAGGGCTTCCGTCGGCCAAGCCCGCTCCGGGGGGACGCGCCCTGCTGCTGGCGGCGGTCGCCAATCCCTGGGTTCGCTTCCTCGAGCGCTTCGCCGCGCTGGTCGACGTCTCGCCGGACGTGGCCGAGCGGATGCTCGATCGCGCCGAAGCGGGGGCTGACTGGGTCGATGGGCCGCTCGCCGGGGTCAGCGTCGTGCACCTGTCGGGGGGCCCCACCACGATCGGTGCGGATGTCGGACTGGTGCGAATGGGGGCCGGCGCCGTCTTCCCGCCGCACGAGCATCTTGGTGTCGAGTCGGTCGTGGTCTTGGCGGGTGGTTATGCGGATAGCGCCGGGTACACGCTGGTCGCAGGCCAGTCAGAGTCGCGACAGGTTGGCGATCCGCACTCGTTCACCGCTGGCGCTCATGGCGTGGTTTTCGCGGTGGTGCTGCGTGAGGGTATCGCCGTCGCGGATCCGGCTGGCGGCCCGCCGCTGGTTGTCCGGGGCTAGTCGCTCACGGACGGCTGAGACGCGTCGCGGCCGGGGGCAGGGTGCTCGGGCACACGTGGACGAATCCCCCCTCGGCGGCTTTGGACTCGACGCGAAAACTGAACGCTTCCTCCCGGGCGGCGGTGACCACCTCGCCGAACTGGGCGGGGCCCTTGGGCCAGTTCCAGCGCTCATCGAGCCGCAGGCTGGTTCCGTCTCCGGTGAGCGTCGTACGGAGTCGGGCGTCACGGGCATCAACAGCGGGCGCATGGACGCGCACGTCGTCCAGCGCCAAGAGCGTCGCCGCGTCAGGCGCTCGCATCGGTCGGACGTAGGGGCAGTCTGGCGCCGGTGGGCTGCCAGACGCGGGTGCCGCGACAAAGAGCGTGGCCTTCCCGTTGACGGACGTCGTGTCGCCAACGTATTGGTAGCGCCCGACGAGTTCGATGGCGCCTGGCACACGGAGCGAGGAGGCGAACCTGGGTTGGGTCCACCACCATCGGCCCACGGCGTCGACACCGCCGACCTGCACCGCCCAATCGAGCGCGCTGTCCACATGTCTGGTCGCGATCCATTGCCGGCTTCCGGGGAGCAGATCACCGCGCTCGTCCTGGCGCGCCTCGCACGAGACCAACAGGACGCTCTCGCCATGCCCACCCGACTTGCGCGCGTTGACGGTCATCACCTCGCGTGGACGCACCTTGTCCCACGCCCCCTCTACCACCCAGCTTTGGCGGCCCGCTCCGTAGGCGTCCAGCGGAGGCGTCGAGAAGTCGCAATACGGGAGGCTGGGCGTTGGGACCACCTCACGGGATTGCATCAAGTGCGCCTGGGGGGCGTCTGCGACGGTCGGGGGGACCGGCGGTGGCTCGGCGCAGCCCAGCAGCAGCAAACCAATCAGCACTCCGGCCGGCCTCGCCGCCGCATCGACGCCAGAACACCGATGACCACGACGCCCAGACCGGTCCCTCCGGGCGCGGTGGAGCAGCCGCCGAAGAGCCCGCCCACGCGTTGCCCGCTGCCGGTGTCGTCGTCGCCGCCGCCGCCGGTGTCGTCGGCCGCGGTCGCGTCGGAGCCCGAACAGTCCTGGTCGATTCCGTCCTCCGGAACGTCGGTCGCGCCCGGGCTGATCCCCGCCCGCGCGTCATCGCAGTCGTCGTCGTTGGCGACGGTGCCGGCCGTCTCCCCGCACTCGAAAATCGGCGCGTTCCGGTCGCCGTAACCATCGCCGTCGGAGTCCCACCAGCGCAGCTCCGCATCGATGGGGTCGTCGTCGATCGCGCCGGAGCAGTCGTCGTCGATCTCGTTGCAGACCTCGTCTTCGCCAGGGTTGACGTTGGCGAGGCTGTCGTCGCACTCTTCGCAGGCGGCGAACCCGTCCCCGTCGTCATCGGTGCCCCCGGTGCTGCCGTCGCAGTTGTAGTCGGTGGCGTCGGTGCAGTCCGTCTCGCTGGCGCCGGGGTGGATGTCCCCCCTGGCGTCGTCGCAGTCGCCGAACCCGGCGCTGGCATCGGCCTCGCCGGCATCGTCGCAGTCGGAGTCCGCGCTCGGGGAGACGAGCGCGTCGTCCCGCCAGCCGTCGTCGTCGGCGTCGGCGTAGCACGACTCGGTGCCGTCGCAGTCCTGGTCGACGCCGTCCGAGGGCAGCTCCGTGGCTCCCGGGCCCACGGCGGCATCGGTATCGTCGCAGTCCCCAGCCGGTGCGCTGCCCGTGGCCTCGCCAGGGTCGGTGCACAGCGCGTCGACACTCTCGACGGTGGTGGTGTCATCGGGGCGATACCCATCCGCGTCGGCGTCGACGAAGCAGGTCTCGGCGCCGTCACAGTCCGCGTCGACGCCGTCGCCGACGGTTTCGGTTGCATCGGGATTGACGCCCGCGTTGCTGTCGTCGCACTCTTCGCACGCCGCCCACCCGTCGCTGTCGGCGTCGTCGTACCCCGTACTGCCATCGCAGTTGTAGTCTTCGGGGTCCGTGCAGTCAGCCTCGGTAGCGCCTGGGTTGTAGGCGGTGTCGGCGTCGTCGCAGTCGCCGTCCGGGGCGCCCGCGACGGCTTCTCCCGCGTCGGTGCAATCGGTGTCCGCGCTCTGGACTTCGGAGAAGCTGTCGGGTCGGTAGCCGTCGCTGTCGGCGTCTTCGTAGCAGTATTCCTGGCCGTCGCAGTCCTGGTCCACTTCGTCGCCCGTCACCTCCAACTCGCCCGGATTGACGCCAGCGTCGGCGTCGTCACAATCACCATCGTCCGAGGCAGCCTCGCCGAGTCCGCCGCAGTCGGTGTCGGCGCTCAGGGTGGCGTCACCGCTTCCGTAGCCGTCGGCGTCGGCGTCGGCGTAGCAGCTCTCAAAGCCGTCGCAGTCCTGGTCGACGCCGTCCGCAAGCACCTCGGTGGCGCCTGGGTAGACATCGGCGTCGCCGTCGTCGCAGTCGGTGGCCGCGCTGTCGTCGGCTTCCCCGAGGTCGGCGCAGTCGAGGTCCGCGGAGGCGGTGGTACCCGAACCGCGCGCCCCGTCGGCGTCGCCATCGATCCAGCAGGTGTCGCCGCCGTCGCAGTCCTGGTCGAGTCCGTCGGCCGTGACCTCGGTGCCAAGGGGGTTCAGGGTGGCGTCGCTGTCGTCGCAGTCGCCACCGATGCTGGTGTAGCCCGAGGGTGCGGCACAGGCCGCGGCGAGGAGCGCGTCGTCTCCGTAGCCGTCCCCATCGGCATCCTTCTTCCAGTCGGTGGTGCCGGTGACGAGCGGGTCGTCGTCGTCGGTCAGGCCGTTGCAGTTGACGTCGGGCCCGCCGCAGACCTCGGTGGCGCCTGGGTTCTCGGCGGCGTCCGCGTCGTTGCAGTCCGTCGCGTCCGCCACAAAGCCCGTGCGTGCAAAACACATGTCTGTCGAGGCACCGGCGTCTCCGTAGCCGTCGGCGTCGACGTCCTTGTAGAACGCTGCCGCGCCGCTGGCGGTCTCTTCGTTGTTGTCGCCGTCGCAGTCCTCGTCGAGCTCTGCCGCGTCGCAAGTCTCGATGGCCCCGGGGTTGACGGCCGCCTCGGCGTCGTCACAGTCATCGTCGTTGTCGGCTTCGCCGGCGTCGGCGCAGGACAGGTTGATGCTGAGCACCGTGGTGGTCGCGCCGTAGGTGTCGGCGTCGCCGTCGACGTAGCAGGAATCGCCGGCGTCGCAGTCCTGGTCAATTCCGTCGGCGACCACCTCGCTGGCCCCGTCGTAGATGGTCGCGTCGCTGTCGTCGCAGTCGGTGGCCGGGGCGCTGGAGTCGGCTTCCCCGGCGTCCGCGCAGTCGCCGTCGGCGCTTACGACGGTGGTCCCGGATCCGGTGCGCTGGCCGTCGCTGTCGGCATCGGCGTAGCAGGTCTCGTTGCCGTCGCAGTCCTGGTCGATCCCGTCCAGCGGAATCTCCGTGCCGGCCGGGTTGACGCTGGCGTCGGAGTCGTCGCAGTCGGTCATCGGGTCGGTGCTGGCGGCCTCGCCGGCGTCGGCGCAGTCGCTGTCGACCGTGGCCACGGTGCCGCCCCGCTCGTCGGCGTACCCGTCGTCGTCATCGTCGGCGCGGCAGGCGTCGTAGCCGTCGCAGTCCTGGTCGATGCCGTCGTACGCGATCTCGGTTGCCCCCGGGTAGGCGGTAGCGTCCGCGTCATCACAATCACCGGCGGTCGTCGTGAAGCCGTCGCTGTCGCCGTCGTCGCGATAGCCGTGGTACACGTAGGCCTGTCCGAGGCCGGTGCTGTCGGCGTAGTCGCCCACGACGAGGTCAGAAATGCCGTCGCCATTGACGTCGGAGGAACCGACGTCGTTCCCAAAGACCCCGCCGGCCTCCGACAGCGTGGAGTCCGGGCTCGCGGAGAGTCCAGTGGCGCTGCCTGGGTAGACGAACGCCGAAGCGCTCCCGTAGGCCCCGGCCGCGACGTCGGCGTAGCCGTCGTCGTTGAAGTCGCCCATGGCGACCGACGCGCCGAAGTAGCTGGCGGTGCTATCCGAGACCGACGTGGTGACTGCGGTGCCGATGCCGGAGGCGCTGCCCTCGACCACGTATGCCGAGCCCCCCGAGGCCACCCTGGTGCCGAGCACGACGTCGTCGTATCCGTCGCCGTCGATGTCCCAGCCGCCGGCTACGCCAGTGCCGAGCCGCTCGGTCCCGACGCCGGCGACGTCGGTCACGGCGGAGGAACTGAGTCCCGAAGCGGAGCCGTAGTAGACGGAGCCTTGGCCAGCGGACGAGCCGGAGCCCGGCGCGCCGATGACCACGTCGTTGTACCCATCGTCATTGACGTCGCCGGCGGCGCTGACGGCCTGGCCGAACTCGGCGTTGGCGGACGCCCCGTCGAGATTGAGCGTCTCGGTGGACAACACCCCCGCCGCGCTTCCCTGGTAGACGGACACGCGCCCGCGGTAGCTTGACCGGGCTGGCGCGCCCACGAGCACGTCGTCGTAGGCGTCGCCGTCGATGCTTGGGACCAGCGCCAGACCGTAGCCGAACCGAATCGCGCTGGTGGGGATCAGGGTGGTTGTCGCCGTGGTCGAGACACCTGCGGCGCTCCCGTGGAATACGTGCACCGGCCCAGCATTGTACGTGCACGCGATGGCGACGTCGTCGTACCCGTCGTTGTTGACGTCGCCCCCGCCCGCGACGTTGCCACCGCAGAAATAGTACGCGACCGTCCCGGACAGCGTGGTCGTGGCTGTGCTCGACAGGCCCGCGGCGGAGCCGTGGTAAACGTAAGCCCTACCGCGTCGGGTGCTGGCGCCGTACGCGCCGACAATGACGTCCTCGAACCCGTCGGCGTTGACGTCCCCGGCGCTGGCGACCGCGTAGCCGAAGTAGCTGGCAGCGGAGGGGCCGGTCAGCGTCGTCGAGGCGGTGGTCAGGACCGGATCAACCTCGACCGGGTAGGCCGCGCGGCGGTCGTCCACCTCTACGAGGACGCGGCCATCGAGCTCGCGGAAGTGCGTCGGCAGTTCAACGCCGTTGGCGTCCCAAGCGTACAGCCCGGCGTAGCGCCACTCCGCGCCGCCGTCGTCCAACAGGGCGACCGCATCGGCGGCAACGTCGAGCACCAGCGCATCGGTGCTCAGCGCGAACTGCAACGGGCCAGCGCCTGCCGGTCGATCGTGCACCAACCACCCGTGCTCGAGTCCCTCCGGGACGCCGGCGAACCACTCGGTCAGTCCCTCGCGGGCGTACTCCACCCGGTGGCTCGGCTTGCCGTCTGGCAGGCGGAGCCCCGGAATCGCCTCGCCCGGGCCAGGTTCCACCGGTTCAAAACTCACCATGTCGGCGGGCCGCCCCATGCCGGCCACGGACAGAACCAACCCACCGTCAGCGCCGCGGGCGCTCGCTCCTGCCGCGGTAAACCACACCGACGTTCCCTGCGCGGGGAAGTGGGCGGAGTAGCTGTCTAGATCGATGGCATGATCGCCCACGGTCAGGGTGCGCTCGAGGCGGCCACTCCATCCGGCCGGCTGGGGCGCCGGGTTCGAGACAGGGGCACAAGCGGCGAGTAGCAACAACCACGAATTGGCACGCATGGAGCGAGCGTAGCATAGGCGCCGGTCGGTTCACCGGATGACGACCGGAACCCGGCGAAGCTCTGTCGTTTGTCCAGCGCGCACCGCACGGACCACGACCGTGCCCAGGCCTGGGGAACCCTTGGGATTGGGAGTGAACGACGCGCTCCACCGGCGGGTTGCGCCCACACCGAGCCGGTCATCCGCCGTGGTCTTCCACGGCGACTTTGCCTCCACCGTGCGGGAGAACGTGGTCCGGTGCGGTGCGGCGAGGTCTTTCCCGGCGGCATCGACCAGCACGACCTCAACCGTCCATGTCTTGAATGGGTTTCCGGTCGGCACACTGTGCCCGGCGCCCGTGTTGATGACGCTGATTCCCACCTCGACCAGTTGCCCACGGGTGATCGCCGCGGTGGGCAGGCTGACGAGGGTGGTGAGCGCCCGTTGGATGGTGGTGGGAGACCCGTGGGAGGCCACCACCGCGCCCGCGCCTGGTTGGGGTGCGCCCGCTGCGGGCGCCATGTGACAGTCCTGGCACTGGACGCCGGCGTCGGCGTAGGCGCTCGCCTTCCACTCGCCGAAGGTGTCGTAGAACGCGCGATCTCCCTCGGGCCAGCTGAGCTGATGGCAGGTGGCGCACATCTCGCTCGACTGCAGCTCGGCCGACGCGACCACCGGGTGCGGAGCCTGGTCGGTGGTCCGGGTGCCGAGTACTGTCCCTTCGCGAACGTGGCAGGCGATGCAGGTGACCCCCTCCGACATCAGCGTGATGTCGAAGCCGGGGTTGTCCTGCAAGCGAGGGCGCGTCACGTCGTCCGCGATGTACCCGGCGGCCAGTTGATCGTGCTGTGTCGCGACTGGAAGATGGCAGGACTTGCACACCGTCGACTCGCCTGCGCTGGCCAACGCCGCCTGGTAGACCGGATCGCTCCACGCGTGGGCGTGGGCTGTCCCTTGCCAACTGTCGTGGGCCGCCCAGTGACAGGCGTTGCAGGTCTGAGCGGACAGCGAGGCGACACCCGGCGGCAGGGCGTCGACAACCACCGGCAGCGGCGTGGGGAACAGCTTCGGTGGCGGTGCGGGCGGCGGCGACGCCGGCTCGACGACCGCAGGCTGCTCCGGTTCCGGCTCGGCGGCCTTCTTTCCCCGCGCGAGCGCAATCCCGACCAGAACGAGGGGGAGCGTCAGGGCCAGAAACCAGCGCGATGAGGTGGACACGGCCTACGGATATCACGGGCGGGGGAGACGCCGAGACGGCGTCTCGGACGGCGGGAATCACGGCCTCCGGCGCCGCTCTCCCTCTTCCCGAAATAGGGGCGCTCGTGCACCCCACCCTGCCCGTCGATACGGCGCCGCCTCGCTGGAAGCGGGTGCTCCTCGCGGTGGCGACGGTCGCGCCGGCCGCCGGCTTGACCGTCCGAAACCTCGTCGCTCCACTTGGCGAGGTGCTCGGCCGCGTCCCGGACGACGCGGTCTTCTACCTGGTGATCGCACGGAACCTGTGGGCGGGGAGTGGTGTGAGCTTCGACGGCCTGGAGCCGACGACGGGAGTCCACTGGCTGTGGCTGGGCGTGGTGGCGCTCCTGACCGCCGCTGTCGCTGAACCCGAGTCCGGTTTGCGGGTGCTCCTGTTGCTCCACGGCCTCGTTGCCGTGGCGACGGTGTTGGTTTTTCGTCGGGTTCTGGTGCTGGCGGGGAGCGCGGGACCTCCGGGTCGAGTCGTGTCCGCTGCCATCGGCGCGTGGTCTGCGAGCGCCTACGGGCTCGGGATGGAGACTCTCCTGGCGGCGACGATCGCGCTGGCCATCGTCGGTGTGGGCTTGTCCACCGCGTCGCCGGGATTCTCCGAGCGGCGCCTGCGCTCGCTCGCGGTCGTTCTGGGTGGCGCGCTCACCCTCACCCGGATCGACATGCTGCCGCTGGCCATCGGCGCGGGTCGCCGAATGGGCTGGGCCATTGCGGGGGGATTGCTCGGCGCCGCCGCGACGCAGTCACTCAACCACCGCATCGCCGGCGAGTGGTGGTCGACCTCGGCCGCGCTCAAGGGGATGGGCACGGTGGGGGAGCGGCTCTTGCGACTCGAGGCGGGGGTCGTTTGGCGACATCTTCCCGGCCCCGCGGTCGCGGCGGCGTTGGTGCTGGTCGTCGCCCAGGCGTTCCCGAGCGGCGCCCGACCCCGCTTTGGCCTGCTGACGCTCGCGGCGGCGGTGGCGGCGGTTCAACTTACCGCCTCCTACCTGATGAACAATCTCGTGGGCCCCTGGTACATGACCCCCCTCACGTGGCTGTTGGTGGCGGCCGCGACCGCCGCCGCGGGTGGGGGTACACGCGGGTATCTGTTGGCGGCGATCCTGGTGGTCTCTCAGGTCCGAGGCCTCGCCCTCCCTCAGCCCGGACTGCACGCGACGGTGCTCGGGTTCGCGCAGTCGGTCCGGAGGGCGACGCCCCCGACCACCCGTATCGTCGCGGAGGACTTTCCCGGGATCGTGGCGTGGTTCTCAGGTCGCACTGTCTTCGCCGCCGACGGTCTCGCTGCCACGCCGGGATATCGAGGGGCCCTAGTGGATGGCACCGCGTGGCGCTGGTGGCGCGATCGCGGTGCGACCCATCACGCGGCCACGCGCCGCCGCGAGGGCTGGTTGGAGTCCGCGCCGAGCGTCGATGCCATCGCGCCGAAGTTTCTGCCGGTTCCGGCGTCGGTCGTCGATCTCGCCGGTGCGGAACCGGTCGTCCACCTGGTCGACCCGTCGTCCCGTCGCGCGTTCACGCTCTTCCGCCTGCCCGGGTAGCGGTCAGGGCACTCCCGAGAGCCCCTCCACCACGTGCGCGTACCCGAAGCCGCTCCCGAGAGGAGTCTGGGCCTCCCACACCGGCGCATGGTCGGCGTCGAGCAGCGTCAAGATCCCCGACGAGCCCCACCCCACGAGGTGGCCTCCGCCCGGTGCCGGCTCGACATTGCCGAGCAGCGGGGTCGGGATGAGCCGGTCCGCGTCGTAGCTCCAGAGCCTCGAGTACTCGTGCGTTGCGAGGTCGAGGGTGTACTCCGTGGCTTCGCTGTAGGGCTCGGGGTCGTCGATCGGTCGGTTGTTGAACAGGAGGAAGCCTGTTTCGGTGGGGACCGGGGCGTGTTGAGGACCGAAACCGCCAACGCCCACCAACGCCACGTCGGCGTTGTCGCCGCCAAGCTCCGCGACGACCGCCCCGCTTTCGGCATCGACGATCATCAGGCTCTCGAGCTGATAGCTCGACAACCAGTAGCGCCCGCCCTCTACGGCGAAGCTGTTCATGTGGGTCCAGTCGCGGGGACCGGCCTCCATCTCGGGAAGCGCCTCGACGTCGTCGGGGACGCGCCCGTCCCAAACGCTCCAAAGGTCACGACGGGTCCCGTCTTCGGCGAACTCCGCCAGCGCATCTCCTTCGACGGCGATGCCCTCCACCTCGCGGGTGTCGTGGACGAGCACGATGTACCCGCCGCCGTCGAGTTCGTGGAAGTCGTGGTGGGCCCCAAAGGTGGTGGTCACCACGGGATCACCCCCTGCGATAGGGTACCGATAGATCGCCATGTCGGGGTTCACCGTGGGCACCTGGGCCATGACGAGCACATCGGTGCCATCGAGGCTCAGCCGCACCTGGGTGAACGTTCCGAACGAGGTCGCGAGCTGCCGCCACCAGACCGGCAGGCCGTCGCCGTCGTAGACCACCGCGTAGCTCCGGGCCCCGATGACCGGCGTCACCACCAGGTGGTCGGTCGCTCCGGTGACGCTGAGCTCCGGCAGCTCTGCCGGCGCCGCGCCGGGGGTGAAGGTCGCGTCGGTGGAGACGGCGACTTGGCTTCCGGCGGTCGAGGTCGCCCGCCAGTGCCAATCCCGTCGCGGACTCAACCCGGCGAGCACCACCGCGTGGCTGAGCCCATCCTCCGAAGACCAGCCGGTGACGCGCTCTCCGTAGTTGTCGTCCGCTCCGAGCTCGATCGCGGCGTCGGCCGGCGTGTCGGTCGACCAGGTGACGGTCAGCGCCGTCCCAGTCTCGGCGTCAAGCGCCGACTCGACCGAGAGCGTCGACTGGAAAGGCTCCACCGGGTCGGCAGCGCACCCGAAGGCCAGCGCGAGCATGGGCATCTGCCAACATGCCCCGTTGCCGTGGTCAGCGCCTACAGCTTTGGAGGGCTGATGGTGCGGGCGATCTCGTCGAGGGTGGTGTCCCCGGCCAGCGCCCGCGCGATCCCGGCGTCCCACATCCATCGCATGTTCTCTTCGTTCATCACCGCCAGGAGTGCGGTTTCGTCGCCTCCCTTGCGCAGCACCTCGCGCATGTTGGCGCTGGGTGCGACGAGCTCGTAGATGGCCACGCGGCCCTTGTACCCCTGTCCCAAGCACCTCGGGCAACCGACAGGCTGCTTGAGAACCGCCGCTTTGAGTTGCTCGGGGCGAATCCCGAACCGGTCCAACAACGCCGCATCGATGCCGCTCGGCCGAGCGCAGGTGCACAGCCGACGAACGAGCCGCTGCGCCACGACCAGCTGTACCGCACTCGCGATCAGGTAGGTAGGAAGGCCCATGTCGGCGAGTCGGGCGAAGGTCTCGGCGGTACCGTTGGTGTGCAAGGTGGACAGGACAAGGTGACCGGTCAGCGCGGCCTTGACCGCGATCGCGGAGACCTCAGCGTCGCGCATCTCGCCGACGAAGACCACGTCGGGGTCTTGCCGCAGGATCGATCGCAGGGCGCTGCCGAAGGTGACGCCACCCTTTTCCTGGACCTGGACGTGGTTGATCCCCGGCAGCGTCTGCTCGACCGGGTCCTCGATGGTGACGATGTTGATGTCAGGGTCGTTGATGTGGTTGAGCACGGCGTGCAGCGTCGTGGTCTTGCCGCTTCCCGTCGGACCGGTGACCAGGAGCAGACCTTGCGGCAGGGCGGCGATGGCCTTGATGAGGTCGAGCTGGTCTTTGGTGAAGCCGAGGCGGGAGAGATCGGCGAGGTGGCCTTCTTTTCGCAACAGCCGAATCACGCACTTCTCACCGTGGACGACCGGGAGCGTGGACACGCGGAAGTGCAGCTCCTCGTCAGTTCCTTCGATCTCGATGTGGCCGTCCTGAGGCTTCCGGCGCTCCGAGATGTCCATCTCGGCGAGCACCTTGATGCGCGAGACGATCGGGGGGGCGAGGGTAGCGGGCGGCGTGAGGACGGTGTGGAGCGACCCGTCGACACGGAGGCGCACCCGCACGAACTCGTCGTAGGGCTCGATGTGGATGTCACTGGCGCCCATCTTGACCGCGTAGCGCAGGAGCCACTCGACGAATCGGACGACGGGCGTACCGTCGGCGGTGGGGGTCCCTTTTTCGAGCAGGAAGCGGGCTGCGTCGCCGAGGGCCGCGTAGAGTTCCTTCACCACTTCCGGAGACGTGAAGCGGCTGTCGAGGAAGCGGTCGAAGCTCCCCTCCGAGACCAATCGCGGTTCGATGTCGCGGAAGCCCGTCTGTCGGTAGACCTCCGCGAGCGCCTGCGAATCCTGGCTGTCAACCATTCCCAAGACCAGGGTACGCCCCTGAACGACCAGCGGGATCACCCGGTGCTCGCGCATTGCCCCCTCCGGGAGCAGGCGCAGCACGTCGTCGGTCGGCGACAGGCTCTCGAGGTCGCACACGGCCAGGCCGAGCTGCCCGGCCAGCCCGCTCGTGAGTTTTTCCTCGTCCAGCCACCCGAGCGCCACCAGGGCGGTCCCGAGCTTCCCGCCGTGTACCTTTTGATACTCCAGCGCCGTGGTCAGTTGGTCAGCGTCGATGACTCGCGCCTCGATCAGGAGCTCGCCGATGCGCTTGCGCGGCGGCGGGGTGGGGATGGACGGCGGATCAGAGGGGTCGAGGTTCAAGGTTCACCCTGCCGCCCCTGTTCGGGCGACGGGCCGACGGCTTGACGGCGAGTGCGCGCGTAGAATGCGGCGTTTGGCCGCAGGCGTTTGGCCGCAGGCGTTTCGTCGCAGGCGTTTCGTCGCAGGCGTTTCGTCGCAGGCTACAAGCTCGCGGCGAGCCAGATCAGCGCGGCGCCGCCGGTAACGTAGCTGGGATCGCCGAGCGCAAAGTCGCTGACGCCGTCGTTGTCGTGATCGCCTATGAACGCGACGCTGTAGCCCATGTACGTGCCGCCGCTGACGCTGAGATCGTAGTCGGCGCTGGTCATCGCGCCCGACATCGGGCCGTGGAAGGTGTAGACGGTGTAGGCCGTCGTCGTCAGCAGCAGCTCGCCGTAGCCGTCGTCATCGACGTCGCCGCCGAGGTCCATCCGGTACGTCGCGACCGACGAGATCGTGGCATCGGCAACGGTCGCCACGCCGGTGGTGCCCGACACGGGGCCGTTGATGACATACACCGTGCCCGAGGCGTAGCTGGGCGCGGAGATGGCGAGGTCGTCGTACCCGTCCGCGTTCTGGTCGCCACCGCCGGCCACGGCGTACCCGGCGACGTCGCTCGAGGAGTAGCCGCGGATCTTGGCGTCGGCCGTCGACATCGAGACCGAGCCAGTGACCGGGCCCAGGAACAGGTAGGCCGCCCCGGCATCGGTGCCGACGTCGTCATCGTAGGGGGCCCCGATGATGAAGTCGTCGTAGCCATCCGCGTTGACGTCGCGGGCGCCGTCCAGTGAGTAGCCGGCGTAGTCACTGGTGCTCTCGCCGGCCAGGATCGCGGCGGCGCCGGTCAGGGAGCTGGCCCCCGAGGCCGCGGCGGTGACGAGGTAGACGGTGCCACGGTAGCTGCTCGAGTAGTGCGAACCAATGAGCAGGGCGCCCTTGCCGGTGCCGTTGACGTCACCGACGCCAGCACAGTTGGAGCCGGTGTAGTTGGACGAGGCCGTGCCGCGCAACTTGTAGCTGGCGGCGCTGAGGTCGGTGGTCGCGGCCGGGCCCCGGAGGATGTAGACCGCGCCCGCGGCGCTGGCCCCGTCGTCGTCACCGCGGGCGCCCACCGCAACGTCGTCTTTGCCGTCGCCGTCGAAGTCGCCGAGTCCGGCGACACAGGATCCGGCGGTGTCGGAGGCGTCCTCGCCAGTGTACACCCCGTTCGCGGCGCTGAGCACCACGTCGGTCGTCGCGCCCCCGTGCACCAGGTAGGCGCGCCCGGCGAGGCTGCCGCCCGAGTCGTTGCCGACTGCGCCGACGATCACGTCGTCATACCCGTCGGAGTTCACGTCGCCGGCACCAGCGATGATCGAGGCCTCGCCCACCGCGTCGCCAGACGCCTCCCCCGTGAGTTGGCGGTCGTTGTCACTGGCGGCGACGATGCAGGCGGTGCTGCCGTCGCAGTCGGTGTCTTCGGTGTCGAAGCACACATCCAGCTCGCCGGGATTGATGGTGTCGTCGCCGTCGTCACAGTCGGCGTTTCCCGCCGCGTAGCCCGAGGGCTGATTGCAGCGCGACGTTCCGGTGCCCGAGGCATCCCCGTAGCCGTCGGCGTCGGCGTCGGCGTACCACGAGGTCTCCCCCGTGGCCGAGGTGTCCGCATCGTCGGCGAGACCGTCGCAGTCCTCGTCTACGTCGCCGGCGTCGCAGACCTCGGTGTTGCCGGGGTCGCGCGCCGCGTCGGCGTCGTCACAGTCGGTGGAGTAGGTGGAGTAGCCGGTGGGGAGGTCGCAACGGGCGACGCTCGTGGTTGACACCCCGGTCAGTTCGCTCAGCGCACTCGCGACATCACTGGTATTGGTCACGGTGAGTCCGAAGCTGTAGTTACCGGCGGTCCGCGGGGTGAAGGTCGGCTTGACGTCATCGACCTCCTTGATGTCGTCGCTGGTCTCGGTCGCCGAGCTGGGCAGGTCGAGCAGCTCCCACGCGTAGGTGAGGGCGCTATCGCGGGGGTCGCTGGAGCCGGAGCCGTCGAGGGTGAGGATCGTGCAGGTCTTGAGCGTGGACGAACGAACGTAGTCGGCGTCAGCGGTGGGGGTCGGCTCGCCGGAGCCGCTGCAGTCGTAGTCCACCGAGCCCGTCTCGCTGGCGCCGGGGTGGTAGGCGCTGTCGGTGTCGTCGCAGTCGCCGCCGCCGTAGTTGTCGGCGTCGTAGCCGTCGCGGTCCTGGTCTTAGTCGGACTTGCCGTTGCAGTCGCCGTCGATGCCGTCGTACCAGGTCTCGGTGCCGCCGGGGTGCGCCAACGCCGACTCGTCGTCGCAGTCGGAGCCGCCGTGGGCCTTGTCGTCGTAGCCGTCGCGATCCTTGTCGTCATCAGAGGCGCCATCGCAGTCTTCGTCGGTGCCGTTGTACCAGACCTCCGCGGCCTCGGGATTCACCGTGGGATCGAGGTCGTCACAATCGCCTGGGTCGGCGGACTGGGCGCTCGTGCCGTCGCAAGAGCCGAGCACCTCGTCACCGCCCCAACCATCACCGTCGGTGTCTTCGTAGAAGGTGAGGAAGGTCGCTTCGTCGACGCTGTCGTCTTCGTCGTCGGCGTCGCCGTCGCAATCCTCATCGACGTCCAGCGCGTCACACACCTCGGTCGCGTCAGGATTGATGCGCTCGTCGTTGTCGTTGCAGTCGTCCCCTTCCCCGACGTAGCCGGAGGGCAAATCGCAAGCGTCGATGCGGGTGTCGTCGTCTCCGTATTCGTCGTCGTCGGCGTCCGCGTAGCCGGGCCTGGTGCCGGCGACGTCCTCGTCCTGGTCGTTGATCAGCCCATCGCAGTCTTCGTCGACGGCGCCGTCGTCGCACGCTTCCTTCGCGCCTGGATTCACGCTGGCGGCGGCGTCGTTGCAGTCTTCGCTGGCGACGTAGCCGTCGCCGTCATCGTCGACGTCCGGAGGGGGGAAGAGGGCATCGCACCCGATTGACAGGGCGCACAGGCAAAGAACCGCGGAAACGCGCATGGGGAGCCTCGACGCCGGGCGTGTACACCAGGACCATCGTGTCGTCTACGAACAGTCCGGGACTTTGCAGCCCTTCAACACGGGGTGGTTCAGCGTGCGCTGCGCGTCTTGACCGACCACGTGAACCAGAAACGGCTGACCTCGGCGCCGTCGGGGAGCCGCCCCACCGTCTCGACCACGATGACGCGGGCCTCACCGGAGCTGCGGGCCTGGGCCACGGCAGCGAAGATATCGGCACCCGACACACACGAGAACGTCGTCGTCGCCGTCGCCTTCTTGCCGAAGGTGGCGCGCATCTCGACGATGAGCGTGCTGAAGGGGACGCCGGCGTCGGTGGTCGCCAACAGCACCAGGGCGCCGGTGGACAACTCAGCGGCCATCGCTTGGGTGGCGAAGTAGGTGGACTGGAAGGGATTCTGGCTGCGCCAACCGAAGGGGACGGTCGTGTCGCAGCCGTTGGTCCCGATCTGCTTGAGGCTCACCCCGGCAAACAGCGCGGAGGGCAGCTTGAGCAACAACCAGAATCGGAAGAGGAACGGGTGCGTCACCCGGCGCACGAAGGCGTTGCCCGCCGGCGAAAGGGTCATGCGCTCACTCATTGCTCGACGCCATCTTGAGCGTTCCGTTGGTGGCGTCGTAGTAGCTGATGTGTACGCGATCGTCGGGGCCGACGGCGATGCTCGGCGCCCGGCCGACATCTCCGGTCTCGTCCACCGTCCAGGTGGTCCACACCCCCGAACGCTGCGCCGCCACCTTCAGGTCCGCATTGGTCTCGTCGTAATAGGCGATCCACGGCTGGTCGGCGCTGTCGAAGGCCAACTGGGCGTAACTGCCGACCGAGCCGGTGCTGTCGAGGGTCGTGGCCGACCAGCTCGTACCTGAACGACAGGCATACTCCAGGTCGGCCGATACCGCGTCCTGAAAAGCGACACACGCCGTGTCATCCGATTGCAGCGCCAGGGACAACCAGATCGCATCGTCGGCGATCGCCTCGTTGAGGGTGCCCTCGTTGAAGTCGGCGTACTGGCCTTCGCTGCCCAGGGTGTTTTCGTCGTACCACGCGACGTGGTCGTAATCGTCGCTGTCGATGGCGAGGCTGGTGTAGAGCCCCGTCCAGTAGGTCCAGTACCACCACACATCCACGTCGGTGTACACCGCCACCCCGAAGCTCGTGTAGTCGGCCAGGCGGGGCACGAGCCAGGTGTTGTCGTAGTAGGCGAAGGAGGGCAGGTTGTCGCTGTCCACGTCGATGCTGACGAACCAGCCGGTGTCGATGCTGCTCGACGCGGTGTACCCGTCCACGAGGTACCCCACGTCCCACGTGCCGCTGGCGTCCATCCATCCGAACCACAGGTCGGTGGTGCCTCCCCCGGTCCATGTGTACGCCATCTGGAGCTCGTCGGCGTGGTCGACCACGAGGTCCAGGGACTCGCCCGTCACCGTGTCGCTGACGATCTCGCTGCTGGCCGTCCAGCCCGACCCGTCATCGGCCGCGTACTGGATCGTTCCATTGGTGACGTCCCGATAGATGACATGAATCGTACCCGCGGAATCCACCCCGATACTGCTGGGATCGCCCACGTCGCCGCTCTCGTCGACCGCAGCCACCTCGAAGGCTTCGTCCAGTTCGCCGTCGCAGTCGTTGTCCACCCCGTCGTCGCGGACCTCGGCCTCGTCGGGGTTGACGGTGGCGCTGTCGTCGTTGCAGTCGTTATCCTCGCCGAAGCCGTCGCCATCGAGGTCGTCGTCCGGCGTGTCCTCGTCGCAATCGTCGTCGACGCCGTTGTAGGGGAGCTCGTTCGCGTTGGGGTTGACGTCTTCGTCGAGGTCGTCGCAGTCGTGGGCGAGTTCGTAGCCGTCGCCGTCGCGGTCGTCGTCGGCGGTGCCGGGGTCGCAGTCGTCGTCGACACCGTTGTAGGGGGTCTCGTTGGTTTCCGGTGAGACATCCTTGTCCTCGTCGTCACAGTCGCCTTCATTCTCGGTGACCCCGTCCCCATCGTCGTCGGTGTCGTCGGGGAGCGCCGTATCGGTGTCGGTGTCGGTGTCGGTATCGGTGTCGGTGTCGCTGTCCGAATCGCTGTCCGAATCGGTGTCGGTGTCGGCGTCGCCGTCGTTGTCGTGCGCGGTGTCGGCGTCGGCGTTGGGACCCTTGTCGGTGCCGCCGAAGCCCTCGGAACAGCCGGTGGCAAGAGCGAGAACGAGGACCAGCCGCATCGGGAACTCCAGAAGCGCCGCGCCTTACCCGGCGACCCCCGCCGCGCAAGGGGTTAGTCACCCGGGCCGCGTGCCGCGGCTCCCAAAGGCACGAAACGGCCGAGCGGCGTGGGTGACTGCGGAGAGGGGGAAAGCGCCACGCCCGGCGCGTTATCCACGCGACGGGCGCCGCAGGCCGGAAACCGAAGGTTGGAGGCCGGAGGGTATGGCGCGGTAGGGGGAGAGGGCGGCGAGCCCTCTCCCCCCGCTGCATGATAGGAAGTCCCTCTGCGATGAAGGTCCTCCTCACCCACGGCTACTTCCTCGCGGATGATCCGCACGAAGCGGAGCTGATGCGGCCATTTCCGCCGCTGGGGCTGCAGTACCTCGTGGCGTATTTGCGTCGTGAGGGCGTGGACACCGAGTGGTGGGATGCCACGTGGCAGTCGGGGGTCAACGCCTTTGCAGGTGTGCTCGATTCGGTGCGACCAACCGTGGTCGGCTTCTACGGGCACACGATCACGCGTACCGTCACCGCGGGGATGGTGGCCGAGGCCAAAGGGAGGGGACTCCGCGTGGTGGCCGGCGGCCCGGACCCCGTCCAGTACCTCGACGAGTACCTCGCGATGGGCGTCGAGGTCGTGGTCATCGGCGAGGGGGAAGCGACCCTCGGCGAGCTGGTCGCCCACCTCCGCGAGCACGGTGGCGCCTGGGAGTTTGCCGCTCTTGCTCGTGTGCGCGGCATCGCGTTTCATCGTGAGGGCGTCCTCGTGCGGACCGAAGCGCGGCCGCTGCTCCGCCCGCTCGACTCGTTGCCGTGGCCGTCGCGTGAGCGCGGCGATCTGACCGCGTACTTTGACGCCTGGCGTCGGCGTCACGGCCAGACGGCGATGTCGATGACCACCAGCCGCGGCTGCCCCTACCACTGCACCTGGTGCAGCAAGCAGGTCTATGGCGACAGCTTCCGCCGTCGCGAGCCGGACGCGGTGATCGACGAGTTGTTGTCGATTCGACGGGACTTCGTGCCCGATCAGGTGTGGTTCGTCGACGACATGTTCACCATCAACCGGACCTGGGTGGACCGCTTCTCGGCGCGGATGGTCGAGCGTGACGCGGTGACGCCGTTCTACGTGATCGGTCGAGCCGAGACCCTGGAGCCGGGCCAGCTCGATCGGCTCAAGAAAGCTGGACTCTTCCGCATGTACGTCTCGGCCGAAAGCGGCGCCGACCACGTGCTGGACGCCATGAAGAAGGGGACGACCGTTGCCGAGCTGCGGCGCGCCGGCCAGATGTTGCGGGACGCGGGCATCGAGATGGGCGCCTTCGTGATGCTCGGCTACCCCGGCGAGACGCGGCCGGACGTGCTCGCCACCCGTGACCTTCTTCGCGACCTCGATCCAGCCGTCACCTTGGTTTCGGTTGCCCACCCGATGAAGGGCACCGCCTTCTACGATGGCGTCAGCGACAAGGTCACCGGGCAGAGCGGCGGCCGCCTGACCTTCGAGATGCCGTACAGCACGCGCTTCTACGACGCGGCCCAGAAGATGCTGTGGGCGGACGAGCGCCGGCGACGGGCGCGGCAGGCTCGGGAGGCGCGAGCGTTCGTCGGGGCGGCGGCGCGGTATGCACTTTGGCGCGGGGTGATGGAGTTGGGGTGAGTCACCCATGCCGCGTTCCGCAGCTCACAAAGCCATGAAACGCCCAGCGGTGGGCGCCGCAGGCCGGAAAGCGTAGCTTGGAGGCCGGAAGGTGCGGCCCGGTAGGGGAAGGGGCCTCGCCCCTTCCCCCGAGTTTCTGGTGAGGCGGCCGCCTGCCGGCGCCGGGTGCTCCCTCCGGCGGCAAGCCGCCTCCGCTCGCCCCCTGCCGCGCTCGTTTGTAGGCGTGTGTGTCGCTGTCATGCCTCGCGCTTGCGGAGGTTCGCGTATAGACTCGTCTCAACAGGAGACGCCCCATGACACCCGTCGTTCGCCTCACGATTCAGCAATGGGGCAACAGCTTGGCGGTGCGCATCCCGAGCGCTGTGGCTCGGTCTGGACATTTTGTCGTCGGCCAACCTGTTGAGATGACGCTTGATGAGTTCGGGCTCTCGGTTCGGCAGGTGGGCCGCCCGAAGCTGACTCTCGCGCAGCGCTTGGCGCAGTTCGATCCCGAGATTCACGGCGGGGAAGTCATGGCTACGCCGACGATCGGCGCGGAGCTCGGCTGATGCCGAGCACCATCATCTGGGCGCCCGATCGCGGCGATGTCATCTGGATCGACTGCAATCCGCAATCGGGCAGGGAAATGAAGGATGTTCATCCACTACTCGTGCTCTCGCCGAAGGAGTTCAACGTTCGCACGAGCATCGTGATCGGCCTGCCAATGACCACCGCGGCGTACAACGAAACGAACCCGTTCGCCGTGCGGTTTGAGGGGCCAACCGGAGCGGTCAGCTACGTGTTGACCCACCAACCCAAGTCGTTCGACTGGAGGGCGCGCCGTGCGAAAGCGCACCCCATGAAGCGCGCACCGGAGGCGGTGCTGGCGCAGTGCTGCGAGCTGTTGAACCAAATCATCCTGGTCGCGTGAGCAGGCTGCCGCCGCTCGCCGCCATGGAGTTGGCGTGAGCGGGATAGCGTGGCGACGTGGCTGACAACAACCCTTTCTCTGAGCTGCCGCAGAAGGTGGTCGCGACTTTGGCGCCGGCGCCGGTCGAGGAGGCGTCGCCGCTACCCGAGGGGAGCGTTGGGCTGTGCCTGGCCTTGATGGTGACCGTCGCCGCGCTCGGCGCGGCGGCGGCTGTCGGCACCGGGCTCGTCGTCGAGGAGCTGCTGCCGGACACGACGGACCCCAAGTTACGCCTGGTTTCGGCCACGCTCGCCGCAACTGCTGGCGCGTTGTTTGTCGATGTCACCATCGGCGTCCTCGCGTTGGCCGGTGGCATCGGGGTGAGCGCGGCGCTGGCTGGGGCGACGACCCGCGACCCGTTCGCTGTGGCTCGCCGGCTGTGGTTGCCCTTCGCGATCTGGCGGGCCGGCGTGATCCTTGGGAACATCATCATCATCCCCGGGTTGCTCCTCGCGTTGTTCGCGCTCTTCGCCGTCGATCCGGTTCGCTACGGGGAAGCGCGCGGCAGCCTCATCGCCGGGCCAAACAGCCGGTCCATCGGTCCCCTGCTCCTGCTGCTCGTCGTCTGGGGCGTGGTGGTGGTGTGCTACCAACTTTTTATGGTGTTGTTCTGGCCGGACCTGCCCACGTGGGCCGCGTTCCTTGCCCTTGGGGCGTACGAATTCCTGGCCCTGGGTGCGTGGGTCGCGTGGTGCGGGGCGCGGCGGCGGTAGTCGGACCCCCTCCAGCGCCCCACCGCCTGCCAGACCGACTCGTCGCTGGCGAAGTCGTAGCGCTTGCGGAGCGGCCCGAAGCGGGTGTAGGCTCGCGGGCTGTGCCTGCCTCCATGCCGTTCGTGCGTCCCGTCCTCGGTGTCCTCTTGGTCTCTTGGACCGGCGCGGCCTTCGCCGGCCCGGTTTTCGGTGAGGTCGGCGACGAGACGCCCCTCGATCTCGACGGCAATTGGCCGCGGGCCTTCCCCGGGGGGCAGCGCGGCGGCTTCGTGACCTTCGGCGCCGGTGGAGGCGACTTCAAGCTCAACCACGCCGACAGCTCGCTGAAGGCCGATCACTACGATGACCGGCTCCTCACCGGCCGCACCGACCTCAAGGACCACGATATCCGTCCGTGCCCCGACGGCACCTGGCTGCATACGGCCACCGGCGACACTCTGGCGGATCACGACTCCGCGTGGGTCTGGCGGTACGATGCGGACTTCCGCATCCTGGCGCACGAAACCTTCGCCGAGGCCTCCACCGATGGCAGCAACTTCGTGGACCTCCCCGTCGTGTGCGGGCCGGAGTTCCAGGGCTTCGCCTATGCGTTCCCGCCGGGCAGGATCTCCGCACGCTTCGCCGAGATCGGCCCGGATGCCGCATCGTCGAGCGTCGTCGATCTCCGGTCAGCTCCTTTCTCGACGGGGTCCTCGCTGATCAACGACTCGGATGGCACGCTGTGGATGGTGGGGAGCTTCACCGAGGAGGGTCAGCCGGCGCGCAAGCTCCTGGCCGCGCACTACGACGCGGATTTGACTGAGATCAATCACATCGTCCTGACGGTGGCCGAGGAGGGCTCTGAGGTCTACTGGCCACAGGCCACCATCCGCGTGGGTGATGTGTTCATCGTTGCGCACATGTTGCGCGACAGCTCGCTCGCCTGGACTCAACAGGAGGGCGACATCGCCCTCACGGCCTTCGATGTCGCGACGTGGGCCCAGCTCGACCAGGTTCGCCTATCCAACAACGTGGCACCGACCGGCGGCATGCAGCCGTTCGTAGTGTTCGACGGCCGGGACGGGCTGGTGGCCCTCTACTCGAAGGAGCTCAAGAACTACTCGTTCCGGGTCACGCTGCAGCCCGCGGTGCTGGGCCAGGGCGACGACACCGGTACCGTGGACACGGGCACCGAAGACACGGGCACCGAGGACACCGGCGACTCGAAGGAGACGGGCGAGGACACCTCCGACCCCACTCCGGACGCGGACGGCGACGATGATTTCTACCTCATGCCGCCTACGGGCGGCAGGCCCTCGGGGTGCGGCTGCGCAAGCGGCGCCGCGGGCGGCGCGCCTGCGCTCGGTGTGGCTTGGGTGCTGGCGCGGGGCGCGCGCGGTCGCCGAGCCGCCGGCCAGTAGCGGGTCAGCCCATCCCCTCCGCCACGGGCAGACCGATCGCCGCCGCCGCGCTGAGCATCCGGGTGTCATAGCTGGCAAGGCTCAGCGGGCGACCCTGCTGGTGGAGCCAGGCGGCCGTCGCCAGATGGAGCGCATCGAGGGTGCGCACCGGGGTCGGGAAGGGATCGAGCGAGCGGGCGAGCACCTGGGGCGCCAACTCGACGAGCATGACCCTCCCCAGGAGGTCCGCTGCCGCCACTCCGGCGCTCCCGCCGAGTCCTCGGGCGTGCAAGCGGGTCCACAACTCGTACTCGAGGAGCCGGCTCGACGCCAGGGGTCGGGTCCAAAGCGACTCGGGCGGGTGGCGGTCCTCGCCCAACAGCCAGGCTAACGCCACGGAGGTGTCCAGGTAGATCAACGGTCCTCTCGATCCTCTTCCAGCTCGGAGAGCAGGCTGGCGGTGGGTGCGATCCGAAGTCGGGGCGGGGCGCCTTCCGGCAGGCAGAGCGGCGGCCGCGCGAGCCCCGTACGAAGCAGTTCGGCCATCCGCGCGTCGGACACCGAGCTGGCCCGGTCTGCCCGCGGCGCCACGAGCTCGGCCACCACCCGGTCGCGGTCGGTGACGAGCACCACCTCGCCGCCGTGTGCGAGACGCACGTACTCGCTCAGGTGGTCTCGCAGCTCTTTCACCCCGACGGCGCGCATGGCGATGAGGTAGCCACCGGTGGCTACGGGGTCAAGGCCCGAGTCGGAGGTGCGTGGCGCGGCGGCGCCGATCGGAGCCCTACAACGCCTCGCCGAGCAGGATCAACGCCGCGAAACGATTGACCGCGGCACGTCGTTCGGACTCCACCTCCCGCGCCAGCTCCCGAGTGCGCTGGGCGTCGCTGTAGTGGGTCATCGTGTAGCCGGGCTCCTTCCGCCCGCGTTTGAGCACCCAGATCGTGCCATCCGGGAGGTCACCCACGATGAGGCCGAAGGGCCCGTCGACTGCGTGCAGCACGTCGTTGAGCGAGTGCGGGAAAAGCGCGCGCGGCACGACTACGGAACCAGCCGGACGCCGCCGACCTCGAGGGCCGACACCAACTGCTCAGCGGTTGAGTTGGACTGGCTGTCGCCCATGAGGACCATCACCGCGGGGGTCTGGGTCGCGGCGGGCATGCCGCCATCGCCCGTGTCGCGGTCGGCGAGGCATCCGTCCGGGTAGGCGGCGACGACGTCATCGAGGGTGCCACCAGCGCCGGAGAGGTGCGAGGGCAGCACGTCATCGAGCCCGCCCACCGCCTGCCAGACTGGGTCGCCGCTGGCGAAGGCATAGCGGGTGCTGCCCCCCTGGCCCTCGCTCGGGCTGCCCAACGACGCGTCGGTGACGACAATCACTTCCCGCTGCCCGAGGCACTCAGGATCGATGATCACGTTGAAATAGGGAGAGCTGGTCCCCAGGACGGACGTCGCCTCCCATGCAAGAACGGTCAGGGCTGCGAGGGGCTCGCCATCGAGTCCAGGGACACCGGCGATGGACTTGTTTCCGGTGCCGGTGCCGTTGAACCCGCCCGTAGCGCGCACCTCGGTTCCGGTGATGAGGTGCAGCCCCGCGGCGTCCGCCGACGCGCTGGCGTCGTTCACCGAGAGGTCCAGCAGGTCTGCGAGCGAGCTGGCGCCTGAGTCAGCCGTGTCGCCCGAGTCGGCGGTGTCGCCGGTGAGGGGCTTGTCGTCTGGGAGCGCCGCGCCGTGGCAGGCGGAGAGCGCGAACAACAGGGGGAAGGGGGTGCGCATCGGGAGCCTTATCCCCCGAGCACCCTGCTCGTCCAAGCCGCCGAACGCCTCCGCCCATAGCCACCGCGCCGCCACCCCGCTACGCTGTCCTCCCCCGGTGTGCGCCATGAGAATTCTCCCCTTCCTCGCCATCCTACTGCTCCCCAGCTGTCTCCCCGACGTCCCCAAGGACGGTGACACCGGCTCGGCTGACACCGCGAGCGGCGACACCACCTCTGGTGACAGCGACACGGACACCGACAGCGACACGGACACAGACACCGACACCGACACCGACACCGACACCGACACTGACACTGACACTGACACTGACACTGACAGCGACACCGACACCGACACCGGGGAGTGTCCGACGGTCTACGACGACAACGACGGCGACGGCTACGGCGACCCCACGACGCCGCAGGAGGACTGCGGGTGCCTCGACACCGGCGGGACCGTCATCGACAACACCGACTGCGACGACAACGACGCCGCGGTCAACCCCGGCGCCACGGAGACCACCGACAAGGTCGACAACGACTGCGACGGCAGCATCGACGAGACCGGCATCGACAGGGACAGCGACGGCTACGACACCTCCACCGACTGTGACGACCGCGACGCCACCGTGAACCCCGGCGCCACCGAGATTGCCGACAAGGTGGACAACGATTGCGACGGCCTCATCGACGAGACCGGCGTCGATGCCGACAGTGACGGCTACGACTCCTCCACCGACTGCGACGACAGCGACCCCGCCGTCAACCCCGGAGCCACCGAGACCACCGACGGCATCGACAACGATTGCGACGGTCTCGTAGACGAGGGCTCCGGCACCGACGCGGACGGCGACGGCTACGATACTTCGACGGACTGCGACGACAGCGACGCATCGATCAACCCGGGCGCGAAGGAGATTCGGGACGGGATCGACAACGACTGCAACGGGATCGTGGACGGTTAGCCCATGCGCATCCCGCTGCTTGTCGTGCTGGTTGTCGGATGTGTCTCCCCGGACGAGGGCAAGCCCACCGACGTGGACACCGCCGACGGCGGAGACGACGAGGCGTGTGTCGGGTCGGGCACACCCGAGGTGTGCGACGGCATCGACAACGATTGCGACGGCCTCATCGACGAGGAGCTCACCAGCCAGTTCTGGATCGATGCGGACGCCGATGGGTTTGGCGACGCCCTCGTCCCGACCGACGCGTGCGAGCAGCCCGACGGCTATGTCGAAAACGCGGACGATTGCGACGATGCCGACATTGACCGCTTCCCCGGCAACGTCGAGGTGTGCAACGATCTCGACGACGACTGTGATCACGAGGTGGACGAGGGGGCTTCAGATTTTGTCTCTTCCTACGCCGATGAAGACGACGATGGGCATGGGGATGCAGCCGCGCCCATGACCGCTTGCGGCGTGCCCGAGGGCTACACCCTGGACGCCAACGACTGCGACGACACCAACCCCAATGTCCATCCCGATGCGTTGGAGATGTGCAATGGGGTCGACGACGACTGCGACGGCGAGATCGATGAGGGCGACGCCACCGACGCGGCGGTCTGGTACATCGACGCCGACGCCGATGGGTGGGGCGTTCCCGACAGCTCGATCACGTCCTGTTATCAACCCGCGGGGTACGCCTCCGCTGACAGTGATTGCGACGACGGCGACGCCCGCTTCCACCCTGGTGCCGCCGAGACGGACTGCACCGATCCGCTGGACTACAACTGCGATGGATCTACGGGCTACGCCGACGTTGACGGCGACGGCTGGGCCGCTTGCGCCGAGTGCGATGACACCAACGCGTCGGCCAACCCGGACCAGACCGAGGTCTGTGACGGCGCCGACAATGACTGCGACGGCACCATCGATGAAGCCGACGCGGCCGACGCAAGCGTGTGGTACGCGGACGCGGACACGGACGGCTACGGGGACGCCACCGTCTCCACAGCGGCTTGCGATGCTCCGTTCGGCTATGTCGCGGACAACACTGACTGTGACGACGCCGTTTCGGCGGTGAACCCAGCCGAAATCGAGGTGTGCAACACCATCGACGACGACTGCGACGGCGCCGCGGACGAAGACGACGCCATCGATGCGAGCGTGTGGTACGCCGACGCCGACGGGGATGGCTACGGCGACCCCGCCGTCACCGAAACCGCCTGCGATGCGCCTGCCGACTACGTCGCGGACGCCACCGACTGTGACGACGCTCGCCGCCTCACCCACCCCGGCGCCACCGAGTATTGCAACACCGATGACGACGACTGCAACGGCGTGGTCGACGATTTCGCCGTCGACGCGCGCACCTACTGGCTCGACGCCGACGGCGACACCTACGGCGACGCCAGCGTCTCGGTGGACTCGTGCTCGACGCCCAGTGGCTACGTCCGGGACGACGACGACTGCGACGACACCGACGCGGCGGTGAACCCGGGGGCGACGGAGATCTGCAACCTCGTTGACGACGATTGTGATGGGAGCGTGGACAACGGCGCCACCATGACCACCTGGTACGAGGATGCCGACGGCGACGGCTACGGAGAGGCATCGGTGACCACCACCGATTGCGACGCGCCCGCCGGCTACGTTGCGGATGACACGGACTGCGACGATGGCGACGACACGGTGAACCCGGGCGAGGTCGATGTCTGCGACACCCTGGACAACGACTGCGACGGGTCGAAGGACAACGATGGCCTGTGCCCTTGCGACGTCGAGGAGTACCTCGGCGAGGTCTACATGTTCTGTGAGACCGCTCAGACCTGGAGCGCCGACCGCACCTCCTGTCTCGCCTATGGCTACGAGCTCGCGACGGCCAACGACGCCGCCGAGAACATCTGGATGGTCGATGAGGCCTACACTCGCTACGCCGGGAAGTGGTGGATCGGTCTGAGCGATCAGGCCAGCGAAGGCAGCTGGGTCTGGGCCAGCGGCGCCGCCGTGACCTACACCAACTGGAGCTCCGGCGAACCCAACGGTGGGACCAGCGAGAGTTGTTGCCAGCTGGGGCGCTTCGGCGATTACACGTGGAACGACGAGCCGTGTGGGTCGAGCTTCTACTTCGTGTGCGAGGAGTAGCGGATGCTCCTGCTTTCTACCGCCCTCGCCGCGGGACTCCCCGCGTTCTCGACGGAGCGGGGGGTATTTGACGCGCCCTTCGCGCTGACGATCACTCCGGGCGTGGCGGGCGAGGCGCTGTACGTCAGCGTCGACGGGAGCGAGCCCTCCGCGGAGTACGCCGGTCCGCTGAACATCACGGGGACGACCATCGTCCGCACGGTCGAAGTCGGCAACGACGGTTTGCAGAGCCCGACGGTCACCCACACCTTCCTTTTTCCGGCGGACATCGTCTTGCAATCGGCGATGGACGCCGGGGTGACCGGAAGCGGCGACTACGGCCCCGTGGTGTTGCGGACCCTGGCTGAGCTGCCGAGTGTCTCTTTGGTGCTCCCCGGCGATGTCACGACGACCGAGGCCGCTGCTTCGGCGGAGTGGATCGAGCCGGACGGCGACGACCTCCAGGTCAATGCTGGGGTGGCGCGTACCGGGACCACCAGCCTCGGCTATCCCAAGAACAGCCTGCGCCTGTACTTTCGCAGCGACTACGGCGTGTCCAAGGTGGACTTCGATTTCTGGGAGGATGATGCCCCGGGCGTCGCGCCAGCGAGCGAGCAGGACGCCCTCAGCCTCCGGAGCGGCCACGACTCGGTGTTTTATCTCGGAGCTCAGGGCCAATACACCCGCAACGACTGGATGGATGCCTCGCAGTTGGCGATGGGGCACACGGCACCCCACGGGCGTTTCGCCCACGTGTACATCAACGGCCAATACACGGGAATCTACCACTTGCGCGAGCGCTTCAACGCTTCGTTCTTGGCTGGATATCTTGGGGGGGATGAGGACGAGTACGAGGCGGTGAACGAGGGATATATGAACTCCGGATCGGGCCTGGGTTGGGGCAATGTCATCGCCAATCGGGGTGACGTTCAGGAGCTCCAGCGTTGGCTTCGATTGGACCACTACCTCGACTACATGGTGCTCAACTACTACGCTGGGAACACCTGGGATTGGACCGCCTACCACAACTGGGCCGCGGTGGGGCCGTCCGAGCCGGATGCCGGCGGCTTCCGATTCTACAGCTCCGACAGTGATATCTGCCTGTACTATGGGGCTGACGTCAACGCGCTGTACCTGCCTGGGCCCTCTGACATATTCCCGGCGCTGGTCGCGGAGGCGGATGCGGATTTCTTGATCGCTTGGGACGACGCGATTCATCGGAACCTGGAGGATGGCGGTCCGCTCACGCCGGACAGCGCCGCCGAACGGTATCTGCGCATCGCCGACAGCATCGAAGACGCCGTGGTCGCCGAGTCGGCGCGCTGGGGCGGCGGGTGGTGGGACCGCGACGGCGAATGGCTGGTGGAGCGGGATCGTCTGCTCAACGATTACTTCCCGGTCCGCGCGGACGCGCTTTTGGGGCAACTCCAGACCGCCGGCTACGCGCGGATCCCAGCGCCGGTTTTTTCCCTGGCATCGGGTCCAGTCACCACCGGGGATGACGTCAGCGTCGAGCTGCCGGAGCGAAGCAACGCCGAGCTGTGGATGACGGCGGACGGCAGCGATCCACGGTTGCCGGGGGGGGACATTTCGAGCGCCGCGACGCTGGTGGATGGAGTTGCAGTCGTCACCCTGGCGCACAGCACCGAGCTGCGGGCGCGGCTTCTGGACCGCGGGCGGTGGGGGCCGCTCGGTTCGCGCAGCTTCGTGGTCGAGGAGCCCGTCGCGTTGGTGCTCAACGAGTGGAACGCCGTTGGCGAGGGCGAGACGCTGGACCGCCGCGACTTTGATGGGAGCGGGGCGGACGACGCCTTCGGCACCGCTGCGGGCAACGGCGGCGCCTGGCTCGAATTCGTCGTGACACAGGGTGTCGACCTCCGCGGCTGGCGGCTGGTGATGACCGACCTGCGTGGCCCCGCGGGTACCGTCGAGTTCTCCGAGGCCGACGCGCTCAAAGAACTCCGCGCCGGCACCCTGGTGACGGTGAGCAGCGAATTGGTGGAGGACGCCCGCGTCGATCCCGAGGCCGGCGATTGGCGCATGGCGCTCACGGCCAGCGCGGCCGGTGAGTACGCGCGCTCCGCAGGCTTCCGGGTAAGCGCGTTCGAGTGGCAGCTCACCGTCTACGATGCCGACGGAAACGTGCGTTTCGGCCCCGTGGGGGAGGGGAGGTCGCCGCGTCGGGGCATCTCCGGCCACGAGGTGGGCGCGCTGCTGACGAACCCCAACTCCAGCGTCGCCGCGGACGACACGGACTACGGCGCCAACACCCGGTCCACGTTTGGAGCGCCCAACGTCTGGGAGGCAGGCGAGCAGGACCTGAGCGGTCTCCGCGGTGAGTCGGGGATGCTCACCCCCGCCGACACGGGGCTGCCCACCGTCACCGACGCCCCCCCGACTGCGCCGGGCGGTTGCGACAGCAGCCGCGGCCGTCCGGCCTCGACGCTCGTCATCCTCGCGCTCGTGCTCGCGGCGTGTTCGAGTCGCGCTTCCGTGGCGGTGCCCGACACCGGGGAGGGTCGCGCTTGTTTCGCCGACCGGGACGGCGATGGGCACGGCGAGCTTGCCACACCCGTCCGTTGCGACGTCGGCGTCGGCACCAGCGACGACTGCGTCGACACCGACGCGCTGGTTCATCCCGAGGCGGGCGAACGCTGCAACGCGGCCGACGACGACTGCGACGGGGAGGTGGACGAGGACCCGGTCGACCCGCTCGCGTTCTTCGCCGACAGCGACGGCGACGGCTACGGCAGCGACGGCGACGTGGTCTACGCCTGTGTCGTCGGCGACGGCGCGGCCCTGTCGGCCGGTGACTGTGATGATGAGGATGGCGACGTTCACCCCGGCGCGGACGAGGGCTGCGAGCCCGTCGATCGCGACTGCGACGGCGTCGTGAGCACCGGCGCCGGGTCCGCTGCGTCCTGCCCAGCCAGCACCTGCACCGGTATTCTCACCGACTCTCCCGACGCGCCCGACGGCGCCTACTGGCTGGAACAGCCCTCCGGCAGCGTGGTGGAGAGCTGGTGCGACATGAGCACCGGCGGGTGGACGCTGGTGTTCTCGAGGAACACGGCCAGCACCGGGTCGCAAGGGGGTTTCGGCGGCGGCGAGGAGAACGTCGCGTCCATGGCGGTCTCTCCGGAAACGGCCAGCGCCAGCGCCGCGGCGGTGCTCGGCTGGGTGGACATCGACAGTATAGAGTGGAGCGCGCTGCGGCTGACGGCGGCGGCCTCCGGCAGCCGCACCTACACCTCCCGCGACATCGATCGCAGCGCGCTCCGCATCGGCTTCGGCGAGCCCGGCTACCTGCTTTACGGTGGGGACAGCGGCTACTATTGGTGCGGTGGCCCGGCTTCGTACACCGACGGCGGCGTGGGAGCGGTCAACAATCCGGCCGACGCCCCGGCCGACTGCAAGTACCATGGCTCCCTCGGCTCGGGCTGGGACTTCTCCGAGTCGCCTGGTGCCAACGCGGGGCTGACCCTGTGCGGCGGGGACGCCAGTTACTTCCTCGCTGCGAGCTGGGGTGGTACGTGGATCGGCTACGGCGCTGCGGGCGGGGCGCAGGCGATCTGGGTCAGGTAGGGTCCCGGACAATCGCGCCCTCAAAAACCACGATCGACCTCGGATAGCCCGCCATCGGCGCTGAGAGGCTACTCGGCAGCTCTGGCCACAGCGCGTGGAGCTCGGCGTCCAAGGTGACCTTGCCCATCTCCGCGGCGTTGTCGGCGGTCAGGCGTACGCTGGTCACCCGCACCGCCATCTTCCCCCCTCCGCCCGAAAGCCGGGGCGTCCACACGCGAATCTCGCCCGGACCCAACCGGTTGTCGTCCGTCCGCCGCGCCGGCCGGGCGGTGGCCTCGTCGCCCCAATCCCAGCTCTGTCCGATGCGCAAGGAGTCCGCCGCGAGCACGGTGCCAGCATCGTCGCGGAGGGTGGCTTCGACCAGGAGGAAGCGCTCCGGATCTCCGGTGGGGAGGGCGTGGCCCGCGCGTGCGTTGGTGAGGGTGACCGTCGTCGACGCGAGCGCCACGTCGAGGCCTGAAACGAACCCGCGCTCGGCCGCCGTCGTGAGCCCCGCCGTCGTCTTGGCGATCCCGCTGCCCGCCCAGGTGTGGCGCCGAATGGGCTGCACCGCCCCATCCACGACGATGGCGCGCTCCGCCGAGGGCATGTGACAGTCCACGCAGGTGGTGCCGGCGGCCGGTCCCGCCGCCAGCTCCTCAGCGGTGCCGAACCAGCACGGGAAGGTGGGCGTGATGACGATGTCCGTCCCTGGGCTGTGGCAGCTGACGCACACCGCGTCCAGCGCGGTGGGGTCGTGTCGGACGCGGTGTGGGGCTCGCCCGCTGCCGCGGGGGCCGACGACGGTCCCAGCGCCGTCGGTGTCGCGACGAACATGACAGGAGGCGCAGGTGACGCCCTCCGCGGTGCGTAGGCGGTCATAGGTCGGGTTGGGCGTCGTCTGCAGGGCCAGGATGGAGTCGGCGCTGGCAAGCCGCGTGTCGGCGGTGATGGTCTCGGCGCGCTGTGGGGCGGTGGGGGCGTGGCAGTTGAGGCAGAGCCAGCGCGGCTGGTCCGGTTTGGCCAGCTCGGCGAGGAACTGCACGTCGTGGACGGCGGCGGCGTGGGTGCTCTGGCTCCAGTCGCGGTAGTGCTCGGCGTGGCAGCCGCCGCAGGTGGAGGCGCGGGTGTCGAGCTCGCCCCCGGCGACCAGGGCCACGGTGGGCGGGGCGTCGATCGGCGTGAGGAAGGCGTGGTCACCGAAGCGTTCCCGGAGCGTCGGTGGCTCGGCGGCCGGTTCGACGAACGTGCAGCTCAAGGAGATGAGCACCAGCATGGGCGTCGGCTTAGCTTGTTGAGCCATGGCCCACTTCGAAGAAGGCACCACCCTCGATCGGTTCCTGATGGAGACGATGCGCGCCCATCCGGGCGCCACCGGCCACCTTTTGACCCTGCTCAAGCAGGTGGCGCTCGCCGGGAAGTTGTGCAGCTCCAGAGTGCAACGAGCGGGCCTCGCGGGGATGCTCGGGGCTGCCGGCGGCATGAACATCCAGGGCGAATTCGTCCAGAAGCTGGACATCTACGCCAACGAGACCTTCAAACGGGCGCTGGAGCACGCGGGTGTGTGCTGCATGATCGTCAGCGAAGAAGACGACGGTGCCGTCTTCATTCCGCCCGAGTTCCCGGTGGGGGACTACATCTTCTCCATGGATCCGCTCGACGGCTCCAGCAACATCGACACCAACGCGTCGATCGGCACCATCTTCGCCATTCACCGAAGGGTAAGCGAGGGGCGCGACGGCACCATGGCGGACGTGCTTCGTCCGGGTCGCGAGCTGGTCTGTGCGGGGTACATCGTCTACGGCGCAGGTACGGTGCTGGTCATCAGCACCGGCAAGGGCGTCCACGGCTTCACGCTGGACCCTACCGTCGGCGAGTTCTTCTTGTCCCATCGTGAGATGAGACTGACTGCGGCGACGCGCTCCTACAGTTGCAACGAGGCCTACGCCGCGCAGTGGGATCCGCGTCTGCAGGAATGGCTCACGCGGCAGAAAGCGCCCGAGCTCGGGTGGTCGGCACGCTACATCGGCTCGTTGGTCGGTGACTTTCATCGTAACCTGGTCAAAGGCGGCGTGTTCTTGTACCCGCCGACGGCGAAGGCTCCGAAAGGCAAGCTCCGGATGTTGTACGAGGCCCAACCGCTCGCGTTCCTCGCCGAGGCGGCCGGGGGCGCTGCCAGCGACGGGGTGATGCCGATCCTCGACAAGGTGCCCACCACACTTCACGAACGCACGCCCCTGTACATCGGCAACTCCGAGGCCGTCTCCGAGATCGTGTGGGCGCTCGCTGGCGACGAGGGGCCTCCTTCTGGGCAGTGGACGAGGCGTGGGTAATGCTGGGAAGGACGTTGCCGTCCGGTTCGGCGCGCCGCGGGTCCCCTTGGGATGGGTGGTCGAGGCCGAGGAGCAGGTCGAGCAGGTGGGCGAGACGGGTGTTCCCGTGCGCCTGCAGAAGTCGCGTTTGCGGCACGCCAGCGGATTGGTTGTCACCCGAAAATATGTCCCCTGCGTCGCGGGGCCGCCGGTGGTGCTCGTCCACGGCTTCGCCCAGAACCGCTACACTTGGCATGGGAGTACCCGCTCGATGAGCGCGTGGTTGGCTGGCGAAGGGTACGACGTCTACGTCTTGGAGCTGCGCGGGCACGGGCGGTCTCGCGAGTCGGCCGCGCCCGAGCGCTTCTCTGACTACATCGATGACGCCATCGCCCTGGCTGAGTCGATCGGGGAGCCCGCGTTCTGGATCGGCCATTCTCTCGGCAGCGCGGTGATCTTCGCGGCCTCGTCACGGGTGGCCATGCGAGGAATCGTCGGCATTGCGCCGGTGTATCGGTTCGCGCAGGCCAATCGATTCCTCAAGTGGATCGCCCGCCTCTCTCATCTGACCGCGACTCGCGGCGTGCTCGGCGGGGTCAACGTGCGCACCCGGGTCGCCGGACAGCTCCTCGGCCGGCTCTACCAGGTCTCGGACGTGGCTGGCTACGCGTTTCCGATCAGCGCCTGGGCACCCGGAAGCGTCGAGCCGGAGCTGCTTGCGGAGCGGCTCGAGCACGGCTTTGACTGGCTGAGCCTGCACGTGTGGTTGGACATGGCGCGTTGGGCTCACGAGGACGAGGTCGAGTACGCGGCGGAATGGGAAAGCTCCACCGTCCCGCTGCTGGTGGTCACCGGCGACCTCGACCACATGACGCCGCCGGCGGACTGCCACGTCGCCTTTGAGGCCAGCGGCGCCGCCGATCGCACGCTCCTGGACCTCGAGCCCTGGAACACTGGGCGGCACTGGGGGCACCTGGACCTCATCAGCGGCACTCACGCTGCGGCGCATGTCTGGCGGCCGGTTTCGGCGTGGCTCGGGGCGCGCTGAATGGCTCAGCTCACCGAAGTCCACGGTTGTGCGCTGCTCGATCGCATCGGTGAGGGCGGGCTCGCAGACGTGTTTCGCTCCGAATGGCAAGGCCAGGAGGTCGCGCTCAAGGTGCTCCGCGATCCCGAGCGGCCGTCCATGCGGAATCGATTCCTGCGTGAGGGCCGCCTGCTCCAGCGCATTTCGCACCCCAGCCTCGTGCGCTGCCTCCACATCTTCGACGGGGACGCGCCGGCTTTGGTGCTGGAGCTGTTGCGGGGCGAGCCGCTCGACGAGCGGATCTCGCGCCGACCGCTCGGCGCCGACGAAGTCATGCAACTGGCCAGCTCCGTCCTGCGGGTGCTCCAGCACATCCACGAGCTGGGTGTGGTGCACCGCGACGTGAAGTCGTCGAACGTCTTCTGGGGGAGCGACAACCGCATCGTCCTGATGGACCTGGGCCTGGCCGGCGACCCCGGCGATCCACTCACCACCACCACGCTTGGCGACGTACTCGGCACCTACGCGTACATGGCCCCGGAGCAGATCGCGGGCGCCGAAACCGACCACCGGTGCGACCTGTACAGTCTCGGGGTCACCCTGTACGAGGCGGTGTGTGGGGCTCGCCCCTACGCGGCCCGGACCGCCGCGGCATGGCTTGCAGCGCATCGCGGCGGGACGGCCACGCCGCTGTCGGAGGTCGCCTCTGGGGTTCCAGTCCGGCTCACCGCGCTCGTGGAACGGCTGATGGCCCGCGACCCGGCGGCGCGTCCGGCATCGGCGGGGGTGGCGCTCGCGCTGCTCAACGGGGCGGCCGGTCCCCGGAGCGAACTGCGACGGCCACCGGTTTTGGCCCGGGAGGGCGCGCGAGGGTCGATCGAGGCGGTTCTGGACGCGGCCGGGAAACTGCAGATCACGGGCCCGCTCGGCTCGGGTTTCGGTCTGTTGGCGCGCCTGGCGCGAGATGCTGCGGCCGACGCCCGCGTCGAGGTCGTCGCGTTCCGAGGGCGCTCGCGTATGCGGGGCGGCGACGTGGTGCGCGGCATCGTCGACGAGCTCGTCCGCTTTGGCCTGCCGCGCGTCGAGACGATGGAGGCCGCGCGTGCACACTTGAAGTCCCTCGTCCACGAGGGCACGGTGCTGATGCTCGCGGAAGAAGTGGATCAGCTCGGCACTGAAGCACTCGCGGCCCTGGTTGCGCTGAGCGATGTACCGGGGCTGGCAGTGGTGCACTTGGGCGTTGACCTCGAAGCCCGCGCAGGGGTTCGAGTCCATCGGCTCCGACCGCTCAACGCGGCGGAGATCCGCGAGCTCTTGCGGACGATGCTCAACTCAGGAAGTGTGCCGTCCGGCTTGGATGCCGCCCTGCGTGCCGCATCCGGCGGACTCGCGGCCCACACCGTGGCGCTGGTGCGTGAGCAGGTGCTCGCGGGGACGCTCTGGTGTGAAGGGCTCGCGGAAAATGGTGATCCGGCCTGGCGGTGGAACGTCAGCGCCGGGCTTGTCTCGGGGGAGAGCACGCGACGGCTCCTGGAGCGGATCGTCCGGCGGTTGGGCGCGGCGGAGAAGGCCGCGTTGGAGGCGCTGTCGATCGCTGACGATCCAGTCCCGGTCGAGGTGCTGGGCACGCTCTTCGGGGGGGACGGCACGGGGCTGGAGGTCGGGGGGCTGGTGGCCCAGGGGTTGGTCCTCAGTTGGAACGAAGGCGGCGAGGAGTGGGTGGCGGTGGCGCGCTCCTCTGTCGAGCGACTGATCCGGGAGGACATGGCCGATGCGCGGCGGCGGCGCATCCACCTGGCGTTGGCCGATGCCGTGGAGGCGCGGGCGCGCGGCGAGTGGGAGCAGCGCTTCGTGATCTTCCATCGTTCACTCGGTACGCGGGGCCCCGAGGCTACCCTGCGACTGGTAGAGCTGGGCGAGTACCTCGCGGCGGCGGGGAGGCCGAATCGCGCGTTGCGAGTCTTGGAGCACGTACCTCCGACCGCTGCGCCTGGGGCGATCGCCCGCTCGGCGATGGGACGCGCCGAGGCGCTTCGGGCGGCGGGGCGACTTGGGGAAGCGCTCGATGCGCTGGCGGCGGCGTCGCAGCTTGCCCGCGGCGTGGAGGGCGCGCCGGACGTCTCGCGAATCGAGGCGCTCGAGCTTGAGCTCATTGTCGCGCTCGGGTCCACACCGAGCGAAGCGCTGGTGCAGCGCCTCAGCGATCGAGCGTCCGCGGGTGAGCCGCACGTGCTCTTGGCGCTCGGCGAACTGGCCGCGCTCCGCGGGCAGTGCGACACCGCCGCCGCGCTGCTGGACGCCGCGATCGCCGCGAGTCCCAGTGGCATCGAACGGGTGCCGGTCGCGGCGCGGATCGGCGGGGCCCTCGTTCAACTGCTGCAAGGAAGGGTCGCCCAAGCCGAACGCCGGCTACTGACCCTGGTGCGAGAGCTGCACGGTCGGGATCGGCGGACGCTCCTGTCGGCGGCCTATCTGGCGTTGGCTCGGGTGCAGCGGGTGCGTGGCCAGTTCTCCCGCTGCCTGGCAAGCGTCGCAATCGCGGGCGATTTGCACGGTCGGAGCGATGTCCCCACCTTCGAGGCTGCGAGCGAGGTCATCCGGGCGTGGGCCTACGCGGGCGTCGGCGATGTCGCCGCGGCGGGGGAAGCCCTCACACGGGTGACGGGCGCGCTGGTGGGGGGCGTCTCCTACGAGGTGCGGGCGCTCTACTTCGAGGTTCTCGGTGAACTGAGACGCGCTCTCGGCGACACCCCCTCCACGCTCGCCGCTCACCTCGGTGGACTGGACGCGGCGCGGGCCGCCGACGACGGCGTCAGGGTCCATTTCCATGAGGCGATGGCGGGGATGCGCACCGCGAACGCGCGGCTCCTCAGCGGCGCCGTCGAGCGGCTGGTGCCCACCGGTGCGCACCGGCACCTCGCGACGGTCTACCTCGTTGGAGCGGAGGTAGGTCGCGACCGAGACATCCTGGATGCCGCCGAAGCGGAAGCGCGGCGTTGTGAGGACCCGACTCTGCTGCTGGATGTGCTCTTCGTCACGCGAAACCCGGCCACGCGTAGTGAGGCGCGGGCGATCGCCCGCGTCGTCTTGGAGTCTCTGCACGGCGGAATGCGGGAGCAATTCCTTGAACTTCCGGCTGCTCGCTGGGCCATGGAGGAGCCGGGCCGGGTCGCGCACGATAAGGCGCCGTGATGGCCTCTGGGGATGACGACGCGCTGGTCCTGGTGGACCCCCGGACCGGGGGAGTCGTCGGCGATCTGGCCTGCACGCCCGTCGCCGCCGTCGTGAGTCAGGTCGCCGCGGCGCGGGTGGCGGGGGCGCTGTGGGCGGCCCGGCCGCTGCTCGATCGAATGGCGGTGGTGCGCGCGCTCGGCACCGCGCTGCTCGCGCGCGGTTCGGACCTCGTGGCCGTGCTCGGCGCCGAGATCGGCAAGCCCTCGGGAGAGGCGTGGACCAGCGAGGTCGTGACGCTGGGCGAGCTCTTCGATCACTGGCTCGCGGTGATCGAGGACGAGTTGGAGCCGCGCAGCCTCGACTTGAATCCGGTGAACTACCCAGGCAAGCGGGTAGAGGTGGTGCCAGAACCCCTCGGCGTCGTCGCGCTCATCATGCCGTGGAACTACCCCATCCACCTGCCAATGCGCACGATCGTGCCGGCGCTGTTGGCGGGGAACGCCGTGGTCTTCAAGCCCAGCGAGCATGCCGCCCGCTGCGGGGCGCTCCTGGCCGAGGTCTTCGCGACGGTGCTGCCGCCGAATCTGGTCGTGACCGTCCAGGGTGGCCCGCCGCAGGGCGCGGCCGTCATCGCGGCTGGGGTCGACAAGGTCATCTTCACCGGTAGCGTCGCGGGCGGGCGCGCGGTGGCACGCCAGGCCGCAGAGCTTCTCATCCCAACCGCCCTTGAGCTCGGCAGCAAGGACGCGGCGATCGTGCTCCACGACGCGAAGCTCGGTCGCGCGGTGGAGGGCGTGTTGTGGGGGGCCTTTCACAACGCCGGTCAGGACTGTGCCAGCGTCGAGCGCGCGCTTGTCGATCGTCGTATCGTCGGGCAGTTCACCGACGCGCTGGTCGCGCGGGCCAAGGAGCTCCGCCTGGGCGACGACATCGGTCCGCTCATCGATGCGCGCGCGGTCGCCAAGGTGCACGCCCAGGTGCTCGACGCGGTCGCTCGCGGCGCCACGCTCTTGTGCGGCGGGCAGCCAGTCGAAGGCGGCTTCTTCTACCCTGCAACCGTGCTCACCGGTGTCCCCACTGATTGTCCGCTCTGGACCGAGGAGACCTTCGGCCCGGTGCTGCCGATCGCGGCCTTCGATGGGGAAGATCAGGCCGTGGCGATGGCGGACGACTCTCAGTACGGGCTCTGCGTCAGCGTGTGGACCCGGGACGTGGCGCGTGGCGAAGCGTTGGCACGTCGTGTGCGCTGCGGTGTTTCCTACGTCAACAACTGTTGTTTTTCCGGACCCATGGGCGGCGCGTCCTGGGGCGGACGGAAACACAGCGGCCACGGGGTTACCGGCTCCGTGTTCGGGTTGCACGGACTGGTGCAGCCGCGCACCGTGGTGGTGGACCGTTTCTTCGGTCAGAAAGAGCTGTGGTGGTATCCATACACCCCGGCGCTCACGACGATGGCCGAGGGCCTCGTCGAACTTGCACGATCTGGTGGGGCTCGATTCACGGGCCTCCGAAAGATGCTTGGTGGCCTTATCGGCCGTTGGAAGACCTAATGCGGTATCTCGGCCTTGATATTGGTTTGACTCCTCGCGATAGCTCAGGCGGCGTCGTGCTCGAAGCGGTGGACGGCGGGGTACGCCTCGTCTCCGCCGACTCCCTGCGCGCCCACGAGGACACGCTCCGTTGGCTGACGCGCAACCGTCCGCGCACCGGCTGTGTGCTGGCGATGAACGCGCCGGTCATCGTGGAGAACCTCTCCGGCTCCCGCCCGTGCGACAAGCTCTTGTCCGAGCACTTCAACCGCTACCGCATCGACGAGTATGCCAACAACACCGTCAGCGCGTCCCACCCTCGCACGATGGCGAAGGGCCTGATCCGGATGGGGTTCAACGTCGACCCCCAGTCCACCGCTTCCGAGCGGCTGGTAGAGACGCACACCCAGTCGGCGCAGGTCCTGCTCTTCGGGGTGGATCGCCCGGTACGGATGAAAGCCGGTCCCATCGGGGGCCGCAAGGAGGGCGTCGCCCGCTTCCGCGAGTTGATCGTGGAGCGGCTCTACAAGGGGCCTCCCGCCCTGCTCCCGTCGCCCGCGCTCGACGCGCTGATGAGCGCCCACCTGCCCGATCTGAACGGCACCCGCCTCGGCGAGCTGGAAGAGCGGCTCGAAGCCCTCCTGGTTGCCTATGTTGCCGCGTGGCTCGGCGAAAATGGTGGCAGCGCCTGTGCAATGTTGGGAGACCTCGTGCGCGGGTACATCCTGTTGCCCGATCCCAGCCGCTTGGGTCAGGCTGAGGAGTAGTTCCCCATGCCGCCTGCCGCGGCGCCCAGGGCGATGAAACTTCCGGGCGGCATGGGGGACTGCGGAGAGGGGGAGGCGATCTTGGCGGCGAGCCGTCAGCAATTAGCCTTCAGCTGTCAGCTTCCGATGGAGAGCGAGCGACAGGAATCGGGCGAAGTCCCGCTTGCCGTCTCGACCACAGCTGAAGTCTCGCATTCCGCCTCCGACCCAGCTAATCGCTGACGGCTAACGGCTGATGGCTCATGCTGCGCTGCCTAAGTGACCGGCATTGGTGTTAGCTCCGCCTCCCCCTCGGAGGTCCCCTGCCCACGCACGGATTCACGGACAAGTCACTGGCGCGCGAAGCCGCTTTTGGCGGTTGGGCGCTCGATCGTCGCGTCTTCGCAGAGCCCGGCGTCGAGCCGAACTACCTCCCCGATCGCACCCTCGACATTCGCCATTACGACCTGGATTTGTGGATCGACCCGGTGGGGCGCTCGCTCCGTGGGCAGGCTCACATCGAGGTCAAGGCGCTGGCCGGGTCCGAGGGCGAGCTGATCTTCGACCTGGACGAGCTGACGGTGGACAGCGTCGAGCGTCCTGACGGCACCTCACTTGCGTGGTCGCATCACGATGGAAAGCTCCGGGTGGCCCGCGCCGACGCGCTCATCGTGCGGTGGCATGGCTCGCCGCGGAGGGGGCTGTACTTCGTCGGCCCCACCCAGGCCGAGCCCGATCGCGACGTCCAGGCGTGGACGCAGTGTCAGGACGAAGACGCCCACTTCATCTTCCCTTGCCTGGACCATCCGTCGGTGAAGCATCCCTGGCGTGCGCGCATCCACGCGCCTGCGGGCTTTGACGTCGTCGGGAACGGATTGCGCGTGGAGGACGCCACCGGGGTCAGTTGGGTCGTGGACGCGCCGATGCCGGCCTACCTGTTCACGGCCGTGGTCGCCCGTCTGGACCGCCACGTCGACCGCACGGGCGAGGTTCCGGTCCACTTCCTCGTCCCGACGGGGATTCCGAGCGCCCAGGTAAAGCGCGCATTCCACAACACCCCGGCGATGATCGACTTCCTCGCCTCGTTGTACGGTCCCTATCCGTGGGCGCGATACGATCAGGTCGTCGTCTGGGACTTCGTCTTCGGTGGGATGGAGAATCTGGGCGCGACGACGCTCTTCGACATCGTCCTGGTGGACGACGCCGCGAGTCTCGACACCGAGATGGAAGACCTCGTGGTGCACGAGCTCGGCCATCAGTGGTGGGGCGACCTGGTGACCTGCCAGGACTGGTCGCAGGGTTGGCTCAACGAGGGGTGGGCGACCTATACCGAGGTGCTGTGGCTCACCCATAGTCGGGGCCGCGCCGAAGGTGACTACCACCGCTACGAGCAGCTCCAGGCCTACCTTTCAGAGGATGGCAGCCGCTATCGCCGCCCCATCGTCAGTTACCTCTTCAAGAGCCCGATCGATGTGTTCGACCGGCACCTGTACGAGAAGGGGGCCTTGGTGCTCCACACCCTGCGCACCGTGCTGGGCGACGACGCCTTCTGGGCCGGGACCCGCCTCTATCTGGGGCGGCACGCCCATCAGACGGTGCATACCCGGCACCTTCAGCGCGCCTTCGAGGACGCGTCGGGCCGTTCCCTCGACCGCTTCTTCGCCGAGTTTGTCTATGGCGCTGGCCACCCGACCCTCAAGGTCGACCTGGGTTGGGAGGACGGGCAACTTCGGATCGGCGTCAAGCAGACGCAGGAGGGCGAGGGAGTCGCGCCCGCGTTCGCGATTCCGCTCCGCGTTTCGGTCGCGGGGCAGGCCCACACCCTTCAGCTCGACGCCCGCGAGCGCACCTTCGTGCTTCCGGTCGCGACGAAGCCGGCGTGGGTGGGCGTGGACGCCGAGTTTGGGCTGCTCGCGGAGATCACGCTGTCCGGTCCGGTGTCGCTGCTCGCCGGCGGTCTGGCAAACGACGGCAACATCGTTGGGCGCATCCGCGCCGCGCGGGCGCTGGCCACTGACGGCTGTCCCGAGGCGCTCCGGGCGCTGCGCGCTGCGCTCACCGGCGATGCCGTAGGGTCGGTGAGGGGCGAGGTGGCGGAAGCCCTCGCCAGCACCGGACAGACCGGGGCGCTCGACGCGCTGATCCTGGCCCTCGGGGACGCGGATCCCAAGGTGCGCCGTCGTGTCGTCGCCGCCCTGGGCAGCTTCCGACGGCAGGAGAGCGCGCGGGCGTTGCTCGCGATGCGCCCCGACGTCTCGATCCACGTCCGCGGCGAGATCGCGCGGGTTCTGGCGCGCCTGCGGGCTCCAGAAGCGCGCGCCGTATGCGAAGCGCTGCTTTCGGAGTCCAGCTGGAGCGAGGTCCTTCGGGCGCGGGCGCTCGAAGGGCTGGGCTGGCTCCGTGATGCCGACTGTGTCCCGCTCCTCGTCGAGTGGACCGGCGAGGATCGGCCGGTCCGGGCGCGCGCGGCGGCGGTGGCGGCCCTGGCGCGCCTCGGCGACGAGGTCGAGGCGGTGCGCACCCCGGCGTACGAGCGGCTGGTGCTCCTGGCCGAGGACGCCAACGTGCGCGTCCAGATCTCCGCGATCAACGCGCTGGGCGTGCTCCGGGATCCCCGGTCGCTCACCACGCTCGGACGGATTCACCAGAGCAGCCCCGACGGTCGGTGCCGCCGCCTGGCGTGGGAGGCGATGGCTTCGGTACGCGCCGGGCGTACGCTCGAAGGGTCGCTCGGGACGCTCCGAAAGGAGCTGGAAGGCGCGATGGAGGACAACAAGAAGCTCCGCGATCGGGTCATCCGGTTGGAAGACCGGAAGTAGGTCATGCGGGCCCTGGCCGACGTGCTGGCGGAGCTGGGAGCGCATCCCCGGGCGGTGCCATGGCGGATCCGCGCCCACGCCGGGTGGGGGGCCTCGGCGCCCGTGCGGGAGCAGATCGTGTTTGCGCCCGCGCTCGGCCGCTCGGTCTGGCCGTTCCTGGCGCGCGCCCACAACGCCGCCCTCCTCTACAACGCCGCCGCCATCGAGCTGGTGACGCCCGTCCCCGAAGCCGAGTTGGAGCCCGTTCTCGGGCGCGTCCGCTCGGTCCACAACATTCCATTCGCCGTCGCCCCTGCCCGCCCGCAGGCTGCACGTCGGGTTGACGTCCCGAGCGTCGACCAGCCCACGCTCGTTCCCCCGGGGCCGGGCCTCGCCCTTGGGTTGGACATCGGGGGCACCAGCATCAAGGTCGTCGCGCTCGACGGCTCCAGCGTCGTCGGTAGCGCCGGCGCCGCCACCTGGCCGGAAGGCGTGCGCGGCATCGACTCGCTCATCGTCCGTGGGCGCGCCCTGATCCTGGAGGCCGCCGCCGGACGCCCCATCGGCTCCCTCGGCATCGGCCTCGCGGCGCCGATGGGCGTGGGTGGGCAGGTGCTGGAACTGTCCACCGTTCTGCGCGAGCGCGTCGGGGACCCCGCGGCGTTTGTGGGATTTGCGGAGCGGGTCGGGGACGGGATCGTGCACGGTCCGGTGGTCGTGTTCAACGACCTGAGCAACCTCGGGCGGCACCTCAGCGACCAGGGGGCTCGCCGCCTGGTGCGTGTGCAGATCGGCACCAGCTTCGGCGGGTGCTGGATTGACGGCGACGGCGCGGTGGTCGCGACCGAGATGGGCCGCCTCGTCGTCGATGTCGGCCCTGACGCGCTGCCGCACACCTACCTTCCCCTCACCGGCGCCATGCGCACCTACCTCAGCAACGTCGGTGTCGCGCATATGCTTGCCGCTTCTGGAATGCAGGTCGCACCTGCCCAGGCGGGGCATGCGCTTCGTGACGCCTTGGTCGCGGGCGAGCCTGCGGGGCTGGCGACGATGGAGCGGATGGCGGACGTGATGGTGGGCGTCGTTCGTGAGCTCGCGACACTCTTGATCGGGGTGCAGTCGGTTGAGTGTGGCGGCTCGATGTTGCAGGGTCCGGCGGGGGTCTTGCTGGCCCAGCTCGTGTCGGCGCGGGCTCCGCTCCCCTTCGAGGTCTCGGCCCGTCCTGGTGAAGACGGCGCGATCGCCGCGGCGTTGGCTCCGCGAGTGTCGACGCCGCTTCGTGGCGTGCGGCGCTTGGGCGGACCGTCCTGATGGGAGGCGATCCGGGCCGGCGCGTATACCGCTGGGACCTCGACAAAACCTATCTACTCACCGACTTCGACTCGCTCCGCGGCGTCGTCCGCTCGGCCATGGAGCCTGCGTGGGCCAAGCGCGCGGTGCCCGGGGCCACGGCGCTGGTGCGCGAACTGGGGCGAGAGGGGCCGGGGTGGCGCCCGATGATCTCGATCGTCAGCGGATCGCCCACGCAGATGCGGGCCCGGCTGGAGGAGAAGCTGCGCCTGGACGGGGTTCGGTTCGACAGCCTGGTGCTCAAGGACAACGTTCGCAACTTACGCCGCGGTCGGCTGCGTGCGGTGCGCGGGCAGTTCGGGTACAAGCTCCCCCAACTCATCGCCGGGCGGGTGGGCCTGGGCGCGGCCGCAGTGGAGTCGCTCTTCGGGGACGACGCGGAGATCGATGCGGTCGTGTATTCCGTCTATGCCGACGCGATCGCCGGGCGCATCGGCACGGTCGAGCTGTCCAGAGTGCTGGAGGCTGGCGGCGCCTATGGAGATGACATCGTCGCGACGCTCGCGTCGTTGCGGCGGGTTGCCATCGCCGACGCGGTGGAGCGCATCTACATCCGGCTCGACAAGGGCCGCCCGGTCGCCGACTTCGACCCGCTCGGCACGCGCGTGATCCCGGTGCGCACCTGGTACGCAGCGGCCCTGGTCATGGTCTCGGTGGGTGAGCTGGCGCCCACGGCGTTGGCTCCGGTTCTCGCCGGCAGCGCATTGTCAGCGGAGGCGGCGCTGGCGGAGCTCGAGGACGTCGTGCAACGAGGCCACGCCGATGCGGCGGGGCTGCGGGCCCATCTCGGGCGCCTGCCTCCAAGGGCGGCGCTGATCTTGGAGGGCCCCTCGACCTATCGGCCGCCGACAGCCCCCCATCCGCTGGACTACCTGGCGATTCTGAACGGCTTTCGCCCGCGGGTGTGAGGGGTGGGCGCTACACCAGGGTGCTGAGCAGCGCCAGGGCCGGGGCCACGCGGATTCCCGACGCATCCACGTAGTCCTTGGTCCCCGTTGCCGCGATCTGCCAGGCCGGTACATCGGGGAAGCGTTCCTTCAGATAGCGAAGGCCGCGTTCGACAGGGGCGTCAGACCATTTTGCCTCGACGAACAGTACGGGTGTCCGGCCGTTCACCACCACGAAGTCCACCTCTCGGCGATCCACGTCGCGGAAATACCGAAGGTCGAGGTCGAGCCCCAGGGTGTCGACCTGATGGTGCACCCACTTCAGCAGGTGACAGGCCACCAGCGATTCGAAGCGGGGCCCATCACTCGCAATGCAAGTCCAGTCGAAGTGGTAGTGCTTCTGTTCCTTGCGGACGGCGCGGAGCTTGGGGGCTCCGAATGGGGGAAGTCGGAAGATTGCGTAGAGCCGCTCAAGCGCATCCAGCCAGCGAGCGGCGGTGGCGTGGGCGACCTGCAAGTCCTCACGCAGGCCGTTGATGGACAGCGGAGAGCCAACGCGTTCGGGAAGCGCAAGCGCGAGCTGCTCCATGCGACCTAGATCAACCACACGCTCCAAGTCCACCAGCTCGTCGCGCAGGATGCGGCTGCGATATTCGCGCGACCACCGCCGCGCCTGCACCTCGTCGCCCCCATAGAACGGCTCGGGGAAGCCGCCCAATCGCACCAGATCGAGGATGTCCTCGTTCCGCTGCATCCCCAGTTCGGCGGCCGAGAGGGGGTGAAGGCGCAGCAGGTGGTAGCGGCCCTGGAGCGACTCCCCTCCGTACCGGAACAAGTCGAGTCGCGCGCTGCCCGTGACGAGCAACTGCTGCTCGGGTGGGCGACCGTCCCACACCCCCTTCAACCAATTGCGCCAAGGCCCATACTTGTGGAGCTCGTCGAAGGCCCAGATCGGGGCGGCGGGCAGTTCGCGCTTGAGAATATTTTCGCGGTCTTCCGCGATGTCCCAGGACAAATAGCCGGCTGAGTTGCCGATGATGTTGCGCGCCAACGTGGTCTTCCCCACCTGGCGGGGACCGGCGACGAAGACCATCTTCCGTGACAGATCGGCGGTGACCTGCGGCTCAAGGTACCGGGCGGAGGCGGACATTCTTGCAGAATACGAGTGAATTCGACCCAGGTCAATATTACTCGCGAGTTATTTCGAGTGTGGGTGAATTCGCCCAAACCACCCCATCTTTGCCCGATGCACCGGCCATCGCGCCGCATGCCAGGGCAACGCTCCCAAACGACGCAGGGCGGCGCGGTCCATCCCCGGCCGCCACGTCCACCACGCAGACTCGGCGCGGAGCACCTCCCGCACCGCGTCATAGAACGGCTGCGGGTAGGCGCCGGCGAAGAGCACCTCGTTGGCCATGGAGCTCTCCCAGTTTTCCCGCTTCAGTTGATCGCGCACCTTGTCGTGGAAGGGCGTTCCTGGGAGGGGGTAACTGACACTGATGCCAATCTCGTCAGGCCGCAACGAACGCACCATGTCGAGGGTCGCCAACACATCGTCGTAGCGTTCGCCCGGGTACCCGAGTTGGAGGAAGAAGCCCACCCGGATGCCGGCGCTACGGAGTCGCGACACCGCTGTGTCGATGTCGGCGCGGGTCTGATCCTTGTCCATCGCGGCGAGGACCGAGTCGCTACCGCTCTCGGCGCCCATCCACACCTCGCGGCAGCCGGCGGCGGCGAGGTCGGCGACGTACGCGCCATCGCGGACAAGATCGGCGCGGGTGTTGCAGCGGAAGGGCAGGGGATCGTTGCCGACCAGACCCCGAAAGGTGGAGAGCCAGGATGGCTTCACCGCGAAGATGTCATCTGTGAACCACAGTCCGTCCGGGCGCCAGCGCTCGCGGGTCGCGGCGATCTGGCTGGCGACACGCTCCGGGGAGGCCACGTGGTAACTCCGCCCCCAGGTGGGCTTGGCGCACCAGTTGCAGCGGTAGGGGCAGCCCCGCGCGGTAGACACGTTGAGCTCCCACCGCCCGTGACGCCGCCGCCAGGATTCGGCGTAGGCGGCGAGGTCGACCAACTCCCAGGCTGGATCCGGCAGCGCGTCCAGATGCGTTGTATTCGCCCGTCGTGGGGTGATCCCGGGGGCGAGGCGGCCGTCCGCCCAATCCAACAGGGCCCCATCATGCTCCCCGAGCACGACGTGGCTCGCGCCGGCGGCGGCGTAGAGCTCCGCGTGATCGGTGGGGTCGGGACCGGCGACGAGTACGCTGGCGCCGGCCGCACGGGACAGGCGAACCATGGTGAGTGCCGCCTCGCGCTGGCGGAGCGTGCACATCTTCACGGGCACGCTGTGCGGATCGGAGAGGATTGCTACCTGGGTGGGACGGTGCCCGCGCAGCGCCTCCCGAAAAGTATCGACGTGTGACACCAACGTCGCGTCGTAAAACGCCACGGAATGGCCGCGGGCTTGCAGCTCGGCAGCGCTCACCAGCGGTGCAAGGGGCGGGAAAGGCTTACCGACGACGCTCTCGGCGGGGTCCAGGCTCAGGTGGTAGGGGCTGGCGAGGAGCATCGGAGCGGAATTCTATCCCGTGAGAACCGCGCCCTCATCCGCGCGTCGCGAGCAACATTCCCGCGATGGTGACGACGCCGGCGGCCACGGTCCAGGCGTCGAGCGTCTCGCCGAGCAGCGGCAGCGCCAGCGCCGCTGCGATCGTCGGCTGCAGACAGACGAAGACGGCGACGACGCTGGCCGGGACCGTCCGCAGCGCCACGAGGTTGAGCACATAGGTGCCCACGGTCGAGCCCAGCACGACGAACGTCAGCGCCATCCAGGCGTGAGCGTTGGTCTCACCGATCGTGGGCACCCCGGTCACGACCAGCACCATCGGCACGCCCCAGGTGAACAACCACGCGCCCAGCGTCCACGGTGAGACGGTCGCGACAAGGTCCCGTCCGAGGACCAGGTAGACCGCGTAGGCGACGGTGTTGGCGAGGATCATCAGGTCGCCGACCAGGGCGCCGCCCCCGAGGCTGCCGCGGTGAGCGACAACCGAAGCCGCGCCGCACAGCGCCAGAACGATGCCCCCGATGCGCAGGCCGCTCGCACGCTCGCGTCCGGCGAGGATGGCCACGCAAAGCGTCGCGACCGGAACGGTGACGATGAGCAGGCTGGCGTGGGTGACCGTCGTCTGCGCGAGGCCGTAGATGTAGAGGAGCTGGTTGGAGACGATGCCGAAGAACGCGGCGACGCCGATGCGAAGGTGCGTGCGCAGGTCCAGCCCTGCCTCCTTGCGGGCCACGCGCACGATCTGCAGCACCACGGCCGCTCCAAGCACCCTCGCGAGCGCGACGCCCCCGGGGCCGAAGGCGGGGAACGCCAGCTTGGCGATGACGGGATGCGCTCCGAAGAGGAGCTGGACGGTGATCAGCGCGAGCAGCGGCTGCAAGGGGAGGGGGAGGCGCACGGGCGGCGGATAGCTCGATTGCGGGCCGCGGGTCGGGCTCGACATTGGGGTGGCTGACGGTCGCTTGAGCACCGCCGGAACAGTGGTAGACTCCCGGCTCCCGACCGCGAGCCCCACGTGTCCCTCCTCAGCCTCTGTGCCTTGGCCGCCGCGGCGGAGTGGTCCGTCGAGCATGACGGTCGCGGTGACTTCGAGACGCTCGCCGAAGCCGTGCTGGTCGCGGCCAGCGGGGACACCGTCGTCGTCGGCGACGGGACGTTCGGCGGTTTCGTGTGCGACAAGGAGCTCCACATCGACAGCCGGAACGGGGCGGCGTTCACCACCATCGACGGGGCCGGCTACCCGGCGGTGACCTCGACGCGGCCACTCACGCTGTCGCGACTGACGGTCACCTCCGCAGGGGCGTCGGCGCTCATCATGGCCGGCGGTGGCGAGTTGGTGGACGTGTTGGTCGTCGATTCCGGCGGGAGCGCCGTGGCCGAGGGCGGCGGCGCCCGTTTCGAGGGGGGGAGGTTCGAGCTGGTGGGGGTGAGCTTCACCGGCAACGAGGCGGTCGCGGGCGGTGCGATCTACGCCTCGGGTCGGGCGACGGTCGTCGAGGTGCGGGAGAGTACCTTCGATGGAAACGTCGCCTTCTCTGGCGGGGCGGTGGCGCTTTTCGACTACGCCGACCTCGACGCGGAGTCGAGCGCGTTTGTAGACAACGTCGCTGCGGTCGATGGTGGCGCGGTCTTCGCGTCTGACGCCAACGACGTCATTCTGGCAGCCAACACCTGGACGGGCAACACCGCGGGGTTCCGCGGTGGGGCGCTGTACCTTGCGTCCAGCACCTTCTACGAGTCGACCGGCGAATCGTATGTCGGGAACGAATCGCCGTCCGGGGGGGCGCTCGCCGCGAACGGGAGTGTGACACTCACGCTGACCGGCGCCACCTTCGATGGGAACCGGGCCGAGAACGGCGGCGCGGCTTGGCTCGAGGCGGGGACCGCGCTGCAAAGCACCACCACGACCTGGACCAACAATGCCGTCACCGCCTCCGGGGGCGCGATTTATGCCATCAACGTCGTCAGGATCGCAGAGGCCGGGGCGGTGTACACCGACAACACGGCGTACTCGTCCGGCGGCGGGATCTACGCGTACGACCACGTGACGCTGAGCGAAACCAGCGCCACCTTCGACGACAGCACGGCCACCTATGGCTACGGCGGCCACGTCAACGTGTCCTACTACGGCTCCACGCGTTTTGTGGACACGACGTTTTCAGGCGGGCTGGCCTACTACGATGGCGGCGCCGTCTATGCTTACTACCTCTATGATGGCGGCGTGAGCGTCGAGCGCTGTCGGTTCGATGACAACACCGCCAACTACGGGTCGGGCGGCGCGCTCCTCGTATACCAGGGCTCGGGACTGTCGATCATCGCCAGCGAGCTCACGCGCAACCGAGCCTACAGCCATGGCGGGGGCCTCGCGGTGTGGTACGGCGTCCCCACCGAGATCCGTGACAGCGTCGTCCAATACAACACCACGACCTATTACTCAGGAGGTGGCATCAACTGGAACGCGTATTCCGCCTCCGACGCGGACTTCGTGCTCAGCGATTCGGTGGTCAGCGACAACGCGGCCGCGGAAGGCGGGGGAGGGCTGGCGCTGGCCTTTGCGGCCGATGTCGAGATCGTCGGCACCGAAGTCGACCGGAACGTCGCGGATGACCGGTCCTTCGGTGGCGGAATGCTGCTCTCTCGCCCCTCAGGCCTGGTGCATGTCCACAACTCCGGATTCCAGGGCAACAGTGCGGGCTTTGGTGGCGGGCTCTACTTCGAAGGTAGCCGAGACCTCGACGCCGAGGACGACTGGCACAACCTCGTGATCGCTGGGAACAACGCCAGGGTCGGGGGCGGCGCCTGCTTCGTTCGGGGCATCAACACCCACCTCCGGAATGTCAGCGTCGTAGGGAACGCCGCTTCCAGCGAGGCGGGCGGACTCTGCGTCAGCGAAACCGCGCTTGTGTTGAACAGTGCGGTCATCGCCTCGACGCTCTCGGGCGCGGCGCTCCATCTGTACGACGCGGAGAGCGTCGCCGGGCTGTCGCTCACGTATGACAACTTCGAAGGCAACCTCGCCGACGATGTGGGCGGCGAGCTGACGATCCTCCCGGACTCGCTTGCCGTCGAGCCGGGGTTTGTGCGCTGGACTGACGATGGTCGCGTCAACGACAGCTTCCTCCTCGTGGCCGCGAGCAAGATGCAGGACGCCGGAGATCCCGGGCGCCTGGACCTCGATGGTTCGCGCACGGACATCGGCGCGTGGGGCGGCCCCGACGTCCTGGTGGTCGATCGCGATGGCGATGGAGCGGGCTCGGACAAGGACTGCGACGACGCCGACATCAGCGTCGGCCCCGGCCTTCCCGACGCCTGGTACGACGGCATCGATTCGGACTGCGTCGGCAACGACGATCAGGACCAGGACGCCGACGATACCCCGTTCGCGGAGGATTGTGACGACACCGACGCGACCCGCGCGGCCGACTGTTCGGCGACCGCCGACACCGCGGCAGGTGGGGAAAGCGACTCCGGGGGCGCGGGGGCTGGGGACGGGTGCGGGTGCCAGACCAGCGGGGGTGGGTCCTGGCTCACGTTGGCGGCGCTCGCGGCGGTCCTTGCTCGGCCACGGCGCGCGCGTCCCTTCAGTCGACGCTGATCTCCCCGCCGCTCGCGACCACCCAACGCGACAGCGACACCCACGCCGCTGCCCGCGCGAAGGGCGCCAGATCGGTGGAGAGTCCATGGTCCTGGGCGTCCGCGACCACCAGCCGGCGGGTACCCGTCGGCCCCGGAGCGTCGATGTACGCCGCCGGGCGGAAGCCGTCCGCGCTCGACGCGGTGTACGACCGGGCGTCGACGATGGCGGCCTCGTCTCCAACGCCGCGGCGATAGAACCGGACGTCGAAGTCGACCTCGATGGTCAGGCGCTGATCGTCGGCAGTGTGCAAGCGTATGGACCGGTCGACCAGCACGCTGCGGTCGGTGCGACCGGACATCTGCGAGCCGAGATAGGCATAGGGCATGTGGTCCGACCACACCAGCGCCTCCCCGATCGCGCTGCCGCGAAGGGCCGGGTGGACGTACACGCCCGACAGCCGCTCATGGTCGCGGTAGATGCGGTTGATGTCAACGGCGGCCTCGTCGCCGGAGCTCGACACGAACGAAGCACAGGCCGCTCGGCTGGCACGGTCGAGGCCGGCCACGTGCCACGACGTCCCGTCGATGGTCACGCGGGCGTCGGTCGCGGTGCCATCCAGCCGAGGCGCGGAGCGGGGGACATCGCCGTCGAGAACCGCCAGCTGCCCCAAAACCACGCCGCCCGGCAATCGGGGGAAATGGCTGACATGAGCGCCGGGCACCGACCGCAACCTCGGGGCGGTCGTGGCACGGCCCGGGATCGACAACAGGCTCGACGTCACCCCGATGAGCTCGCGGGCGCGAACCGGGAGGAACGCCGCGTTGAGCTCCAGCCGGCTGTTCACCGGGACCGAGCTGCCCCGATTCTGCGCGTTGCGATGGAAGGGAAAGGCCGAGCCCGCCGGCAAGGACGCCAAGAGCGACGAGGCCATCCATACCTCGCTCTCCGCCGACTCGCTGTCGACCAGCGCCCACCGTGAGCCGGCCTCGGCGTAGAGGGCGCCGGCGGCCGCGGGCTCGAAGGCGGCGACGCCTGTCTTCCGGCCGCCGAACGGGTGGGTGACATACCCGGCTCGGAAGAGCCGCTCGCGCAGGCGCTGCGCCGAGACGGTGCTGTCCGCGCCGTGGGTGACGACCAGGCGCTCGCCGGGTTCGGCGAGGGTCCATCCCGCCCCGAAGTCCTCTGGGTGCACCGACTGATTCGGCAGGTACGCCGCGAGCATCCGGAGGCGTCCGTCGGCGACCGCGTCAACCCAGCCCATGCCGAGGCTGGTCGCCTTCCCGCCGTGACTCCTCCCATCGAGCGGGGCGAGATGCAAGGGGGCCTCGGCCGCCGCCGAGGACTCCCAACTGCGGCGCAGGTCGATGCCGCCTTCTTGGACCGCGGCTTCGAGAATGCGGTCGGTGGGCGCGGCCTCCGGATCCAACACCGCGGCCGAAGAGATGGAGGAGAGCGAAAGCGCAGTGAAGAAGGGAGACATCGGCACCTCGGACGCTTGCTGACCACCATACGCTCAGTGGGTTCCGCCGGGTACGCAAAATCGGTGCAACTTCGGTGCAAGCGCGACCGGGGGCCGCGCCCTCATGTCAGCCGCTCAGCGCCCCGTCCAGCCTCGCGACCCCTGGCAAGAACTGTTCGCTGTCGACACCGGCCACGGCGAGAAGCGTTGCGCCCACCACATCCGACGACAGCGCCTGTCCGCTGGCTTCGTCCAGGTCCCCGCTGGCAAGATCGAGGGTGTGTCCGTAGTAGAGTTTGTCGTAGCTTCCGACCACCCGGTCCCCCGTGACGCCCCCGCCGACGATCATCATCGAGGTGTAGGGCCAGTGGTCCTTTCCCTGCCCGGCGTTGAGTTGCGGGGTGCGTCCCATCTCCGAAAGCACGACGACGACGGTCTCATCGGCCATCGTGCCGCCGAGCTCACCGGGGAGTGCGGCGAGTTTTTCCATCAGCGCGCCGAGCCCCGAATACAACGCCTCAAAATTCTGCGACTGGTACACATCGTTGTAGATGTGGGTGTCCCACCCATTGTAGCTGAACGACAGGGTCACGCACCGCGAGACCCCCAACGACAGCGCGTCGATCGCAAAATCGACCTGTTCGGTAAAGCCAGAGGACCCCGACCAGTTCACCAGTGTGCGCAGCCCTTTGAGTGAGGTGGCCCGCTCATGGGCGGCGGTGTAGGCCGCGCCCAACTCGGCATCGCGCCCCGGGCTGACACCCTGATTCCAGCCCGCAATTCGCCGCTGCAGGTACCGGTCCATGATCGCTTCGGCGCGACTGGAGGGAGCGGCGGCGGGGGTGTCCGACCAGCCGACGATGCTTCCGTCCAAGAGCGCCGGCAACTGTCCGCTCGTGCCGGTGCGCGTCACGAAGGCGCCGAACTCACCGGGGTAGGAGGGTCCAGCGGCGACGACGTGGGGTAGCGAGAAGTCCGCCCCCTGCATCCCGCCCATGATCGCCGGCCAGTCGGAGGCGTCCTGGCGAGTGGAGCCGGTCATGCACAGACGCAGGCAGTTCTCGTGGGCGACGCTGGGCACCAGCACCCCCTTCAGAATCAACATGCGCTCGTGCCAATCGCGCATGAACGTCGTGACGCTGGGACGGTTGACGTGTTCTACGAAGGTGATGCCACCGATAGTGGTGGCGCCCGCGTCGCGCTCCATATCGACATTGGGGTTGTCGAACTCCGGGGCGAGGACGCGGGTGGGATCCCAGCCGCCGTAGTTGACCACGAAGATGAATTTCCGCCCCTTCGCGGGGACCACATCGTCGGCGTACGCTCGACGGAGCGGCAGGATCGCTCCAGTCAGTGCGGAGGCGGCGAGGAAGTCGCGACGGCGCATGGGATGGGCCTAGTAGAGGAGGAACGCGGGATCGCGCAGGAGGGTGGAGAGCACGCCCGACCAGGCGCGCGGGGCCGAGCCTTCGGCCACGTAGAGTTCTTGCCAGAGGGCCAGGTTGGCCTGGACTTCGGGGCCATCGGCCACCACGCGGTCGCCGAACAGGCGCAGGTGCAAAAGTTGGAGCTGGGCGGCGAACCCGTCCGGGTCTGACGCTGGGGTGGCGGTCAACGATACGGCCGTGAACAATCGGGCCGCGTCGGGCGCGGCGAGATCGCCAGCCACAACCACCGAGGCGGCTGCCTGAGCGACGCGTTCGTTGACCAGGACCGACGTTGCAGTCGGCCGGTCGGCGGGTTTCGTGGAGTAAACGCCATCGACGCCGCCGGCCAACGTTCGCAGCCCGTAGGTGTCGGTCTGGAGCATGTCGTAGCCGGCGTAGGTGTACCGGAACCCGGTGAGGTCGAACAGCACGGTGCCGAGTTGGTCGGGTGACAACAACTTCCGACCCGAGCGGTAGGCATCGGTCGAAACCACCGCCGAGAAGAGGGGCCGGATCCGCAGATCGTTCGCCAGAAAGGTCTCCCGAAGGTCACTGAGCGCGTCGGTGTCGGCGAGCGCTGCCTCGCGCTGGAGGAGCAGCTCGTAGCTCTGTTTGACGAGGCACTGGGGCAGGCGCGGATCGGCGGCGATCTGCCCGCCGAGATCGGTCAAATCGTGCCCGGGCTCGCCATAATATCCTGGTGCTACCTCGGTGTACCCCTCCCAGTAGGTTTCGCGCTCCGGGTGGTAGTAGGTGGTGTCGTCCCGACTGTCGTAATTGAAGTAGTAGAAGCCCCACAGGTAGCTGGCGAGCGGGTCAAGTGTGCTGTGGCAGGCCACACAGCCTTCGTTGGTCTTGAGCGCGTCGTTGACGGCACCCTGGTCCAGCAGGTTCACGCTCCGGTCGAACTCGATCGGCTTGCCCAGGTAATCGTCACACAGGAGGATGCGCGAGATCGCGTTGGCACGACCGCGGTTGGCGTTGCTGCCATTGGTCATGTACCGCCACCACAAGCCGTTGGTGGAGAGGATCCCCGCTTCCGGTCGCTCGTCGGTGTAGCGCACTTTCTGCCACCCGGTGGCGTCGTCCGGGTAGTCCGTGGGCCAGGCGCGACCGATGCTCTCGTCGGCCATCGACCACTGTGCGGTCACGATGTCTGTGTAGGGCAGGTCTGTCTGGGCAATCGTGGAGAGGATGCGTAGGGGTTCGTCGCCGACGGCGCGCGCGAAGGCCGCCTCGTCCGTCTGTCCGTAGTCGGCGGCGCCGACGTAGAAGTAGTCCGAGCGGGTGAGGTAGATCGTCGAGAAGAGGTCGCGGACCCGCTCGCCGAAACGGGCGTCGTGCAGGTAGGCGTCCACGAGCGCGTCGAGCGCGGCAGGGTCGGCCTCGACGGCTTCGATCTCCGCCACGGAGGGGCGGACGCCGCGGAGGTCGAGGCTGACGCGTTGGAGGACCTTGCCCGCGGACAGCGGCACCGCCGTCGCAACCGGATCGGCGCGAGGGTCGGCCGGAACGTCGGGCACCCCGGTGGCGCTGGGAAGCACCCCGCAACCGAGCAGCAAGAGCACTACTCCCACGGCCGCTCCTGCCAGCCGGTCAGAGCTGTGAAGTCGGGGCAGGCTTCGCCCAGGTAGTCCCCGCGCCAATACACGCTGCCGCAGCCGTCGCAATAGGCCGGGAAGCTCGGCGCCCCGCTGTAGGCCGGCCCATCGAAGCTGACCTCGTACCATGTACCCGCACTGTCACGCAGGCGGACCGCCCCGCCCGGCTCGGCAGCACAGCTGGTTCCGGTCGCGGCGTTTTCCAGGTACACCGAATCGAAGTTCACCGCGGTGACGGTGTCGTCGATGTCGGCGAGGCTGCCGGTCAATGTGGTGTACAGCGCCCCGCTGTCGTAGCGGTAGGTGTACAAGTACAGGTCCATCGAGATCCCGCGGGACAACCAGGAGTCCTCGAAGCTGTCCCCCTCCCACTTGAACGTGCCCTGGATCTGCTCGTAGGCAGCCCGGTAGGCATAGGCGTAGTAGTCGATGTCGTAATAGTATGCGTAGCCGCTGCCCGTCAGGCGTTGCCCGTCCGAACGAGTCAGCGTCGCGGCGCTGGTGTACAGGTAGAAGTAGCGGTCGTAGGTGTAATACCCGCCGTCGTAGTCGCGGTATCCCTGGTAGTAGGCGTACCCGTCGAAGGTGGCGCCGGCTTCGGAGGTGCAGTCGGCCGACCAGATGTATTGGTTGTAGAGTGTCAGATACTCGGGATAATAATACGGACAGGCGGGGTCGTCGCGCTCGGCCCAGATGCCCTCGTAGGCGTCTGCAAGGTCACGGGGATCCACCGAAAGCGCCGCGGCAAACGCCCGGGTGATGCCGGCGGCCACGTCTTCAGCGGACATCGAGGGCGTGGCAGACTCACCGGTGTCCTCGACCACATACGGCGAAGGATCGACAACCGGGTCGGGCGCGGCATCGACCGCCGTCGCAGGCTCCTCCACCGGCGCGCAGGCGACCAGGGCGGCGAAGGCGAGGGGGGCAGCGCGCATCGGGTCGCGCGAGACTACCATGGGTGCCATTAAAAGGGGAGGCGCCCCATCAGTGGCCGAAGGTGCCACAGCCCAGCCACCAGTACAGGCGTACGCGGTCGTCGTCGGACACCCCGCCGCGCGGCGGCATCGATGGGGACGCGCTCGCAGCGAGGGCGAGGATGCCGTCGGCGTGGGTCCAGACCTGCTCCACGGTGTCGTAGGTGTGGTCCAGCGGGGCGCCGTGCCGGTCGCTGGCAGAGGCGGCGTGACAGCCGTTGCAGTGTTCGATCACGAACCCGTGGCCGAAGTTGTCCCAGTCCAGTGTGGCGGCCCCGGCGCAGCGGTCGGCGGTGTCCGCCTCTCCCGAGTCGGCCTCACCCGAGTCCGAGGCGGCCGTTTCCACCGGAGTGGTGACCGGGCACGCCACGAGCGTCAGGACCAGGACCATGGGGGGTTCTATCTCCCGGTTAGCAGGAAGCATGTTCCGCCGGAATCTCAGCCCCCCGACCCGCCTCCGTTTGCGCCAGGTCCTCACCGCCATCGCCGAGGCCGAGGTCGCCGATGAGCTCGGCCGGGACGACCTCGCCGGCGTGCCGCTCCTCGCCGAGACCGTTGTCGTCCTCGAGCGCCGCCTCCTCGGGATGCCCGCCCACTTCGCGGCTGGCATGGTCGGGCTCACCTTGATTTTCGACCGCTCGGCGGTGCTTACCGACGGCGCGCCCTACCGGCTCCTGCCACTCGCCAAGCGCCGGGTCGCCTTCGCGCGGCTGCGCGGCCTCCCCCTGGGCCCTCTGGGCAACTTCACCACGTTCTTCGACAAGATGGCTCCGTTCATCTTCTGGTCCCAACTCGAAGAGCATGGGCAGATCCAGACCGTACTCGGCGAGAGCGCGTCGTGAAACAGTTCAGCTCGGATGTGTTGGTGATCGGCTCGGGTCCCGGGGGGGCGATGACCGCGTGTACCGCCGCCGAAGCGGGCCGCGATGTGCTCCTCGTGGAGGAGGGCAGCCACCACGCGGTCGATTCGGCGCCGAGCTTTTCGTTGGCCGAGATGGACCAGAAGTACCGCAATGGCGGACTCAACGTCACCTTCGGCGGCACGAGCATCACCTACCTGGAGGGGCGGTGTGTAGGCGGCGGCAGCGAAATCAACGCCGCGCTCTACCACCGCCCGCTGGAAAAAACGCTCCGCGAGTGGCAAGCGCAGACGCAGATCCGCGGCTTCGAGCCCGAGGCGCTTTGGCCCCACTTCGAGGCGGTCGAGGCCGACTGTAACGTCAACCTCGTGCGCGGCGGGAACGGTCCGGCCTCCGCACTTCTGCGTCGGGGCGCGGGGAGCATGGGCTGGTCCACTCGCGAGATCGCACGCTTCTGGAACTACGATGGCGACGCGCCGATCGCGGGGTTGTCGCGCGGTCGGCAGTCGATGACGGTGACGCTCGTTCCGCGCGCCGTGCGGGCGGGGGCCCGCCTGCTGCCCGACACCCGTGTGCTTCGGCTGCTCCGCGATGGGAAACGCGTCACTGGGGCGGTGGGCGAGCGGACCGTCAACGGCGAGCGCGAGAAGGTGGAGTTTCGCGCCAAAGACGTCTTCGTGTGCGCCGGTGCGGTCCAGACCCCGCGCCTGTTGCGTCGCTCCGGGTTCACCCACAACGTCGGCGACACGCTGCAACTCCACCCGATGATTCGCATCACCGCGCGCTTCCGGGAGCCCATCAACGACCTTGGGTACGGTGTGCCAACCGAGCAGGTCGATCAGTTCAAGCCGGAGCTGACCCTCGGGTGCAGCTACAGCTCCATTCCGCACCTGGCGCTGTGGATGGGCGCGTCGCTCGGAAACAAGCAGGCCCGGCTCCGCGACTGGCGGCGCACGGGCATCTTCTATGTCGCCGCCGTCGGCACCGGTGTCGGTCGGATTCGCGACTTGCCGCTGGTTGGCGAGCCGCTCATCCGACTCCCGCTGACCACCGCCGATCTGGCTCGGCTCGGCGAAGGGCTCCTTCGGTTGGGTCAGCTCTTGTTCGCCGCGGGGGCCGAGGAGCTGTCCAGCCCGGTCGACGGAGCCCCTCCGATCCGCGACGTGGCGGCGCTCGAGGGTGTCGCGCGAGTGCTCCCGCAGGGGCGGATGCCGGTCTCCACGATTCACATTTTCTCGTCGGTGCCGATGGGCGAGGATGACGCGCGCACCGGCACGGACTCGTTCGGGCTCGTGTGGGGGTGCGACAATCTGCGCATCAATGACGCGAGTTTGTTTCCTGCCAGCCCGGCGGTGAACCCGCAGGGGACCGTGCTTGCCGTCGCCCGGCGCAACGTCATGCACTTCCTGCACGGCTGACGGCGCCGTCCCGCTGGCCTTGATCTCGCTACAATAGCGCCGTGAACGAACCCGAAGCACGCACCCGGCCCCCGTACGCCCCGTTGAGGACGGGTGGGGGTGCGGGTTGGTTGTGGGCCCGCAATGCCGCCATGGCGCTCCCTCCCGACCGTCCGAAGCTTCGGTTCCTCGATCAGCTCGGCAGCGGCGGGATGGGGGCGGTGTACCGCGCCTGGGATCTGGCCATGGGCGTTGAGGTCGCTGCCAAACAGGTTCTGGTGCCGGGGCCCGAGTCGGCCGCCCAGCTCAAGCACGAGTTCCGCATGTCGCGCGGGGCGGTGCATCCGAACCTCGTGGCGCTCTACGAGCTCGTCGTCGACGACCTCGGCGCCTTCTTCACCATGGAGCTGGTCCCCGGGTCGGAGATCGTGCCTTACTTGCGACGGGGGCTGCCGCCTGGCGTTCCGCTCGACCCCGAGGGTGTTGCGGAGCTGCGGCGTGTTTTTTCCGGGCTCGTCGATGGCGTTTCTGCGCTCCACCGGGCGGGGGTGGTCCACCGTGATCTCAAGCCGGCGAACGTGCTGGTCACCAGCGCGGGTCGGGTGGTGGTGCTCGATCTGGGTGTCGCCGCGCCGTGGGGGCAGAACGCCGGGCCGTCGTCGGTGACGCCGGTGGGAACGCCATCCTACATGCCGCCCGAACAGGCGCTGGGACAGGACCCGGTGCCGGCGTCGGATGCCTGGGCGCTTGGCTGCATCTTGAGCGAGTCCATGACCGGCGTGCGTGGGTGGGGGGCGATGTGGGGCGCGGCCGCCATGTCGGCCGGGGCCTTCCCGATGGAGCGGCCCGACGGTCCCGACGATTTGGTGGAGCTCAGCATGCGCCTCCGCGCGTGGGAGCCGACCGACCGGATGACGCTAGAGGCGGCCGCGGAGGTCCTCGGCGGCGCTGCCGCGGTGAGCGTGTCGGGTTGGGCTCCGTTGCGGGAGCCGCAGTTCTTCGATCGTGAGGACGAGCGGCAGGCCCTCCGAGCCCAGATCGACGGTGACGGTCCCTCCCTGGTGATCGTACAGGGCGAGGCGGGTCGGGGAAAGTCGGCCGTGGTGCGCGAGGTGCTCCGGGTGGTACAGGCCAGCCCAGCGCACGTGGTGGTGAGCGGCCGGTGCGACGACGCGGAGTCGGTGCCCTTCCGCGCCTGGGACGGGGTTGTTGATGCGCTGAGCGAGCGGCTCCTGGCCATGCGCGCGACCGAGGTGGAAGCCATCTCGCTTCGAAACCCGGGCGCACTGTTCAGCGCCTTCCCGGTTTTGGGTCGCGTGCCCTCGTTCAACGCCGACACCGCTCGGGCCCCGTCGGTGGACCCCATCGAATGGCAAAAAGAGGCCTTTGCCGGCTTTGTGGATCTGCTCGAACAGGTGGGCAGGTTGCGTCGCGTGGTGATCGCGATCGACGACGTGGCGGAGGGGGACGAGGACAGTGCCCGGCTTCTGGCCGCGGTCTTGCGTTCACCGAGCCTCAACGCCGCCGTGGTCCTGATCGGTCGCGACGGTGCGGCTTCGCCCCTTCTGGCGGCGATTCGCGCCCCTCATCCCGCCTGGTGCGTGCTGCAGCTGAACGTGGGGCCACTGGCGACGACCGACGCTGCTGCGATGCTGGTGGACCTCGGCGTCGATCGGAGCCGGCCGGACTTCGACGCGCTCGTTGCGCAGGCCGACGGCTCGCCTTTCCTCTTGACTGAGCTGGCCCAGCAGGCGCGGGACGGCTGGACCGTTCGCTCAATCGACGAGGCAATTCGCTTGAGGGTCTCGACGCTGGATGCCGACGCGCGCGCGCTCCTGGTGGCGGCGTCGGTGTGCGCCGCGCCGGATGGGCCGGACTTCCTCGGCGCGGTGGCGGGGCTGAGTGCCGGGGTTCGCGAAGCGGTCTATCGCCTGCGTCGCCTGCGCTTGCTGCGGTCGGTGGCCGGCGTGCCGCGCGAGCGGGTGGAGCCCCATCATGATCGGGTCGCTGCGGTCGTGCTTGCCGAGCTTCCGCGCGATGTCCTATCGCGACTACATGATCGCGCGGCGGAGCTGTTGGGCGCACGTCCGGGTGGCGAGCCGAACCGTCGATTGAGGCACCTCGTCGGGGCAGGCAAGGTCGTCGAGGCGGCGGTTTGCGCGGTCGAGGCGGGAGGGCTTGCGCTTGAAGCATTGGCCTTCGAGGCTGCGGTGGCGCTCTATGGCCAGGCTGTGGAGTTGGAGCCCACCGTCGAGCGCCTCGTGCTCCTGGCGGAAGCACTGCGGCTGGCGGGCCGGTTGAGTGAATCGGGCGCCGCGTTGGAGCGGGCGGCTTGTCTGGTCGAGTCGGGCGACCCGCGCGCTTGGGATCTGCACCGGGGGGCCGGCGAAGCGTGGTTGCGCGCCGGCGATCTCGCGCAAGGTCTGGCGGTGTTGACCCCCCTGCTTGAGCAGGTCGGGGTTCGACTGCCCGCCACGGCTGGCGCCGCGACTGCCGAGGGACTCTGGCTGCGGATCCGCTTCATGCTCTTCGGCAACCTCGGGCGCCAAGGGGCGTCGTCGCCCACGCCAGACAGCACGAGACGGATGGACCTATTATGGTCCGTCACCACCGGGCTCAGCATGCTCGATCCCGCGCGGGGTGACGTGCTCGGCTTGCGGCACCTCTTGGATGCGGGGCGACAGGGCGACCCCTCACGCCGGGCGCGCGCCCTTGGCTTCGAGGCTTCGAATGAGGCGCTCGTCGGGAATGGGTTCTTCCTCGGCCGCGCGCGCGCGCTTTTGGAGCGTGCGGAGCCGTTGGCCGCAGACACCGGCCTCCCCGCGGACCGCGCGTGGGTGCTCCTCGCGCGCACGACCGTCCACGGGCTGGCGGGCGAGTTTCGTGAGTCGGCCCAGCTGGGCCTGGAGGCCGAGCGGCTCTACGTCGGCGAGTGCACCGGCGTTGACTGGGAGCTGATGGCGCTCCGGACCTACGTCAACGGGGCCCTGGCCCAGCTTGGTGAGGTGCGCCTCTTGCAGGATCGCGTGGTGCGAGGGCTGGACGACGCCCTGCGACGGGAGCACGTCTTGGCGGCGATGGTGCACCGCGCCGGGCAGCCAGCCCTCGCCTGGTTGTGGCTCGATCGCCCGGAGGTCATCCTCGCTTCCGAGGCGCTGCCACCGGAGTCGCCGGGGGTCGACTTCTCGGCGCTCCGGTACTTCTCCATGGTGGCGACGGTTCGGGCGAGGTTGTACAGCGGCGATCCGACGGGCGCGCGTGCCGCGCTCGACCTCAGTTGGGCGGGGATGCTGGCGGCCGGGTACCTCGGGTTCGCGTACACCCGGGTGGAAATGTTTGTGTTGCGCTCTCAGGTCCAGGCCGCCTCGGGCGAGCTGGCCGGGCTCAGCTCCGCGGCGGGTCGCATCGCGAAGGACACGCCTCTGGCCCATGCGGCTGCGTACGCCGCGCTCGTCCGGGCGCTGGCGGCGCCAAGCGCGGTCACCTTTGCCGCGGCCGGCGAGGCCTTCGAGGCCAGGGAGCTCGCGGTGTCGGCGGCTGCCTGCCGTTGGCGCGCGGCGCGGCTCGATGGCCGTATGGCCGACGCTGAAACGATCATCGCCACTGCGCGCGCCTCGGGGATCGTGAACCCGGAACGCTACTTCGTGGGCTTCGCGCCGGTGGCTTGAGCAGCAGGGTCCGCGAACATCGCGGCGAAGCCGCTCAAGAGTGCCGCCGCCGGCACCGCGCTGAAGACGGTGTCTCTCACCTGTGCGGCGAACTCCGAGCCGGGGCACGACACTTGGGAGACCGCCCAGGACGCCCGCTGCAGTCCGGCGGTGCGCTCGGAACGTTGGCCTTCGTACCTACGGAAAGCGGCCTCTGTCGGGCCGGCTTCGCTGGCGAGCGTCGCGGCCAAAACCACTGCATCCTCCAGCGCCATGCACACCCCTTGGCCGAGGTCTGGCGTGCAGGGGTGGGCCGCGTCGCCCAACAGGGAGATGCGCCCCGTGCCCCATACGGTCGACGGTGGGCGATCCTGCAGTTCGAAGCGGAGCCAACTGCCGTCCGGGGTCGTCGCGATCAGATCGGTGATGGGTGGCGGGTAGCCCCGGAAGCACGCCCGCAACGCGGCCATGTCCGCGACGCCGAAGGATGCGTGGGTGTAGGCATACCACCACGAGCCCGTCGCGTGGGGGATGTGAAGGAAGCGGCGCCCCTGCCCGTCGGTGCTGGTCAGCCGAGTCGCGTCGCTACCCGGGGTGGGGCTCGACCCGATCCAAGCGACCATGTTGGCGAGCCGGGGCGGCACGTCCCCGCGGAGGTACGTCGCGACTTTGGAATGGAAGCCGTCGGCGCCGACCAACGCTGCGGCCTCGATCTCTTCGCCACCGTCGAGGCGGACGCACACCCGATCACCTTCGGTGGTCGCGGATTCGACTGGCGCGCCCCACCTGACGTGCTCGCGTCCGAGCGCGCCGAGCAGGGCGTCGATAAGCCGCCCGCGCTCCAGGGCCATGAGCCAGCCGCCGCCGCCGGCGGCGAGCTTTCCGATCGGCAGGTCGTGGGTGAGCGCGCCGGTCCAGCCGCGGACGTGGACCCTCCGGAACGCCGGTCCCAGCGCCCTCGCAGGGCCCTCGCCGAGAACCGCGGCGAGCGCGCGCGTACCGTGGGGCCACAAGACGAGGGCTCCGCCGCCAGTGCGCGGTCCCTGGGCCTTCTCCACGACCCGCGCGTCGATCTCCGCGCGGCGCAAGAGGATGGCCAGCGCGAGCCCGCCTGGCCCGGCGCCGGCGATGAGAAACGGCCTACCGGCGTCCGCCACGCGTCTCGTAGAGCTCCTTGGCCCAGTCGACGAACCGTTCGCTGGCTGCCCGTAGATCTTCGAGCGAGTTGCGAGCCACCGAGGGCTCGTTGCGCAGCGCGTCGTAGGCTTCTTCGAGGTAGCTGGTCCAGTTCATCGGCGTCTTCGGCGTCGCGATAATCATCTGTTCGACGCGGAGGATCTCGACCATGTGCGGAAGTCCGCGGGCCACCAGGCGCTCGTCGAGCTTGCGCAGCGCGGCCAGATCCGGGAACTCGTTGTCCTCCGGGTCCCAGGTGTCGCAGAACTCGCCGAGCAGCTCGCCGTTCGGGCGACTGGCCACGTCGTAGAGGATCGCGTTGACCGCGTGCCGCGCCGATTCGTTGGCGGCCTCCATGCTGGTGAGGCGGGTGTGGGTCCGCATGTGCGGCCCCGCAAGCACCCATTGTCCCGCGGTGACTCGGTACCGCTGACCGGCGTTGGTACCGCCATCGTCGGTGGCGTCGACGGGGATGGCCCACGTCGGGCGTTTCTCGTTGTCCTGCGGACGGTTGATCAGGAAGGGCGCGGCGTTTCGTTTGATCTGGCGGTCGGGGTCACCGCCCTCGCGCTCGAGGTGCCAGTCGACCGCGTACCACCGCGGCAGGGTCGTGCCCTGCTTCTGAAAGTCAGGCAACGGCGCGGTGAGCTGGTTCCACGTCTCCTTCTGCAGCTTGTCCGAGCTGATGGCGATGGCATTGAGCTTTGCGCCCGGGGCGATGTCGGCGTTGGTCCAGTGGCACAGGTCGACCGAAAGGTTCGAGACGAACCCGGCTTCGTGCCGCTGCATGCGCGTTCGCCAGTAGGACGGCTGCGAAATCGACGAGATACCCCAGGGAGCACCGATGTAGTAGACGTGCCCTTCGCCCCCGACGCGCACGCCGGAGTCGAAGTAGAACTGCACGCCCGCCATCACGCGGAAGGGGCCGGCGACGGTCCAGCTCTCGTTGGCGCCGGCGGTGCCGACGCCGCCCAGGCTCAGGTAGTCGTCGGCGGTGTACGGGTCGTTTTCCGCGATGTCCTTCAGCGACATCTCTCGTTCGACTTCTTCGAGGGCGCTGACGTGCCACCGGTGCATCGTGTCGAAGTCCCCGACCCAGGAGCCCGCCTTCACGAGGTCAAAGGTTCGATAGAGCCCGGTAGCGAGCACGTAGTAGTCGGCCTCCTCGACGAAGGCGGGGGCACCCGGGTCGGGGACCGGAGTGGCGGCGAACGAGGGTGAGTACTTGAGGTCGGCCCCAGCACCCGCACGGTCGAGCTGAGTGACCTTCCCCGCGTAGAAGTTGACTCCCTGGTAGCGCAAGTAGTGCTTCCACGGGACGAAGAACGCGGTGGTGGTCGGACCGTTGAGCGTCTGGTCCGAGCGTCGGTCGCCCCGCACCGGATCCATCAACAGTTGCACCGTGGTGTTGAGCTGGGTGCGGGCGTCGACCTCGTCGGCACGCGCCGACAACAGCGACAGCGGCGCGTCCTCCAACGCCTGCGCAAAGCCATTTTCACCCGGCGAACGCTTGAAGTCGTCGATGCCGATGTACGACTTCCAGTCCTTCCCTTCTGCCTCTTTCGTTCGACGCGCGGGGCAGGAGGTCAGATATTTGAGGATGCGCACCTCGAAGAGGGCCACATCCCAGTCTTCGTACCCCATCTCCTTGAACTCCGCGAGAATCTTGCGGAGCTCCTCGAAGCTGTGGACCGGACGCCGGGGGAAGGTGTGGAGTTTTTGACGCTTGATCGGGTCTTTCTCGCGGGATAGGTACATCTGCACCTCCCCGGTGGGGACCAGGTTGTCGTAGGCGGTGAGTCCACCGGCGCGACCCATCTCGTCCAGGAGGGGGATCCGCTTCATCGTGTCGAACAGATGCTGATAGAAGGACGGAAAGATGCGGTAGCCGTGCTCGGTGGGTACGAGGTGCTGCCGCACCCGGAGCTCGACCCAGGCTCCACTACCGTCGCCCCGGTCGTTGGGGTCTTCGGCCACGCGCAGCTCAGGCTCGAAGAGTACGGTGACCACTGCTGCGGGGATGTTTTCGCTGGCGGCGCGGGTGTAGGTGAACGCCTCCTCGGAGGTGGCGCCGGCCTCGCGGCGGAGGATCTGTCGCGACAGGGGAATCTTGATGGACCCGGGGGCGACCTTGGCGCGGGTCCAGCCATCCGGGGCCTCGGTGTAGTCCTTCACCCACTTCAGGGTGTGCCGGACACGCGACTGGGCGCACCCAGGATCGTCGATCTCGCCGACCCGGCCGAGCACGGTGACTGTCCAGGCGGGGATCGGGCGGTCCGCCTGGCGTGCGTCCTCGTCGTTGCCGGTGCGGGTGGCCTGGCGACGCGGCGGGCCGCCCTGCGAGATCAGGTAGGCGGTTCCCTTGTCATAGCCCTCGCCGGTTTGATCCCCTGAGGCAGCGGCAGCGGCCAGGAAGCCGGCGAATGCGGCGAGGAGATCGGCGCTGGTGGGCTCGAGCACGGTGAAGTCGGGCACGCCGTTGTTGACCCCGCCGCTCACCAGCAGTCGCCCCTGAAAGTTGCCGAGGGCGATGCGCAGGGGCGTGGCCACCAGCAGCGGTTCTGCCGCCTCACGCGTGGGCAGACGACGCAGCGGCGTCCGGGCAATGCCGCCGACGTCGGTCTTCCAGGGCTCCAGGTCCATGGTGTTCTCCTCGACCACCTGGACGCGGAACCCGCGCTCGATGAGCTCGTGGGCGGCGCTCAGGCCGGCGATGCCCGAGCCGATGACGGTGACCAGCGGACCGTACCTCTTGGCTTCGTCCGACAGGGGCGGACGGGCCGGCGGCACCGGTGCGGGCGCCTCGCCGTCGTGTTCGATCTCGTGAGGTGCGACGCCAGTCAGCGCGCACCACAGGCTCACCAGGTCGGCGGGATCCAGCCTGAGGTCGGGGATCGTCGCCTCCGCCGGCCGACGCATCCGATTGAGCGCCACGTTGGGCAGCCAGACCGTCACATGCGGAGGCGCGCGCCGCCCTTCGACGATCGTCACCGCGCCGTCGTCGTCGATGTGCAAGAGCGCGACCTCGTCGCCGCGGCGGAGCTCGACATATTTCGCGGCGAGGGCGCCTCGGATCGTCCGCGAGAGGCTGTTGAGCGCATCCACCCGGGCCGACAGTTCGCTACGCAGCTTAAGCATCCACTACCTCCAACATTCCGTTGAGCTGACAGTCCAGGACCTGACCCCGTAGGCAACCGCGCACTGTGAGCCGCGTCGGGCACTCGGTGACCCGGACCAGACGCGCCGCAGCCGGGATGAGCAGTTGGGCCGCCCCGTCGGTCGAACCTACCACGTCCAGCCAATCGTCACCCGCGCGAGCGCGCCATTTTGCCAACTCGGGCACACTCGCGACCAGACAGTGGTTTCCCACCTCGATGTCCGGCACGCGGTGCGGCTCGCCGCGCCAGCTGCCCTCGCGAACATACTCGACCTCGTCGGTGCGGAAATCGCGCCATAGCTCGCCGTCGCGCCACACCGCGAGGCCCGAAACGAGCGTGCGATGGCGCGCCCGATCCGACACCCGCAACGCCATGAGGCTCCACGCGTCGGTAGGCTTGGGGGGCAGGCCGAAGCTCCACTCCCAGGCGAAGTCTCCCCCGAAGTCGAAGGAGCCCCAGTTATGGTCGTGGTAGGCTGACAATCCGGTGAGCGAGCGCGAAAATGGCGCCCGGAGCTCGCCGTCAGCGACGATCATCCGCGGCACGCTCACCCAGTGAAAACGCCCGGAGTCCGGGAGGCGCAGGTGGTTGGCGACCAGCGGCGCCGCCTCGGGCCGCAGCAGAAGATCAGCCTCGATGCCCGTGTCTTCCGGGGCAAGGTGCAGTCGGTAGCCCTCAGGCACGGCGCGGACCGAGGTCTCGCCGAACATCGCGTCGACCCGGCCGGGACGGAGCTCCAGCCGCTCCCGACGTGGGGTGTGCATTCCGCCGACCCATCGCGCGCCGTCCCAGACCAAAACCAGGGCCCGCGGGACCACGCCCGCCTCCTCTCGTCGCACGCTGAGGTTGACCAGCAGCCGGAAGCCGTCGCCGACGACGACGAAGTGCATCCACTCCAGGCCGGCGCCCCGGAGCGGAGACCCACGCCACCAATCCGCCGCCAAGGCAGCGTGGAGGTGGGCGGCCTGCGGGGTGGGCGGGTGCATCATCGGAGCAGGCGCCCCGGCTCATCGACTGGCGCCGGCACTGGCGAGACCGCGGCGGCGGCCGTCGTCTCCACCCAGCGTTCGCAGCTCTCCGCGACGTGCACCAGGCCTACCAGAAAGTCGAGCGTGGCCTCGTCAGGGGCCTCTCCCGAAACGCCGCGGAGCTCCGCCGCCCGGGTGATCCGCCCCGCCACCGCGCGCAGACCCAAAAGCAGCTCCAGGAAGTCGCCGCCGGCCTCCTCGGGAAGCTGGCTGTCGATCACTCTCATGTCCGCCTCACGAGCCGCCCGAGAAGACACGCCCGAGGAAGGGCTTACCGCTCGACGCAGCCGCGAAGAGCAGGTCGCCGAAGTCGGCCGGATACGGACCTTCCGTGTCGGAATGGAGGGCGTTGAGCGTGCCAACCTCCCACGCTTCCCGCCATCGCCGTGCCAGCGCCGACTGCGCCAGACGCCCTCGCAGCGCCTGACCCTCGGGCGTGGTGGAGACGCGCCGTCCTTCCGCCGCCAAGGCAGTGAAGATGGCCTGAGCGGCCACCGGGTGGGTCAAAACTGCCGCCTGCGCGTCGCCGAGGAGCGCTTCCAACTCGGCCTCGGCATCGGCCAGATGCAGCTCGGGCAGGCCGTCGTCGTCGGTCATGGCGTGGCCCATGCCGCGTCGATACGCACGTCCAGCCACAACTTCAGCCGCGGCGCGTCCCCGACCAGGACATCGATCAACAGCGACGCCGTCTCCCCGATCCGGAAACTCCCGTCGAGCTCGATGCGAACATCGACGCCGATGCGCTGTCCGGGCGTGAGCACGGGCTCGGCTGGGGTGAACGTGGCGGGCAGGTCGAATCGGGGGATGAGGCGGAAGGCTTCGCTCCGCGCGCTTTCGTTGTGGAGCACGAAGCGCCCTCCCACCGTCGAGCGAGGCGCCCCCTGCAGGCGGAGCACCGCCTGCCGCGCGGTAGTGGCGCGCTGGCGCACGCCCTCCAGGAGCTTGGTCGCCGCGGTCGACTGGGAGCGCAACAGCTCCTCCTGGCGCGTAAACAGCCGCGTCGCCTCCTCGTAGAGTCGGTCCGGGCCAGCGGCGGCCGCGGCGAGCGCGCGCAGCCCCGTTTCCGCGCCACCAGGAGTTTCCCCGCGGTGCACGCGCTCCAGGGCGTCGGCCATCCGCTCCAGGTCGATTCGGTCCAGGCCGCGCGCCATCACCAGCTCCGCTCGGTCACATAGCCGATTAGCGCGGCCACGAAATCACGATGCACCGACTTCGGCAGCCGGGGACCGAGCTCATCGAGAATTTTCTGAGCCCGGCGTGCATGCGCCATCGCCGACGCCTGGGCCGCGTCGACGCCGCCATGCCGGCGCACGAACTCCACCAACCAGTCCACCTCGGCCTGCAACTTCTCGGCGCGAGGCTTCGCCAGGATGCGGATGGCTTCGCCCCGCTCTTGCGCGCCGGCGACGCGGAGCGCGTGCAGGATCAGCAAGGTGCGCTTGCCCTCCCATAGGTCGCCCGCGAACTCCTTCCCGTATCGGCCCGACTCCTGCAGGTTGAGCACGTCGTCCTGCACCTGGAAGGCGATTCCAAGCATCGAGGCCAGGCGCACCATCGGCGTCGTGACTGCCTCCCCGTCGGCGACGAGGAGCCCGCAGCGAATTGGCGCGATGAACGAGTACCAGGCGGTCTTGAGCCACACCATGTGCACATAGTCGCGACGCCCAAGTGCCCATTCGTTCCGACGGACCCAGCCCAACTCCAACGCCTGCCCCTCCGCGGAGCGCTGCGCCATCTCGCTGAGCACCTCGAGGATCGCGAAGGCGCGCCGCCCCCCCAGGGTGCGAGCGTTGTTCACCAGCGGACGCATGGCCAACGCCAGCATCGCGTCGCCGACGTTGACGGAGATGGGCACGCCGTGTTCGGCCGGTAGGGAGGGCCGGCCGCGGCGGTCGGTGCTGCCGTCCTCGACGTCGTCGTGAACCAGGAACGCGTTGTGGTACAGCTCTAACGCCGCAGCGGTAGGCACCGCCGCGTCCAAAGGAGCACCAAGCATTCTTGAGGTCGCGATGCACAGGCTGGGCCGCAGGGCCTTGGCGCCACGCAGCGGGTAGTCCATCACCAGGCCGTACAGCCCGCCGGTCCACCGCGAGTCCGCGGGGACGATGCGCCGCATCTCGTCGAGGACGAGGTCGCGGCTGTCGGCGAGGTAATGCTCGATGTCCACGCCGCGCGGCTATCATTCAACGGGGGAAGACGGTCGCGCCCCGGACTTTTCCCGGCGCGTCACGCGGTCGACGAGGTACTAGGTTCGGAGCGCGCGAGCCAGCGCGTCGTTGACCGAGGCGCCATCGGCGCCGTCGATGCGTGCGAGTGCGAGGCCGTGGATCATCGAGGCGAGGTAGCAGGCGCGCTCGGGGTCTCCGCGCGGTTTCCCGAGGCGCCGGGTGCGCACTCGGACCGCGTTCTCCAAGGCGCGCCGCGGGGACGCCACGGTGAGCATGCCGTGGAAGCCACGCACCCCGGTGCCCGGTGCGTGCCACCCCTCGCCGGACAGCAGGCGGTAGAGGTTGGCGTTTGCGGAGGCGAACGCGACCCAGCGGCCCGCGACGTCAGCCACGGGAACGCAGCGCCCTGGCGCCATCGCCGCCTCCTCCTGTAGTTTCTCGAGCACGGATTCCGCGACCGCGGCGCGCATGCCCGCCAGGTTTCCGAATTGTCGGACCAGCGACATGGCTCTGACGCCGAGGTCGCGCGCGAGGCCTCGTAGCGAGAGCGCGCACGGTCCGTGCACCGTGACGATCTGCCGGCCGCGCGCGAGGGCTGAGGTCCGCAGATCGCCGTGGTGGTAACGACGTTTGCGGTACCAGCGGTCCGCGGGGGCGAGGGTGGCGGGAGAGGGGGCGGGAGAGGGGGGGGGGGCGTCCATGCTCGTATAGTAGCATCGGTACCATGGGCGTGCGAGGAGCACGTGACACTCCGCCCGGAGGCCGCCGTCGACGCTCGACAGGGCGTCGCGGCCGAACCGTCCTCGTCACCCATGCCGCAGCACGCTCAGCGGGAGGGGGAACCATCACAGCCCCGCCGCGGTGCTCAACGCGCGTTGGCGCGCTTCAACAGCTGGCCCGCCAACGTCAATACCAGACCCCGGTGGAGAATACCGGCGAAGAAAGCGGAGAGCTTGTTGATCAGTCCCGGCACCACGGCGCGTTTGCGAAGAAACATCGCCCGGACGCCCGCCTTCGCCACCACGGCGGGCGTCAGGATCGACAGGTTCATGAGCGGCGGCGTGCGCGCGGACGCAGTGGTGTTGAACTCGGTGGTGGTGATCCCCGGGTACAGCGTCGTCACCGAGACGCCGCTCCCGCGCAGCTCGAAGCCGAGCGCCTCCGAGAACGACAGCACGTACGCCTTGGTAGCGGCGTAGGCCGACACCTGGGGGGAGGGAAGGAATGCAGCGCTGGACGCCACCTGAAGGATGTAGCCGTGCCCCGCTGCCACCATCTGACGCGCCACCAGCTGGGTCAGCGCGGTGAGCGTGGTGATGTTGAGCCGACACATCTCCTCCACCCGGGCCAGGTCCATGTCCAGGAACTGGCCCTGCATGCCGACGCCCGCGTTGTTCACCAGGATCTCGATTGGCCTCCCACCGACCTTGGCCACCAGGTCTTCGGCCGCGTGGAGCGCCGACAGATCGTGCTGGATGACCACCACCTCGACGCACGCGAGCTCGCTACGAAGCGCCTCCAGCCGTTCGCTCCGACGGGCCACCAGGATGAGCGGGTACCCCTCGGCAGCCAGGACACGGGCGATGTCGGCCCCGATGCCGCTGCTGGCCCCGGTGACCAGCGCAAAGCCTTTACCCATTCGCGGGGGAGTCCACGGCCTTGATGGGCAAGGCCACTCCGTGGTGGTGAAGGTGGTTGGCGGAGATGGACCAGTCTTCGTAGAAGGTGCCGAAGAGCCGGTCCCAGATCGAGAAGGCCGCGGCGAAGTTGACGAGGTTGCCCTTCTTGCAGTGGTGCAGCTTGTGGGCGTGGTTGTCCATGAAGATGTAGCGGAGCCAGCCGATGTTGAAGGTGATGTTGGTGTGATCGGTGGCCTGCAAGGCGAGGATCAGCGCGTAGGCGGCGAGCGTGGCCCCCAGGTCCATGCCGAGCAGCCAGGCGATGACGATGAGCGAAGGCTGGAACTGACTGATCGCGGTGTCCACCAGCGAGGATTGGTTGCCGCGCAGGAAGTCCAGTTCGGTGACCGCGTGGTGCGCCCAGTGCTTCCGACGGTAGTACTTCAAGATCGAGGTGTTGTGCCGGCTGTGGCTCATCAGCCGGTGGATGGTGTAGTACGCGAGGTCGGTGCCGGCGGTGGCCGCCGCGATCAGCCACCAACTGTTCGAAAGTGGACCCCACAAGGGCACATGCGACAGCGCCCACCAGCCCGCAGTGACAAAGCCGCCGCCGATGCCGACGCCCTTGACGAAGACCATGAACATGCCGTCCCACACCTCGCGCCAGGTGGCGGCGGGCAAGGCGATGGCCGGCTGGAGCTTTTCCGCGAGCAAGGTGAAGGTCATGAAGACGACGGAGACGGCGAGGAAGACCCAGATGGCGGACCAGGGGGTGACGCCGACGTAGGCCAATAGGAGCACGTAGGCGATGGGCGAGCCGAGGTGGCCGAAGATGCCATAGGGCACGTTGCCGATCTGCTCGGCGGGGACCGCAGGATGGGCAAGGGTGACGAACGTGGGCTTCATGCGCCGGGCACCCCCCGCACAACGTCGTTCCCCTGCGCAATCCAATCCATCGTGCCGCCGGCGACGTTGATCGGCTGGTGGCCCTCGGTGGCCAGGAACTGGGCCGCTTTGGCCGAGCGCCCGCCGCTCTTGCAGATGACGTAGAGGTCCCGGCCTTTGAACCGGTCCAGCTCGCCGAGGCGCGACTGGAGATCGTTGAGCGGGATGAGCAGCGCGCCGGGGACGCGCCCCGCAGCGGTCTCGTCGGGATTGCGCACGTCCAGCACGCTGCCACCCGCGGCCAGCGCGGCTTTGAGCCCGGCGACGTCCACTTCCTTCGGCGGTGGCGCCGGCTCGGCGGCGAGGGCCCGATCGACCAGGGCCTCCAGCGCTGCGAGGCCCTTCCAGCCTACGTCACCGGTGACAACCGTGCCTCCCTTCATGCCGACGACGAGCGGGATGCTCTGCACCTGGAACGCGCTGGCCAGCGCCGGCTCCTCGTCCACGTTGACCTTGCAGAAGCGCACGGCATCGCCCCGGCGCGCGGCCACCTCCTCCATCGCCGGCGCGATGGAGCGACAGGGCCCGCACCAGGGGGCCCAGAAGTCGATGATGACCGGCACGGGGCTGCCGAGGACGAAGGACTCAAACGTTTGAGTTGTAACGACGGTGACAGGCATGCCGCTTCCTACCCCCTGACCACGAATCCGACCAGCTTCCCGGGTACCACGATCTCCTTGAGTACCTCGACACCCTCCAGGTACTTCGCCACGTTCTCGACCGCGCGTGCATTCCTGACCAGCGTGTCACGGTCGGCGCCCGGCGCGACCTCGAAGGTGCCGCGCAGCTTTCCGTTGACCTGCACCGCGATCGTGAGGGTGCTGGCCACCAGCGCCGCGGAATCGAAGCTCGGCCAGGGGTGCCCGTAGATCGAGGCCGTGTGGCCCAACCGACGCCACAACTCCTCCGCGATGTGTGGCGCCCACGGGTGAAGGATCAGTAGGAAACATTCGGCGGAAACCCGGTCCAGCGGCTGCCCCTTGCAGGCGTTGACCAGCTCCATCATCTTGGCGATGGGGGTGTTGAAGCGCATCGCCTCGATGCCATCGCCCGCTTCTTTGATCGCTGCGTGCAGCGCGCGATTCACGTCTGGCGTGATTGAATCTGCCAGACGCAGAGCGTCAGTTTCTTCGTCGACGAAGAGCCGCCACACCCGTTCGAGGAAACGGTAGACCCCCTGAACGCCGCTGGTCTGCCACGGCTTGACCTGCTCCAACGGCCCCATGAACATCTCGTACAGCCGCAGCGCGTCGGCGCCGAATTGTTCGACGACATCGGTGGGGTTCACGACATTGAGGCGCGACTTCGACATCTTCTCGATCTGCGTCGCCACCGGAGTCCCCGTGGCCTTCACGACCCAGGCGCCCTCGCGTTCTTCGACATCTTCGGGGTGGTAGAACTTCCCGGCGGCGTCCTGGTAGCTGTAGGCCAGGATCATTCCCTGGTTGAAGAGCTTCTGGAATGGTTCCTTGGTGTGCACCCAGCCGGCGTCGTATAGCACCTTGTGCCAGAAGCGGGCGTACAACAAATGCAGCACCGCGTGCTCCACCCCGCCCACGTACAGGTCCACCGGTCCCCACAGCTTCTCCTTCTCGGGTGAAAAAGGCGCATCTGGATTCTGCGCGTCCATGTACCGCAGCCAGTACCAGCACGATCCCGCCCACTGCGGCATCGTGTTGAGCTCACGACGGGCCGGCTGCCCGTTCCAGGTGGTGTTCACCCAGTCCACGGCGCGCCCGAGGGGGGGATCTCCGCTGGCCGTAGGACGGAATTCGTCGACGTCCGGCAAGAGCACGGGCAGGTTTTCATCGGGTACAATCGTGCCATCGGCGAGGTGTACGATGGGGAAGGGCTCGCCCCAGTAGCGCTGCCGTGAGAAGAGCCAGTCACGCAGCTTGTAGCGGACCTTGCCCACGCCCCGCCCATCGGCCTCCAGCCGCGCGGTGATCGTCTTCTTCGCTACCTCTGTCGTCATTCCGTCCAGCGGACCGGAGGCGCACGCGACCCCTTCGCCGGCAAAGGGGAGGGGACCGCCGTCGACCACCCGCACAATCGGCAGGTTGAACTTCTGCGCAAAGGCGTAGTCGCGCTCGTCGTGCCCGGGAACGGCCATGATCGCGCCGGTGCCGTAGGAGATGAGCACGTAGTCGGCCACCCAGATCGGGACCCGCGCGCCATTTCCGGGATTGGTGGCGTAACTTCCCGTGAACACGCCCGTCTTGTCCTTCTCCGCCGCTGTGGTGCGATCGCGGTCCGAGCGGTTCTTCGCCGCGGCGATGTACGCGGCCACATCGGGGTTGGGCGCCAACTTTGCGAGCAGCGGGTGTTCGGGGGCGACCACGCAGAACGTGGCCCCGTACAGGGTATCGGGACGGGTGGTATATACCAGGAGGTCGCCGGCGTCGGTCGCAAAGCGAACTTCCGCCCCTTCGCTGCGACCAATCCAGTTGCGCTGCATTTCGAGGATGCCCGCCGGCCAGTCCAGCCCATCCAGATCGGTGAGCAGCCGCTCAGCGTACTCGGTGATCTTCAGCATCCACTGTTTCATCACCCGCCGCTCGACGGGATCCCCGGTCTCGACGTATTTGCCATCCTGCACTTCTTCGTTCGCCAGCACCGTGCCCAGCGCCGGACACCAGTTGACCGGCACGTCCGCGAGGTAGGCGAGATCACGCTTGTAGAGCTCCAGGAAGATCGCCTGGGTGTGCCGGTAGTAGGTGGGTGTGCTGGTGTTGACTTCGCGGTGCCAATCGTAGGAGAAGCCCAGGCGCTTCAGTTGGCCGCGGAAATTATCAGTGTTGCGCTTGGTGATGATGGCCGGGTGGATGCCCTCCCGCACCGCGCTGCGCTCGGCGGGCAAGCCGAAGGCGTCCCAGCCCATCGGATGCAGCACCCGGAAGCCGCGCGCGCGCTTGTACCGCACCGTCGCGTCCACCGCGGTGTAGCTTTCGGGGTGGCCGACGTGCAGCCCCGCCCCGGAGGGGTAGGGAAACATGACCAGCCCATAGAACTTGGGCTTTTTCGGATCCTCGTCGGTCCGGTACGTGTCCTCGGCGTCCCAGAATGCCTGCCAACGGGGCTCGAGCTCGGCGGGGTCATAGCGTGCCATCGGCGTTTCTCCTGGGCTGCGCGGGCTAACGCGGAGGCGCCCGTGTGGGCGACGCCTCGGGCCAGACGCATCACCCATCGAAAGTGGCGGAATACCCGAATGCTGCGTGGCACGGAATCTCCCCCATGACGCTGCCGCAGTCTGCACCGTCGCACGAGAGGTAATCGACCAGATAGTCGCCCGTCAGCTCGGTCGCGGAGGAAAAACTCCCCTCCCAATGGCTTTCTACCTGGAACATCGCGTCGTAGAGTCCGAACGAGCCGCCGTCGTAGGCAAACGCATCGGTGTCGCAGACGTAGTCGAAGCCGTCCAGCTCGCACGCCATCGGACCTCCGAAGGTGTTGGTGAAGCCCGACGCGGTGACGTTCTTGATCGCGCCATGGTAGGCCACGGGCGAGAACGAGATCTGACGGCAGGGGTCCTCCTGCTGACCGGGCTCGACGAGCCAGCGCCCCGACTCGGGCATGACGGAGGCCTTCGGCACCGCGGAGTCCCCTCCTTCAGGTTCGCCGCTGAGGTCGATGGGAGCGCAGGCGAGGACAACGAAGGGAAGCAAGCGAAGTGGAGAGGCCATGCAAGGACGTGGCGGTACCGAGCCCGTTCGATCTCGACTTTCGTGAGCGGCTTGTCAAATCGACGTCCACCATCTCGATGAGAAGTGCCTGTGGTGTGGACACACGACGGGGACTCCCGCGTGCGGGTGGGACGGGACGCGCTGGGCATGGCGGCGGCGGTGGTGCGGATCCGGCGGATGCTCCCGGGGTGATAACCGCCGAGCACGTGAGCCCTCGGGACCCCGGGCGATCTTCACCCTGTGGCGCTCGGTGCTCGACGGCGACTGGGCCGACAGACCGCCCCCCGACGGCGTCGCGCTCCCGCAGTGGTAGTGTGCGGCGGTGAGCCTGTTCGCGCCGCTTTTGGACCCTACCCTCCGCACCTGGGAGGTGCGGGCGCTGGTTGCCGGGGTGGTGGTCGGCCTCGTGGGGTGGGCGCTCCGGCGTTCCGGGCGAACGAAGCCGCTTGCGGCCTGGGAGCACGCCTGGGCGTGGGACGTGCTGGCGCTGAGCATCGTGCTTGCGGTGCAGGTGCCCGCGGTCCTCCGGGTGTGGGGGATGATCTCGCCGCACGGCTCGCCCGTGGGGCCCGACTCCGACTACAATTTCCTGTCCGCGGTGGCGATCGAAAACGGGGACGCTTCGCTGTACGCGATCGACCGGTACCCGGGCTTTCCTTGGGCGGCGAGCGTTTTGGCCGAAGGGTCGCGCGAGCTCGCCTCGGCCGGGCTGCGAGTGTCGATGGCGTCCAGCTTCCTGTCCGGTTTCGGCGCCTACTGGTTGGGGCGGCAGCTGCACGGCCGGATCGCTGGCGCGCTGGCGATGTGCGTGGTGCTCCGCCTCCCGGGGCTGGTCGACTGTGGGCGGCAATTCACTCCTTACGCGTTCATCGCTGCCGCCGATCTGATTGGGGTTGCCGCGCTCATCGCGCTGGCGCGTGGACGACTGCTTGCGACGGTGCCGTTGGCGGCCGCCGCGGGGGGATTGTTCACGGCCGATCCGAAGCAGGTACCGGTGGCGCTGGCGATGGTGGGCCTCGGCGCCTTTTTCCTAGTGCTGCGTCCCCGCTGGGCCGCGTTGCCGGCGCTCGGCGCGCTCGGGGCCGTGCTCCCGGTGGTCAATGACTGGATGGGCAAGAAAAACCTGCCGATTGCCTCGATCGAGGAGATCACCACCCGAGTATCGCTTGGTTTCAACATCGATCCCGCGCTCCCCCGAGACGGTTGGGTCCCAGGCCAGACCTTCGCTGACCTTTTTGCCAGCCTTCTGCGTGTCGCGGACGCGGTGAGCGCACCGGAGGCCCGGGGATGGTTCGCCCCCGCCGCTCTCCCGGGAATTCGGATGGAATTTCCTGACACCTCGGCTGTGTGGCCACTCCTGGTTTTGGCGCTCCCCGTCGTGATGCTGGTCCAGCGGTCCGGCCTGCGGGCTTGGTTGCTCCCCCTGGCGGTTTCGCCGCTGGCAATCGTACTGGTCTCCTGCCTGCACCTGCACTTTCAGCATCGGTACTTCCTGGCCGTCGCGGTGTGCCTGCCGCCGTTGGCGGTCGCGGCGTTGGCCCGGCTCGTGGGTCCGTGGGGGTGTCTCGCCGCTGGACTCGTCGCGCTGGTCCCCGCCAGCTCGCCGTGGCGGCGCGAGGCCCCGGGCCTCTCTGGAGGGCGTCCAGTGGACACCGATTCCTGGTCGGGGACCGAGTCGCCCGAGTGGTTCACGGTCTCCCGCGCCTACGATGAGCGCTTGCCCGCCGACGCCGTCGTTCTCGACTACGCCTCCTCTCGACCCTGGGTGATGATGGCGGTCCTGAGGCCGTACGTGCGCTGTGTCAGCACGCGCGACACCTGCCGGTCGCATCTCAACGACGCCGGCAGCCTCCATGCCGTCCTTTTCCCGGGCGAACCGCCCAGCTCCCGTGACGCGCCCGACGCGAGCGAACTCTGGAGCGCGACCCACGCCCCAGCCGCGGTCGGCGCCTGCTGGCAGCGGGTCGGCGGGCGGCCCGGCAACGGCGCTTTGTACTCCTGGACCTGCGACGCTCGCCCGGTGACGCTGCGGATTCGGGCCGCGGGAGAACCGCCCCGATGAGTTTTGTGACCCTCACCTTCGCGATCTTCTTCGCGCTGGTCTTCGCGCTGTACGTTCCGGTGCGCTGGCGGCTGCAAAACCTGCTGCTCCTGGTGGCGAGCGCTGCGTTCTACGGCTGGGAGCACCCCTGGTGGGTGCTCCTGCTCTACTTCTCCGCCGGTATCGACTACCTCGCGGCGATCGGGATGGAGCGGTGGCCGGCCCACAAGCGTCCCTTGCTCACGACGAGCCTCGGCGCGAACCTGGCGCTGCTCGCCTGGTTCAAGTACGCAATGTTCGCCTCGGACAACTTGCGTGCTCTGGGCGCGGATGTGCCGCTCCTCGACGTGATCCTGCCGGCCGGCATCTCCTTCTACACGTTCCAGTCGATGAGCTACACCATCGACGTGTACCGCGGGGTCATGCCCGCATGCCGGAACATCCTCGACTATTACCTCTTCGTAAGCTTCTTCCCTCAGCTCGTTGCCGGCCCCATCGAGCGTGCTCCGGACCTGTTGCGCCAGGTGCTCGCGCCGCGGGTGGTGGCGTGGTCCAACGTCGAAGCGGGGCTTTTGCGCGCGACGTGGGGCGTGGCCAAGAAGGTGATCGTGGCGGACAACGTCGCGGTCTACGTCGACCGGGTGTACGGGCTACCGACCTTGAGCCTGCCCCTGGCGATGGCTGGCGCGTTCGCCTTCGCCGTCCAGATTCTCGCGGACTTCTCCGGGTACACCGACATCGCCCGCGGCGTGGCCCAGTGTTTCGGGTTCACCCTGTCCCCGAACTTTCTTCATCCCTACCTCGCGGCCAATCCTTCCGAACTGTGGCGTCGATGGCACGTCAGTTTTTCAAGCTGGATCCGTGATTATCTCTATGTTCCGCTCGGCGGGTCGAAGGGTTCGGCGCTTCGTGTCGCGGCGGTGACCGTCCTGACGATGGCCATCAGTGGTCTGTGGCACGGGGCGTCGTGGAACTTCGTATTGTGGGGGGTGTACCACGGGCTTTTGGTCGTGGTCTATCGCCCGCTGTGGAGGGTGCTGGGGCTGTTGCCGCGCTGGGTCACCGTGCCGATCTTCTTCTGCCTCGTCGTCTTCGGCTGGGCGATCTTCCGTCAGCACGATGCCAGCGTGCTTTTCGACACCTTCCGCCACCCCTGGCCGGTTCACCCGCACAGCGAACTCATCGTCGGCGGCGTGCTGATGGCCGTCGGCGCCTGTGGCGGCGCGATCCTGGTGCTGGGCCTGTTGGCCGAGCGCTATCTCCTGCCGCGCCTCGGTGCGCTCCGACCCGCCTTTGCGGTCGGTTTTGTCTCGCTGGTCGCGACTCTTCTGGTCTACTGGATGCGGACCAATGCGGACGCGTTTATTTACTTCCGGTTCTAGTCCTCAGCGAAACGGATTCTCGATCCGGAGCTCACCGATGCGCTGGCCGTCTTGGAGGTCCTCCGTGAACAGGGTGGTGCAGCCGCCCTGGATCGCGGCCGCCACGATCATCGCATGGTAGAGGGAGAATCCCCAGCGGCCTCGCAGCGCCAGGGCCTCCCGGTAGAGGTCTGGCTCGGGGAAGACCCGACAGAGAGGCAGGAGCACCAGGTCGAGGTACTCCCTCGCCTCGGCGGTGGTCATCGGCGTTGCGAACTTGCGGAGCGCCACGTTGAGGAACTCCTGGACCACCTGGAAGCTGATCGTTCCCGCCCCGCCGAGCGCCCCGGCGACGAGCTCCCGCGACCGGGCGCGCTTGGCGGGTTGGGAGCTGTCGAAGCCGTAGACGACAACGTTGGTGTCGAGAAAATACCTACCGCTCATTCAGCTCATCCCGCGAAAACGGACCGCCCGATTCGACGTGGGCCAGCCGCTTGAGCAGGCCGTCGTGGGCCTGACGGAGCCTCTCCTCGGCGACGTACCCCTCCAGCCACAGCCGAAAGACGACGTTGAGCGTGGTCTGCTGCCGCTGAGCACGCTCCCGCGCTTGCTCGATGAGGTGCTCGTCGGCGGTGAGCGTGACGTTGCGCAGCATGCTGGTCTCCACGATCTTCGTGTGCACGAATGTAGTGGAAGCAAGCGGGCTCGTCAACGGAGTACAATCATGGGGTGCGCAAACTTGCCATCGCCGACGCGCTCTGGCTGCTGACTGCGCTCTTCGCCGCGACGCCGCCCGTCGTCGGCTACCTCGCGCTTCCCGCGGCGCGCGAGGGTACCGCCGTGCCGCTGCCCGGCGCGCCTGGCGAGGTGACCGTCGATCCCCAGGCCGAGCTGTTCATCATCGGCAACTCGAAGGCCGGCTCCGACATTGACGTGCCGACGCTCCTCGCCGCTTTGGGGCGACCGAAGCTCAAGGTCCAGGTCATCTCGATCGGCTCGGCGACCCTTCCGGTGTACTACGCGGTGGTCAAGAACCTCGTGGCGCCCCAGACCCGGCAGCCGGTCGTCGTCGTCTATGCGACGCCCATCGAGATCCTCACTTCGGACCTGACCTCTGACCGTCGCGACCTGCTCTTGCGACCCTACCTCACCGCGGACGAGCCGGTGATCGGGCGGAAGCTCTACCACCACGCTCCCGACGGGCTCCAAGGCATGCGAGAGCGGGCGGTGACCGCGCGCGACGCGACTCTCTCCAGACTGGCAGACGTCGTGGCGGCGGCGGTCAGCGGGCCCCCCGGTCGGGCGCACCTCGACGCGGCGTTTGCCGAGGTCTTCGGCCAGAGCTGGGCCGCCCGTCGACGCCCGAGCCTCACCGGCGTTCCTATCGGCGGCTACCCGTCCGAGTCCGCGATCGGCCAGGTGCTCGACGACACGTTCGTGGTTGAGTTGGAGGCCGTGTGCGACGCACATGGCATCCCCTTGGTCTTTGCCGTCTCGCCGGTGACCGGGGTGATCCTTGCCCGCGAGGAGGGCCGCCTGCGGGGCATGGAGACCGTCTTGGCCGACGCCCGCGCCCACGCCGACGGTTGGTTCGTGCTCCCGAACCCCGGGCCCCAGCGCGTGCACTGGCGCGATGATGAGCACATGAGCGAGGTCGCGGCGCGGGCGAACACGGAGCTGCTTGCGTCGGAGCTGCGGCGGTTGGGCGTGCTCGGGGCGCGGGGGGAGTAGCGGCGCGCCCCGAACCGATGCCAGGGGCCAATCGTGTTCAGGCGCTGCGAGGGCTGCGCGGAGGCGCCGCTCCTGGGCGGCGGCGCCGCAAGGGGGGCAGGGCGGCGGCGGTAAGCGGCCGGGGGACCGCGAGGGTGAGTTTTTCAACGCAGCGTTCCAGCCGCTCACGGCGGCCGCCCGCTGCTCCCGCAGCCCCGACGCTGGGCGGGGCTCAGGCGCGCCCCTCCAGGCGGCAGCGCGGCGGCGCCGGAGGCGGCGCGGAGCGCGGCGGCGCCGCAAGGGGGGCGGCGCGGCGGCGCCGCCGGCACCAAACAAACGACTCGAACTGACGAGTGGCGAGTTTGGTGTCGTGGCGACACCAAACTGCCCTCTCACCACCGTGAACAGCGAGTTTGGTGTCGTGGCGACACCAAACTCGCATCTCACACTTACGACCGCGGACTTTGGTGCCGCGGCGCGGCGGCGCCGCAAGGGGGGCAGCGCGGCGGCGCCGCCGCCGATTCCGTCAGTCGGGTGGAGGCGCTGCCGGTGCCCGCCTCTGGCCTGGGCGAAGCCTGCACGGACGCCGAGGGCTACCAGTCGTATCATGGCGACGGCGGCTGCGGCTGCGCGGCGGACCCGGGCGCCACGGCGTCCGGCACGCTGCTGCTCAGTGTGCTCGGCGTGGCGCGGGCAAACACGGTGCTGCTTGCGTCGGAGCTGCGGCGATTGGGCGTGCTCGGGGGGCGGGGGGAGTAGCGGCGTGCCCCGATGGAGTCCGACGTCGGGCTACATGGCCACATGGGCGTGCGCTTTGACATCGTCAGCCAGGGCGAGGAGCTTTTGTCCGGCCAGGCGGTGGACACCAACGCGGCGTGGATCTCGGGGCAGCTCGGCAGCTTGGGACTTTTTCCGGGGCGGGTGACCGTGGTTGGCGACGACCTGGAGTCGATTCGCGAGGTGCTTCGTGAAAGTGCCGAGCGCGCCTCGCTCGTGGTCTGTACCGGGGGCCTCGGCCCCACCAGCGACGACCTGACGCGGGAGGCGGTCGCGTTGGCGTTCAGCCGGCCACTTCATCAGGACCCGACGGCGATGGCGCAAATCGAAGCACGCTACCGCACGCGAAACCGGCCGATGCCCGAGACCAATCGTGTTCAGGCGCTGCTACCTGAGGGCGCCGAGCTTTTGGAGAACTTGCTCGGAACGGCGCCCGGTTTCCGGCTCGACACCGGGAGCTGCGCCGCTTTCTTCTTCCCCGGGGTGCCCTTCGAGATGAAGCCGATGGTCGAGGCGTATCTGCTTCCCTACGCCCGACTGCGCTTCTCGCTCGCGCGCCGACGAACGGTGATTCTGAGGACGGTGAACCTCGCGGAGAGCGTCGCGGCCCAGCGCATGGAGGGCTTCGAGCGCCCCGGAGTGGGCGTCGGCTATCGCGCGAGTTTTCCGGAAGTCCAGGTCAAGCTGCATGTGGATGATGGACTCGACAGCGACGCACTTGCAGCGGAGGCGATCGAGCGACTGGGTCGGCAATTGGTGTTCGGTGTCGACAGCGGGACACTCGCCGATGTGGTCGGGAACTTGCTCCGCGCGCGTGGGCAAACCGTCGCGACCGCGGAAAGCTGCACGGCGGGCAGGATCGCCGCGGAGTTGACGGCGACGGCGGGGGCCAGCGACTACTTCGTCGGTGGCGCGGTGGTCTATGCAAACGCGGAAAAGGTCCGCCAATGCGGGGTCAGTGCGGCTCTCCTCGACAGTCATGGGGCGGTGAGCGAGCCCGTGGCGCGCGCCCTGGCCGAGGGCATCCGCCTGCGGAGCGGTGCCAATTGGGGGCTGGCGGTGACTGGAGTAGGCGGACCCGGTGGGGGTTCCGTCGAAAAGCCCGTGGGCACGGTACATTTCGCGTGCGCGGGCCCCGACGGGACCACGCACCGGGCGGTGAGGCTGCCCTATGATCGGCCCCGAAATCTCGCCGCCTCGGTGGCGGCGGCGCTTGATCTGCTCCGGCTTCGCCTGTTGAACCAAACCTGAACATAGAATTTCAATCCATCCATTTTTTGGCGAGTCAGCCCTTGCGTCCGTACAGGTCCGGGGTAGTAGTGCAAACCAACCCTGGAGTGTCCCATGCCCATCGACCCTGAACGTGCCAAAGCCCTCGACGCCGCCGTCGCCGCCATCGAACGAGCCTACGGAAAGGGCGCCATCATGCGCTTGGGGGCGGCGGAGCACGTGCAGATCAGCACGATCTCCACTGGCTCGATCGGGCTGGATCTCGCGCTCGGTGTAGGCGGGATCCCGCGTGGCCGGGTGTCCGAGATCTACGGTCCGGAAGCCAGCGGCAAGACCACGATGACGCTGCACCTCATCGCCGAAGCGCAGAAGCGCGGCGGGGTCGCCGCGTTCATCGACGCCGAGCACGCGCTGGACGTCAACTACGCCCGCGCGCTGGGTGTGGCGGTGGAAGAACTGCTCATCTCCCAGCCCGACACCGGTGAACAGGCGTTGGAGATCGCCGACACCCTCGTACGCTCCGGTGCCGTCGACGTCGTCGTCGTGGACTCGGTCGCGGCCCTGGTCCCCAAGGCCGAGCTCGAGGGTGAGATGGGCGATCAGCAGCCCGGCGCCCAGGCACGACTGATGTCGCAGGCGCTGCGTAAGCTCACCGCCAACATCCACAAGTCCAACTGCGCCATGGTCTTCATCAACCAGGTCCGCATGAAGATCGGGGTGATGTTCGGCTCGCCGGAGACCACCAGCGGCGGCAACGCGCTGAAGTACTACGCCACGGTCCGCCTCGACATCCGGCGCATCGGCACGCTCAAGCACGGGGAAGAGTCGATCGGCAATCGCACCCGCGTCAAGGTCGTGAAGAACAAGTTGGCGCCGCCCTTCCGGCAGGTCGAGTTCGACATCCTGTACGGCAAGGGCATCAACCAGGAGGGTGAGCTTGTGGACCTGGGCGTGGACCTCGGCATCGTCCGTAAGTCGGGCTCCTGGTTCGCGTACGGCGAGGACCGGATCGGGCAAGGACGTGAGAAGGCGATCCAGTTCCTCAACGACCGGCCCGACCTCCGCGAGCGGCTGCGCGCCGAGATCACCAACCGCGGGGAGGCGGCCGTGCCCGTGGTGTCCGGGGCCAGCGCCGAGGCCTAGGGCGCAACAAGGCAGTGATCGGCACCGCTGGATAGCATGGCCGCGGCCGTGCTCCCGCGGTCGCCGGAGCTTCCATGGATCTCGCCGCCATCTGCCGTTCCGCGGTCACCGTGGGGGCCAGTGACGTTCACCTCAAGGTCGGCCTGGTGCCGATGATGCGGCTGCACGGCAACATCCAGCCCATTCCTGGGAACGTGGTGGTCAACCAGGACGAGCTCGGCCGCGCCCTGTGGGACGTCATGAACGCGGGTCAACGGGAGAAGTTCAAGAGCACCAACGAGTGCGACCTGGCCACCACGTTCCCGGGGGTGGCTCGGTTCCGCATCAACGCCTTCCGGCAACAGGGGAAGATCGGGGCGGTGCTCCGGGCGATTCCCACGAACGTCCGGACCATCGACGAGTTGAAGCTGCCGCCCGTCCTCAAGCGGCTGGCCGGGGAGGAGCGGGGGCTGGTGCTGGTCACCGGGGCGACCGGCTCGGGGAAGAGCACGACGCTCGCGGCGATCATCGAGGAGATCAACCGCACCGAACCCTGCCACATCCTCACCATCGAGGACCCCGTCGAGTTCCAGTTCGTTGATCGCAAGAGCATCATCAACCAGCGGGAAGTCGGTCTCGACGCGCTGAACTTCCACAATGCGCTGCGTGCGGCGCTGCGTCAGGATCCGGACGTCATCCTGATCGGCGAGCTTCGAGACCTGGAGACCGTGGAGATCGCGCTGTCGGCGGCCGAAACCGGGCATCTCGTGCTCGGCACCCTTCACACCGTCGATGCTCATGAGACCATCAACCGGGTGATCGGCTTCTTCGAGCCCCACCACCAGCAGCAGATTCGGCTGATTCTCGGTGGTGTGTTGCGCGGCGTCGTGTCCCAGCGACTCGTGCCGGGGGCCGCGGGCGGACGGGTGGCGGCGCTCGAGATCATGATCAATACCGGCGCGGTCTACGAGTGCATCGTCGACGCCAAACGAACGCGCGAGATCCGCGACTACATGCGCAAGGGGCGGGCCACCTACCAGACGCAGACCTTCGACCAGCATTTGATGCAGTTGTGCCAGGAGAATCGGATCAAGGAGGACGACGCGCTGAAGTACGCCAACAACCAGGATGAGTTGGCGCTGCGGTTGTCCGGGATGGGCGCGGACGACGATTGAGGCTGACGCTCGGCGCGGGTGGCCCAGGGCTCACCCGCTGCCGCCGTAGGTTAGCTCGCGGCCATGGAATCGAACGAAGTCCGCCGCCGCTTTCTGTCCTACTTCGAGCGCAATGGTCACGAGGTCGTGCGGTCGTCGGGGCTCATCCCGCAAAACGATCCGACGCTTTTCTTCGTCAACGCCGGCATGGTGCAGTTCAAGGACGTCTTCCTGGGGTCGGACGTGCGGCCCTATCGCCGCGCTACCACCGCACAGAAGTGCCTTCGGGTCAGCGGCAAGCACAACGATCTGGAGAACGTCGGCCACACCGCGCGGCACCACACGCTCTTCGAGATGTTGGGGAACTTTTCCTTCGGCGACTACTTCAAGCGCGAGGCCATCCGCTACGCCTGGGACCTGCTGACCAACGACCTCGGGATCGACCCCGCCCGGTTGTGGATCACGGTCTACGAAGACGACGACGAGGCCCTCGAGCTGTGGCGCGACGACCAGAACGTCCCCGCGGAGCGGATCCAGAAGCTCGGAGCAAAGGACAACTTCTGGTCGATGGGCGACACCGGGCCCTGCGGCCCATGCACCGAAATCCACTACGACCACGGGCCTCGCATCTCCGATGACACCCGCGGGCCCGCCGGCGGTGACGACCGGTACGTCGAGATCTGGAACCTGGTGTTCATGCAGTTCGACCGTGACGCCAGCGGCAAGATGACGCCACTGCCGAAGCCGAGCATCGACACCGGCTCGGGCCTGGAGCGCGTCGCGGCGGTGCTTCAGGGCAAGTACCAGAACTACGACACCGACGTCTTTTCACCGATCATCGAGCACGCTGCCCGGTTGGCGAACGTCCGGTACGGGGATCACACGGACGCTGACATCGCGCTCAAGGTCATCGCCGATCACACGCGCGCCGCGGCGTTCTTGGTCGCCGACGGGGTGATGCCCAGCAACGAGGGGCGCGGGTACATCCTGCGCCGCATCCTCCGTCGCGGCATCCGATATGGCGTGAAGATAGGGATGAAGGGGTCCTTTCTGCACGAGACCGTGCAGACCTGCATCGACCGCTTCGAGGGCGCCTACCCCGAGCTACGCCAGCGCGCGACCTTCGTGACCGACGTCGTGAAAGTCGAGGAAGAGCGCTTCGCGGCGACGCTGGACCGTGGCCTGGCGCTCTTGGAGCGCGAGTTCGAGAAGAAGCCGACCATCATCTCGGGGCAGGTGGCCTTCGCGCTCGCCGACACCTACGGCTTCCCGGTCGATCTCACCCAGGTCATCGCGGCCGAGCGCGGCCTCGAAGTGGACGAAGCCGGGTTCAAGGTGCTTCGTGCCGAACAGCAGCGGCTCGGTCGGGAGGCGTGGAAGGGCTCCGGGGAAGAAGCGGTCTCTGCGGTGTGGCAGGAGCTGTCTCGCGCCCACGCCGGCAGCTTCTGCGGCTACGACGCCGACTCCGCGGTCTCTACCGTCACGGCCATCGTCAGCGAGGGCGCTTTGGTCACCATGTTGCCCGAAGGAAGTGAGGGTCAGCTCATCACGCTCGCGACACCTTTTTACGCGGAGAGCGGTGGGCAGCTGGGCGACGGCGGGGTGATCCGCTGGGAGGGCGGCGAGGCGGAGGTGAGCGACACCACCAAGCCCGCCGGGGACCTCCACGTCCATCACGTCACCGTGGTCCGGGGCACGCTCCGGGTGGGCGACCGTGTGGAGCTGCATGTCGACGCACTCCGCCGCAATCGCGCTCGCCTGAACCACACCGCGACGCACTTGATGCACGCTGCGCTCCAGGCGGTCCTGGGCGGGCATGTCACCCAGAAGGGCTCGCTTGTCGGTCCGGACCGGCTGCGCTTCGACTTCAGCCATCACAAGGCGTTGACCGCCGACGAGGTGCGCGCCGTCGAGGACCTGGTTCAGCGTGAGGTCCAGGCCAATCACGCCGTCGCCACCGAGGTCTGTGACGTGGACGCAGCCAAGGCGGGCGGCGCCATGGCGCTTTTCGGGGAGAAGTACGGCGCGAAGGTGCGGGTCGTGACGGTGGGAGGCTTCAGCAAGGAGCTGTGCGGGGGAACGCACGCGGGTCGAAGCGGGGACATCGGCTTCTTCAAGATCACCAGCGAAGCGGGCGTCGCGGCTGGGATCCGGCGCATCGAAGCGCAGACGGGCTTCGGCGCACAGGCGTGGGTGCGGGAGCTGGAGGCTGGCGTCAAGACGGTGGCCGCCGCGCTCAAGACCAGCCCCGAGAAGCTTCCGGAGGCCGTCTCGCGGCTCTTGGCCGATCGCAGCTCGTTGCAGAAGGAGCTCGACGCCGCACGGCGGGACGCGGCGCGGGCCAGGTCGGGTGACCTGCGGGAAAAGGCGGTGGACCTCGGCGGGTTCAAGCTCGTCGCCTCGGAGTTCGTCGGTGATGCCCAGGCGCTGCGAGAGGAGGGCGATCGGCTCCGTGATGCCCTCGGCAGCGCGGTGATCGTGCTTGCCGCCAGCGACGAGGGCGCGGTGCGGATGATCGTCGCGGTGAGCAAGGATCTGGCGGGGACTCGCTTCAATGCGGGCAAGCTCGTCGGACAGTTGGCCGCAATCGTAGGCGGGCGCGGCGGCGGGCGACCGGACGTGGCGATGGCCGGCGGCACCGACCCGAGCAAGGTGACGGAGATGCTGGCGGCGGTGCCGGGGATGCTCGCGTAGGCGGGTGGCCGGGTTAGCTGCGGCGCCATTCGGAGACTCTGATGAACCTGACCGACAGCAAGATCCTCGTGACCGGCGGCGCAAGCGGCATGGGTCGCCACTTCGTCCTCGCCCTGGCCCGTGACGGCGCCGACGTGGCCTTCTGCGACCTCAACCCCGACGCGGTGGGCGCGGTAGAGGCCGAGGCGGCTTCGCGCGGACTCCCCGGCAAGGTCAAGGGTTTTATCGCCAACGTCGCCAAGGAAGACGAAGTCGTCGCCCTGGTCAAGGACGCGGCGGCGGCGCTCGGTGGCCTCACCGGCATCGTCAACAATGCGGGCATCATCCGCGACGGGCTCCTCATCAAGGTCGACCGCGAAACGGGCGCCGTCATCAAGTTCCCCCTCGCCAAGTGGCAACAGGTGCTCGACGTGAACCTCACCGGCGTGTTTCTGGGCGCGCGTGAGTTCGCCGCCTACGCCGTCGAGAACAAGGTCAAGCAGAGCGTGATCATCAGCATCAGCTCGATCAGCCGCCACGGCAACATGGGCCAGGGCAACTACTCCGCGGCCAAGGCGGCGATTGTGGCGGACACCGCGCTGTGGGCCGGCGAGCTGGCTCGCTACGGCATCCGCACCGGCGCCGTTGCGCCCGGGTTCACGCGCACCCCGATCCTCGAGGGCATGCCGCCGGAAGCGCTCGCCAAGGTCAGCGCGCCGGTGCCTCTGAAGCGCATCGGCGAGCCCGAAGAGATGTACCTCGCGGTGAAGTTCATCATCGAGAACGACTACTTCACCGGGCGCGTCATCGATGTGGACGGCGGCCTGCGCTTGAGCTGAGGGTGGCCGTCCCCGCGGTTGGTCGCATCGCGCCGACGCCGTCGGGGCATCTGCACCTCGGCAATGCGCTTGCGTTTGGCGCGGCGTGGCTCAGCGCGCGCGCGGCCAGCGGGCGTGTGCTGCTGCGGATCGAAGACCTGGACGCGGGACGGGCTCGGGCGGATGTCGCGACCGGCCAGCGGGAAGACCTCGAGTGGCTCGGCCTCCACTGGGACGCTGAGGTCGCGCCGCAGTCGACGCGTCAGTACCCACTGGACGGCATCCCCGCGTTCCGGTGCCTGTGCACCCGGCCGACGCGGCTGTACCTGGGGTGCCGATGCCGCGCCAAGGAGCACGACAAGGGCGCCTGGCGTTTTGATACCCCCCGGGGGCTGGTGGAGTTCGTGGATCGCACCCGCGGTCCACAGCGCTTTTCACCCGATGAGGACCCGATCCTCGTGCGCGCTGACGGTGAGGCCGCCTACCCCCTGGCCGTGGTCATCGACGACCACCGCGACGGCGTGACCGAGGTCGTGCGGGGAGGGGACCTCCTGGCCGCGACCGCGACGCAGCTGCGGCTCTACGAGGTGCTGGGGTGGACGCCACCCACCTGGCTGCACGTCCCGGTGCTGCGTGGTCCCGATGGGAAGAAGTTGTCCAAGTCCCACGGAAGCACCGAATTGCGCGCACTCCGTGCGGCCGGCTGGACGGCCGAGCGGGTGTGGGAGGTGCTGGGTCCGCTCTTAGGCGTGGAAAGCCTTGAGCCTGCCGGGTTCCGCCCCGAGCGGGTGCGCATCGGCGAGTTCCTGGTGGCGGACAGCGGCGCCGTGTTCGGCCCACTCGAAGCAAGCGCGGCGGCCCCGGTGGCGGGTTAGTCACCCATGGCCAACAGAGGGCATGGATGTCGGGGTTCCGTACGGCGGCCGTGATCGGCGCATCCGTGGGTATCGGGGCGGAGCTGGTCAAGCAGCTGGTTGCGAGCGGGGTCGTGGTTGCCGCGGTCGCGCGTCGGTTGCCCGAGCTCGAGGCGCTTCAGGCGGCGTGCGGCGGCCCGGACAAAGTGAAGATCTACGTTCACGACGTGAAGCAGTTCGACGAGGCGCCCGCGGTCTTCGACCGCCTGGTCGCCGAGTTGGGTGGCCTCGACTGCCTCATCTACAACGCGGGCGTCATGCCGCGCATCGAGGAGAGCGAGTACAACTTCGCCAAGGACCGCGAGATGATCGAGGTCAACCTCCTCGGCGCGATGGCGTGGTTCAACCCCGCCGCCGCGTTCATGGAAGCGCGGCGAGCGGGCACGCTGGTCGGCATCTCCTCGGTCGCCGGCGACCGTGGTCGGCGGGGGAACCCGGCCTACCATACCAGCAAGGCCGCACTCACGACGTATCTGGAGGCGCTGCGCAATCGTCTGTTCCGGTACGGCGTCCACGTCGTCACGGTCAAGCCGGGCCCGGTCCGCACCGCGATGACCGAGGGCCTGAAGTTGCCGCTGATGATCGACGCGGACGACGCCGCGCGGGGCACCCTCGCCCTCGCTCGCGCGGGAACCGGGCAGGGCTACGTGCCCGTCGCCTGGAGGCCGATCATGCTCGCCATCCAGCACGTGCCGTCGGTCCTCTTCCGCCGCACCAACATCTGAGGCGCTGATGACCCCGGCAGCAGCGGCCCTCCCGCGGAAGGTCTTCGACGGTTTCGGCTATTCGGTGCGCTCGGTCTCTGGTTTCGCCGAGCCAAAATCGGCCGCAGAGATCGCTGGGTGGTTCCAATTCGCCAAGGAAAATGGGCTCACCGTTGCGATGCGCGGCTCCGGCCGTAGCTACGGTGACGCCGCGATGAACGGCGGCGGCTTGGTGCTTGATACACGAGGGATGCGTCGTGTATTGTCGTGGGATCCCACCACGGGCATCGCCGACGTCGAGCCAGGCGTCACCATCGAGGACCTGTGGCGCAACTTCCTTAAGGACGGGTACTGGCCCGCAGTGGTGCCGGGAACGATGTTCCCGACCTTAGGCGGAATCGCCTCGATGAACGTTCACGGCAAGAACTGCTTCAAGGTGGGGCCGTGGGGGGATCACATCCTCGACGGCGAGCTTGTCGCGCCCGATGGCAACACATATCGTGTATCACGGGAAGAAAACGCCGACCTCTTCCGGGCCGCCATCGGTGGCTTTGGGATGCTGGGCGCTTGGAGCCGACTTCGTATCAAGCTCAAGCGTGTGCACAGCGGGCGGCTGCGGGTCAAGGCCCACTACTGTCGCGACCTGAAGGAACAGTTCGCGTGGTTCGAAGAAGCGACCAAGACGGCCGACTATTGTGTCAGTTGGGTCGATTGTATCGCTGGCGGGTCGGGGCTGGGCCGGGGGCAGCCTCACTCCGCGGTTTATCTGAGCGAAGGCGAGGACAAGGGGCCCAACCTGGACCCTGCCGCACAGGACCTCCCCGGGAGTATTCTGGGCGTGCCGCGTGGACTGGTGGGCACCATCTTGGGCAAGCTGAACCACAACCTGGGCATGCGCCTGCTCAACGTCGGCAAGAACCTGGCGTCGCGTTTCGGCTCCAGGGCGGCGTTCCTGCAGGGGCACGTCGCGTTCAACTTCCTCCTCGACTACGTACCCACGTACCGGGACGCCTACCGGCCGCACGGATTCGTGCAGTACCAGCCCTTCGTGCCTCGTGATGCCGCGCCGGAAGTCTTCGCGAACATCCTGCGGCTGACTCAGGCGCGGGGCGTGCCCAGCTACCTGGGCGTGATGAAGCGGCATCGCCCGGACGAGTTCTTGCTCTCACACGGGCTCGACGGGTACAGCCTTGCGCTCGATTTCCCGGTGACCCCCGCCAACCGGGCGGTCCTGTGGAAGACGCTCCACGAGGTCTCGGACATGGTGTGTGAGGCTGGCGGTCGCTTCTACCCGGCCAAGGACGCGGTCCTGCGCCCCGATCACCTGCAGCGCTCGCTGGGCCAGGAGCGGTTGGCGCGCTTTGCCACGCTCCGTGACATGGTCGATCCCGACCGAATCTTGCGGACCGAGCTTGCGGCGCGGCTGGGGCTCAGCGTCTAGCGTGGCGCGGCGACACCTCGCCCACCCCGGCGACTGGGCGTCGCTCGCGCGGCGGCTGGACGAGCTCATCAGCGCGCACAGCGGCGAGGACCCCCTGCATGAAGCCCTGAAGCTGATGGTGGCGAAGCTGGCGCACGAACGCGGACTCGGGGTCGGGGGCGGTTTTTCCCCAGGGAACGTGGACGCGCTCTTGGATAACGCCGAGCAAGCATGGCCAGGAGTTCTCGGCCCCAACGCGCGGTCCCTGCTTCCGTTGCCTGCACTGGTGCGATGTGTCGAACTCTTGGCCGGCGTGGAGCTTTGGGCCGACAACCTGGAGGGCCTTGACGCGCTCTTCGAGGGCATCGTGAACAAGGCGTCCAAGGGGCAGAAGGGGCAGTACTTCACTCCGCGGTATGTGGTGTCCACGCTCATCGAGATGCTGGATCTCCGGCCCGGGGAGCGAGTCGCGGACCCCGCCTGTGGTTCCGGCGCCTTTCTGCGACACGCGCTATTGGTTCAGTCCGAGTGTGAGCCCTCCGGCTTTGATCAGGATGCTCGTGCGGTCTCGGTCGCACGCGTGATGCTGGCCAGCTCCCGATACGGCCCGAAATGTATTGCGAGGGCCGACAGTCTCGACCGGGTCGGCGCTCAGGTCGGTGCCGACTACGACGTCATCGTCACCAACCCGCCGTTCGCGGGCGACGTGGGCGGGACGTTCGCCGGGGCCTACGAGCTTGCCGCCGGCCACCGCGTCGAGCGGGACGTGCTCTTTTTGGAGCGCTGCATCGAGCTCTTGCGGCCGGGTGGCCGTCTTGCCATCGTGCTGCCCACCAACAAGGCGGGGGGTGCGGCGTGGGCCCACGTCCGCCACTGGCTCCTCCGTCAAGCAACGGTCGTCGCCGTCCTTGGCCTCGGTCGCAACACCTTTTTGCCCCACACGTCCCAGAAAGCGTGTGTCGTCATCGCGGTCAGGCGGGACCTGGTGCTCCGCGAGCCGCCGCCTGCCGAGGAGATCGTGTTCTTCGAGAGCGTCAGGGACGGCAAGGACGCGCGAGGCCGGCTGCTCGGGAACTGCGATCTGGCCGAGGCTACCGGGGTGGTGCGGGCGGCGTTGCATGGGACGCGCGTGGAGACTGCTGACACCGGAGCGGTGCGCCGTTCGATTGGTGAGCTGGCGTCCGGGTTCGTCCTGGCTCCGGAGCGGTACGATCGTCGCCGCACCCTCGATCATCGCGGCGGCACCTCGCTTGCGGAGCTGGTGGACCTGGGCGCGCTCACGGCGCGAAACCTTGGCAGTTCGACGGCGCTTGTATTGGACACGGGGGACGCCGCGGAGGGGGTGGTGCGGGTCTCCCGACCCCTCGCGCTCGCCGGGAGATTCGGTAGCCTGAAGCGAGTCTTGTCGCCCGGTGATGTGATTGTCTCTCGATTGCGTCCCTATCTGCGCCAGGTGGCCTGGCTCGACGAGGGGTGCTTCACGCTGTCGCCCGGCGGAAATCACGTGGTTTGCAGCGCCGAGTTCTTCGTCTTGCGTGGCCGTGGGGGTGCGGACATCGCCTGGCTGGTGCCCTTTGTGCTTTCCGCGGCGGTGCAGGGCGCGCTTGCCGCTGCGCAGGAGGGCGGACATCACCCTCGGGTCGGCCGGGACGCGTTTTTGTCGCTCATCGTGCCCGACGAGGTTCTCGGGCAGCGACTGGCGTTGAGCGACGCTGTCCGCGCGGCGTGTGCCGCGGTGCGGGAGGCCGGGGAGGCGGTGGCGGCAGCGGTGAAGCGGGTTGACGAACGCTGAGCGCGGTTACTCGGTTGGCGCGAGATATCCGAGCGCTTCGAGAAGCGCCTTCTGCTGGCCCTCGACGTGAACCGGAGCCAGGGGCTCCAGGCTGGCCCGGGGTTGCTCGGAGGTGAACGCTTCGAAGACCTCCGGGTGGTCCGCCGCGACGTTGTGAGACTCGGACGGGTCAGAGGACAACTCGTAGAGCGCCGGCGGAGCGTCCTGGGTCCAGATGGCTTTCCAAGTTCCGCGCCGGCTTGCGAACATCTTCTCCGGCGCGATGCGGAGCATGTTTCCCGAGTGGATCATCCGCTGCGGGTCGAGCGGGCCGACCAGATCGACTCCCACCATCTGGGCATCGTGACCACCGGCCGCCGCCAGCAAGGTCACTGACACATCCATGAGTGTCACGGGTGTATCAACCACCCCCCGCCGCTCGAGTCCGGAGACCACTAGAGGGATGTGCAGCACCTCTTGGAACAGGGCATGTCCGTGCTCGAAGCCACCGTGCTCGAAGAACTCCTCGCCGTGATCGGAGGTGAGGACGACGACGCGACCGTTCGCAGGTGGAGCGCCCAAGCCGTCCAGCAGTCGCTGCACCTGCATGTCGACGAAGCGGAGCTCATCGGCGTTTGCGGCCCGTAGCTCACGCTCGAGGCCGGGTGAGCCCTGGAGGCGGGCAAGCTCGTTGCGGTCATCGCTCCCGATCGCGCGCCGGGTCGCCGCGGAGACCGAGGAGTCGACAGTGTGGGTGTAGGGGAGGTGGGCATCGAGCAGGTGCACCCACAGGTAGAGCGGCCGGTCGCGCCGCTGGGCGACGACGGACAGAGCGTAGTCGGTGATCGCTTCGCCATCGACGGCGTGACAGAGAATGGACTTCTGGGCGCGTTCCACGAGGCGTACCAAAAGCGGGCAAGCGGCGCGGTTCGCCGACCCGCGAGGGAGCGAGTGCAGCCGCGAACCCGGCTCATTGAAGTGATCGAAGCCGCGGTCCAGCCCGAAACTCGCCCCCGCGAATGGGTTGGGCGCGATGACGCCGGCGGTGTCGTACCCCCGCGCCGCGAGGGCCGCGGCTAGGGAGGGAGCATCGGGCCTGACGCCGGAAAAAGCGCCGCTTCCTTGTGAGCCGGCCCCATGCACAGTCGGAGGTATACCAGTTTGAAGGCTAGCAATCGACGGAAGTGTCCACGGCGCGGGCGCTTGGGCCGCGGTGAACTCGACCCCCTCGGCCGCGATCCGCCGATAGGCGGTCATGGTTCTTGCGCCATCGAAGCGCAACGCGTCCACACTCACGACGATGAGATCGGGGCCGCTGCCGGGCGCCCGTTCGGACCACGCTACCGTTGTCGTGAAACCAGGGATCGTGGCCATTAACAGGCCGAAGGTCGCGGCAAACACGGCCCCTCGGCGTACCGAGGCGAGCGCACCGACGCCCGCCCAGCTCAAGACGAGTGGTGCGAGCGCCGAGGGCGGGGGGAGCGTCCCCGGTCCCGCGAGCCAGGACCCCACGGCGCACAGCACCAGTACCAACAAAACCGCGGCTGGTCGGGGGTAGACACTCGGGTGACGCCGGGAGAGTCGCGATGCCAGCGCGAGGGTGACCATCAGCACCGCGGCGCCGATGGCGACTCCGAGGCGCCCTGCCTGCTCGTTGACCTGCGGCCCGATGATGCCTAGGCCGACGATGCTGCAGAGCCCCCAGCCTGCCAACCGGTGCAGGAGCGCGCGCACCTTCGGGGGTAGCGGCAGTCGATCGAGAATCAGCGCTGGCCCGCCGGCGAGCAGCAACCACGCGCCGATCGAAACCGCCGCCGTGATCGGCGCCACGTGCTGCTCCCCGCTGAAGCGCGTCAGCAGCAGCTCGGCGGCGCACAGCAGGCCCCCGAGCGCGAGGGCCTGTCGCCATCCTGGCAGCGTTGGGGGTGGGGCTGCGGGCACGGCGACCGTGTATCAGGGTCAAGTCGCCTCCCGCTCGGTGAGCTGGGAAAGCAGCCTTTCCAGCCGCTCACGGGGACCGCCGCCGCCTCCCGGCGGCTCGGAGGTGGCCATCGCGGCGATCGTGTCCGCACCCGCGCCCCCGCCGCGCCCCGGGGGCCGGCCGCCGCCTCTCCGCGCCTTTGCGGCCGCAGGTCGAGCCATGCCCCCAAATTTGCGACAGCAGGCGAGCCATGGGGGGTGATTTGCGACACCATGGCCTCGGGGTCGCCCGCCCGGCGGAAGCCGTCACGAGCCAACGCCGATAATTTCGCGTGACGAGGTGGCTGAGACGCCGCGGATCGCAAGCATGTCGCAAATCGAGGGGCATGGCCCAATGGGGTGTCGCATTTTGGGGGGCATGGCTGAATGCGCGAGCACCCCCCCCGCACCCCCCCCGCGCCCCCCCCGCGCCCCCGCCCCGCCCCCGCGCGCCCCGCCGCGCCCCGCCGCGCCGCGCCCCCGCTGTCACCCCACTCCGCAATCCTCCGGCCGCTCCAAGCTCAGCGGGCCGAGTTTCCCGTCGCGAAGGTCGTGTATCAGCCGCTCGGCCGCCCGCTGGAGATCGACGACGCTTCCTTTGCCGAGGAAGCCCCGCGCCCGCCCGACCGCGTCGACGAGGTCGTCGGGATTGGCGACGAGGCACTTCGCTCCGTACAGCTCAGTCAGCCGCTCGGGGTAGCGACTCAACAGGAAGCGCGCGGCGAAGGCGGCGATATCCTGGAAGTCGAACGCGCGATCGGAGATCGCCCCGGTGACCGCGAGGCGGTATCCGCAGGCCTCGGGCGAGAGCTTCGGCCACAGAAAGCCCGGCGTGTCCAACAGCACCAGCTCACGACTCACAGTGATGCGCTGCTGTAGTTTGGTGACCGCCGGCTTGTTTCCGGTTTTGGCGATGGTGCGCGCTGCGATCGTGTTGATGACCGTCGACTTGCCGACGTTGGGAATCCCAAGGATCATCGCCAACACCGGGCGGTTTCGCACGGTGCCCACCAGGTCGCGCGCCAGCGTGCTGAGGACGGGGAGGAACTTCGGTTCCCGCACGTGATGTGCGATCGCGGTGACGCCGGCGGTGGCGCTGAGCGCCCGCAACCACTCGGCGGTGACCGTGCGATCGGCGAGGTCGCTCTTGTTCAGGATCTTGATGCACTTCGTCTGGCCGCGCAGCTCTGAAACGAGCGGATTTTCGCTTGAAAAAGGGATCCGCGCGTCCAAAACTTCGATCACCAGGTCGACGTCGGGCATCGCGCCGCGGATCTCCTTTCGGGCCGTCGCCATGTGCCCAGGGAACCAGTGAATCGCCATGGCGGGCAGCTATCGCGGATTCGCGCCGGTGAGGATGAGCCGCCGAATCCGGGGCCAGTCGCGGCGAGCTGGCCCGATGAGGTAGACCTGCTCGGCGTCGATGTGCGCCACGATGTCGTCGCGACGGGCGTCCGGGAGCTCGCACGCTGTAAGGATGTCCTGGACGTCCTGTCGGCTGCCGGAGTGCACCTTGGCGAGCACGATGTCCTCCAGACGCAGCAACGGCACCTGCGCGTGCCCGATGACGACCGAGCTGTCCACCCGCGCCAGCGCGCGCTCCACCCAACGACCGCGCGGAACCACGACATCGACCGGCCGCCTTGCCGTCGCAAGTCCGATCTTCACGCAGCCCAGCAGGTTGTCGGTGTGGTCCCCGCGCCTGACCTCGGCCCGGACGCCGCGGAGTCCCAACCAGTAGTCGTCGCTGATCACGACGTGCCCCGCCAACAGGTCGATGTCAGACGTCCCACGTAAAACGCCGTACGCGGCGAGGCCGACAGCGCCGAACAGCGCGTGAGGGGTGCCGCTCCCGGCTAGGTGCCCAATCGCTTGCGAAAGAGCGTTCAAACCGCCCGTCGCCTCGTGCGGTCCTTGCCGAGTTCGTGCAGCTGGCGCGCCTCCAGGTCGGTGATCCCGGCTCGACGGGCCGCGAGGCGAAGCTGCTCCTCACCGAGCGCAAGTGCCCCCTCGATCCGCGCCGATGGGCTTTCGCCCAGCACCCGTTTGGTCCGGTCATCGCGCATCTCCTCGCCCAGGGCTCGTGTCGCCGGTTCGGGATCCTCGGCCAAGGCCGCTACATAGTGACGGAGTGCGGCGTCTACGATCGAGCGTTTGCTCGCCAGTCCCGTCGCCCTCCGGATCTGGGTGACCAGCTCCTCGTCGACGTCGATGTTCGTCCTCATGCGCCCTCCCTGTACAGAATACACCATTGGTGTACCTCTCGCCCCGCGTCTCTGGCCCCGTCGCGTGATAGCTTCCGCCTCCCCCAGCGGAGCGCCGCCGCATGAAGATCGAGCTTGAGTCGGTTCCCTCCTTTGGAATGGCAGTCGTCACCCTCGACAAAGGGGAGGTGATCTCGGCCGAGAGCGGGTCGATGGTCGCGATGTCCGCCGGCGTGACGGTGAACACCACCTTCAACGGCAAGGGCGGCGGCGGGATTCTGGACCTGCTCCAGGCGGCGCTTGTCGGCCTCGCCCGAAAGTTTCTCGCCGGCGAGACGATGTTCGTCAACGAGTTCCGGGCGACGGCCACGGGGCAGCAGGTCATGCTCGCCCCGGCGATGGTCGGCGACGTCCGCGCCTTCCCGATGGGGGACGGTCGCAAGATCATCGTGCAGGCCACTTCGTATCTGGCGTCCAGCCGCGGCATCACCGTCGACCTCATCTGGGGCGGCTTCTCGATGCTCTTCGGTGGCGGTGGCGCCTTCTTCCTCGCCTGTCGCGGCAGCGGCGACCTGCTGATCAACGCCTACGGCGCCATCGAAGCGGTCGAGGTCGACGGGTCCTACGTCGTCGACACCGGGCACGTCGTCGCGTTTGAGGGAAAGCTCCGCTACAACCTGAAGCGTGTCGGCGGCTGGAAGTCGACCTTCCTCTCCGGTGAGGGGCTGGTCCTCGAGTTCACCGGAAAAGGAACGGTCTGGTTGCAGACGCGAAATCTCGGCACGCTCATCGGGTGGATTTCGCCCCTTTTGCCGGCGTAGGAGGCACCATGCGCTTCGACATTCAACATCGCCCCGCGTATGCGCTCGCCGTCGTGCACCTCGAGCCCAACGAAACCGTCATCGCTGAGGGCGGGGCCATGGTTTCGATGGACACCCACGTGCAGATGCAGACCTCCGCAGCAGCGCCAGGGCAAGGCATGCTCAGCGGGCTGTTGTCCGGCTTGAAGCGCGTCGTGGCGGGAGAGTCCTTCTTCCAGAACCGCTTCACCGCCAGCGCCCCCGGGCAGGTCACCTTCGCCCCGACCCACGTCGGCGACATCGTCGTGCACGAGCTTCCCGCCCAGGGGGTGTTGTATCTTCAGTCCAGCGCGTTCGTCTGCTCGGCGGACACCATCAAGATCGACGCCAAATGGGGCGGCGCACGTACCTTCTTCGGGGGCGAAGGGCTGGTCATGCTCAAGGCCAGCGGCCATGGCCCGATCGCGTTCAACTCCTTCGGCGGGGTGCGCTCCGTCGATGTCGCCGGTGAATTCATCGTCGACACCGGGCACATCGTCGCCTTCGAGGATGGGCTCAGCTTCTCGATCAGCCGGTTCGGCGGCGGGTGGACCTCGTTCATCTTCGGCGGCGAAGGCCTGGTCTGTCGGTTCAAGGGAACCGGAAAGTTGTGGATTCAGACCCGGAACCCTCAGGAGTATGGCAAGGCGGTCGGCCCCAAACTCCCCATGCGCGACGCATAGGAGCCCCAATGCAAGCGGAACTGCGCAACAAGCCAGATTACACCTCGCTTCACATCGTGCTGGCGTCGGGTGAAAAGGTGGTGACCGAAGCCGGCGCCATGATGGGCATGTCGCCTGGCCTCAAGCTCGAAACCAATATGCAAGGCGGCCTTCTCGGCGCGGCCAAGCGTGCGTTGGGCGGCGAGTCAATCTTCCTCAACACCTACACCGCCACTGCGGACGGGCAGCGCCTGGATCTCGCGCCATCCACCCCAGGCGACATGGAAGCCGTCATCATGGACGGCCGTACGGTGATGGTGCAGAGCGGCTCGTTCTGCGCCTGCACCCCGGGCGTCACCGTCGACACCAAGTGGGGAGGAGCCAAGAGCTTTTTCGGGGGCGAAGGGCTCTTCATGCTCAAGGCTTCGGGGCAGGGGACCCTGTGGATGGCCACCTACGGCGCGATTCACATCGTGGACGTGAGCGGCGCCTATACGGTGGACACCTCCCACATCGTCGCCTTCGAGGACACCCTCAGCTTCAAGGTGCGTTCGCTTGGCCTGAAGAGCCTTTTTCTCTCGAAGGAGGGACTCGTCTGCCAGTTCGAGGGCACCGGTCGCTTGTGGTTGCAGACCCGGAGCGCCGGGGCGTTGGCGTCGTTCCTGCATCCGTTCCGTCGCGTCAAGCCGAAGCGGAACTAAGGGGCAACGCGCAAACTCCGGGCATCCTGGTAGGCAGCCGCTGGGCGCGTTGCGGCGTGATCAGGTGCTGGGCGGTGGGCTCCGCGGCGGCCGTGCTACAACGGACTGACGGCACCTGACCTGGGTGTGAGCCGGCCGGCGGCGAGCGCTCGCACCAAGCTGGGCGGTCGCCGATCGCCGGCGCTGCGACCGAAGTCGGCGCCAATGCGACCGAAGTCGCGCGGTGGTGGGTCACCCTCCGACTTCGGTCGCACCTGCGGAGAGCCGCACCACGGTCGCCGAGATATTCACGGCGTTGATCGGTAAGGCAGTGCCGACAGGTTCCGCCAGCACGCCACACTCGCCGCCGCCGCGACCGAAGTCGGCGCTACTGCGACTGAAGTCGCTCGGTAGTGGCTCACCCTGCGACTTCGGTCGCACCTGCTTGGGCCATCCCGCCGCCATGGCCTGCCGGTGGACGGCGTCGTCCACAGTCTACCCCCGCTTCAACCGCGCTTCCAGCTCATCCAACCGGCGCCGCAGCGCGTCGAGGCTGTCGTCTCCCGCAGGCGACTCAGCCCCCTCGGGCGCCGCCCCTCCCGGGGCGGAAGCAGCCTCCGCTGCCGGTGCCGCCGGCTTAGCCGCAAACGGATTCGCCCGTGCGAACCCAGGAAAGGTAGCCGTCATCCGCGACTCCAACTCGTCAAGCTGGGTGTGCATCAGCTCCAGCGAGCTGGCGACATGGGGGCGCAACATCCGCTGCAGTGGGTCATCGCCCGTGGCCCGGATGACGCGGCGCAACATGCCGCTCGGCAACATCTCCGGGCCACCCTCGGCGGCCAGGAGCACCTGAAGCAGCGTGTCGCGGGTCAGGTCGCGGCCAGTCTTGACGTCATGGACGACCACAGGCTCGCCGCGGCGCACCATCGCGGCGACGTCGTCAAGGTTGACGTAGGCGGAGCTGTCCGTGTCGTAGAGCCGGCGGTTCTCGTACTTCTTGATGGTCGGCATCGCCCTGTCTTATCCCGCCAGCCCGATCGGTGATTGCTGCGACGCAATAAAAATTGGATTGACGCAGTGCAGCATGATGCATAGACTCTCGGCACCCCGGACCCGGACTCTCGGACCCGGACCCACCCACAGGAGATCACATGGACACCTTCACCACCCCCTTCCAGACCACCCTCCACCAGGCCGGCGAGCAGGCTGTTGCCGCTCAGAAGCAGGTCCTCGACTACTCCCGCACCCAGATGAAGCTCGCCGAGCAGCAGGCGCTTTCGAACCTCAGCCTGGGCAAGGCCGGCTTCGACGCCAGCGCTGAGCTGGCGATGAACGCGTCCAAGTCGATGCTCGCCGCCTTCGCACCCAAAGCTCCGGCTGAAAAGGTCTGACTTCCTGGTGGAGTGCGATGCGGTCCAGCCTGTGCCTGTCTCGGCCCGGGATCAAGCATCGCCCACCCTTGCGTAGAATCTTGCAACGCGGTAATCTATTGCCGCGTTGCAACCAAACCCGGACGACACCATGGCCACCGCGAACCCTGACCTCGGCAAGCTCGGCGACGAGCTCTACTCTCACTGGGAGCGTGCCATGGGCGGCTGGTGGGACCAGGTGTTGGAGAATCCGAGTTTCCTCGATGCGATGGGGAAGAACCTCGGTGGGGCGGCCCAAGCGCGGGGCAAGTACGAACAGGGCGTCGACCAGAGCATGGAGCGGATGCACCTCCCCACACGCAACGACGTGATCCGCGTCGCGAAGATTGCCGCCATGTTGGAGGAGCGGATGCTTCAGCAGGAGGACGTGGTCCTGGGGCTCAAGGACCAACTGACCCGGCTCGAAAAAGAGGCGGTTCACGCCCGGATCGAGGCCGCAGAGGCCCGGTTGGAGCTGCGGGAGACCTTGGCGGCGATCCGCGGCGAGCTCGGGCGTGGCGCGTCCTCGATGGCGCTCGCAACGGCGGGTACTCGCCGGCGTAAGGGCAACGGATGAGCACGACGATCACGGACCGGGTGGTCGATACTGCCCGCTGGCTCGCAAGCGATCCCGTCAGCCGCGCGCGCACCGGGCAGACGCCGCACGCGGTGATCTTTCGGGATCAGAAGGCGTGTGTCCGATACTTCGCGCCGGCGACCGCGCTTTTTCCGCCGGTCTTCTGTGTGGTGCCGCTCATCAACACCTGGACGGTCTTCGACCTGATGCCGGGTCGCAGCGTGGTCGAGGCGCTGACGGCGGCGGGCGTGCCCGTGTACCTCCTGGACTGGGGTCGGGCGGGTCCGGAAGACGCGGACCTGCCGATGTCGCACTATGTCGATCGCGTGCTCGGCCGATGTATCAATCGTGCCATTCGCCACGCTGGAATCGATGCAATAGATGTGTTGGGCTACTGTGTCGGCGGCACGTTTCTGGCGCTGCATCTGGCGCGGAACCCATCTCCGGTGCGGCGGGCGTTCTTCCTGGCGACGCCCATCGACTTTTCGCGCTCCGGTCGCCTTTCCATCTGGGCGCGGCCCGAGACCTTTCCGTTGGACACCATCATCGACGGCTTCGGGAACTTTCCCCAGGCGTTGATGCTGGACAGTTTCCGGTGGCTGCGGCCCACGGGCTCGACCCAGAAGCTCAAGACGCTCGTGGACCGCGGCGGCGATCCCGCGTTCCGTGAGCTCTGGGCGGCCCTGGAAGCGTGGAATGGCGACGGCGTCGACTTTCCCGGCGCCACCTACCGCGAGTACATCCGCGGCTGCTATTTCGACAATGCGCTGATCCGTGGCGGCTGGGTCATGGATGGGCGGCGGGTGGACCTGCGCGACGCCAAGATTCCGGCGGTGGCGCTGGCCGCGGGTGGGGATCACATCGTCCCTGAGGCCGCTGCGCACGCGCTCGCAGAGGTATGGGGTGGGCCGGTGACCGTGGCGACCATCTCCGGTGGGCACGTGGGCGTGTGCGCGGGCGCCAAGCTGCCGGCGGCCATCGTGGACTGGCTCGGCGCATGAACCCCGAGACGGCTCCGGCTGCACGCATCCAGCGGGGGATGGCCATCCTCGCCGGGACGCCGCGGCCGCCGGTCGGCCTCACGCCGCACGAGGTCATTCACCGCCAGGGTCGGCTGTGTGTGCGGTACTACGGGCCACCGGGCGCGGCGCGAAAGACCCCGATCGTCCTGGTGCCTTCGCTCATCAACAAGGCCTACATCCTTGATCTCGAGCCCGGGCGCTCCCTGGTCGCGGCGCTGGCCGAGCGTGGACACCCGACCTACCTCGTGGACTGGGGCGTCCCCGAAGAAGAAAACGCCATCGAAGACGTGGGCGCCACGCTCCGGCTGCTGCGTCGCAGCGTCGATCGGGCCTGCCGCCATGCGGGGGCGCCGCGCGCGGTGCTGCTCGGCTACTGCATGGGCGGGACGCTGGCGGCGATGCTGGCCGCTCGGTGGCCCGAGCGCCTGGCGGGGCTCGTCGCGCTGGCGGCACCGGTGCACTTCGGCGCCGGCGGCCGGTTCGCGACCTTTGCACGCTCGATCGACACGGTGGCCGCTTTCCCCCTCGACCGCCTGGTCCCCGTCGAGAGCATGAAGCCCGCCTTCCAGCTCCTGGACCCGGTGGGCAATGTGTCGAAACATCTGGCGATCGAGGCGGCCAGCCACGACCCGCGCAAGCTCGCCCGGGTGCTGGTGCGCGAGCGCTGGCTGGAGGAAAACGTTCCGGTTCCAGGCGCCTTCGCCGCAGAGTTCATCCGCGAGGGGTATCAGCGCGACGGCCTCGTCAACGAGAGCTGGCTCATCGAGGGGACGCCGCTGCGGCTGAAGGACGTTGTGGTGCCGACGCTGGTTGTGACCTGTGAGCGGGACTTCATCACCCCTCCCGCGGCGGCCAGCCCCTTGGCCGGCCTGGTCAGCGGTGATACACGGCATGTATCATTGGACACGGGACACATCGGCGTCGTGGTCGGAAGTGAGGGACCCAAGCAGTTCTATCCGCTGGTGGCTGACTTCGCCGCCAGTGTGTCACGATGAAAGCAACCAGCAACTGGCCCGAGGCCAACGCCCGCTTCCGCCCCAACGCGGAGGCGCTCGTCGACGTCGCGTCAGGCCGCCGATGGACCTGGGAAATGCTGCACCGCGACACGCTCCGCTGGGCGGGGCGGCTCCGGATGGAAGGGGTCGGCTGCGGGGATCGCGTTGCGGTGTTGGCGCCCAATCGGGCGGAGACCCTGCTTTTGCTCTTCGCCTGTGCGGAGGTCGGGGCCACCCTGTTCCCGATGAACTGGCGGCTCGCCGATGCGGAGTTGGCCTGGCAGCTGTCGCACGCCGCACCGAAGCTGGTCCTCGTCGATTCTAGCTTTTCGTCGCGAGCGCAGGGTATTGTTCTGGAGAACGACCCCGTGGCGGCACCGGTCGAGGGTCCCGGGAGCACCCTTTTGGCGCCCTGGGTGCTCCTGTACACCTCGGGTTCGACGGGGCGCCCGAAAGGGGCGCTGCTCACCCATCAGCAGCTCCATTGGAACGCGGTGAACACCCAGCTTGCGTGTGACCTGTCCGCGGACGACAGCACGCTCACGTTCACGCCGCTGTTTCACACCGGCGGCCTGAACAGCCTGACCACGCCGCTCTTGTGGCGGGGCGGCAAGGTGGTGCTGACCCGCGGCTTTGACGCGGCTGAGGCGCTGCGCCTGGTCGCTTCGGAGCGCACGACCTTGCTCATGGGTGTGCCGACGATGTTCCAGATGATGGCGGATCACGCAACGTTTGATGAAAGCGACCTCTCCAGCGTGTGCGACGTGCTCGTGGGCGGCGCGGCGTTGCCGATGCCGCTTTTGGCGCGGTATCGGGAGCGGAACATTCCGCTTCGACAGGGCTTCGGCCTCACCGAGGTGGGACCGAACTGCTTTTCGCTACCCCAGGCGGATGTTGAGCGGAAGTCCGGCTCGGTCGGGAAGCCTGTGCCCCACGTAGCGGCCCGGCTGGTGCGAGCAGACGGCGCGGAGTGCGAGGTGGGGGAAACGGGCGAGCTTCAGCTGTCGGGTCCGGCGGTCTTCGGGGGCTACCTCGACGATGCCGCGGCGACGGACGCGGCCATGGGGGACGGCTGGTTCCGAACCGGGGACCTGTTGAGCCGCGACGCGGAGGGCTTCTTCACCGTGCGTGGTCGCAAGAAGGAGATGTACATCTCCGGTGGCGAAAACGTCTACCCACCCGAGGTGGAAGCAGAGATCTTCACCTGTCCGGGCGTCGCCCAGGTGGCGGTGATCGGCGTGCCGGACGCCCGCTGGGGCGAAGTCGGCGTGGCCTTCGTAGAGCCGGCCGCGGGCATGTCGGTCACCGCGGAGGCAGTCCTCCAGCACCTCGCCGGCCGGCTCGCCCGCTTCAAGCTCCCCAAAGAGGTGCGCGTGCTGGCCGCGCTCCCCAAGACCGCCTCGGGCAAGATCGACCGCCTCGGGCTATCCGCCATGTTGTCCTTGTTGATGCTGGCGCTCGCCTGCGGGCGCGACGACGTCGAGGGTGTGGCGTCGTACCAGAACATCGCCGGTCACGGCGATGCGGACGCCGACGCGGACGCTGACACCGACGCGGATACCGATGCGGACACCGACACCGACGCCGACGCCGATTCCGACAGCGACGCCGACTCAGACACCGACACCGACACCGACACCGACACCGACACCGACACCATCGTCGGTGCGTGGTTGTCGTCGGGCGGCGACCTGAGCGAGCTGTTCGCGCCCTACTTCACCGCGATCACCGGGGACTTCGCTGGCGATGGCGGCTACGACGTCGTCGCTGTCGACAACGACGGCGACTCCACGCGTTTTGTCGGCTCCTTCGAGTCCGACACCCGCACCGAGCCGGCGTCGATCACCCTGGTGCAGACCTCGCCCAGCAACGCAACTTCGGAAGGGATCTACTCGGTGAGCGGCGGAGTCCTCACCTACGAGGTGGTCATCGTGATCCCGAGCTCTGGTTACACGCCGCCGACGCCCGCGACGGGTTTCGGCTCCTCGGAAGGTCCTCAGCTCGATCCTGGACAGAACGTCCAGACTTACCGGCGGCAGTGATGTTGTTCTGGATCACCCTCGCGTTCGCTGACGACTCCGCCCTCCCCGCCGAGGCGCGCGCTGCCGACGTTGTACCACACGGCGCGGGCGCCGACCCGCTTCGACTGTTGGGTGTCTTCACCACCCGTGGTGTCCTCACCGACGTCGTCACCACCAATCCCCTGGTCAACGGTCAGGTGGTCGGCCGGCTCGGTGGCACCAACTCAACCACCACCGAAAACGTGGGCGCCGCGTTCACCGAAGAGCGCCTCGCCGCTTTCTTGACGTGGACACCCGACATCCTCGACGGCCGCGCCGCGCTCGACGCCGCCTTCGAGATCGACTTTGCCTGGGGTGACCAATCCTACGCGACCGGCGGGAACACCGGCGGAGCATTTGGCGCCGATCAGGTGAACCTGCAGACGCGCCGGCTCGACGCCCGCGTGGTGGTGATTCCCGGACATACGATTGTCGCTGGCCTTCAGTTCGTGGGGGATTCGGTCAACGACCCGGGGACGGCGAAGCTCGACGACCTGACGCGCTCCGGCGGACGATTGATGTTTTTCGGGAGCGAGGCCGCCGGCGTTGCCGCCTACGGGCACGTCGATGCGCGCGGGGGCGAGGTGCTCCGGTACCGCGCCGGCGTCTTCACGCTGTACGAGCAGGCTTTTGCCGATGGGGACGATGTCACCCTCTTCGTTGCCGATGCCCAACTCAAGCCAAGCTACGCGACAAGGGTGGGCGTCCACGGGTGGCTTCTTCGCGACCGCGCCGGCGGCGCCGCCGGAATCGCCGGCTCGGGGCCCTCCAGCGCTTTGTCCGAGTTGCAAGGGGGTCCGCGATTCGATTTCCGCACCGACCCGGAAGAGCTCGCGCCCGAGGTCGACACCGATCTGGGTTGGCTTGGGATCGACGGGGGGTACAACCCTGCGCTCGATCTGGGGCCAGTTGGCGTGCACGCCGTGGTCGTCGGAAACGTTGGCCGAATCTACGTAGCGGGACATCCCGACGTGGATGTGGCGGGGGGCCTGGCCGATATCGAAGGACGCTGGCGCTACGCCCGCGGCAGCGGGTCGGTGGCTCGGGTGGAGCTACTCGCCTCCACCGGCGACACTGACGGCGACGAGGTCTACACGGGAGTGCTGACTGCGAACAGTTGGGGCATCGTCGGTGCGCTGTACGCGACCCACGGCTGCTACCTGCTATTTCCTGATACCGGGGCGGTGAATCGGGCGATTTCGGTGGTGCCCGACGTCTCTGGAGCGGGGAGTGGCCTCGTCGCGGCCACCGGCTCGGTGGGGTACGACCTGGTGGCCGACCGGGCCACGTTGACGGTTGGCGGCGGCTACGCCCAGACCGCGGCGGGGGAGATGTTGGGCGCCGAAGCCAACGCGCGACTGTCGGGGCGGCCGTTCCCGCTCGGGACGCTCTCCCTGGTCGGCGCCGGAGTTTTCGGCACCCAGGAGCCGGTGACACCATGGACTGTACTCTTGACCTTCGATTGGTTGTTGCTCGGATGATCCCCGCCATGCTCGTTGCGTTGTCGGCTTGCGTTCCGCGCTACGCCCAGCTCGGGCCGATGGAGCCCGAGGACGTGTGGTCGCCGCTGCCGGTGCAACACACGCAGGTGGGCGACCTGGACATTGCCTTTGTCGACAGCGGCGGCGACGGTGCGCCGATCGTCTTTGTGCACGGCCTCTCCTCCCACCTCGGCTTCTGGGAGTACCAACTACCAGAATTGGCCAAAAAGCACCGGGTGTTGGCCTTGGATCTTCCTGGCTACGGCGCTTCGGCTCGGCCCGACGCGCCCTACACACCGCCGTGGTACGCCGAGGTCGTGGCGGACTGGATGTTCGCGGTCGGCGTGGAGCGCGCCACGCTCGTCGGGCACAGCATGGGCGGGCAGGTCGTCATGGAGCTCGCGCTCTGCCATCCCGAGCGGGTGGAGCGACTGGTGCTGGCCGCCCCCGCCGGGATCGAGACCTTCACCCCTGGCGCTGGTCGGTTCATGAAGGACTACTGGACTGAGGCGCGCGCGCTCGACGCGGGTGAAGAGCAGACCCGGGCCAACTTCAGCACCCAGGTGTTCAATCGGATGGACGAGGGCGCCGAGCGACTCCTCCAGGAGCGCGTCCGCGTCGGTCTTTCAGCACGATTCGCCGGGACCAGCGTCGCGGTCTCGCGCTCGATCGCAGGGATGATCGACTTCCCGGTTGGCGAGCGCGCGCGGGCCATCTCCGCACCCACGCTCATCGTCTTCGGCGCCGACGACCGCATGATCCCGAACCCCGTCTTCACGGGGGGCACCCCGCGAAATATTGCTGAGCGCGCCAAGGCCTGGATTCCGGGGTCAACGCTCGTTGTCATCGACGGCGCCGGACACACGGTCCACCACGACGCCCCCCGCACCTTCAACGCCGCGCTCTCGGAGTTCCTGCCATGACCCCCTTGTTTTTTGCGAGCCTGGCGTGGGCCACCTCCGGCTACGATCCCACCACCACCGACGAGACCTTCACCGGGGCCGAGGTGGAGGATGCCGAGGGGACGGTGCGCCTGTGGAGCGCGATCGAGCGCCACGTCGATCCCGACCGAACTCTCTTCGGAAAGGGCGTCTACAACGAGGTCACCGCATGGCCGACCCAGGCCAGTTGGGCGCCCTACATTGCGACCTGTTTTGGCACCGCAACTCCCCATACCTCGGGGTTCTTGCTCCACGTAGGGCCTAGCGCAGCGGTCGCCTCGGGAACGCCCATCCTCTTCGTCCCGGGCGTGGGCGACAACGGGTCGCGCGGGTTCATCACCATGGCCTGGCACGAAGACCTGCTCGGCCGCCCGGTTTACGCCATGACCTTCGCGCACCCCCACGGCGACGCGTTCGAGCAGGCCGAACTGATCGCGGACGCCATCGCCCGGATCCGCGAGCGGACCGGCGCCGCCCAGGTCGACGTGGTGGCCCACAGCAAGGGTGGCATTGCCGCAGCGATCTACGCCTCGAATTACGCACGCGCGGCGTGGCCAGACGCCGCGTACACCTCGGTGGGGACGCGCTACCGTGACGACATCCGGCGGCTGGTCTTCATCGCCACACCCCTGGCGGGAATCGACACTGCGTTCCGTTGGCCGAATGGCAACTACCTGTCCCTGGACGCTGACGAGGCCTTCTCACCCGCGTCGTGGGCGGCCTACTACCCCTACACCACCGCCAATCTCTACGTCGAGACCGACCTTGCCGAGCAGGGTTTTTCGGGCGAACTCTTCCCCGGACAGCGCCAACTCTACGCGCGTCAGGACTTCGAGTTGCCCGGCGAGTCCCCCGCGCTGGGGGTCTACGCCGCACAAACGGACTGGTATACGACGTACGAGGGGGGGTGGGGATACTACTCCTACTCCGATGGCATCGATGCAACCGTCGATGCGGGTGGGGGCGTCCTGGACGCCATCGCGGCGGCGGGTGTCGATCCGGGGATTGAGCTGTTCGTGCTGGCGGGCCACAACCCGGTGATGCCGAACGGCACCCCCGACTACGCCAACACCTTGTTTGGGGACACCTGGGCCGAGCTGGGCCAGATGACCACCAATCAGTGGGCGGACATCATCTCGGCGGCGATCGGCGACGGCCTCGTCACCGTCGGGATCACCGAGGAGGAGGTGCAGGGACTCGCGTCGGGAGCGCTGATGCTCGGTGAGATCAGCGGGGAAAGTGACGGCCTCGTGTTCGTGGACAGTGCCACTGCGACCGACCGACTCACCGCGCGGGGTGCCGTCGTCGCCGAGGTCCACCTCGCGAATCTGTCACACCTCGACCTGCTTTACGCCTCCCCCATCACCGGCGAGTTGTTGGTCGACGCTGGCGCCGCCGATGACGACGATGCGTGGATGATCGCGTTCGGTCAGCGCTACACCAAAGAAGACACCATCGGGGTCGTCGAGGACTGGCTCGCGGACGAAGCTGACACCGGCGGTGACGACACCGGGGACGAAGACACCGGGGTTGTTGACACTGGGGACACCGGCATGGCGGACAGCGACAGCGACAGCGCCGCCGAAGCCAGCGAGGGCGACGACACGGCGACCATCGGCGGCCTGCCGGAAGAGTGTGGGGCGTGCAGTGGTGGCGCGGGGGCGCCGGTGCTGTTGGGCGTGGCAGTTGCGTTGGCGGCGGTGGTGGGGCGGCGGCGGTAGCGTCAGGGGTCCTGAGCTTCGACCACGGTTACCGAGAGCGGGACCGAGCCTTCGAACCACGAGTTTTTGCGAAGCTCGATGAGCCACACCCCTTCGCCGTCGAAGCCGTCGAAGCGGTCCCCGAGGGCAGAAGTCGCGTCCGCGAGGTCCGCGCTGGTTCCGCTCACGTCGAGCGTGAAGCGCTCGGCCGCGAGGGCCTCTCTCGCCGCGAACTGCGCTTCGAGCTCCGAGACGGGGATGGTGTACCGCGCGACGACGAGCTCGTTCGGGCTGATCGACAGCTCCTCCCAGTCAACCAGCCACGAAGGTTCGCTCTCGCCGCCGCAGCTCCCCGAATCGTCGAAGGGGAGGCTCCGCGGGACCCGGACGCCCCCGCCCGCCGCCGGTATTTCCACGGGATCGGTGAGATCCAGCGAGACTTCGAGGCTCGCCTGCGGGCAGACGGGCACGATCGTCGCGACGGTCACCACGCTTTCCGGGTCTGGCCTCAGAACGGCGAGCGCACGGAGGTCGCCGACGGGACTCCCATCGAACTCGAGCAGGTACACGCCGCCATCGAGACTGTAGAAGTCAACCGCGAACCCGAACTCAGTCAGGAAACACTGCGTCTCCTCCCCGGGCGAGCAGGAAGCGTAGCCGTTTGTGTTCGCCTGGGTCAGCGTGTTGTTGATGAGCGCCGAGGCGACCTCGGCCTCCGACAGCTTCGGGAACCGTATCAGTCCGACCCCGGCGATGTCGTCAACCGGGTCGAGCGGGTGACAGTCCATGTCGGAAGTGAGCGCAGCCCAGTCGATGAGGACGTCGACCCGCTCGGCGGTGACGTAGCTGGGGATGGTCAGCTCGCCGACGATCGTGGCGTGGCTCACCAAGGCGACCGGGAGGACTCCGGCGTGTTGATCGCTGGCATCTACGCAACAGTTGCTGCAACCGCTGAGGATGACGGCGAGTACGATCGAGGGCCGGGGGCGCATCCACTTGAAATACACCCCAACGAATTCGCCCGCGACTCGGGCCAAGTGCCGACTTGATCGCGCATGATCCTCGAGACCGACGTGAGCGATTTCAGCGGAGGTCGCCTGGCCTCGTGGCTCTGGTAACGAATCGCCGTGGGCGGCCTGTGTCGCCTTTGCCGCGGACGGCGGCCGGACGGCGCCCGGCTCCACCACCGTGCCGCGGTAACGAAGGGAGCTACAGCTTCGGTGCCCGCTCGCTTGACGACATCGATAATTCGATGTATGTATCGAGATACCGATATGCACCGTCGTCCGCACCCCTCCGACAT